>NZ_CP107766.1:8934669-9642004 GCF_036345115.1 Streptomyces griseorubiginosus
GGGCTCGGTGCCGGCCATCGCCATGCCGCGGACGGCGCCGAGGAGGGTCGCCATGCCGGAGGCCACGGCGACTCCGTGACCGGTGAGGTCGCCGACGCTCAACAGCGTCTGCCCGTCGGCCAGTTCGAGCGCGTCGTACCAGTCGCCGCCGATCAGGGCGCTGGTCGACGAGGGCAGGTAGTGGGCGGCGAGGTCCAGGGTCTCGGTGCCCTGGTGCGGGAGCCGCAGGGAGCCACGCCACGGCGGCAGCACGGCCTCCTGCAGCTCGACCGCGAGCCGGTGCTCGCTCTGCGCGCGCTGCCGGTGGCGTTGTAACGAGTCACGGGTCTCGCTCACCGCCCGCTCGCTGCGGCGCAGTTCGCTGACGTCGCGCAGCACGGCCCACATCGAGGCGGTGCTGCCGTCGGCGGCGAGCACGGGCTCGCCCATCATGTGGACGGTGCGCACCTCGCCGTCCGGGCGCACGACACGAAACTCGCCGTCGATGCGCTGGGCGTCGACCAGACAGCCGGTGACCATGGCCGTCAGTCTCGGCCGGTCCTGGTCGAGCACCAGGGAGGGGAGTTCGTCGAGGGTGAGTGGGGGAGCGGCGGGGTCGCGGCCCAGGATCCGGTAGAGCTCCCCGGACCAACTCGCCTCGTCCGTCAGGAGGTTCCACTCCGCGCTGCCGACCCGGCTGAGCAGCGAGCCGCGCCGGGGAGCGGGCGGTGCGGATCGTGCGGCGGGTTCCGCGCCGGGGGCCGGCGGCACGGGTGGTGGACCGTCCCGAAGCTGCGCCAAGTGGGCGTCCAGATCGCTGAGTTGGTGCAGTGCGAGGTCGTAGAGCGCACGCTGCCAGCGGTCCTGGGGGTCCGTACCGTCACTCGGGGCGTCCCGTCGTACCGCGTCCACGTCGCCCTTGAGCCGCCGCGCCTGCGATATGAGCGCGTCGACCGAGCCGCGTCCTGGCGGTTGGGCGGCGGGGCGGTCCGCGGAGAGGTGGGACGGCATGACGCACTCCGATGCGGGACGGTTCGACCAAGGCGGGACGGAGGGACCGTTACGACTGTTGCACAGGCTGCGACGCGCTGTAAGGGATTTGGCGGCACACGATACGGTGGTGCTTCTGGCATATGCCACAGTCTTCACGGAGCGGTCGTACAGGGCGTCTCGTCTACGCCGGTCGGGGGCCCAAGTCGTAGGTTCCCTACATGACTTGGCGGGTCGTCGGGATGGTCGACCCGGTGTTCATTTGTGTGTTCGACGGCCCTGTGTTCTAGGGAGTTTGGCACAGGTGGGCAGGACCTGACGGTGCGAATGTGATGCACATCACACAAAATCACCTGTGCTCCGGCGTAATGCAAAGGCCGCCTGCGAGCTCCTAAGAACATGGACACGACCTTCGAGCAGCCCGCCCGCGCCCGTCTGATCACCGCGGAGAACCGGGAACTGCACGTCCCCGCGACCCTGCGCTACAGCTCCAGCGACCCGCTGGCCATGTGTGTCGACTTCCCGCCCGAGGTGTGCCTGGACGGACAGGCGGCGACCTGGACCTTCGCCCGCGCCCTGCTGGAGGAGGGGCTGCGCGGCCCGGCCGGCGGCGGGGACGTGCACATCTGGCCGTGCGGCGGGGGCATCACGGTCGTGGAGTTCCACTCGCCGTACGGCCTGGCCCTCCTCCAGTTCGACACGCCCACCCTGCGCCGCTTCCTGCTGCGGACCTACGCCGTGGTCGGCGAGGGACAGGAGGACCTCGGTGAGGCTGTCGAGCAGGGGCTCAGCGCGCTCTTCGGGAGCGTGTGAATCAGTACCGCAGCACTCCCGCGATGCCGTCGGCCCCGTCCAGCGTGCCGTCCGGTACGAAGCGGACGTCGGCACCGGTCTCCAGGCACTGCTCGACGATCTCGTCCACGATGTCCTCGCGGGCGTCGAGGTCGCCGCTCTCGGCCGGCACCAGATGGTCGCCGCCGTCGTCGCGGACCGTGACCCGGTAGTTCTCCTCGACGGCCAGCAGGCGTACCCGGCCCTCCCGGGCGCTCTGCCAGATCTCGTCGACACCGGCAGCGAACGCCCGTCGCCCGCGCGCCGATTCGAGCTCGCGGGTCACCGCGTCGGTGCTCTTGCGGGCCTCCGCGGCAACCAGCGGCCGGACCGCCTGCCACACCGCGTCCGGAGTGCCGTGCGCGAGCCCGCCGTGCGGGACGTGCACCGCGTCCTTGGTGACACTGCCGACGTCGTCCAGCGCGGACAGCGCCGCGGTCTCGCCGGTGACGTAGAGCGGGCGCGGGTCGTTCCGCAGGAGTCCCGCCATCGCGGTGTCGGCGTCCCGCAGGAAGTGGCGTGTGCCCTCGTCCCGGAAGGTGCTCGGCATGTCGCCGATCCGCTCCAGGCGCTCGGCGTCGAAGTTCTCGCGGGTCCTGGTCAGCGGGAATCCGCCCGCGTGGTGCTCGGTGACCCGGTCGACACCGCCGTTCCACAGCGTGGCACGGTCGGCGGAGACCGACAGCACCCAGAACGGGCGCTCGGAGGCCTGCGCGGAGACGAGGTTGCGGGTCAGGAAGGTGTCCGAGAGCACCACCCGCTCCGGTACGGCACGGGCCAGGGACCACACCTGGTGCTCGCCCGGTGCGGCGAAGATCACCAGACCGTCCTCGGCGTGCGCCAGGTCGACCTCGGTGAGGGCCTGATCGAGCTGCCGGGCGACGTCGATGCGCCGCTCGCGTGGGACCGCCGGGTCGTTCTCCAGCTGCTTCTTGGCCTCGGCCACCACATTGCGCAGCCGGACCGGATCCTGGCTGTTCTCGGGTTCGCGGCGGTGCGTCGGCGTCAGGACCGACACCGCCGGATAGGTGCGCGGTCGGCGCAGTTCGGAGAGGGTCGCAGGGCTGAGTGCGTGCTCCATAACAGCACCATAGGACCGATCGACCGATCAGGCATTTGGGGCAACTTGATCGGGCATTCAGGGTATTCCGTTGTTAACGTGATGATCTCATGGCAAAGAACGACACCGAAACCCAGGCGTCCACCACCACCGCGAAACTGAGCCTCCCGACACTGACCACCATGGTCGTCGGATCCATGGTCGGCGCCGGTGTCTTCTCCCTGCCCAGCCGGTTCGCGCAGGAGACGGGCGTGGCCGGAGCGCTCATCGCCTGGCTCGTCGCCGGTACCGGCATGCTGATGCTGGCCTTCGTCTTCCAGAACCTGGCCGTCCGCAGGCCCGACCTAGACGCCGGTGTGTACGCGTACGCGAAGGCGGGCTTCGGTGAATACCTGGGCTTCTTCTCGGCGTTCGGCTACTGGGCGAGCGCCTGCGTCGGCAACGTGACGTACTGGGTGCTGATCATGTCGACGATCGGCACCCTCGCCCCCGCGCTCGGCGAGGGCGACACCGTCCTCGCGGTGGTGCTCTCCTCGGCCGGACTGTGGCTGTTCTTCGCGCTCATCAGCCGGGGCGTGAAGGAGGCCGCCGCGATCAACCGGATCGTCACCGTCGCCAAGGTCGTGCCGATCGTCTTCTTCGTGATCCTCGCGCTCTTCTACCTGAAACCCTCGGTGTTCGCCGACAACTTCGGCGGCGCCGACTACGCGGGCTCACTGTTCCAGCAGGTCAAGGGCACCATGCTGGCGACGGTCTTCGTGTTCCTGGGAGTCGAGGGCGCCAGCGTCTACTCCCGGCACGCGCGCCGCCGCGAGGACGTCGGCAGGGCCACCGTCCTCGGCTTCCTCAGCGTCTTCGCGATCTTCGCCTCGGTGACCATCGTGTCGTACGGCATCATGCCGATGAGCGAGATCGCCGAGCTGCGCCAGCCCTCCATGGCGGGCGTCCTGGAGCACGCGGTCGGCACCTGGGGCAAGGTCTTCGTCAGCGTCGGGCTGATCGTGTCCGTCCTCGGCGCCTATCTCGCGTGGACGCTCATGGCCGCAGAAGTGCTGTTCGTGGCGGCCAAGGACGACGACATGCCCCGGTTCCTGAAGCGCTCGACCGCGGCGGACGTACCCGTACCCGCACTGGTGATGAGCACCCTGCTCAGCCAGGTCTTCCTCGTCGTCACCCTGTTCTCCGACGACGCCTTCAACTTCGCCCTCGACCTGACCAGCGCGCTGACCCTGATCCCGTTCCTGCTGGCAGCGGCGTTCGCCGTGCGGGTCGGGGTCCGGGGCGAACTGGTGGTGGCCGTCCTCGCCACGCTCTACACCGCGTTCCTCATCTACGCGGCGGGCCTGAAGTTCGTCCTCGTCTCCTTCATCGTCTACGCCCCCGCGACCGTGCTGTTCGTGATGGCCAGACGAGAACAGGGCCGACGGCCCTTCTCCCCCCGGGAGTTCGTCATCCTCGCCGTCTCGGTCGCCGGCGCGGTCCTCGGGATCGTCGCCCTGGCGGTCGGCTGGATCAGCCTCTGACCTCGGCAAGTCTCGGAAAGGTGCACCTCGTGACCAGTACCGCATACGGCGTCCACTCCGAGGTCGGCAGGCTGCGCAAGGTGCTGGTCTGCGCGCCCGGCCTCGCCCACCGCAGGCTCACCCCGACCAACTCCGACGACCTCCTCTTCGACGACGTGATGTGGGTGGAGAACGCCCAGCGCGACCACGCCGACTTCGTCAACAAGCTGCGGGAGCGGGACGTGGACGTCGTCGAGCTGCACGACCTGCTGGCGCGGACCATGGCGGTCCCCGGGGCCAGGGACTGGCTCCTGGACCGCAAGATCGTGGCGGGCGAGGTCGGGCTCGGCCTCGTCGACGACACCCGCGCCTATCTGGAGACCCTCGAACCGGACCAGCTCGCCCGGTACCTGATCGGCGGCCTGGCCACCACCGACCTGCCCGAGGAGTACCGCTCCGGCCACATCGCCCTGGCCCGCGAGTCGACCGGAGTGCGCGAGTACCTGATGCCGCCGCTGCCCAACACGCTCTACACCCGCGACACCACCTGCTGGCTCTACGGCGGTCTCACCCTCAACCCGCTGTACTGGCCCGCCCGGCACGACGAGACGCTGCTGATGAAGGCCGTCTACACCTTCCACCCCGACTTCGCGGGCTCCACCGTCTGGTGGGGCGACCCCGAACGCGACTGGGGGCAGGCCACGTTCGAGGGCGGCGACATCATGCCGGTCGGCAACGGCGTGGTGCTGATGGGCATGAGCGAGCGGACCTCGCGGCAGGCGATCACCCAGGTGGCCGCCGCCCTGTTCGAGAACGGCACCGCCGGGCAGGTGATCGTCGCCGGCATGCCCAAGCTGCGCTCCGCGATGCACCTGGACACCGTCTTCACCTTCGCCGACCGCGACCTGGTGACCCTGTACCCGGCCATCATGGAGGCCGTCCACACCTTCTCCCTGCACCCCTCCGACAAGGCTCCCGGCTTCGAGGTCGTCGACGAGGGACGGGCGGCCTTCGTCGACGTCGTCGCCAAGGCGCTCGGGCTGCCGGAGCTGAGGGTCGTGGAGACCGGCGGGGACGTGTACGCCTCCGAACGCCAGCAGTGGGACAGCGGCAACAACGCCGTCGCCCTCGAACCCGGCGTGGTCTTCACCTACGACCGCAACACCCAGACCAACACCCTGCTGCGCAAGGCCGGCATCGAGGTCGTCACCATCGTCGGCGCGGAACTCGGGCGCGGGCGCGGCGGCGGCCACTGCATGACCTGCCCGATCGTGCGGGACCCGGTGGACTTCTGACGGCCGCCCGGCGATCGACCGCAGGCCCTGAGCGGGCGTTCCTCAGTCGTCGCGTTCGGGGCCGCAGGAGCTGCCGTCCGGTGGCAGCGTGCCGTACAGCAGGAAGTCGTCGACCTTGCGGTGCACGCACGAGGAGGAGCCGTAACCGGTGTGGCCCTCGCCCTTGTTGTCGAGGACCACGGCCGAGTCGCCGAGGCGCTCCGCGGTCTCCACGGCCCAGCGGTACGGCGTCGCCGGGTCGCCGCGGGTGCCGACGAGCAGCATCTTCGGCGTACGGACGTCCCGCACCTTCTCGCGGATGTAGTCGGTGCCCTTGGGGCGGCCGTAGCACATCAGGTACTCGGTGAGCCGGTAGCGGCCGAAGACGGGCGACGCCTGCTCGTAGGCGGCCCGCAGCCGGGTCAGGTCCCGGGTGATCCGGTCGGCGCCGGGGCGGTCGGGATCGTCCGCGCAGTTGACCGCCATCAGCGCCGCCGGAAGATTGTCGAACGGGATGTCCTCGATGTCGGCGAGCGGACTGTTCGTCGGGTCGTCGGAGGGCGGACGGGCACGGGTCAGGAAACCGGATCCGCCGCCCGCGAAGGCGAGGACGCCCGTGGTGTCGCCGTCCTCCACCAGTTCGGCGAGCGCCCGCTCCAGAGACGGCCACAGCTCCTCGCTGTAGAGGGCCTGGCTGATCGCGCCCACCAGGTCCTGGCCGGTGAAGGCGGGCCCGAAGTCGGTCGGCACCGGATCCGCGTCCAGGGACGCCACCAGCCGTACGACCTGCTCCCGCGCACCGCGTGCGTCCGTGCCGAACGGGCAGGCGATGTCCTTCACGCACCAGTCGATGAAGTCCTCCAGCGCCGTCTGCTGTCCGGCGGCGCCGGCCACTCCCTGCTCGGACACCGGCTCGGTGAGGGTGTCGACACCGTCGAGCACCAGCCGGCCCACCTTCTCGGGGAACTGGGCCGCGTACACCGCGCCCAGCCGGCTGCCGTAGGAGAAACCGAGGTAGTTGAGCTTCTTGTCGCCGAGGGCCTGGCGCATGACGTCCAGGTCGCGGGAGACGTTCACCGTGCCGATGTGCGGGAGCACGGGCCCGGAATGTTTCGCGCACTGGGCGGCTGCCTTGCGCAGTCTTCCGAGCACGTCCCGCGGGTCCTTGGCGAGTGCCGTGTCGTCGTCGGTGGCCCGCAGCGCCTCGTCGGTGCCCTCGCCGCAGCTGACCGGGGAGGACCGGCCCACTCCGCGCGGATCGAAGGACACCACGTCGTACTCGTCGGTGAGGTCCATGAAGTCGTCGCCGCCGGCCGCGAGTTCGGGCACGCCCGCGCCCCCGGGACCCCCGAAGTTCAGCACCACCGAGCCGTGCTTGTGCTTGGCCGTGGACCTGTAGCGGGCGAGCGCCAGGTCGAGGGTGCCGGCGCGCGGGTGGGCGTAGTCGACGGGGACGGTGACCTTGCCGCACTGGAGGTCCTTGGGGGCCTCCATGCCCACGCACTTCGACCAGCGGATCTTCTGGTGGTAGAAGCGCGACAGGTCCGGCCCCGAGCCGTCCGCGGCCGTCGCCGGCAGCCCGGCGCCGAGCAGGGCCAGGCCCACGGCGCCCGAGAGCGCGCACCGTCGCCTCGTCACCTTGGCGAGCATCCATGCCTCCAAGGACGCCCATCGGCGCCCTCGATCACGATATGCGGCCCTTTGCCCGGCCGCCTCCGGAGGAACGGGATCATGGATGGCCCTACCCTGTGCCCGCTCGATGCCGCTCGGTGCCCGTGCGTCGGTTTTGCCGCAGGTTCGACAACCATGTCGCTCGATGGGGTGAAAGGCCGATTAGCCATAACTCTGATGGTTCGCCTGCGTTTTACGCGGTGCGGGTGAGTGCCCGCGTCCATGTCTGGAAGGCAGGAACCGATGAGACGGGTTACCCGAAACGGCGTGATCGCCGTCGCCGCCGCGTCCGGGGCGATGGCCGTGACGATGCCGGCCCATGCCGGCGGCGCGGCGGACGGAGCCGCGGCGGGCTCGCCGGGGCTGCTCTCCGGCAACGCGGTGCAGCTCCCGGTGCACGTCCCGGTGAACGTGTGCGGGAACACCGTCGACGTGGTGGGGCTCCTCAACCCCGCCGTGGGCAACAGCTGCGGCAACGAGGACACCGGCGGGGCCGCGGCCGGTGGTCGCGTGGCGGGCGGCGGGGCGCGGGCCGAGGGTGACACCACGGACTCACCGGGCCTGCTGTCCGGCAACGGGGTACGGCTCCCGGCCCACCTCCCGGTCAACGTGAGCGGGAACTCCGTGAACGTGGTGGGCATCGGCAACACGTCGGTCGGCAACGAGTCCGTGAATGGTGCCGGCGACCACCCCGAGGCCCCGGCGCCCGCGGGACCCGCACCGCACACCCCGGCGAAGCACCACCCCGGCCCGCGCCCGGCACCCCACGTCCCCTCGGACACCGGGCCCGCCCTCGCCCACACCGGCGCGGACCAGATCCTGCCCGCCGCCCTGGGCAGCGCCGCGCTGGTGCTCGCCGGAGCCGCGGTCTACCGCCGGTCCCGCCCACGAGTCACCCACTGACACGGCACGGACGGAATCCCCCGCCGGCCGGCCACCCGGCCACCCTCGGCCCGCTCACCCGGGCCGGCCTGCTTACCCGGGCCCGTTCACCCGGCCCGCTCACCCCGGCCCCCTCAACCCCGCCCGTCAGCCCCCGCCACCCCCGTCAGCAGCACCATCCCGGAGTCCCCGTAGTCCGGGAGGGTCGGGTCGGGGGCGACGTGGGTGAGGGTGAGCCGGCGGGTGAGGGGGGCGAAGACCTCCCCGACCGTCTCCGGGTTCACCGGGCAGCCCGGCCAGGTCGAGGTCGGGCCGATGCGGTAGGTCGGCATGTTCTCCATGAACGCGGCGACCAGGAGCCCGCCCGGGACCACACAGCGCACGAAGGCCCGGCAGAACTCCGTGAACTCGGCGAAGTCCTCCGTGGCGCCCTCGGCGACGAAGTGCATCGACGCCAGCTCGTACCCGCCGGGCTCCAGATCGCGGACGTCCGCGTGGACCACCCGCACCTGCGCCAGCGACCCCGCGAGGGTCCTCGGCAGCGCGGGATTGAGCCGCCGGCACAGCGCGTGGAAGGGCAGCCAGCTCGCGTCGGGCCCGCAGACGATCTGCCGGCGCAGATACGCCACGTTGCCCGCGCCCGCCTCGACCGCGTCCACCTGGCGGCTCGCCGCCGACGCGAGGATCAGCGGATACAGGTTCGGCCCGGCACCGAACTCCACCGAGCGCGCCACACCGCCCGGCGGAAGGCGCCGGTAGAACGCCGAGTGGTGGGCGATGACCTCCGCGTCGGAGGGATGCACGTCCCGGTAGTTCTCGGCGAGATAGTCGGCGACCGGCCAGCGGTCCCAGTCCACGTCGTCGTTGTGCGTCAGCATCTCCGTCTCACCCCCTCATTGCCTCGGCCGCAGCCGGAACCGCTTCGACAGCGCGGTCAGCGTGCCGTTCAGCCGGTCGATGTCGTCGTCGGAGTTGAGGGCCGTGATCTGCACCCGGAAGCCGACCCGGTCGCGCGGCACGAGCGGATGGGCGGCGAGCGTCACGTAGATGCCCTCCTCCCACAGGAACGCGCCGACCGCGTCGAGGTCGGCCGGATCCCCCAGCGGGATCTCCAGGATGGGCAGCCGGTCGGTGTTGAAGGTGTGCACGTCGAGGTCGGCGAGATGGTCGAGCACCCGCACGGTCTTGCGGTACATGTCGGCCCGCAGCGCGTCCCCCCGGCGCTCGTTGACGTCGAGCCCGGCCAGCGCGGTGGCCAGCGACGCGGTGGGGGAGGGGCCCGAGTACAGGTAGGGGGCCGCGCTCGTCTTGAGGCGGTTCTTCAGATCGGTGGGCACCGCGAGGAAGGCCAGCAGGGACGAGTACGCCTTGGAGAAACCGCCGGCCATCACGATCCCGTCGTACGACTCCCCGGTGTGCCGCACCACGCCGTTGCCGCGCCGGCCGTACGGACACGGCTCGTCCGGCGTGCGCTCCCCGATCACACCGAAGCCGTGCGCGTCGTCGACGTACAGCGTGGCGCCCCGGTCCCGGCACAGCGCGGCCAGCACCGGCAGGTCGGGAAGGTTGCCGGTCATGCTGTTGACGCCGTCCAGGCAGACCAGGCGGGTGGTGCGTGCCGGCACCGAGGAGAGCAGCGCGTCCAGTTCCTCGGGGCGCTCGGCGTGGAAGCGGTGCAGGGTGGCGCCCTGGCCACGGGCGACCACGCAGCCGTCGTACACCGTCCGGTGCGCGCTCGCCTCGACGAAGACATGTCCGCCGTCGGCCAGGACCGGGATCACCGAGGCGTGGATGAGGGTCAGGGTCGGCAGCAGCAGGGTGTCCGGGGCGCCCAGCAGTGCGGCGAGCCGCTCCTCCAGCACCGGGTACAGCCGCGGACTGCCCAGCAGCCGCGACCAGCTGGGGTGGGTGCCCCACCGGCGTATCTC
The DNA here is from genome assembly GCF_036345115.1 of Streptomyces griseorubiginosus. Taxonomy (GTDB): domain Bacteria; phylum Actinomycetota; class Actinomycetes; order Streptomycetales; family Streptomycetaceae; genus Streptomyces; species Streptomyces griseorubiginosus_C. Next base: position 8,944,787 of record NZ_CP107766.1, read on the forward strand.
GGGGTGGATACGGGCCGCGATCTCCGGGTCCCAGTCGAAGCCGAGGTAGTTGCAGGACGCGAAGTCGGTCAGCCACTGGCCGCCGCTGCGGATCCGGCGCCCGCGCACCTCGTCGATCACCGCGTCGCTCATCGGACTGGTGCGCCGCAGGTGCTCGAGGCCCGCCGTGCGCTTCTCGGCGGCGGCCGACGGCGGGGAACGGCGGACCGAACGCCCGCTCGTGGTGGTGAAACCCGGCGCGAAGCGCCCGCCGCCCTGCCGCAGCGCCCGCTCGCTCTGTTCCACCGTCATCGGCCGGGCGAACAGGAAGCCCTGCCCGAACCGGCAGCCCATGCCGGCCAGCATGTCCCGCTGGGCCGGCTCCTCGATGCCCTCCGCGATCACCTGGAGGCCCAGGGTGTCGGCGATGCGGACGATGCCCTCGACGAGGGCGACCTGCTGGGCGTCGTGCGTGATGCCGTCGATGAACGTCTTGTCGATCTTCAGTACGTCGATGGGGAAGTCCCGCAGATAGCGCAGCGAGGAGAACCCGGTACCGAAGTCGTCGACCGCGATGTGCACCCCCAGGTCCTTCAGGGACTCGAGCACCGACTGGATCTGCGCGTCCCGGCGCAGCAGCAGCGTCTCGGTGAGTTCCAGCTGAAGGGAGCCCGGGGCGAGCCCCGGTGTCCGCAGGGCCCGTCCGACCTGGTCGAGGAACCCGGCGTCGCGGAACTGGCGGGCCGACACGTTCACGCTCACGTACGGCGCCTTCGCCGGCCCCGGCAGCTGCTGCAGGCCGGCGACGTCACCGACGGCGTTCTCCAGCACCCACGAGCCCAGCGGCGCGATGTGCCCGGTCTCCTCGGCGAGCGTGATGAACTGCTCCGGCGAGACGGGCCGGTGCGGGGCCCGCGGCCAGCGCACCAGCGCCTCGAACCCGACCACCTCGCCCGCGTCGATGTCCACGACCGGCTGGTAGCGCAGCGCGAACTCCTGCGCGGCGACCGCCCGGGCGAGCCGGCTCTGCAGATCGTGCCGCTCGACCATGCGGGCGCGCAGCATCGGGAGGAAGCGCCGCCACTGCCGTTTCCCGGCCGCCTTGGCCGCGTACAGCGCGAGGTCGGCGTGGCCGAGCAGTTCCTCCGCGTCGGTGCTGTCGCGGGCCGTGGCCACCCCCACGCTGGCCGACAGGCTCACCGACTCGTCACCGAGCACGAACGGCCTGGTCAGTGCCTGCACCACCTGCGCCGCGAGGAGTTCGGCGTCGAGCGGCTCCCGCGCGTCCTCCATCAGTACGGCGAACTCGTCGCCGCCGAGCCGGGCCGCCGTGTCGGTGCGCCTGAGGGTCCGGGTCAGCCGGTTGCCCACGTCGACGAGCAGATGGTCGCCGGCCGAGTGCCCCATCGTGTCGTTGACCTGTTTGAAGTCGTCGAGGTCGATGAAGAGCAGACAGGTCAGGGACGACTCGCGGCGACCGCGCAGCAGCGCACGCTCGATCCGCTCCAGAAGCAGCGTCCGGTTGGGCAGGCCGGTGAGCGAGTCGTGGAAGGCCCGCTGGGTCAGCTCGTGCTCCAGCCTGCGCTGCTCGGTCACATCGCGCAGGGTGACCACGAGCCCCGCCACGGTCCGCTCGTCCCGGAAGTCGCTGCACCGCACCTCCACCTCCACCCGGCCGGCCCGGTGCCGGACCCACCAGTGGTCGTGGGAGCCCTGCGGCCCGTTGTCGCGTACGGCGGTCAGCTCGCGGACCGCCCGGGCCCGGTCCCGGGGATCCACCAGGTCCGGCAGACAGGCGCCGACGAGGTCCGCGGTGCCGAAGACGGCGGCGGCGGAGGGGCTGGCGTACCGGATGGTGTCGTCGTCCTCCAGGATCAGGATGACGTCGGAGGTGTTGCGGACCAGGGTGCGGAAATAGGCCTCGCTCTCCCGACGGATCACCTCCTGGCGCAGCAGGACCCGTTCCATGGCGAGCCCGGCGTGGGAGGCGAGGATCTCCAGGGAGCCGTGCGTCTCCGTGAGCGCCTGCGGGGGACCGGCGACCAGCAGGACGCCGGGGTCCTGGGTGGCCGGGCGGTCGGGCGAGGTCATGGGGCACACCTGGACGGCCGGCAGTCCGTCCAGCCGGGAGGAGATTCCGGGCCCGAGTGCGGCGGGGGCCACCCGGCGGGCCTCCCGGGGGCGCAGCGGCGCCGCCTCCTCGGCGGAGAGCACCAGGGTCCGGTGCGGGACGGCTGGGCCCAGGAGCATGCCGACGGCCTCCTCGCAGGACCGCACGACCTCCTGCTGCCGTATCGCAGACACCAGGGACTCGGCCGCCCGGCGCAGGGCCAGCTCGCGGGCTACCGCACCCCGGTGCGCCACGACCATGCCCGCCAGCCGCAGGATGACGAGCAGGAACAGCAGGGCGGAGAAGGCGGCGATCACCGCCGTGTGGTGGGGGTTGTGGGAGGCCGCCTCGTACAGGAGGATCCCCGGCGCGATGAGCGTGACCCCGGCCAGCATCACGAGCCGGTGCGGCGGCGGAAGCGGGGACGGCTTCTGCGGCAGGGCGGCGGTGAGCGCGGTCATCGAGGAGTGCAGCGCGGCCAGGCCCCACGCCGTGTAGAAGACGATCCACCCGGCGTCCAGCGCGGTACCCGCCTGCCAGATCGCGTTGAGCTGGAGGATGCCGTAGGCGATGTCGAAGCCGAGCAGGGTGACCGTGCCGACCACCAGCAGCTGGACCGACCGGTTGGGCCCCTCGACCGAGCTGGGGGTGAGCAGCCGGGCCAGCAGGGCCAGGACCAGCACGTCACCGAGCGGGTAGGCGATGCTGATGGCCCGCTGCTCCCAGGTCAGGCCGTCGACCTCGGCGAGCGGCTGCACCAGGTAGACCCACACGGGCAGCGCGAGACCGGCCGTCACGATCAGCGCGTCGAGGAGGCTGGGCAGGTCGTGGCCCGCCCAGCGGTAGCGGATCAGGCCGGACAGGCCTATGGCGAAGAGCGGATAGGTGGTGAGGTAGAGGGCGTCGGAGGGGGAGGGGAAGGGGTTGGAGGCGTGGAAGTACTCCTCCATGACGTTGTAGTACGTGTCCCCGGCGATGAAGGTGAGCAGGCCCGCCGCCAGCGTCCACCAGGGCCAGCGGTGCGCGGGCCGGTTGAGCCGGATGCCCGCGAGCACGGCGCCCACTCCGGCGAGTCCGATCACGGCCCACACGGGGCTGAGGGCGGCGGGCACCGTCATGTAGACGAGAGTGGCGACGGCGACCAGCCCGACATGGATGACCATCGCCCGATGTGCCGACTGCAAGGGCGAGCGCCTCCCCCCACTGGCCGCTGGAGGAAACCGGGTCTTCCACCTGGTCCTGGATCATTTTCGATCGTATGCACGCGGATGGCGGCCTGCATCCCGGGAGATCGGGCTCAGCGCCGGTGGAACCGGTGGTGCAACTTCCGTACACGCTCGGTGAACTCGGGCACCGGGCCGTCCACGACCACCCCGGGGGCGATCTCTTCGACCGACAGGGTCCGCACCGGTGGCGCCGGGACACCCAACTCGCCCAGCCAAGCGGCGAGTTGCTGGGAGGAGGCGACGTACACGATGCGGCCGAGGCCCACCCAGGCGTGCGCGGCCGCGCACATCGGGCAGTGCTCGCCGGAGGTGTACACGGTCGCCGCCGCGCGCTCCTCGGGCGTCAGGTGGGCGGCCGACCATCGGGCCAGCTCGAACTCCGGGTGCCGGGTGCGGTCGCCGGAGGCCACGCGGTTGTGGTCCTCGGCGAGGATCCCGCCGTCGGCGCCCACCAGGACCGAGCCGAACGGCTCGTCCCCGGCCTCCAGCGCCTCCTCGGCCAGCTCGACGCAGCGGCGGATATACGGCAGTTCGGTTGTCTTCACGACCATGCACCCGAGCCTAGGAGCCCCGCCGCCTGGACGGAAACGCGTTTCGCCTGCCCAAGGCCACGACCCCGAGGGCCACCGCGACCAAGGGCAGCGCGGTCCACGGCAGCGCCGCCGCTCCCGGGCCCGCCAGCACCACACCCCCGGTCAGCGAACCCGCAGCGATCCCCGCGTTGTACACCGTGGTCTGCAACGAGGTGGCCACGTCCGCCCGCTCCGGCCCCGAGGCGTCGACCAGCGCCGTCTGGATCAGCGTCGGCGCACCCCCGAAGGCGAGACCCCACAGGACGACCGCGACCGGCAGCACACCGGGCACCCCGGCGGCCAGGCCCAGCGTCAGCAGCACGGCCGCGCACAGCCCCAGCGCGCCGAGCAGCGCCGTCCGCGGAAACCGGTCCACCAGCACCCCGGTGATCCAGATCCCCGGCACCGTGGCCACCCCGAACAGCAGCAGCACCAGCCCCGTACGGCCGAACCCGGCATACGCCGCGAACGGAGCGACGTACGTGTACATCACCTGGTGCCCCACCAGGAGGAACAGCGTCACGGACAGCACGGCGGGGACGCCCGGCAGCACGGCCACCCGGGCGAGCGGCACGCGCGCGTGCGCCGCCTCACCCGGAAACCCGGGCACGCGCGCGTGGGTCCACCCGGCCAGCAGCACCGCGACCGCGGACAGCGCCCCGAAGGCCGGACGCCAGCCCACCGCCTCGGCCAGCGCCGTCCCGGCCGGAACGCCCAGGGACAGCGCGAGGGTGATCCCGGCGAGGACGACCGCGATCGCCCGGCCGCGCCGCTCGGGCGGCACCATCCGAGCCGCACAGCCGGCGAGCATCGCCCAGAGCGTCCCGCCCATGCACCCGGCCACGAGGCGCGCCCCGAAGGTGAGCGCGTACGACGACGACAGCGCGACCACCGCGTTGCTCACCGCGAACCCGATCAGCGTGCCCACGAGCACCGGCCGGCGCGGCAGCCCGCGCAGCAGCGCCGTGAGCGGGATCGCGGCGGCGAAGGACGCCACCGCGTACCCGGTGACCAGGAAGCCGACCCGGGCCTCGGAGACGCCCAGCGCCGGGGCCATGCGCGGCAGCAGGCCCGCGGGCAGCAGTTCGGTCAGTACGGCGGTGAAGGCGGCCGTCGACAGGGCGAGCAGCCCGGACCACGGCAGGGGCGCGGACGCGGACAGGGCTGTGCCCTTGGCCGGGGAGGTCGTGGACATGCGACCATGCTCGGACCTTCACATCAGTGTGAAGGCAAGGGCGGCCCTGGAGGACATCATGAGGATCGGTGAACTGTCCCGCCGTACCGGCGTCCCGACCAGGCTGCTGCGCTACTACGAGGAGCAGGACCTGCTCGCCCCCGAGCGCGCCGGCAACGGCTACCGCGACTACGGCGAGGCGGCGGTCCGGGACGTGCAGCAGATCCGCGGACTGCTGGACTCGGGCCTGACCACGGAGATGATCCGCGCGATCCTGCCGTACCTGTCGGGGCCCGAGGAGATCCTGCTGCCGCCCGAGCACCTCACCCCGGAGACGGCCGCCCTGCTGGAGGCCCACGTCGACCGCATCCAGGCCCGGATCGACTGCCTGGCCCGCAACCGCGACCGGCTCAGCGCCTACCTGACGGCGGTGCGAACGGCGGCCGAGCGGCCGTAAACGCCATTGCCGCGCGGGCGCCCGGATGATGGAGTGGGCCCATGGATCATGTAGCGGTACTCGCGCTCTTCGACCGGGACATGCGCGAAGGCGCACAGCCGGACGGCCCCGGTGCCCGTGTGGAGCGGGACGGCCGGGTGGTCCGCCAGGTCGCCGCCGACCAGGGCTGGAACGGCGTCGTCTGGTCCGATCTGGACGAGACCAACGCCGACAGGGCGATCGCCGACCAGGTCGCGTACTACACCGGACTCGGCCGCGAGTTCGAGTGGAAGCTGTACGGCCACGACCTGCCCGTGGACCTCGAACAGCGACTCAGATCGGCCGGATTCACGCCCGAGCCCGAGGAGACGCTGATGATCGCCGAGGTCGCCGACCTCTCCCTGGACGTCGATCCGCCCGAGGGCGTCCGGTTCCTCCCGGTCACCGACCAGGCGGGCGTCGACCTCGTGGCGGACGTCCACGAGAAGGCGTTCGGCACCGACAGCTCCCGGCTGCGGCACCAGCTGCTCGCCCGGCTCCGCGACGACCCCGAGACGGTGGTCGCGGTCGTCGCGCTCGCCGGTGACGAGCCGGTCAGCGCGGCCCGGATGGAGCTGGTGCCCGGCACCCGGTTCGCCGGCCTGTGGGGCGGCGGCACCGTCGAGGGCTGGCGCGGCCGCGGCATCTACCGGGCCCTGGTCGCCCACCGCGCCCGCGCCGCCGTGGCCCGCGGCTACCGCTACCTCCAGGTCGACGCGCTGCCCACCAGCCGCCCCATCCTGGAACGCCTCGGCTTCGAACCGCTGACGACGACGCAGCCGCACGTGTACCAGCCCCGGCCCTGAGCAGGTCGTGCGCCCGGATGTCACATCCCGGGCCGCCCGATCCGTCGCATCGGCATGACGACGAACCAGAACCAGCAGCGGGGCGAGAGCCGGGAGCAGGCCGAGAGCCGGGAGCAGGCCGAGAGCCGGGAGCAGGGCGGGAGCCCGGAGCGGGGCCAGAGCCAGAGCATCCTCCTCGCCGGCGCCAGTGGCGTCCTCGGGCGGCACATCGCCCGGGCCCTCACCGACGCGGGCCACAAGGTCACCGGTCTCGGACGGAGCGTCGGCAACGGCGTCCGGGCCGACCTCATGGACCGTGACGCCCTGCTGCGCGCGGTGGACGGACAGCACTTCGACACGGTCGTCCACGCGGCGACCGCCCTGCGCAAGCCGCCGATGCGCCACCGCGACATGCACGCCACCGACGCCCTGCGCACCGAGGGCACCGCGCACCTGATCGAGGCCGCCCGGCTGACCGGGGCCCGCCGTTTCATCGCCGAGTCGATGGTCTTCGGATACGGCTACGGCGACTTCGGCGACCAGGTGATCACCGAGGAGGACGAGTACGGCCCCCGTGGCACCACCCCGGAGCTGGAACGGCACCTCGCGGGGATGCGGACAAAAGAGCAACTCACCTTCGGCACGCCCGGGTTGGAGGGCATCGCGCTGCGCTTCGGCGCCTTCTACGGCCCCGGCGGCACCGAGACCATCCTGGAACTCCTGCGCAAGCGGCAGCTGCCCACCCCCGCGGACCGCGGCCGGGTCCTGCCGTGGGTCGAACTGAGCGACGCGGGCCGCGCGGTGGCCGCCGCCGTCGTACACGGTCGGCCGGGGCAGGCGTACAACGTCATGGACCGCACGCCGATCGGATTCCGGGGTCATCTGCTGTGCGTGGCAGAGGAGTTCGGGCTGCCGAAGCCGATGGCCGTACCGCTGTGGGCGACCAGGCCGCTGTCCTACGCGCACACGATGTTCTCGTCGAGCATGCGGGTGTCCGCCGCGAAGGCCGAGCGGGAGCTGGGCTGGACGCCCGCGTACCCCGCCGGCCGCGACGGCCTGGCCGCGCTCCGGGCCGCGACCGCCGGGTGATCACAGGTCGAGCTGGTACTCCAGGGCCTTGTGCGTCGGGACGTACCCGAGGGCGGCGTTGACGGCGAGCATCGGCGCGTTGCTGTCCGCGGTGTCGGTGCACAACCCCGCGAGTCGCGGGTGCCGTTCACGGGCGTGACGGATGGACGCGGCCTTCATCCAGCGGGCGAGCCCGCGGCCACGGTGCTCGGGCAGCACGGCGGTGCCGTAGTGCTGTCCGTCGCCCAACCCGTCGCCGCCGACGACCAGTTCGGAGAAACCGACCACACTGCCGTCGGCCTCGTGCACCGCGGCCACGGTGTGCAGCAGCTCTCCGCGCCGCGCGACGGCCTGTGCCGCCGCGACGACCCGCTCCACGTCCCACACGACCGTCCCGAAGTCCGTGCCCTCCATCGGCATGTCGTCCATCGCGCGCCGTGAGTCGGCGAACGACCGCGCCAGCTTCTCGGGCACAGTGCCCTCCCACGCGGTCAACCGGTAACCGGGGTGCGGCAGTTCGACGAGAGCGTCGAGAGCCGCGTGGTCCAGGTCGGCCAGTGCGAGCCGCGCGTAGGTGAGCGCCAGGACCTGCCGGAAGCCGCGCGCGGCCAGGAACAGGTCGGCGGGGGAGCCCTGCACCGCCTGGGCGATCACCGACCGCCGCCGCTCCGCCCTCGCCGCGTCCACGGCGGCCTCCAGGAGCCGGGTGCCGATGCCCCGCCGCCGCTCGGCCCCGTGCACCGCGAGGTTCAGCTCGGCCAGGTGCTCCTGCCCCTCCTTCATGAACAGCCGCAGGAAGGCGGACCCGAGGGGAACCCCGTCCTCGTCCGAGGCCAGCCAGGCCAGCCGGCGGCCGGCGGCACCGGGTTCGGGATCGGCGAGCGGGGTGAGGTGGAAGGACAAGCGGGTCTCCGTCACGGAAGGGAGGTCGGCGAGCGGTCGAAGCTAATCGCCGGGACCTGGGGCCCGCAACGGGATTTGGGTCCGCGCGGGGCGCCATGGCCGCCGTGACGCCGGCGGTGCGCCGGACTCCGGCGCACCGCGCTGCCACCCGTGCCGTTCCTCCGTACCGTCCGCGTTGTTCTTCGGTACGGCCGTCAGTGGCGCTGTTCTTCGGTACGGCCGTCAGCGGCGCGCCTTCGAGCGGTCCAGCGCCGCCACGCCGACCGCGGCGAGACCGATCTGGATGAGCCACTCGACCCAGTCGACGCCGTCGGTGTCGGCCACGTCGAAGGCCCCGGCGATCGCCGAGCCGATGAGCGCGGCCACGATGCCGACCAGGATGGTCCACAGGATCCCGATGCGCTGACGGCCCGGAACCACGAGCCGGCCCAGCACACCGATCACGATGCCGATCACGATGGCACTGATGATGCCGTCGACTTCCATCTCCGCCCCTTTTCCGGTGGGCTCCGACGAGCCCCGATGCAGAGCGGATGCCCGCTGACGGCGGCCGCAGTCCGGCTCCGTACCAACCGTGGGTCAACACCCGGTCAACCCTCGTCGTGCACCTGGTCAACCCTCGTCGAGGAAACTGGAACGAACTCGTCCGGACTTCTGTATGACATGTACCGTTCAAATTACTCGCGTATCTATGCGCGTAGTTCCTCCCCCCAGCACCACCCTCCCCAACTCCTCACGGAGGTATGCCGGATGCCCGGACTCACCGTTCCCCGCCACAGACTCGGCGCGGTCCTCGCCGGATTCACCCTGGTCGCCGCAGGCGTCGCCGTGCAGGCCGCCGCCACCCCCGCCGCCGCTGCCACCCCGCACCGGATCCTCTTCGACGACGGCCACGCCGAGGAGGCGGGCAACGCGGACTGGATCATCTCCACCAGCAAGCCCGACCCGCTCTCCCAGGACTCCTCCCCGTCGTCGGAGACGGACTGGACCGGCGCGCTGTCGTCCTGGGGCGTCGCCCTCCAGAAGACCGGCTCCTACAGCCTCAAGACCGCGACGAGCGCCCTCACTTACGGCGGCTCCTCGGCCACCGACCTGTCGAACTTCGACACCCTGGTCCTGCCCGAGCCCAACACGCTCTTCACCGCCGCCGAGAAGACGGCGATCATGACTTTCGTGAAGAACGGCGGCGGCCTCTTCATGATCTCCGACCACACCGGCTCGGACCGCAACAACGACGGTGAGGACGCGGTCGAGATCCTCAACGACCTGATGGCCAACAACAGCGTCGACTCCACCGACCCGTTCGGCTTCTCCATCGACTCGCTGAACATCAGCTCCGACTACCCCGCGGCGATCAGCGACAGCAGCAACCCGGTGCTGCACGGCTCCTTCGGCGGCGTCACCAAGAGCCTCATCGCCAGCGGCACCACGGCCACCCTCAAGCCCGCCGACAACTCCTCCGTCAAGGGCCTGCTCTACCGCACCGGTTACTCCGGCAACACCGGCGCCTTCTTCGCGACCAGCACCTTCGGCAGCGGGCGGGTCGCCTTCTGGGGCGACAGCTCACCCGTCGACGACGGCACCGGCCAGTCCGGCAACACGCTCTACGACGGCTGGAACGACTCCGGCGCCACCAACGCGGCCCTCGCGCTGAACGCCACCGAGTGGCTGTCCGGCGCGAGCGGCAGCGGCGGGGGTGGCACCGGCGGGGGTGGCACCGGCGGCGGCTCCGGCACCTGCACCGCCGCCCAGTTGCTCGGCAACAACGGCTTCGAGTCGGGCAGCACCACCTGGAGCGGCAGCAGCGGTGTCATCACCAACTCCAGCAGCCAGGCACCCCGTTCGGGCTCGTACTACGCCTGGCTCGACGGCTACGGCACCGCCACCACCGACACGCTCTCGCAGACGGTGACCATCCCGTCCGGCTGCACGACCGCCGCGCTCAGCTTCTACCTGCACGTCGACACGGCGGAGACCACCACCAGCACGGCGTACGACACGCTGAAGGTCCAGGTCCTCAACAGCTCCGGCACCGTCCTCGGCACCCTGGCGACCTACTCCAACCTCAACGCGGCCTCCGGCTACACCCAGCGCAGCTTCAGCCTGGCGGGCTACGCGGGCCAGACCGTCACCCTCAAGTTCACCGGCACGGAGGGCTCCACCCTCCAGACCTCGTTCGTCCTCGACGACACGGCACTGAACGTCAGCTGACCACCGCCGGAACACACCCGGCAGCGTCCGCCACCCCGGCCTCGATGCCGCTCGCGGCGCGCCCGTCGGTCACCCCCTCGCAGGGTGCCCCCGACGGGCGCCCGTGCGCCCGCGACCGGGACTCCGTCAGGGGTGCGGCCGTAGCCTTCGAGGCGTAAGGGTCGGACGAAGGTGAAGGGTCGGTTCGTGTCCATGGAGCGATCCCGGGCCGGGGGAGGTGGTCGGGTGGAGGAGTCGGTGCTCGGTGGGGGCGTGGTCAACGAGGTCGTCCGGATCGGCGACACCGTGCGGCGCACACCGTCGCAACGGTCGGACTTCGTACGGGAGTTGCTCGCACTGTTCGAGAGGGCCGGCTGGCCGGGGGCACCGCGCTTCCTCGGCACCGACGGGCACGGCCGGGAGATGTTCGGCTACCTCGAGGGCCGGGCCGCCGTGACCCCGCGCGAGCGCGCCGCCGCCCGTACGGACGAGGCGCTGGTGGAGGTCGCCCGGCTCGTCCGTGCCTTCCACGACCTGACCCACGGGACGGCGCTCGCCGAAGACCAGGACGTGGTCTGCCACAACGACCTCGCGCCTAAGAACACCGTGTACACCGCGTGGCGCCCCACGGCTTTCCTCGACTGGGACCTGGCCGCTCCGGGCGAGCGGATCCACGACCTCGCCCATGTGTGCTGGCAGTACCTCGACCTCGGGCCGGGCGTCACCGACGTACGGGACACCGCTCGCCGGATCCGGCTGATCTGCGACGCCTACGGCCTGGACGGACGGGACGGGCTGCTGGACACGGTGCTGTGGTGGCAGGACCGGTGCCGGAGCGGAATCGAGGCCGGAGCGCTGCGGGGTGAGCCCGCCATGCTCCGGCTGTGCGCGCTGGGGGCCGTGGAAGAAGTGCGCGCCGCGCGGGAGTGGGTGGCCGGTCACCGGCGCGAGCTGGGTGCCTTCCTGAAGTGACGCCGGCCTGGCCGGGAGCCGTCCTTGGTGCCAGCGGGAGGGTCGGTCCACGTCAGGCGGACCGGCCCTCCCGTCTCCTGTGCCGCGGGACGCCCTACGGCTTGGGGGCGCTCTTCGCCGCCGTGGCGGTGCACATCAGCCCCAGGATCACCGCGAGGGCGCCGATGATGATGTTGTTCAGTGCCACACCGGCGTCGGGGCTGTCACCGACGACCCAGGGCGCGATGATCATCCAGACGCCGACCGCGCAGAAGGCCCAGCTGAGGCCGTACATGCGGTCGGGGGTCTGGGTGAACCCGAGGGCGAGCAGGCCGATCGCAATGCCCACGATGAGGTTGTGGGTCACGAGAGCGGGCTGGCTCGTCGTGTAGTGGAGGATCCAGGGGGACACGGCGCAGTACAGACCGAGCAGGAACACCGGTCCGTCCACGAGCGCCACATCGCGACCGCCGAGCATGCGGGCGTAGCGTTCCCGCATTTCCGAAGCATCGGGGTGGCTGGTGATGTCACCTCGGGTGTGCGAGACGTTGGCCATGACGCGTCTCCTTTGACTCACAGGCCTGACCGCGTGGGTGCGGTGTGCGGTAAGCGCCGCCTGTGTACATTCTGCGCTTATTTTTCCTTTATGTGTAGCGATCCGTGGAGTGCTCGCGGGCCCTCGGACAGTGCCTGGGCGGCGCCTGAGATCAACGCACCGTTTCTGCATCGAAGATGCATTCGAGTCCGCGCCGCAGCCGGTGCATTCCGCGCCGCGCGTGGCTCTTCACCGTGCCCAACGGCCACCCCGTGCGTTCGGCGATCTGGACCTGGCTCAGGTCCTCGTAGAACGTCAGCCGGAGCACCCGCTGCTGGGCCGAGGGGAGTTTGGCGAGCTCGGCGCGCACGACCAGCCCGTCCAGGGTCGCCTCGGTCCGGTCCTCGGTGTGCGGGGGCAGGGCGAGCCGGGGTCCCGCCGAGGCGACCAGGTCGAACCGGCGGCCGCGTGCCCGGAGGGCGTCGGCGATCTTGCGGCGGGTGATGCCCGCGATCCACCCGGTGAGCGTCCCCCGCTCGGGCCGGTAGCCCCGCCGCCCGTGCCACACGCCGATGAAGACCTGCTGGGTGACGTCCTCCGCCTCCTTCGCGTCCCCCAGGGAGCGCCGGGCCAGCGTGTGCACGAGGGGCGACCAGCGGCGGTAGGCCAGCGCCAGGCACGCCTCGTCCCCCGCCGCCAGCCCCCGCGCCAACTCCTCGTCGCCGGACGACTCCTCGCCGGACGACTCCTCGCCGGACGACTCCTCGCCGGACGACTCCTCGCCGGACGACTCCTCGCAGGGCGACTCCTCGGGCGGCACCACCGGGAGGGCGCTCGAAAGCACGGTCAAGGCGGCGGCTCCTCACGGGGTGACAGGTGCCGCCATCGTCCGAGTCCGTGCGCCAGGCCCTCAACTTGCATCGGTTCTGCGTCGTATAGTCGGGCCATGCGTGACATTCCGGAGGGCGACACCGCGACGAGCCTCAGCACCGGCACCCTGGCCCGGCGGCTGGGGGTCTCGCCGACCACGCTGCGCTCCTGGGACCGCCGCTACGGCATCGGCCCCGCCGTCCGCACCGACGGCCGGCACCGCCGGTGGACCCCGCCCGATGTCGCCGTACTGGAGACGATGTGCCGGCTCACCTCCGCGGGTGTGCCGCCCGCCGAGGCGGCTCGCGCGGCCAAGGCGGCGGGCTCCCGGGAGCCGGTGGGCAGCGCGACCGCGCGACCAGCGGTGGAGCCGACGGCTGTTCCACCTCCGCCAGGCGCACCGGAACCGCCGTCCCGGTCCAGGGCGGCGGGCACCCTCCCCCTGGGTGACGTGCGGCAGGAGTGCCGGGGCCTGGCCCGGGCCGCCGTACGCCTCGACGCGCCCGCCGTGGAGGAGCTGCTGGCGGCGGCGGTCGCGACCCATGGCCTGGCCGTCGCGTGGCAGGAGGTGATGGTGCCTACGCTGCACGCGGTGGGCCGCAAGTGGGCCTCGTCCGGGGACCGTTACGTCGAGGTCGAGCACCTGCTGTCCTGGCACATGTCCAGCGCGCTGCGCCGCTGCGCCCACCCGCCGGCCCGGCACGGCGACGCGCCCGGCCCCGGCCCCGTGGTGCTGGCCTGTGTCCCCGGGGAGCAGCACACGCTCGCGCTGGAGGCGCTCAACGCCGGGCTGAGCGAACTGCGCCTGCCCACCAGGATGTTCGGTGCCGCCGTACCCGCCGAGGCGCTGACCGCCGCAGTGGAGCGGCTCGGTCCGGCGGCCGTCGTCCTGTGGGCGCAGGCCCGCTCCACGGCGAGCCTCCCGCTGGCCCGGCACCTCGCGGGCACCCAGTGGGGCGTGAAGGGCGCGCGCAGGAGGCCCCTGGTGATGCTGGGCGGCTCCGGCTGGCTCGGCCGTACCGGTCAGGGCATGCTGCGGCCGACGACCTTCCAGGACGCCCTGGACACGCTCGCCGGCCTGTACGGCGCCGAGCGGCCGCAGCCTCCGGGGTCCCCGCAGCGGGAGCGCGGACTCAGTCGCGGCCCCGGGCCCGCTTGAACCGGGCGAGCCCCTCGGACAGTGCCACGATCGGGTCCGGGTAGTCGAACGCGGCCCGGTCCAGTCCCTGCAGCTTCCACGGCTCGTGCACCGACGCCCCGTCCAGCGCGGCCAGTTCGGGCACCCAGCGGCGGACGTACGCGCCGTCCGGGTCGTACCGTCTGGCCTGGAGGACCGGGTTGAGGACCCGGTTGGGCCTGGTGTCGGTGCCGGTGCCCGCCGTCCACTGCCAGTTGAGCTGGTTGTTGGCCACGTCACCGTCCACCAGCAGGTCCAGGAAGTGCCGGGCGCCGACCCGCCAGTCCACGTACAGCGTCTTGGCGAGGAAGCTAGCGGTCAGCAGCCGGCCCCGGTTGTGCATCCACCCCTCGTGCCGCAGCTGGCGCATCGCCGCGTCGATGACCGGGTAGCCGGTCCGGCCCTCCTTCCAGGCCGCCACGTCCTCGCGGGCCTCCCCCTCGGAGCGCCAACGGTCGTGCTGGGTGCGGTAGTCGGCGCCGGCCGCGACGGGGCGCGCCGCGAGCACCTGACGGTGGAAGTCGCGCCAGGCGAGCTGCCGTACGAAGGCCTCGGCGCCCGGGCCGCCCGCCCTGCGCGCCCGGTGGACGAGCTCGACGGGGGACAGGGTGCCGAAGTGCAGGTGCGGGGAGAGCCGGGAGGTCGCGTCGCCGGCCAGGTCGTCGTGCCGGTCCTCGTACGCGGCCAGGCCGGAGCGCAGCCAGCAGGCGAGGCGCTTGCGGCCCGTGCTCTCCCCGCCCGCGGCGAGACCTTCGGAGAGCCCGGACAGGTCGGCGCGGGACGGCAGCGGCTCGGATCCGACGCCGTCCGGGACCCGCACGGTCCGCGGCGGAGCCAGTGGCTCCCGCAGCCGCTCCTGCGACCAGCGCCGGAAGTAGGGCGTGAACACGGCGAAATGGTCCGAGGTCGCCGGGGCCACCGCCCCGGGGGCGACGGCCGTGGACACCGTGTCGTGCACGTGCAGCCGTACGCCGTCCCCCTCCAGGGCCCGCCGCAGCCGCCGCTCCCGCCGGTGGGCGTGCGCACTGGCGTCGGCGGCCATGTGCACCTCGTCGGCGTCCGCCTCGGCGGCGACCTTGCACACCTCCTCGACCGGGTCGCCCGAGCGCACCACCAGCCGACCGCCCCGCTCACGCAGCCCGGCGTCCAGATCGCGCAGACAATCGGCGAGGAACGCCAGCCGGTTGGGTACGGCGAAACCGGCGGCGGCCACGGTCCGGTCCCGCACGAACAGCGGGACGACCTCCTCGGTGCCGTCGAGGGCCGCTGTGAACGGCGGATGGTCGTGTAGCCGCAGGTCACAGGTGAACAGGACGACCGAGATGCTCATGGTGGGTGCTCCGGGTGGGTGCAGAGAGGGCCGGACGGTCAGGGGACGGAGGCGTGATCCGGCTCTCGGGCCGGTGAACTGGCCGCCGCGCGGGCTATGTTGCGGGCCATGCCGCCGAACACGACCGCGTGGAAGGGGGAGACGCTCCACCAGTAGGCCTGGCCGAGCAGTCCGTGCGGATGGAACAGGGCGCGCTGCCGGTACCGGGTGCGGCCGTCCGTGCCGCTCACCACCGCCATCTCCAGCCAGGCCAGCCCCGGCAGCCGCATCTCGGCGCGCAGCCGCAGCAGCCGGCCCGGCTCGATCTCCTCGACCCGCCAGAAGTCCAGCGAGTCACCGACCCGCAGCCGGGCCGCGTCCCGGCGCCCCCGGCGCAGTCCGACCCCGCCCACCAGCCGGTCCAGCCAGCCCCGTACCGCCCACGCGAGGGGGAAGGAGTACCAGCCGTTCTCCCCGCCGATGCCCTCGACGACCCGCCACAGCGCCTCCGGCAAGGCGTCGACCTCCAGCTCGCGGTGGTCGCTGTAGAGGCTGCCGCCCGCCCAGTCGGGGTCGGTGGGCAGCGGATCGCTCGGGGCCCCCGGCACCGACGCCGACGACCACCGCGTCGTGACCCGCGCCTCCCGCACCCGCTGGAGAGCCAGTCGTACGGCGTCGTCGAAGCCGATCGGATCGGCGGGCGGCCCGGGGAGGTGGCGGGCGATGTCGTTCTCGTGGCAGACGACCTCGTGCCGCAGTGACTCGGTGAGGGGCCGGGCGAGCGAGGCGGGCACCGGCGTCACCAGGCCCACCCAGTGGCTGGAGAGCCCGGGGGTGAGGACCGGCACCGGCAGGATGACCCGGCGCGGCAGGCCGGCGATCGCCGCGTACCGGAGCATCATCTGCCGGTACGTCAGCACGTCCGGGCCGCCGAGGTCGAAGGCGCGGCTCACGTCGGACGGCATGCTCGCGCTGCCGACGAGAGCCCGGAGCACATCGCGGACCGCCACCGGCTGGATCCGGGTGTGCACCCAGCTCGGGGTGACCATCACGGGCAGGCGCTCGGTCAGGTACCGCAGCATCTCGAAGGAGGCCGAGCCGGAGCCGATGACGACCGCCGCCCGCAGGACCGTGGTCGGGACGCCGGAGTCGAGCAGGATGCGGGCCACCTCGGCACGGGAGCGCAGATGCGGGGAGAGCTCGCGCTCGGGCACCCCGGCCGGGGTGAGCCCGCTGAGGTGGACGATCCGCCGCACGCCCGCGTTCCGGGCCTGCTCGGCGAAGATCCGCGCCGCCTTGCGGTCGGTCTCCTCGAAGTCGTCGCCGGACCCCATCGCGTGCACCAGGTGGAACGCCACGTCCACCCCGTCCATGGCCCGGGCGACGGACGCCGGGTCGGTCACGTCGCCGCCCACCATCTCGGCGCGGTCGGCCCAGGGGTGGTCGCGCAGCCGGCCGGGGGAGCGGGCCAGACACCGTACGCGGTACCCCGCGTCGAGCAGCTCGGGAACCAGGCGACCGCCGATGTACCCCGTCGCACCGGTCACCAGACAGCGCGGCCCCGCGCGCGTGCCGTCGTGGTCCATCGCGTCCCTGCCCTTCCTGTCGCCCCTCTCGCGATCACTTCCGTCGCCGGGTGCGGTTCGGATGCGGTCCCGGCCCGCTGTCGGGCAGCGCTTCTATACGCTGATCACGTGGCCACAGCAGACCAGCGGGAACAGCGCGAGCGACCGGATACCGGCACGGACGGGCCGCCGACCGACCTGTACGCCTTCGCCGTACGGCTGCGCCGCATGAACGGCGAGATCAACCGGCTCGTCCAGGGTTTCGCGGGCGACCACGGTCTGCACGCCACGGACATCCAGGCGCTCGCCGCGATCATGGACGCGGACGAGCCGATGACCCCCAGCGGGCTGCGCCGGCACCTCGGACTCACCTCGGGCGCGGTGACGGCGTGCGTGGACCGGCTGGAGCGGGCGGGCCACATCCGCCGGGTCCGGGAGAGCGCGGACCGCAGGGTCGTGCACCTCCACTACGAGCCGGACGCCCGGGCGGCCGCGCGTTCGTACTTCCGCCCGCTCGCCGAGGCGACCGAGGCCGCGCGCTCCCGTTTCGACGAGCAGGAGCTGGCGGTGGTGGTGCGCTTCCTGGAGGCGCTGAACGACGAACTCTCCGCGGCCCGGCCGAACGGCGGCTGAGTCCGGCCCGCGCGAACGGGGGCTGAGTCCGGCCCGCCGAACGGCGGTGGATTTGCCGGCCGAGGGCGCATCCGCCGACCGGGCGACAGGGGAAGCACGGGCGTCGTCTACGATCACCGACACGATGTAACTCGATGATTGAGATTGTTTTTCATTGAGATACATGTTCGCCGACCCTGGAGACCGATGTCCCCCGCCGCCCGACGCACCCGTGTGCTCGTCCCCCTCCTCCTGATCGCCGTCTGGCTCGTGGCCGGAGGAGCGCTCGGCCCCTTCGCCGGCCGGCTCGGCGAGGTCGCCACCAACGACCAGGCCGCCTTCCTGCCGCGCAGCGCCGAGTCGACCGCGGTCATCGCCGAGCAGAAGAAGTTCCGGCAGAACGAGACCCTGCCCGTGATCCTCGTCTGGACCGGTGACACCGTCGCCGACCGGAAGGCCGACGCCGACCAGGTGCTGCGCTCCCTCGCCGACGCCCCGGGCGTCGCCGGCGAGGTGTCCCCGGCGGTCCCCTCCGAGGACGGGAAGGCGCTGGAGGCGGTCGTCCCGCTCCGTCCCGACCTCGGCGACGGCCTCGCCGACATGCTCGACCGGATACGGTCCGCCGCCGGGCGCGTCCCCGGCACCACCGTCCAGCTCGCCGGACCGGCCGCCACCCAGGCCGACCTCTCCGACGCCTTCGCCGGCATCGACGGACTGCTCCTCGCCGTCGCGCTGGCCGTCGTCCTGGTCATCCTGCTGCTGGTCTACCGCAGCGTGCTCCTGCCCGTGGTGATCATCCTCGGCTCGGTCCTCGCCCTCGGCGTCGCCTGCGCCGTCGTGTACGTCCTGGCGGACCACGACGTCGTCCGCGTCGACGGACAGGTCCAGGGCATCCTCTCCATCCTCGTGATCGGCGCGGCCACCGACTACGCCCTGCTGCTCACCGCCCGCTGTCGCGAGGAACTCGCCCGGGGCACCGAGCGGTTCACCGCCGCACGGGCGGCCCTGCGGCGGTCCTGGGCGGCGATCGTCGCCAGCGCGGCCACCGTGGCACTCGGACTGCTCGCCCTGCTGCTGAGCGACCTCACCAACAACCGCGCCCTCGGCCCGGTCGGCGCCATCGGCATCGCCTGCGCCGTCCTCACCTCCCTGACCTTCCTGCCCGCCACACTCGCCCTGCTGGGCCGCGCCGCCTACTGGCCCGCCCGCCCCCGCCCCGCGGACGAGAACCACAACGGCGTCTGGCACCGGGTCGCCGCCCTCGTCGACGGGGCACCGCGCAAGGTCTGGGCGCTCACCCTCGTCATGCTGCTCGCCGGCGCCGCCTTCGCACCCGCCCTCACCTCCAAGGGCATCCCCCTCGCCGAGACCTTCGTCGACGACGCCCCCTCCGTCGCCGCCCAGCAGACCCTCAGCCGGCACTTCCCGGCCGGTTCGGGCAACCCCGCCGTGGTCGTCGCGGACGCCGGCCGGCTGACCGAGGTGGTCCGGGCGGCGCGGGACACCCGGGGTGTCGCCTCCGCCGCCCCGGTCAGCGCCTCCGGCCGCCCCGGCGCCCAACCGCTCGTCGTCGACGGCCGGGTGCGCGTCGACGTCACCCTCGAGGCCGCCCCCGACAGCGACACCGCGAAGGAGACCGTCGCCCGGCTGCGCACCGCCCTGCACCAGGTGCCGGACGCCGACCCCCTGGTCGGCGGCTACACGGCCCAGCAGTACGACACCCTGCGCACCGCCGAGCACGACCGCACCCTCATCGTCCCCGTGGTCCTCGCGATCATCCTGCTCATCCTCGTCGTACTGCTGCGCTCACTGCTGCTGCCCGTGCTCCTGGTGGCCACGGTGGCCCTCAACTTCCTGACCACGCTGGGCGTTTCCGCCCTCGTCCTCCGCCATGTGCTCGGCTTCACCGGTACCGACCCCTCCGTGCCGCTGTACGGGTTCGTGTTCCTCGTCGCCCTAGGCGTCGACTACAACATCTTCCTGATGTCCCGGGTCCGCGAGGAGTCGCTGCGCCACGGCGTGCGCCAGGGAACGATCCGGGGCCTGGTCACCACCGGCGGCGTCATCACCTCCGCGGGCGTGGTGCTGGCCGCCACCTTCGCCGCCCTCGGGGTGATCCCGCTGGCGTTCCTCGCCCAGATCGCCTTCATCGTCGCCTTCGGCGTCCTGCTCGACACCCTCGTCGTCCGGTCCCTGCTCGTGCCCGCACTGGTACGCGACATCGGACCCGGCGTCTGGTGGCCGACCACGGTCCACGAAAACCCGAAGACGTGAACATGTCCGCCCGAATCCCGGGCAACCGGACCGGTACGAGACGGTTCGTCAGCGATGTTGGAGGTGTCTGCCGCTATGAGCGCGAAGGTGTTGGAGCGGTTTCCTGCGGGAGCTCCGCGCGGATCGTGGCCGGCAGAGGAGTACGCGGCACAGAGGCGGGCGCAGGGTGAACCGGCGACCGTGGTGATGGACATCCAGTCCGACGCGTTCCTCGTGGTCGTCCCGGGCCGGGACGAGGACTGAACGGACGGCTCAGCCGGGCGGGGCGAGCGTCCCGCCCAGCTGCCGGGCCCGGCGCACGAACGCCTCGTGCAGATCCCGGGCCGCCTGCGGCACCGACTCGGCCCTGCGCCGCTGGAGCATCAGCAGCACCCGGGTGGAGTCCCCCTCGATCGGCCGGTGGGTGATCGTGCCCTGCCGCTCCAGCGGGTCCCCGACCACACTGAAGTCCGGCAGCACGGTCACCCCCAGCCCCTCGGCCACCATCAGCTTGCCCATCTCGGCGCCGTCGGTGGAGTACGCGAAGGACGAGCCACGGCCGCCCAGCAACCGGTGGACGAAGCGGTGCATGACATAACCGCTGCGCATGGCGATCAACGGCTGATCCAGCAGATCGTCCACCGACACACACGTGCGCGCGGCCAACGGGCTGTCCGGGCGCAGGCACACCACCGGCCGCCCGCGCAGCAGCTGCGTCGACTCGAAACCGGCCGGTGTGTCGTCGCCGTCGAGGTGGTTGACCAGCCCCAGGTCGAACCCGCCCTCCGACAGCGCCCGGTGGATGTCGGTCTGCTGCGCGCCGACCACCTCGACCTGGGTGACCGGATGCGCGGCCCGGAAGTCCTCGACCGCCGGGATGAGCAGCGGTACGGTCGCCGCGTTCACCGTGCCGACGCGGACCATACGGCTGATGCGGTGCTGCTCGCCCGCCGCCACCCGCAGCCGGTCCACCGCCTCCAGCACCCCCACGATGTGCGGCAGCAGCTCCCGGCCCTCCGCGCTCATCGTCGCCCCGGACCGCTTGCGCTCCAGCAGGTCGACCCCGAGCTCCCGCTCCAGGTTCCGCACGGTCTCGCTCAACGCGGGCTGCGACAGGCGCAGTTCCTCCGCCGCCCGGCGCAGTGAGCCGAGCCGGGTCACCGCGGCGATGTATTCCAGCTGTTCCGTCCGCATGCCTCGCAGAATGCGCGGCAATTACCGCCCGGTTCAAGGGTTTCCCTGTCACACGTTCGTGAAATTCAATGGTCCGCGATACGAGACCGGTCGGGTTTTCCTTGACGCCTCTCACGGGCGGCTGTCACGATCGACGACATGAAGATGCGACTGGACCTCACGCGGCGACGCCATGTCGACCTCGCGCGCGTCTCCAGCGCCTCCTGTTGCGCCGCGGCCTGATCAACCCTCTTCGATCCGCCGCGCTTTCCCCTTTTCCCACACCGAATTCACTCATGCTCTGAACCCATGCCCTGAATTCGGCGTGCCCGGAAACATTCCGCAACAGGAGTCACGCATGCCTGCCGCGCCCGTGAAATTCGCCTACTGGGTCCCCAACGTCAGTGGAGGACTCGTCACCAGCAAGATCGAGCAGCGCACCGACTGGGGCTACGACTACAACCGCGAACTCGCCGTCCTCGCCGAGAACAACGGCTTCGAGTACGCCCTCAGCCAGGTTCGCTACATGGCCAGCTACGGCGCCGAGTACCAGCACGAGTCGACCAGCTTCAGCCTCGCCCTGCTGCTGGCCACCGAACGCCTGAAGGTCATCGCCGCCGTCCACCCCGGCCTGTGGCACCCCGGCGTCCTCGCCAAGCTCGGCGCCACCGCCGACCACCTCTCCAAGGGCCGCTTCGCCGTCAACGTCGTCTCGGGCTGGTTCAAGGGCGAGTTCACCGCCCTCGGCGAGCCCTGGCTGGAGCACGACGAGCGCTACCGCCGCTCCGAGGAGTTCATCACCGCCCTGCGCAAGATCTGGACCGAGGACCACGCCGAACTCGGCGGCGACTTCTACCGGTTGCGGGACTTCTCCCTCAAGCCCAAGCCCCTCAACACCGTGGAGCGACCGCACCCGGAGATCTTCCAGGGCGGCAACTCCACCGCCGCCCGGCAGATGGCCGGCCGCGTCTCCGACTGGTACTTCTCCAACGGCAAGGACTTCGACGGAGTCGTCGAGCAGATCACCGACGTGCGCAAGTCCGCCGCCGAAGTCGGCCGCACCGCACCGAAGTTCGGCCTCAACGGCTTCCTCATCGCCCGCGACACCGAGGCCGAGGCCCGCGAGACCCTCCGGGAGATCGTCGCCAAGGCCGACCACGAGGCCGTCGAGGGATTCGGCGCCGCCGTGAAGCAGGCCGGACAGTCCACCGGCGACCAGAAGGGCATGTGGCAGGACTCCACCTTCGAGGACCTGGTCCAGTACAACGACGGCTTCCGCACCGGCCTCATCGGCACCCCGGAGCAGATCGCCGAGCGGATCGTCGCCTACAAGAAGCTCGGCGTCGACCTCCTCCTGCTCGGCTTCCTGCACTACCACGAGGAGGTCGAGTACTTCGGCAAGCGGGTGCTGCCCCTCGTCCGCGAGCTGGAGGCCCAGCTCCCCGAGTCCGCCACCGCCCAGGTCTGAGGAGGTCACCGAGATGAGCACCGTCACCCACACCGACTGGCAGAACCGCCCCGCCCCCGAGACCGCCGAGGACTGGATCGCCCGGGCCGCCGAGGTCGCCGCCGTCCTCGCCACCGACGCCGCCGAACGCGACCGCGCGGGCGCCACCCCGTACGCCGAGGTCCAGCTCCTCAAGGACGCCGGACTGGTCACCCTGCTCGGCCCCACCGAGCACGGCGGCGCGGGCCAGGACTGGCCCACCGCCTACCGGGTCGTCCGCGAGGTCGCCAAGGCCGACGGCTCCATCGGCCAGCTCCTCGGCTACCACTACCTGTGGTTCTGGGCCGCCCGCCTGGTCGGCACCCGCGAGCAGTGGGAGCACGTCGAGGCGGAGGCCAGCCGCAACCGCTGGTTCTTCGGCGGCGCGGTCAACCCGCGCGACAAGGACGTCGTCGTGACCGAGGACGGCGACGACCTCGTCTACACCGGCCGCAAGACCTTCTCCACCGGCAGCAAGGTCTCCGACGTCACCGTCCTCGAAGGCGTCCTGGAAGGCACCGACCAGCATGTCTTCGCCATTGTGCCCTCCGACTCCGAGGGCCTGACCTTCCACGACGACTGGGACAACATCGGCCAGCGGCTCACCGAGAGCGGCGGTGTCACCCTCGACGGCGTGCGCACCCCCTGGTCCTCGGCCGCCGGTTACGTCGACAAGGTGTTCCAGCCGCGCGTCTACAACACCCTCAACGTCCCCACCATCCAGCTGGTCTTCGTCAACTTCTACCTGGGCATCGCGGGCGGCGCGCTGGAGACGGCCGCCACCTACACCCGCGAGAAGTCCCGCTCCTGGCTGCACGGCGGCTACGAGCGCGCCGTCGACGAGCCGTACGTCATCGACACCTACGGCGACCTCACCGCCAAGCTCTGGGCGGTCGAGGCCCTCGCCGACGCCGTGGCCGCCGAAGGACAGAAGCTGCACGACGACCCCGACGCGGTCACCGAGCAGACGCGCGGCGACTTCGAGGTCCGGGTGGCCGCGGTCAAGGCCCGCGCCACCGACGTGGCCCTGGAGATCGCCGGCCGCATCTTCGAGGTGACGGGCGCCCGCTCCACGGCCACCTCGGAGGGCCTGGACCGGTTCTGGCGCAACGTCCGCACCCACACCCTCCACGACCCGGTCGCCTACAAGCGGCGCGAGGTCGGCCGCTGGGTCCTCGAGGGCGAACTGCCCGAACCCACCTGGTACTCCTGACCGCTTCCCCGGGGCGCCCCCTCCTGAACCGGGGGCGCCCCGCCCCTCCTCCCCGAAAGAGGACCGCATGGCCACCGTCCTGTCCGTCTCCGGCAGTCCCTCCGCCTCCTCCCGCACCAACCGGCTGCTGCGCCACCTCGACCGGCGCCTCGCCGCCCAGGGCCACGAGGTGATCCCGCTCGACGTGCGCACCATCCCCGCCGAGGCCCTGCTCGGCGCGGACTTCACACACCCGGCGATCGTCGAGGCGACCGAGCTGTTCGCCCGCGTCGACGGCGTGGTCGTCGGCACCCCGGTCTACAAGGCGTCCTACTCCGGAGTCCTCAAGGCGCTCCTCGACCTGCTCCCGCAGTACGCCCTCGCCGGCAAGACCGTGCTGCCCCTGGCCACCGGCGGCTCCACCGCCCACGTCCTCGCCATCGACTACGCCCTGCGGCCCGTCCTCAGCTCCATGGGCGCGGCGCACATCGTGCAGGGCTGGTTCACCCTCGACAAGGACATCACCGTGCTCGAGGACGGTTCGCTGAGCGTGGCGCCGCCGGCGACCGAGGCCCTGACCCAGGTCATCGACCAGTTCTCGACCGCGCTGGGCCGACGGCCGGTCCTGGCGGCGGCGGTCTGAACAGCATGGCCGCCCATGTGATCGCCGACGACGCGGAGGCCCTCGCGGTCGCCGCGTCGCTCGCCGACGAGTTCCGCGCCGGCGCCGCCGCCCGGGACGCCGAACGCAGGCTGCCGCGCGAGGAGTTGGACCGCCTCTCCGCCTCCGGACTGCTCGCCGTCACCGTCCCCGCCGAGCACGGCGGGGCGGACGTGAGCGCGCCGACCCTCGCCGAGATCTTCCGCCTGCTCGCCGCCGCCGACGCGAGCCTGGCCCAGATCCCGCAGAGCCACTTCGCCTACGTCAATGTGATCCGCCGTCAGGGCACCGACGAGCAGCGGAAGTTCTTCTTCGCCGAACTGCTCGCCGGCCGCCGCTTCGGCAACGCCCAGTCCGAGGCGGGCACCAAGCACGTCCAGGACATCCGCACCCGTCTGCACCCCCGACCCGACGGCTCCTACCGCCTCGACGGCGTCAAGCACTACTCCACCGGCGCCCTGTTCGCCGACTGGATCCCGGTGCTGGCCCGCGCCGACGACGACAAGCTGCACGTCGCCTACGTCCCGCGGGACACACCCGGCGTCACGGTCGTCGACGACTGGGACGGACTCGGTCAGCGTACGACGGCCAGCGGCACCGTCCGCCTCGACGGCGTCGAGGTCCCTGCCGACCGGGTCCTCCCGCACCACCTCACCTTCGAAGGCCCGCAACTGCACGGCGCGGTCGCCCAGTTGCTGCACGCCGCCATCGACGCCGGGATCGCCGCGGCGGCGCTCGCGGAGGCGGCGGAATTCGTCCGGACGAAGAGCCGCCCGTGGTTCGAGAGCGGGGTCGAGACCGCCGCCGAGGATCCACTGCTGATCCAGCGCTTCGGTGAACTGGCCGTCGAGGTAAGGGCGTCGGATGCGCTGCTGCGGGAAGCCGCCCGCACGGTCGACCGTGCGCAGGCCGACCTGACCGACGACTCGGCGGCGGAGGCGTCCATCGCGGTCGCGGCCGCCAAGGTGTCGGCGGCCCGGGCGGCGGTGGACGTGGCGAGCGCCCTCTTCGAGGTCTCCGGTACGCGCGCGGCCCTCAAGTCGCTGAACCTGGACCGGCATTGGCGTGACGCCCGGACCCACACCCTGCACGACCCGACCCGCTGGAAGATCCAGCACATCGGCCGGTATGTCCTGGGCGGCACCCGGCCACCCCGTCACGGACTGCTCTAGCGGCACCTTCCAGAGATCGGAGACCCCCACGTGTCCCTCACCTTCCACTGGTTCCTGCCCACCAACGGCGACAGCCGCCATGTCGTGGGCGGAGGTCACGGCACCCCCGCCACCGTCTCCGGACGGGACCGGCCGCCGACGGTCGCCTACCTGAGCCAGATCGGCCGCGCGGCCGAGGACCTGGGGTTCGTGGGCGCGCTCACCCCCACGGGCGCCTGGTGCGAGGACGCCTGGCTGACCACCGCCATGGTCAGCCAGAACACCGAGCGGCTGAAGTTCCTGGTCGCCTTCCGGCCCGGCTTCGTCTCGCCGACGCTCGCCGCCCAGATGGCCTCCACCTTCCAGCGCCAGTCCGGCGGACGGCTCCTGCTCAACGTGGTCACCGGCGGCGAGAGCCACGAGCAGCGGGCCTACGGGGACTTCCTCGACAAGGACGCGCGCTACCGCCGTACCGGAGAATTCCTGGAAGTGGTACGGGGGTTGTGGGAGGGCAAGACCGTCGACCTGAACGGCGAGCACCTCCAGGTCGAGGACGCAAAGCTGGCCCGGGTGCCCGACCCGGTGCCCGAGGTGTACTTCGGCGGGTCCTCGCCGATCGCGGGGGAGGTCGCCGCCAAGTACGTCGACGTGTACCTCACCTGGGGCGAGCCGCCCGCGCAGGTCGCCGAGAAGATCGCCTGGATCCGGGGCCTCGCGGCCAAGCAGGGCCGCACCCTGCGCTTCGGGATCCGGCTGCACGTCATCACCCGCGACACCTCCGAGCAGGCCTGGGCCGAGGCGAACCGTCTCCTCGCGGGCTTCGACCCCGAGACCGTCCGGTCGGTGCAGGCAGGGCTCGCCCGCAGCGAGTCCGAGGGGCAGCAGCGGATGCTCGCCCTGCACGGCGGCGGTGAGCGCGACCGTCTGGAGATCCACCCCAACCTGTGGGCCGGCATCGGTCTGGTGCGCGGCGGGGCGGGCACCGCGCTGGTCGGCAGCCACGACGAGGTCGCCGAGCGGATCAAGGAGTACCACGCCCTGGGCATCGACGAGTTCGTGCTCTCCGGCTACCCGCATCTGGAGGAGGCGTACTGGTTCGGCGAGGGTGTGCTGCCGCGGCTGGCGGCGCAGGGGCTGTGGCAACATCCTGTCGGTGAGCGTTCCGTCTCCTCGGCGCAGGTGCCGTTCGCGAGCTGAACGGTCGGGGTGTCCGTCGGGTGCGGGTGATGCGTGGCGGGCCGCGCGGTTCCCTGACGGGGCGTTCCAAGCCGACGGAGAGGACATGTGCCCGTGAGCGAGTGGTCGTTGACCAGGACCTTCCGCAGCAGCTCCGGGGAGGTCCGCTGGGACAGCCTCGGGGACCCCGACCTCGATCCGGTCGTCCTCCTGCACGGCACGCCCTTCTCCTCGTACGTCTGGCGTGCCGTCGCCCGCGCCCTGGCCCGCCGCCACCACGTGTTCGTGTGGGACATGCCCGGCTACGGGGCCTCGGAGATGTCCGACGGCCAGGACGTCTCCCTGGCGGCCCAGGGCAGGGTCTTCACCGAGCTGCTCGCGCACTGGGGCCTGGCCGAACCCCGGGTGGTGGCCCACGACTTCGGCGGTGCGGTGGCGCTGCGGGCCCATCTGCTGCACGGCGCCCGCTACCGCTCGCTCACCCTCGTCGACCCGGTGGCACTCGCCCCCTGGGGGTCGCCGTTCTTCCGGCTCGTCGGCGAACACTCCGAGGTCTTCGACCGACTGCCGCCCGCCCTGCACCGGGCGCTCGTCCGCGAGTACGTGAGCTCGGCCAGCGGCCCCGGACTGCACCCCACGGTCCTCGACCGGCTCGTCGAACCCTGGCTCGGCGAGGCCGGCCAGGCGGCCTTCTACCGGCAGATCGCCCAGGCCGACCAGCGGTACACCGACGAAGTCCAGGACAGATACGGGGAGATCACGATCCCGACCCTGGTGTGCTGGGGCGAGGACGACACCTGGATCCCCGCGGAGAAGGGCCGTGAACTCGCGGCCCGCATCCCGCGGGCGCGGCTCGAACTGATCCCCGGCGCCGGTCACCTCGTCCAGGAGGACGCCCCCGCCGCGCTCATGGCGGCCCTGCTCGACTAGCTCCGCGCGAGGGCGGCCAGATGCGCTCGCCGCACCTCGGCCGTCTGCCCCTGCACGAGCAGGAACATCCCCTCGCGGAACAGCCGTTGGGCCGTGCCGTCGAGGGCCGTGGCCCGGCCGCCACCGGCCACGACCGCCGCGGTCGTGGCCGCGCGCATCAGGTCGTACGACCGCGTCTTGAGCGCCAGCCGTTCGGCGACGCGCTCGTGCGGGACGGGATGCCCGGCCAGCTCGTACGCCTGTCCGCGCACCTCGTCGAGGCGGCCGCGCAGAGCATCCGCGGTCTCCGGCTCCCCGGCGTCCGCCAGTACCCGGAGCGCCGCGTACGCCACTCCGAAGACGGCGGGGGAGGCGTTGGTGTTGCGGGGCAGGTCGACCAGCGCGAACTTCTCCTGCGGGGTGCGCAGCACCACCGACTCGTCGGGCAGCCACAGACCGTCCAGCGTCAGGGACACCGTGCGGGACGCGGTGAGCGCCGCCAGCCGCATCGGCTCCGACGCCCGTAGTCCCGGCTGCTCGCGGGCCTCGGTGAACGCGAACACCACCTCGTCCGCCCCGGTCACCCCGGCCAGCAGCAGCACGTCGTTCAGACCCCAGCCGGTGTACCAGGGCACCGTGCCGTCGAACCGCCAGCCGCCCCGCTCGGCCGTCGCCCGCACCGGAACCCGCGGAAAGGCACGGACGTGCGCGAACGCGATACCGGCCAGCAGCTCACCGGTCGCCAGCGGGCGCAACAGCCGCTCCCGCACCGGCAGGCCGGACTGCGCGAGCATCCTGACCGGCGTGTGGTGCTGGGTCTGCACGAACCAGGTCGAGCAGCACGCCCCGGCGAGGATCTCCTGGACCTCCCGCGCCATGGCGTCGGGCGCTCCGGCTCCGCCGTACTCCACCGGCGCGCTCATCCCGAGCAGCCCCGACCGCCGGATCGCCTCGATGTGGCTCACGGGCACGCCCTCCTGGTCGACCCGCGCGGCCCGCGGGGCGAGGAGGTCGTCGGCGAGGGCGTGGGCGGTGACGAGGAGCGGGTGCGGTGCGGAGGTCATGGAGAGGATTCTCCCGATCGCCCGGCGCGCGGTGTCGATCCGGGGGTGTGGCGTTCGTGTAGGAGGTGAGACAAGCTCACAGGAGGAGAACGCCATGAAGTACTACCTGCTCAACGTCATGCAGCCCGGCTGGGACGAGCTGCCCGCGCCCGAGGTGATGGCCGAGATCGGCAAGCGGCTCGACGTCTTCCACCAGGAGCTGCGCGAGGCCGGGGCCTGGGTCTTCGCCGGCGGCCTGCACGGCCCCGACGCCTCGACCGTGCTGCGCCCCCGCGACGGCGACGTCCTGATCACCGACGGCCCGTACGCCGAGGGCAAGGAACAGCTCGGCGGCATCTGCGTGGTGAAGGCCCCCGACCTGGACGCGGCCCTGGAATGGGCCCGCAAGGCGGCCCTGGCAACCACCCTGCCCATCGAGGTACGCCCCTTCCAGCACGAGTCCGAGGACTGACGGCACCTGCCGAGGAGACCCCACGACACCGCACCGAAGAGGACAGATGGGCCCCGACCACCGTCTGCCGCCCGACCAGGGCCCGGCCCCGGACCACGGGCCGGCGCCCGACGAGGGACCGGCCCCCTACCAGAAGCAGGCCCCCGTCCGCGGCCCGGCGCCCATCCACCGGCTGCCGCCCCACCAAGGCCCGGCCCCTCTCCGTCGGCCGGCGTCCGCCCAGGGCCCGGCGTCCGGCCAGGGCCCGGCGTCCGGACATGGTCCGGCGTCCGCCCACGGTCCGGCCCCCGATCACGCGCCCGATCTCGACATCGAAACCGTCTTCCGCGCGGAGTACGGCCGTGCCGTGTCCGTCCTCGTCCGTTTCCTCGGTGACATAGACCTCGCCGAGGAAGCGGTTCAGGACGCCTTCGCCGCGGCTGTGCGGCGCTGGCCGGAGACGGGTGTGCCGCCCAGTCCGGCCGGCTGGATCATCACCACCGCCCGCAACCGCGCCATCGACCGGCTGCGCCGTGAGTCCACCCGTGAGGCCCGGCACGCCGAGGCGGCCCTGCTGCACGCCCCCGACGAACCGCCCGAGGAGGGCCCCGTGCGCGACGAACGGCTCCGGCTCCTCTTCACCTGCTGCCACCCCGCGCTCGCGCCCCGGGCCCGGGTCGCCCTCACCCTCCGCCTGCTCGGCGGCCTCAGCACCGCACAGATCGCCCGCGCCTTCCTGGTCCCCGAGCCCACCATGGCCCAGCGCCTCGTCCGCGCCAAGGCCAAGATCCGCGACGCCGGCATCCCCTACCGCGTCCCCCGCGACGCCGACCTCCCGGACCGACTGGGCGGCGTCCTCGCCGTCGTCTACCTCATCTTCAACGAGGGCTACGGCGGCACACCCGGCCTGTGCGCCGAGGCCGTACGCCTGGGCCGGCTGCTGACCGAGCTGATGCCGGACGAGCCCGAGGCCACCGGCCTGCTCGCGCTGATGCTGCTCGTCGAGTCCCGCCGGGCGGCCCGTACCGACGACACGGGCGCACTCGTCCCCCTGTCCGAGCAGGACCCCGCCCGCTGGGACCGCGAGCTGATCACCGAGGGCCAGTCACTCGTACGGCGGTGTCTGCGCCGGAACCGGCCCGGGCCGTACCAGATCCAGGCCGCCATCCAGGCCGTGCACAGCGACGCGCCCACCGACTGGGACCAGGTCCGCCGGCTCTACGACCAGCTCATGGCCGTGGCCCCCAGCCCGGTCGTGGCCCTCAACCGCGCGGTCGCCGTGGCCGAGACGGACGGACCGGCGCCCGCCCTCGTCCTCGTGGACGCACTCGACCTCGACGGCTACCACGTCCTGCACGCCGTCCGGGCCGATCTGCTGCGCCGCCTGGACCGTGCCACGGAGGCCGCGGCCGCCTACGCGAGGGCCGCCGAACTCACCGAGAACCCGGCGGAACGCGGGTACCTGGAGGCTCGGCGCCGATCGCTCACGACCCGTCACGGAAAGTAGTGCCGACGAGCCGGAATGGACCCGGACCCCAAAAAGGTTGCAATATACATCTGACCGTCGAGACCCGGCCGCAAGGCCCGCGCACCCCCAGCGAGGCATCCGTGAACCACCCCGCCCCCGAGCAGCCCGCCGACGTCGTCGCCCGACTGCGCGCCACCTTCCGCAGCGGCCGCACCAAGCCCGTCGAGTGGCGCACGACCCAGCTGCGCCGCCTGCGCGAGCTGCTCACGGAGAAGGGCACGGAGCTGGCCGCGGCCCTCCACGCCGACCTGGGCAAGAGCTCCACCGAGGCCTTCCGCACCGAGATCGACTTCACGATCCGCGAGATCGACCACACCCTGGACCACCTCACCGACTGGCTGCGCCCCGAGTCCGCGCCGGTCCCGCCGCACCTGGGCGCCGACGCCACCGCCTGGACCCAGTACGACCCGCTCGGCGTCGTCCTCGTCATCGCCCCCTGGAACTACCCGGCCCAGCTGCTGCTCGCCCCGGTGGTCGGCGCCCTCGCCGCGGGCAACGCGGTGGTCGCCAAGCCGAGCGAGCTGGCCCCCGCCACCTCCGCGGCCATCGCCCGGCTGCTGCCCGCGTACCTGGACACCGATGCGGTGGCCGTCGTCGAGGGCGGTGTCCCCGAGACCACGGCCCTGCTCGCCGAGCGCTTCGACCACATCTTCTACACCGGCAACGGCACGGTCGGCCGGATCGTCCTGCGCGCCGCCGCCGAGCACCTCACCCCGGTCACCCTCGAACTGGGCGGCAAGTCACCGGCGTTCGTCGACCGCGACGCCGACCTCGCCGTGGTCGCCGACCGACTGGTCCGCGGCAAGTTCCTCAACGCCGGGCAGACCTGTGTCGCCCCCGACTACGTCCTCACCGACCCGGACACCGCCGCCGCCCTGGAGCCGCTGTTCGTCAAGGCCGTCGAGACGCTCTTCGGCGCCGACCCGGCCCGCTCCGGCGAGTACGGCCGCATCATCAACGAACGGCACTTCGACCGCCTCACCGGCCTGCTCGACTCCGGCCGCACGGTCGTGGGCGGCGAGCGCGACCGTACGGCCAAGTACATCGCGCCCACCGTCCTCGCCGACGTCGACCCCGAGGCGCCGGTCATGCGGGAGGAGATCTTCGGCCCGATCCTCCCGATCGTCACCGTGCCCGGCCTGGACGCGGCGATCGACTTCATCAACGACCGGGACAAGCCCCTCGCGCTGTACGTGTTCACCGACTCCGACACCACCCGGACCCGCATCGCCGACGAGACCTCGTCCGGCGGCCTCGGCTACGGACTGCCCCTCGCCCATCTCACCGTCTCCGACCTGCCGTTCGGCGGGGTCGGCGAGAGCGGCATGGGCAACTACCACGGCCGGTACTCCATCGAGACCTTCAGCCACCGCAAGGCGATCCTGGAGAAGCCGCTCGGCTAGCCGCCGCTCACGGGCGGTGTCACAGGCCGAACAGGTCCGCCGCGTTGTCGTGGCACACCGCCCGCAGCCAGTCCTCGCCCAGCCCCAGCCGCTCCAGGGACCGGAGCTGGTGCAGGTAGGCGTAGGGGATGTTGGGGAAGTCGGAGCCGAGCAGGACGCGGTCGCCCAGGGCGGTGAGCCGGGGCAGGGCCTCGGCCGGGAACGGCATGAACGCCTCCGTGAAGTCGGTGAACGCCATCGTCGTGTCCAGCCGCACCTCCTCGTACCGCTCGGCGAGGTCCAGGAACTCCTCGTACTCCGGCATCCCCATGTGCGCGACGATCAGCCGCAGCCGCGGGTGCCGCGCCAGCACCCGGGCGATGTTCTCGGGGCCGGTGTGCTTGCCGGGCGCGGGCCCCGAACCGCAGTGGATCACCACCGGGACGCCCGCCTCGGCCAGCACTCCCCAAGCCCCCTGGAGGAGTTCGTCGGCCGGGTCGTACGCACCCACCTGCACATGCGCCTTGAACACCCGCGCGCCCGCCTCGACGGCCTCCCGGACGTAGGCCTCGACGTCCGGCTCGGGGTAGAGCGTGCAGGTGTGCAGACAGTCCGGGGTGCGGGCGGCGAAGTCGGCGGCCCAGCCGTTCAGCCACCTGGCCATACCGGGCTTGTGGGGGTAGAGCATCGCGGTGAAGGCCCGGACGCCGAATTCCCGCAGCAGGGCCGTTCGCTCCGCCTCCTCCGTCCGGTACGTGATCGGCCACTCCATCCCCCCGGTCAGCGGTCCGACGGAGTCGAAGTAGTCCCAGACCTTGTGCAGGACGCGCTCGGGCATGAAGTGGGTGTGGACGTCGACCAGCCCCGGAAGCCCCAGTCCCTCCCAGAACCGCCGGACCTCACCGGCCTCCTCGCTGACGGGTGCCACGCGGTGATCGTTCATGCCGCCCACCCTCCGCCCGGAGCGGGGCGCGAAGCGAGCCCTTGCGCGGGCGGCGCGGTGAGGCGTGCGTCACATGCCGTTCGGCCATCCGCGGGAGTTCCCCGCCGGTGCGGCCGACGCGCCCGGGGGCTCTCCTACGCTCGAAGACGACGGCCGAAGCAGTACGGAACACGAAGCACCACGGAACACGAAGCACCACGGAGCACGGGGGAACGACGATGCACGACTGGGCGATGCCGATGACCTGGACACCCTCGGTCGCGGCCCAGCGGGGGGACGGCTTCGTCGCCACCCCGTTCTCGGAGCGCTGCGCGGGCCTCGTCGAGGCCGGACACCATGTCTTCCTCGGGATCAGCCCCGGCAACGGCTACTTCTCCGAGGACCGGCTCGTCGCGCTGCTGCGCTGGGCCGCCGCCCGCTTCACCCGCATCGAGGTCGCCCACCCCGGCACCGACACCGTGGCCTGCACCTACCTCGGCCGCGGCTACGAACCCCGGCACGCCCGTGCCCGCGCCTACCGCGACGTACGCCAGACGGCCAACCGCGTCTCCCGAGCCGTGGCCACCGCGCGGCTCGACCCGGACCGGCTCCAGGTCGCGCAGTTCCACGACTTCCACGACACCCCCGCCTACCGCGCCGCCCGTGAGCGCATCGCCCGGGCCCATCGGGAACAGCCCGCCTTCCACGCCACCTGCACCCGCATGGTCACCGCCGTCCTGCGCACCACGATGCCGGCCGACTGGGCCCCGACCGCCGACCAACTGGCCGCGGGAGCCGAGTACTTGGACAGCGAACTCCCCTTCCTCCTCGACACCCCGGCCATCCTCGGCGTCCCCGGCTCCGTCTTCGCCTACCGCGCCACCCCGGCCCTCGCGGGCCTCCTCTACGGCCCGGACGCACAGGTCCCGGCCGCGGCCACCCAGGGTTTCGTCACGGTCGAACCGCTCCCGGCAGCGCGATGACGCCGTACCGGGCCGCCGAGGTCCGCCCCCGGGTTGTGCCGCCCCGCGCCGCTTCCGGCAAGCTCGACACCGGACAGCACCACCGCACCCCCGCAGAGAGTTGACGTCATGACCGACACACTCACCGTGAGCGTCCTGGGCACCGGCATCATGGGCGCCGCCATGGCCCGCAACCTCGCCCGCGCCGGACACACCGTCCGCGCCTGGAACCGCAGTTCCGACAAGGCGCGGCCGCTGACGGAGGACGGCGTCACGGTCGCCGACAGCCCCGCCGAGGCGGTCCGGGGCGCCGATGTCGTCCTGACCATGGTGTACGACGGCCCCGCGGCCCTGGACGTGATGCGCCAGGCCGCCGACGGCCTCCGCCCGGGCCTCGCGTGGGTGCAGTCGACCACCGCCGGCGTCGAGGCGATCTCCGACCTGGCCGCCTTCGCCCGCGAGCGTGACCTGGTCTTCTTCGACGCGCCCGTGCTGGGCACCCGCCAGCCCGCCGAGGCCGGTCAGCTGCTGGTCCTGGCGGCCGGACCGGTTGACGGCCGTGACACGGTGACGCCGGTGTTCGACGCGGTCGGCGCCCGCACGGTGTGGACCGGCGAGGACGGAGCCGAGGGCAGCGCGACCCGGCTGAAGCTGGTCGCCAACAGCTGGGTGCTCTCGGTGACCAACGCGGCGGGGGAGGTGCTCGCCCTGGCGAAGGCCCTGGGCGTGGACCCGCAGGCCTTCTTCGACGCCATCGACGGCGGACCGCTCGACATGGGCTACCTGCGCGCGAAGTCGGGGCTGATCCTGGAGGACCGGCTGTCACCGGCCCAGTTCGCGGTCTCCACCGCCGCGAAGGACGCCCGACTCATCGTCGAGGCCGGCGAGCGAGGCGGGGTCCGCCTGGATGTGGCCGCCGCGAGCGCGGACCGCTTCGAGCGCGCCACCGCCCAGGGCCACGGCGACGAGGACATGGCCGCGGCGTACTTCGCAAGCTTCGACGAGAAGACGCGGGGTGGTGGCGGGTCCGGGGCGGGGGCCTGAGCGGGGCGGCGGCGGGTTCCGGGGTGGGTGCCTGAGCGGGGACGATGCGGGCCCCGGGGCAGGTGCCTGAGCGGGGCGGCCCCGGGTCCTGGGACGGGTGCCTGAGAAGGATGCCGGCCTGCCCGGGACCGGTGCCTGAGCGGGGCGGTGGGGTGAAGGTGTACCCACGCCGGCTGACCACCTCGGGCGCGGGAACGGGAGTCCGGCCGGCAGCGTCGGCCCCCACACCCCCGCCGTCAGACCTCGCTGCTCAGTGGATGGCTGAAGCCCTGGTCGGAGATGAGGCGGGCTCCCTCGGTGAGCTCGGTGGCGAAGCGCTCCACGGCCTCGTACGGGAAGCGGTGGCTGGGCCCGCTCAGGGAGAGGGACGCGGCGACCTTGCCGGAACGGCCCGTCACGGGGACCGCCACGGCCGTGAGGCCCTCGTCGAACTCGCTGCTGCTGACGGCGTAGCCGCGCTCGGCGGCCTCCGCGGCCCAGGTCTTCAGCCGCCCGGCATGCTCCTCGCCCTGGGGTGAGGCGGCCGCGACCCGGCGCAGGAACGCCTCGGAGGCGTCCCGCAGCAGGATCTTCGAGGACGCACCGGCCCACAGGGGCTGTTCGTCACCCACGTCGACGACATGGCGCAGCGGGTGCGGGCTCTCCTCGTGGGCCACGCAGATCCGGTGGGCACCCCGGGCCACGAAGAGGTTGACGGTCTCGCCGAGCCGGTCCGCGAGATCCCGCATGACCTTGCGGGTCTCCTGCGGCACCTCCCACTGACCGCGCGCCAGATAGGCCCAGCGCCACAGGGCGGGTCCCGCGGTGTAGCCCGACGGGTGCGCGCCCAGCAGACCCGACTCCTCCAGGGTCTGCACCAGGCGCAGCGCGGTCGTCTTGGCGAGCCCGGTCGCCTCGGTGATCTCCCGCAAGGTGATCACTGGCCGGTCCTCCGTGAGCAGGGTGAGGATGTCGAAGGCCCGCCGCACACTGCGCACCCCGCCCGACTGCTGGTCCGGCTCGCCCTCCGCCCGCGTCCGTCCGTCGCTCACCCGCTGCCTCCCCGTGTCCTGGCGCCGTGCCCGGCGTTCCGCTCCCGCTCCCGACCGTAGTCCGCTCTGCGGACCGGGGAAACCGCAACATCCGGGAAATCTTGTCACACCCCTTGATGCCACCGGAGCACCGCTCTATCGTGCCGCTCACCGGTCCTGGGGTTCCGCACAGTGGACCCCGGGGTCAAGGGTCGCCGCCCGAACCGCTGTGGCGATGGCCCGGTTCGTACGCGACGGCGCGCCCGCACCCAGGTGGCGCCACGGCGTCCGACCGTCCCCACCGAAGCCATCCCCGCAGTGGTCCCGTGCCGTGCACCGCTCGCACGGCACGGGAGACCACTGCCCAGCGCATCCGACGGAGTGTGTGAGATGAGCAGTACGCAGCAGGCGGCCGGAGCTCCCGGTCACGCCCGGCGCGCGGCGGTCGCGAGCTTCATGGGAGCCGTCGTCGACTGGTACGACTTCTTCCTCTACGGCATCGTCGCGGGCCTCCTCTTCGGGGACCTGTTCTTCCCCGGCGCCTCCCCGGCCGTGGGCACCCTGGCCGCCTGGGCCACCTTCGGCGTCGGCTTCCTCTTCCGGCCCCTGGGCGGCATCGTCTTCGGCCACTTCGGCGACCGTCTCGGCCGCAAACGCATGCTCGTGCTGACCATGCTGATCATGGGCCTGGCCAGCACCCTGATCGGCGTCCTGCCCACCTACGCCCAGGCCGGCGTCTGGGCTCCCGTCCTGCTGGTCCTGCTGCGCGCCACCCAGGGCTTCGCGGTCGGCGGCGAGTGGGGCGGCGCGGCCCTCATGGCGGTGGAGAACGCCCCCCGCAAGTGGCGCTCCCTCTACAGCAGCGGCGTCCAGGTCGGCGCGTCCGTCGGTCTGCTCCTCGCCACCCTGATCACCAAGGTGATGTCGGGCACCACCACGGATGCCGCCTTCCGTGCCTGGGGCTGGCGCATCCCCTTCCTGGTCAGCGCGGCCCTCGTGATCGTCGGCCTGGTCATCCGGGCCAGGGTCGAGGAGTCCCCGGTCTTCACCGAGCAGGTCGCCACCCTGTCGGAGACCGCCAAGCCCCGCCTCCCGCTGATCGCCGCGGTCCGCTCCAACCCGGCCGGCTTCTTCGCCATCATCGGCCTGCGCTTCGTGGAGCTGTTCACCTTCTACGGCGTCACCACGTTTGGCCTGTCCTACGGCACCGGGGAACTCGGCCTGAACCGCGACAGCCTCCTCGACGTGAACCTCGCGGTCGGCGGCCTGGCCGTCGTCACCATCCCGGCCTTCGCCTACCTCGCCGACCGCCACGGCCGCCGCCGCGTCTACTGCTGGGGCGCGCTGATCGGAGCGGTGAGCGCGGTGCCGTACTTCTGGGCGATGGAGTCCGGCTCGATGCTGCTGATCGTGGTGTGCGCGGTCCTGCTGGTGAACGTGGCGCACGACATGGCGGTCTCGGTCCAGCAGTCGCTGTTCACCGACATGTTCGGCGCCGAGTACCGCTACAGCGGCGCCGGTGTCGGCTACCAGCTGGCCAGTGCCGTCGGCGGCGGCTTCACCCCGCTCATCGCCGGTTCACTGGTCATCTGGGCCGGTGGCGGCTGGTCGCTGGTGGCCGCCTACGTCGCCGTGGGCTGTCTCGTGTCCTTCCTGATCGCGCTGCGCCTGCCCGGCGTGGACACGGCCGAGGCGCCGGCCGCGGTGACAGAGAAGGCCGCGGCGGTCTGACCTCCGACACCACAGGGGCCGGTCGCCTCCGCGACCGGCCCCTTCGGCATTTCCGACCACCGGGGCCCTTGTCCGAGCGCCGCACGCCACCTAGGCTGACCGCACAGCGGATCGATGGAACCATCTAGTGGTCCACTTGGGAGTCCCAGTGAAAGCAGCGGTCCTCACGGCGCCGGAACGGATCGAGACGGTCGACGACTGGCCGGAACCGGTCCCCGCACCCGGCGAGGTGATCGTCGAAGTGGGTGGAGTGGGCCTGTGCGGCACGGACTTGGCCGTGTTCCACGGCAAGCGGACCGCGCCGGCCACCCCCTGGGTCATGGGCCACGAGGGATTCGGCCGGGTCGTCTCCACCGGCGCGGACGCCCCGGACCACCTGGTGGGCCGACAGGTCGTCGTCGAACCCAACTACGCGTGCCTGAAATGCGCCGACTGCCTCACCGGCCTGACCTCCGCCTGCCCCCACCGCGCCATCGTCGGCCTGAACTCCCCGGGCGTCCTCGCCGAACGCGTCGCCGTCCCCGCACCCTTCGTGCACACCGTCCCCGACGGCCTGTCGGGCGCGGACCTCGCCTGCGCCGAGCCGTACACCGTCGCCCGCGCCGCGGTCCGCCGCAGCGGGGTCACCGACCGGGACCGCTGCCTGGTCGTGGGCGCCGGAGCCCAGGGCCTGCTGCTCTGCCTCATCCTGTCCCGCCTCGGCCTCACCCCCGTCGTCAGCGAACCGCACCCCGAGCGGCTGGCGCGGGCGGTACGGCTCGGTGCCGTCGCCGACGACGGCCGTAGCGGATTCACCTTCGTCTTCGAGAGTTCCGGCCACGCGCCCGCCCTGCGCCCCGCGGTGGACCGGGCCGACCCCGGGGCCACCGTCGTGCTCGTCGGCCTCAACGCCGAGCGGCTGCCGCTGACGACCGACGACGTGGTCCGGCGTCAGCTCGTGCTGCGCGGCTCGATGATCTACGACCACCCCGGTGACTTCACCGCCGCCCTGGCAGAACTGCCCGCCGCCCGCCCCGGAGCCGTGACCGAGGCCCGCTTCCCGCTCGCGCGGGCCCAGGAGGCCTTCGCCGGAGCGGCCGCCCGGGCCGGGAAGACCTGGATCGACCTCGCAGGGAGCGACCATGCGTAAGTCCATCGCCACCGTCTGCCTCAGTGGCACCCTCACCGAGAAGCTGACGGCCGCCGCCCGGGCCGGCTTCGACGGAGTCGAGATCTTCGAGAACGACCTCCTCGCCAGCCCCCTCACCCCCGAGGAGATCGCCGCCCGCACCGCCGACCTGGGTCTGGGCATCGACCTCTACCAGCCCATGCGGGACATCGAGGCCGTCCCCGAGGAGGTCTTCGCCCGCAACCTGCGACGGGCCCGGCACAAGTTCGAGCTGACGCGCAGGCTCGGCGCCGACACCGTCCTGGTCTGCTCCAGTGTCTCCCCGCAGTCGGTCGACGACGACGCCCTCGCCGCCGAGCAGCTGAGCCGACTCGCCGACCTGGCCCAGGAGTTCGGCGTCCGGGTGGCCTACGAGGCGCTCGCATGGGGCCGGCACGTCAGCACCTACGACCACGCCTGGCGGATCGTCGAGACCGCCGGGCACCCGGCGCTCGGCACCTGCCTCGACAGCTTCCACATCCTGTCCCGCGGCTCCGACCCCAAGGGCATCGAGTCCATCCCCGGCGAGAAGATCTTCTTCCTCCAGCTCGCCGACGCACCCCGGATGGCCATGGACGTCCTCCAGTGGAGCCGCCACTACCGCTGCTTCCCCGGGCAGGGCGGCTTCGACGTGGCCGGACTCCTGCGGCACGTCCTGAACGCCGGGTACGAAGGACCGCTGTCGCTGGAGGTCTTCAACGACGTCTTCCGCCAGGCGGACGCGGGCCGTACCGCCCTGGACGGCCTGCGTTCCCTGCTCGCCCTGGAGGAGGACGCCGGGATCCTGCCGCTCCCGGCCCCGGTGATCCCCTCCGGTGTCGCCTTCGCCGAACTCGCCACCAGCGACCCCGAACCCGTCGGCGAACTGCTCACGGCGCTCGGCTTCACCCGCACCGCCCGCCACCACGGCAAGCCGGTCGACCTCTGGGCGCAGGGCGAGGCCCGGGTCCTGGTCAACACCGGCGCCGCGGACCGCCGTACGGACACCACCCTGGCCGCCGTAGGCTTGGAGACGGCGGATCCGGCGGCCTCAGCCCGCCGCGCGGAGGCCCTGCTGGCACCCGCCCTGCCCAAGCGCCGTACCGCCCACGACGTGCCCCTGGAGTCGATCGCCGCCCCGGACGGCACCGAGGTCCTCTTCTGCGCGACCGGCCGCCCCGGACTCCCCAGCTGGACCGACGACTTCGCGTACACGGCCGACAGCACACCCGCCGACGTCACGGCCATCGACCACCTCGCGCTCACCCAGCCCTGGCACCACTTCGACGAGTCCGTGCTCTTCCACCGCACGGTCCTGGGCCTCAGCCCGCACGACACCGTCGAACTCGCCGACCCCTACGGCCTGTTCCGCAGCCGTGCCCTGTCCGCCTCCTCCGACGGGCCCCGGCTGGTCCTCAACCTCGCGCCCTCCCCGGCGGAGGACGGCGGGACGCGGGCCCGGCACGTGGCCTTCGCCGTCGACGACCTCGTCGCCGCGGTGCGCCGCTTCCGGGCGGCGGGGGCACGGCTGCTGCGGATCCCCGCGAACTACTACGACGACCTCCGGGCGCGGTTCGACTTCGCGGAAGGGGAGTTGGAGCCCCTCCGGGAACTCGGCATCCTCTACGACCGCGACGAGCGCGGCGGCGAGTTCCGCCACTGCTACACCGAGACGGTCGGCCACGTCTTCTTCGAGTTCGTCCAACGCTCGG
This sequence comes from Streptomyces griseorubiginosus, assembly GCF_036345115.1. GTDB lineage: Bacteria > Actinomycetota > Actinomycetes > Streptomycetales > Streptomycetaceae > Streptomyces > Streptomyces griseorubiginosus_C. Next base: position 8,985,200 of record NZ_CP107766.1, read on the forward strand.
GCGGCTACAGCGGGTTCGGCGCGGCCAACGCGCCCGTCCGGCTGGCCGCACAACGCAGGTAGGAGTTCGGGAAACGCCGTCGGCGACGCGCCGGAGGTGTGTCATCATCCGCCGATGACCTCCGAAACGATCACCGCGGACGCGGCAGGCACCTGGACACTCGGCGATCTCACCGTCAACCGCCTCGGGTTCGGCGCGATGCGGCTGACGGGCAGCGCGGCATTCCACCTCGGCACCCCGAGCGACCGGAAACGGTCCATCGCGGTGCTGCACAGGGCGATCGAGCTCGGCGTCAACCACATCGACACGGCCGCCTTCTACTTCTCCTCGCTGCGCTCCGCCAACGAGATCATCAACAGCGCGCTCTCCCCCTACCCCGACGACCTCGTCATCGTCGCCAAGGTCGGGCCGTACCGGAACTACGCGGGGGAGTGGGGGACTTCGGCCCGCCCGGAGGACCTGCGCGGCCATGTCGAGGAGAACCTGCGCCAGCTCGGGCGCGACCACCTCGACGTGGTGAACCTGCGGCGGATGCGGCAGGACTCGATCGCCGAGCACTTCGGGGCCCTGGCCGAGCTGCGGGAGAAGGGGCTGATCCGGCACCTCGGCATCTCCAACGTCTCAGCCCGTCACCTCGCCGAGGCGCAGGCCATCGCCCCCGTGGTCTGTGTCCAGAACCGGTTCGGGCTGGGCTCCGGCAACCCCGGCACCGACGAGCTCCTCAGGATCTGCGGCGAACAGGGCATCGCCTTCGTGCCGTTCTTCGCCATCGCGGGCGAGGGCGCCGAACAGGGCGCCATCAGCAGCCATGACGAAGCGGTGCTGTCGATCGCGAAGGCGCACGGCGCCGGCCCCGCCCAGGTCCGGCTCGCCTGGACCCTCGCCCAGGGCCCGCACGTCCTCGCCATCCCCGGCACTGGAAACCCCGACCACCTCGCCGAGAACGTCGCTGCGGGCGCGCTGCGGCTCACCGACGCCGAACTCGCCACCCTCGACTCACTGCATCACGCGGCGGGTTGAGAGGTCACCAGAAGGCGGGACGAGAGGTCATACGACCCACCCGCCGTCCTTCATGATGTGCCGCCCGCGCATCTCGTGCACGCCGTGCAAGGCCTGCACGGTGTGCGGGCGCACCGCGAAGAAGGCGTAGGACGGGCTGTCCTCGCGCGGATCCCAGCCGTGCTTGCCCAGGAAGGCGCCGATCGCCCCGGCCGGCACCTCCTGGCCGCCGTAGGTGCGCACGTCACCGTCGATGAGCACCACGTCCTGGGTGTCCCCGAAGGCGAGCCGGGTGCGGCCGCCGTCGCGCAGATTGCGGCCCGTGGGGTTGGTGATCCGCGTGGACAGCCACACGCACCCGTCGTGCCAGACGAACCACAGCGCGACCAGACAGGGCAGTCCGTCGGCGTCCGCGGAGGCCACCCAGATGTCCGTCTCCCGCTCCAGACGGGCCAGTACGTCGCGCTTGCGCTGCTCGGGGGTGCGGCTCTCGGTGATCGTCATGGCCGGGACGCTACCGGCGACCCGGCCCCCGCGCCTCGGTCCCGGGCCCTACGACCCCGGACCGAGCCCACCGGAAAAAGACTTTGAGCGAGACGGCGCGGCGCTGCTAGGTTCGCGGTGGACCGTAAGTCGTCGTAAGGAGGTGAGCCCCGTGAACACAGTTACCCGTGGGTGCTCCCTCATCCCGTCACGGTCCGGCGGCTGACGTTCGGTGTCGCCAGGAGCGCCTGAGATCGAGGCACTCCTGGAGGGAGACTCCGATGAACACACAGCCTTTCACTTCCGGCCTGAGCGACGACGCGGTGACCATCACGCGTGTCGGGGACAGGCAATGGCACGCCCTGGACGACGACCTGGTGGTCGGCCGCGGGCATGCGCAACACCGGTCGGACGGACGCCTGTTCGTCAGCATCGACGCCTGGCACGACGCCCCCTTCGACCGGCTCGCCGAGGCGATGCTGGCGCAACTGCCGACACCCGTGCACACGGTGGTCGACGAAGCGGACGCGGAACTGACCGCCCGTTGGCGGCGGGCCGGGTTCACGGTCCGGCGCCGCGAGTGGGAGTACGCCGTGCCGACCGACCCGCGGACCACCGGGCTGGACGACGTCCTGCCGCCACCGGGGGTGACGATCGTGCCGGCCGGTCAGGCGGACGAACGTCTGCTGCGGGCGGTGGACCGCGCCATCCGTGACGAGGTCGAGGCGAGCGTCGGGTGGCAGTCGATGCCCGCGGAGGTGATCCCCTTCCCCGAGGGGGACACCGTCGTCGACCCGTCGAAGTACGCGGTGGCCGCGACGCGGGACCGCTATCTGGGCCTGATCCGGGTGGTGACGGTGATCCGGCCGCGTATCGGGCTGCTCGCGGTCCGTTCCGGCGAGCGGCGGCGCGGTATCGGCCGGGCGCTGCTGGCCCACGCACTGGGGACACTGCACCACGCCGGGTTCGCCGAAGCCTGGGCGGAGGTCCAGGAGACCAACCGAGCCGCCTCGGCACTGTTCGAGGGCATCGGCGCCCGGCCGATGAACAGCAACCTGGAGCTGGTGCGATGACGAAGCACAAGAACGTCATCGAGGTCGAGGGCAGGGTCGTGGAGTGCCTGCGCAGCGCCATGTTCACCGTGGAGCTCGAGAACGGCCACCAGGTCCTCGCACACATCAGCGGGAAGATCCGCAAGAACTACATCAAGATCATGCTGGAGGACAGGGTGCTGGTGGAACTCCCGCCGTACGACCTCACCCGCGGCCGGATCGTCTTCCGGTACCGCAACTGACGCCGGCCGGCACCTCCGTCGGTGGCTGAAGCCGGGCTCCGGTCAGGACCCCTGACCGGAGCCCCGCGGAACGGGACTGGCGTCCCTGAAGTTTTACGTATAACCTCTCCCGTCAACCACCCCTCCCGGAAGGTCCCGATGAGACGCGTCGCCCTGGTCACCCTCGTCGTCGACGACTATGACGAGGCGATCCGCTTCTACACCGAAGCCCTCGGCTTCCGGCTCGTCGAGGACACGCCCCGCCCCGACGGCTCCCGCTGGGTCGTCGTGCGGCCGGACGAGCGCGAGGGCGGCACCGACCTGCTGCTCGCCCGCGCCAAGGACGAGGCCCAGCGAAGCCGGGTCGGAGACCAGACCGGCGGGCGCGTCGGGTTCTTCCTGCACACCGACGACTTCGCCCGCGACCACGCCCGGATGCTCGCCGCGGGCGTCATCTTCCTGGAGGAGCCGCGCCACGAGCCCTACGGCTCCGTCGCCGTCTTCCAGGACCTGTACGGAAACCGCTGGGACCTGCTCCAGCCCACCGCCTGACCCTCCCGCTGCCCCGCTCGACGTTCGCAGAAAGACCCCGCCATGACCGCTACGCGCGTAGATGCCGACCTCGTCCGCCGCCTCCCCAAGGCCGTCCTGCACGACCACCTCGACGGCGGCCTGCGCCCCGCCACCGTGGTGGAGCTCGCGGCGGAGGTCGGCCACACCCTGCCCACCACCGACCCGGACGAGCTCGCCGCCTGGTACTTCGACGCCGCGAACTCCGGCGACCTGGTGCGCTACATAGCCACCTTCGAGCACACCCTCGCCGTCATGCAGACCCGCGAGGGCCTGCTGCGCACGGCCGAGGAGTACGTCCTCGACCTGGCCGCCGACGGGGTCGTGTACGGCGAGGTGCGCTACGCCCCCGAGCTGAACACCAAGGGCGGGCTGGCCATGGCCGAGGTCGTCGAGACCGTCCAGGAGGGCCTGGCCGCCGGGATGGCGAAGGCCGCCGCCGCGGGCACCCCGGTCCGGGTCGGCACGCTGCTGTGCGGAATGCGGATGTTCGACCGGGTGCGCGAGGCCGCCGACCTGGCCGTGGCCTTCCGGGACGCCGGTGTCGTCGGCTTCGACATCGCGGGCGCCGAGGACGGCTTCCCGGCCGCCGACCACCTGGCCGCCTTCGAGCACCTGCGCCGCGAGAGCGTGCCGTTCACCATCCACGCCGGTGAGGCCCACGGCCTGCCCAGCATCCACCAGGCCGTGCAGGTGTGCGGCGCCCAGCGACTGGGCCACGGCGTCCGCATCACCGAGGACATCGTCGACGGCAAGCTCGGCCGGCTGGCGGGCTGGGTCCGCGACCGCCGTATCGCGCTGGAGATGTGCCCGACCTCCAACCTCCAGACCGGCGCGGCCACCTCGATCGCCGAACACCCGATCACGGCTTTGAAGGACCTGGGCTTCCGGGTCACCCTCAACACCGACAACCGGCTGGTGTCCGGCACGACGATGACCCGGGAGATGTCCCTGCTGGTCGACGAGGCGGGCTGGACCGTCGAGGACCTGCGCACGGTCACGGTGAACGCGCTCAAGAGCGCCTTCATCCCGTTCGACGAGCGCAGGGCCCTCATCGAGGACGTCGTCCTGCCGGGCTACGCGCTCTGAAGCAGCCCCCGCAGATACGCGGCCTGTCCGATGTGCTGGAGATCGTCGGACAGGACGCTGACCAGCCGCACCCCGAGGGTGACCGGCGGGTCCCAGTTCTCGTCCACGATCCGTTCCAGGTTCCCGGCGCTCAGCCCGCGCAGGGCTTCCAGGCTCTGGGCGTGCACGGCGTCGTAGTAGCCGGTCAGCAGGTCCGCGGAGTCGACCCGCACCTTGCCGACCTGCGCGGAGGTGTGGCCGTAGCCGATGTCGCGGGGCTTCAGGCCGAGGCCGAACCGCTTCTCCCAGTCCTGCGTCAGCCACACCTGGTCGAGGTCGAAGGCGCCGGCCACGTGGTCGTCCTGGACGCGGGTGAGGTGCCAGACGAGCCAGGCGATGGAGTTGGCGTCGGGACCGGGACGGTGGTTGAGGTCGTCGGGGGCCAGGCCCTCGACGACGGCGTGGACTTCTTCCTGGATACGGCTGTAACCGTCGATGAGGATGTCCTTTGCATGCATGACGTCCACCCTCGCGCATCGCGCCGCGTCCCGCCTCGCAAAAGCCGATCCCGCCTCACGCGTCCGGGATCCAGCTCCCGTGGAAGCCCAGCGGCACCCGCCCCGGCAGATGGATGCGGGCGACCGGCTCCCCGGTGAAGTCCTGGGCCGAGAGAATCACCAGGTCCGAGGTCCCGCGATCGGGGTTGTGCACATAGGCGACGGCGTACCCGTCGTCCTCGGCGGCCCTGGTGTCGCAGGGGTCGGACGGCACGAACACGGCCTCGCTCGCCGCCGCGCCCCGGGGCAGCCGGTGGACCTGCGTGGTGCCGCGCAGCAGGTCGTGCTTGATGAGCGCGTTGCTGAACGCCCGGTCGGGAGGCGGGTTGCCGTCGACCGCCTGATAGGCCGCCGCCATCTCCGCGGAGGCCGCCGCGTAGCCGTAGCGGTGCCGGCGGGACACCAGCGCCTCGTTGACCCGGGGGAACTCCTGGGGCCGGTCGTCGAGGGTCCGGACCCGCACCCGGCCCTGCCGCAGGTCGACCGTCCAGCGGTCGAGCCGGGGTGTGCCCGGTGTGTACGGGCCGCCCGAGCCGTTGCCCGCCACGAGGAAGCCCGCGTCGAAGTTCGTCATGTCGATGACGAGGTTCGAGCCCTCCTCGTAGGCGTTGAGGGTGTGCGAGTAGTACACCGGGTCCACCTCGAACCAGCGCACCGCACCGCCCTTGCGCGGCAGCACACCGATCCGCGCCGGATGCCGGTCGTTCCAGACGTACGGCACGACGTCGCCGCGCTCGGCGCCCGCCGGGTCGAAGGTGACCGGCATGTCGAGGATCACCACGTGGTTCTCGGTGAGCGCGAAGTCGTGGATCATCGGCGCGTCCGCCACCGGGATCCGCGTACTGCGCGAGACGCGGCCAGCCGGATCCACGACCAGGTGCCGGACGTGGTCCCAGGTCGGGTAGTAGGCGATCGCGTGCAGCTCACCGGCGTGCGCGTCGAACTTGGTGTGGGCGGTGAACGCGCCCTCCAGGGTGCCCCGGAAGTCGTGGGTGCCCACGGTGTTCAGCTCGTCGTCGAGTTCGTACGGCAGCGGTCCGCTCTCCTGAAGCGCCAAGATCCGCCCCCGGTACGGGATCACATGGGTGTTGCACGGGAAGTCGTCCGGCGGCACGGGACCGGGGTAGGGCTCGCCGAGCTTCTTCGCGACCTGGGAGGAGCGCACCCAGCGGTTGCGGTACCACTCGGCGCGGCCCTCGCGCAGCCGCACGCCGTGCACCATGCCGTCGCCGAGCATCCAGTGGTGGGCGCGCGGGTCCTCCAGGCCCAGGACGTTGGGGCCGTTGCGCAGATAGCGGCCGTTCAGCTCGCGCGGGATGCGACCGGTGACCGGCAGGTCGAAGGCCGTCAGCTCTTCGGTGACCGGCTTGAACGCGCCCTCCAGGAACGGGAAGCGGCGCGCCGTGCCGGTGGCCGCGGCGGCGGGCAGCGCACTCGCTCCGGTGCCGACGAGCGCGCCCGCCGCCGTGATCGCCGCCGCGCCGCGCAGTACGTTCCGTCGGGTGGGATCCGTCATCTTCCGTACTCCTGACCGTAGTTGTGCTTTCGGGAACGGTCATGAGTCTGGTGCGCGGAGCGGATCGGGTCACGAGGGTTGGGCCCCGTCCGGGGGGTGTACCCAGACCCCCTGTTTTCCCGGCGGGGGCATCAGCTTTCGAGCAGGGACATCAGCGCCCGGGCCGCCGGACTGGTCGCCTGCGGGGGCGGCAGCAGGGCGACCGTCTCGTACACGGCCTCGCCGGTGCCCTTGACGGGCAGGGCCGTCAGCGCGGGCCGCTTGTGCCGGAAGTGCTGCGGAACGACGGCCACGCCGAGGTTCTCGTCCACCAGGTCGAGGAGGCTGTGCACGTCGTTGACCTCCAGCGTGACGTTCCGGCGCAGACCCGCGTCGGCGAAGGCCGCGTCGGTGGTACGGCGCGGGCCCCAGTCGGGATGGAAGTCGACGAAGACCTCACCGGCCAGATCCGCCGGCGTCACGGCCGCACCGGCGGCCGCCAGCCGGTGACTCCGATGGCACAGCACGGTCATGGGCTCACTCGACAGCGGTACGACCCGCAGCTGGTCGATGTCCTCCTGCGCCGTGCGGACGGCGAACGCCAGATCGAGCCTTCCGGCCCCGACCTCCTCCGCGAGCGCGGCCGAGCCCGCCTGGCGCAGACAGATCTCCACGTCCGGATGCTGCCGCCGGAACGCGGCGAGCAGCCCCGCCACATGCAGCCCGGCGACGCACTGCTCGGAGCCGATCGCGAGCGTTCCGCGCAACACCCCCTGGACCGCGGCCACCGCCTCGTGGGCCGAGCGCACCTGGGCGAGGATCCGCTCGGCCTCGCCCAGCAGCGCCCGCCCGGCCGGGGTGAGCGTCACCCGCCGGGTGGTCCGCACGAACAGCGGGGTCTGGAGCTCGCGCTCCAGCGCCCGGATGGACGCGGACAGCCCCGACTGGGACACGAGCAGTCGCTCGGCGGCCCGGGTGAAGTGCTGGTCCTCGGCGACCGCGACGAAATGCTGGAGATGGCGCAGTTCCATGATTGAGAAGCCTATCCGCTGAATTCCATCGGATTCTTCTGTTGGACCAATGCCCCCAGGTCGCGAAAGAGTGGGTGAAGGATTAGAGGACCACCGTGCCAACCCCTCTGGAGTCGCGTTGTACACCGCACACCCCGACCGCTACGCGGACATGCCCTACCGGCGCACCGGCCGCAGCGGCCTGAAGCTGCCCGCGATCTCGCTCGGCCTGTGGCACAACTTCGGTCCGGCGGACCGGACCGTCGAGACCCAGCGGGCCATCCTGCGCCGTGCCTTCGACCTCGGTGTCACCCACTTCGACCTCGCCAACAACTACGGCCCGCCCCCCGGGGCCGCCGAGTCCGCGTTCGGCGAGGCCCTGAAGGCCGACTTCGCGTCCTACCGCGACGAGCTGATCATCTCCACCAAGGCCGGCTATCTGATGTGGCCGGGCCCGTACGGCGAGTGGGGCTCCCGCAAGTACCTGCTGTCCTCGCTGGACCAGAGCCTCACCCGGATGGGCCTCGACTACGTCGACATCTTCTACTCGCACCGCCCCGACCCGGAGACTCCGCTGGAGGAGACGATGGGCGCGCTGCACTCCGCGGTCCAGCAGGGCAAGGCGCTGTACGCCGGCATCTCGAACTACAACGCCGAGCAGACCCGTGAGGCCGCGCGCATCCTGGGCGAGCTGGGCACCCCCCTCCTCATCCACCAGCCCCGCTACTCGATGCTGGACCGGCGCCCCGAGGAAGAGGGCGTCCTGGACGCGCTGGACGAGGTGAAGGCCGGTTCGATCGTCTTCTCCCCGCTGGAGCAGGGCCTGCTCACCGGCCGCTACCTGGACGGCATCCCGGAGGACTCCCGGGCCGCGAGCGACAGCCCCTTCCTGAACTCGGACGCGGTCACCGAGGACCTGGTGGCCAAGCTGCGCGCCCTGAACGACATCGCCAAGGACCGCGGCCAGACCCTCGCCCAGCTCGCGCTGGCCTGGGTGCTGCGCGGGGGCCGGGTCACCTCGGCCCTGGTCGGCGCGAGCAGCCCGCAGCAGATCGAGGACAGCGTGGGCACGATCGCCCACCTGGACTTCGAGGCGGAGGAACTGGCGAGGATCGACGCGATCGTCAAGAGCTGACCGGTTCGACGGCAAGGGCTTGAACGAACGGGCACCGGCTTCCGGCCGGTGCCCGTCCTTTGTGTCCGTCCTCCGCTCCGGGCGGGCCCTCAGGCGCCGGCGGGCAACCGGTCCAGGAAGCCGTACACGGACCTGATCCGGCCGTCCCCGGCGAGCGTGATCACGTCGGACCCGGCGACCGGCGCCGATCCGTCGGCCTCGCTCACCAGCTCCCACGAGAAGCGCGCGGTGTCGTGATGACCCTCGACGCCGGCCGTGAGACGGAAGACGAAGCCGGGGAACTGCTCGTGGGCCGCCGCGATCACCGCGGCGATGCCGTCGTGGCCGACCACGTCGGCGAGGGGGTCGGTGTAACCGCCGCCCACCGCCCAGGCGGCCGCGACGGCCTTCGCGCGGGCCTCCGGCTCCCGTGCGTTCCAGGCTTCGAAGTAGCGGGCGACGGCGCTCTCGTAACGGTCCGTGTTCGCGGGCATGGGAAATCAGCCTCCATCGAGGTCATCTGTGCTGGTGGGACCTGGTGTCGCAACCCTGCCCGCCCCGCCCGCGACCGTCGATTACTCCTCGGGTAATGACGTTTGAGCGTGTACCCGTCAGATTTCGGCCAGCGGTGCCGGTGAATATGCCAGGAGACTGGCCAAAAAGATGTGGTGACAGTGTTTCAGTAGTGAACATACTCGACTGACAGGTCCTTCACATCGAGCGAAGTGCCCGTCACGTACAGCAGCTGGATTCGCGTAAAGCACATGAGCCGCACGGAAGCGAGGCCCTGCCGACAGCCGAACGGAGCAAGCGGGGGAGTGGATCGTGCACGACGAATTCCTGTGCCATGTCACGGGGTACGGCATCTGCGACGGGCGGCGCATCGGTGTACCGCTCGGAACCTATCGCGCGCCCACGCTCGCGCTCGCCCTGTGGTGGTTGCGTGACCGCGCCTCCTGGATCGCGGACCGATTAGACCCGCAGCCCGAGGCCGGGTACTTCCCCGCGGGGGCGCTCGCCCCGGTCGCCGACACCGTCCTCGACGTGCCCGCCGTCATGCGGACCTGGTGCGCCGACCCGGTCCAACAGGAGCTGGTCGCCGACGAGTTGGCGGCCGGACGGCTGATCAGGATCGCCGCGAGCGATGACACCACGGAGTACGAGCTGCTCGCGGAGTCCGTGGACGCGGTGAGAATGCACCGCACGGCATCCACCCTCTTCACTCCGGTGGCCTGAGCCGCACGGACCACCTCAACTCCCCGCCACCGGACCGGCGTGTCCCGGACGGCGTCGTAGATCCTGCCGAGGTCCTCGAAGGCCCCGGCTTCCCCTCATCTGATCTGCGTCCCTCGGTCCCATCAGGCGCCCAAAGGGGTGAATCGGTAGAATTCTGGCATGGCGGAGCGGCCGGTCGCACCGACGGCGCCCGAGCTCGTCCTGGAGACCGACACCGGCTCCACGGTGATGAGCCCGGGCCACGACTACCACGTCGGACGCGACCCGTTGAGCGACATCGTCATCGACGATGCCCGGGTCTCGTGGCACCACGCGGTGCTGCGACCCGAGGCCGACCATTGGACCCTCGAGGACGAGCACAGCACCAACGGCACCTACGCCGACGGCCGCCGCGTCCACGAATGGGACGTCGGCCCCGGCAGCGTGATCCGCTTCGGCAGCCCCTCCGACGGCCCTTGTGCGGTTCTGCTCGGACTCCCCACCCCGGAGCGCCCCTCCGCCGTTTCGATGCCGGGCCTGACCGGCACCTTCCGGCAGCCCACCGCCGTACGCCCGCTGCCCGCCCGCACCGTCCGCATCGGCCGCGCCGACGACAACGCCCTCGTCATCGACGACCTGGTCGTCTCCCGCCACCACGCCGAGCTGCGCGCCCTGCCCGACGGCACATACGAGATCGTCGACCTCGGCAGCCACAACGGCACCTACCTCAACGGCCGGCCCGTCGCGAGCGCCCCCCTCGGCCCCGGCGACATCGTCGGCATCGGCCACTCGGCGTTCTGCCTCGTGGGCGACACGCTCCAGGAGTTCGTCGACACCGGCGAGGTCTCCCTCGACGTCCAGGACCTCACGGTCGCCGTCGAGCGCGGCCGCAAGACCCTCCTCGACCACGTGTCCTTCCCGGTCGGCGAGAAATGCCTGCTCGCGGTGGTCGGCCCGTCCGGCGCCGGAAAGTCCACCCTCCTCAACGCCCTCACCGGCCAGCGCCCCGCCGACCACGGCACCGTCCTCTACGACGGCCGCGACCTGTACCGCGACTACGCCGAGCTGCGCCAGCGCATCGGCCTGGTCCCGCAGGACGACATCCTGCACGCCCAGCTGACCGTCCGCAGCGCCCTGTCCTACGCCGCCGAGCTGCGCTTCCCGCAGGACACCGCCAAGGCCGAGCGGCGTGAGCGCGTCGACGAGGTCATCCGCGAACTCGGCCTGGAACAGCGTGCCAGGCAGCCGGTGCACAGCCTCTCCGGTGGCCAGCGCAAGCGCGTCAGCGTGGCCCTGGAACTGCTCACCAAGCCGTCGCTGCTCTTCCTGGACGAACCGACCTCCGGTCTCGACCCCGGCATGGACCGCTCGGTGATGCACATGCTGCGCGGTCTCGCCGACGACGGCCGCACGGTCATCGTGGTCACCCACAGCGTCCTGAGCCTCGACGTCTGCGACCGCCTCCTGGTCCTCGCCCCCGGCGGGAGGATCGCCTACTACGGCCCCCCCGAGGACGCCCTCGCCTACTTCGGCTTCACCCAGTGGCCGGAGGCCTTCGAGGCCTTCGAACGCGACCAGGACCGCGACTGGGCGGGCGACTTCCGGCTCTCGGCCTTCCAGCACCAGTACATCGCCGAGGCCACCGCCCAGCCCCGCATGCCCCGCTCGGAACCGGTCATCATCGCGCCCCCGCCCCGGCCCCGCAGCCGTGGCGCCCAGCTCGGCACCCTGATCCGCCGCTACACCGCGGCCCTCGGCGCCGACCGCACCTTCCTGGTCATCATGATCGCCCTGCCGTTCGTGATGGGCGCCATGGCCCGGGCCCTCGCGGGCAGCCAACTCACCCGGGACACCGCGATGAACGCCCTGCTCATCCTGTGTGTCGGAGGCGTCCTCACCGGCGCCGCGAACGCCGTGCGCGAGCTGGTGAAGGAGCGGGTCATCTACCAGCGCGAGCGGGCCGTCGGACTGTCCAGATCGGCGTACCTGATGTCGAAGGTCGTGGTGCTGGGCACGATCACCGTCGTGCAGGCGGTCGTGCTGACCCTGGTCGCCCTGCTCGGCGTCGACCTCAACGCGCCCGGCGGCGAAGGCGTGTTGATGCCGCCCCTTGTCGAGGTCACGATCGCCGTCGCCCTGCTGGCGTTCACGGCGATGATGCTCGGCCTGCTGGTCTCCGCGCTGGTGCGCAAGGAGGAGGTGACGATGCCGCTGCTCGTGCTGCTCGCCATCGTCCAAGTGGTCTTCTGCGGCGCCCTGCTGAAGCTCGACGGCGTGCCCGGCCTGGAGCAGCTGTCCTGGCTGGTGCCCTCGCGCTGGGCGCTCGGCGCGATGGCCGGCACCATCGGCCTCGCCCGGATCGTGCCCGGCGACCTCACCGGCGACCCGCTGTTCAAGCACTCCGCGGGCGTGTGGCTGCTCAACATCGGCATGCTCGTCGTCCTGTCCGTGCTCTTCGGATACGTCGTCTCGCGGCTGCTGCGCCGCCACGAACCCGCGGTCATGCGGAAGTAGGCGGCCCCATGACCATGCCGACCCCGGGCTTCCGGCCCACCCACGTCGTCCCCGGGCCCGGCATGCCCGCCTGGGAGGCCCCCGACCCGGCCCGCCCCACCGTGCCCCTCGACCCCCTGCTCCCCGTCCAGCTCGTCGAGCGGCGCGGCGACTGGGCGTACGTCCTGTGCGCCAACGGCTGGGCGGCCTGGGTCGACGGCCGCCACCTGATCGCCGTACCGCAGGACCCGCCCGCCCCCGAGAGCCCGCTCACCCGTGCCGCCGACCCGCGCCCCCTGCTGGCCCGCGCCGACGACGCCCTCGCCCGTTACCGGGCCGCCGTCGAGGAACTCGCGGCCGGCCGGCTGGACGGGGAGGCCTTTCGCGGGCGCACCAGGGGGCTGCGGATCGGGGTGATCGTGGACGGGGAGCACGTGTGGCTGTACGACGCGGCGCACGGGCGCTGGGTGTACGCGGAGGGGACCCGGCTCAGCACCTACGCCACCGACGAGGAGCCGCGGGCGGGCGGTCACGCCCCGACCGAAGTGGCGCAGGCGGGCGGGCACCCACCGACGCAGGTGGTGACGCGCGATGGCCCATGAGACGAGCCTGTTCTCCGGCCGGCCCTCCGAACTGGTCGGCCGGCAGGTCGCGAGCTACCGGATCGAGCAGGAGATCGGACGGGGCGGCATGGCCGTCGTCTACCGGGCCCGGGACCTGCGCCTGGACCGCACGGTGGCGCTGAAGCTGCTGGCCCCCGAGCTCGCCCGCAACGACACCTTCCGCAACCGGTTCAGCCACGAGTCGCGGGTGGCCGCCGCGATCGACCACCCGCACATCGTGCCGGTCTTCGAGGCGGGCGAGACGGACGGCGTGCTCTACATCGCCATGCGGTACGTCGCCGGCAGCGACCTGCGTCATCTCCTCGACCGTCAGGGCCCGTTGGCGCTGCCGACGGCGCTGCGGATCGCCGCCCAGGTCGCCTCGGCGCTCGACGCGGCCCACGAGCACGGGCTCGTCCACCGGGATGTGAAGCCCGGCAACATTCTGGTCGCGCGCGGCACCGACAGCGACCATCCCGAGCACACCTATCTCACCGACTTCGGCCTCACGAAGAAGTCCCTGTCGCTGACGGGGTTCACGACGGTCGGCCAGTTCGTGGGCACGCTCGACTACGTGGCCCCCGAGCAGATCTCCGGCCGTCCGGTCGACGGCCGCTGCGACGTCTACGGCTTCGCCTGCGTGGTCCACGAGGTCATCACGGGCCACCCGCCCTTCCGCCGCGACGACGACATGGCCCTGCTGTGGGCCCACCAGTACGACGAACCTCCGCCGGTCTCCAAGACCCGCCCCGGCCTCCCGGCCGGCCTCGACGGCGTCTTCGCCAGAGCCCTGGCCAAGAGCCCGGACGACCGCCACGACTCCTGCCTGGCCTTCGTCGCGGCCCTCCGCTCGGCGGCGACGGGCGCCCACCCACCGACGGAGGTCGCGGCGAGGACCACAGAACCGGACGAGGTACGGCCGAAACCGCCCCCTCGCTGGGCCAGGCCGGTGGTCCGGGAGCGCTAGTCGGAGGACGTCGTCATGCGCGTCTGCATCGGGGACTGGCGTATCAGCAACCGACCCGCACGACCCGTTCACCATGACCGCCAGCCCCTTGGAACGCGCGCACCCAGCCGGTCACCCTCCCTGTCCGGGGTCGGACAGGTCCCCGTCCCTGACCGAGCCCCGCGTCACCCCGCGACCGGCTTGAGCTCTCCTTTGCGGCGGACCGGTCGGGCCAGCAGGGCGCCCAGGAAGCCGGTGACCAGGCCCCACAGGGCGCCCAGGGCCAGCGCGGGCCACAGGTCCGGCTTGAGGAACAGTTTTCCGCCCAGGCCGCCGCCGAGGTCGCCGATGCCGAGGACCGACAGGCCGTACCGCGCGGAGATCCGGCAGAGCAGGCAGATCATGAGGACGGTGAGAACCAGGGCGACCGCCAGGTGCACGGCGTGTCGCCAGGCGCGGACATGGGCGGGGGAGCGGGCCGCCATCAGGAAGGCGACCGCGAGCAGCAGGACCGCGTCGACGGCCAGGAGCCACCAGATCCGCTCGTCGTGCTCGGAGAGCGTGCGCAGATTGAGCGCCTGGGTGTCCTCCGAGCGCAGCACCTCGTCCAGGACGTGCGGCATGGGCAGTCCGAACGGGCCCTGCACCCTGCCGTTCCAGGTGGCGCCGAGACCGATGGTCAGGGCGAGCCAGACCAGGTTCGGCATGCCCAGCAGGATCACCGCGAACGTCTCCGGCACATGGCCGCGGCTCACGGCCACCACCAGCGCGACGAGGGTGCCGAGGACGACGTACGCGAGCAGCAGGACCACCATGGCGTGCGCCGCCGGACGCACCGACTCCTGGAACGGCAGCAGCCGCCCGGGCAGCGGAGCCCGGCGCGACACCAGCAGGGCCAGGATCAGCACCCCGGCCAGCCACAGAAGGCCGAAGAAGAGGGTCGGCGGCACATCGGTCCTGAACCCGACCTCGGGCGAGACACCGAAGACATCGCCCAGGTCACCCAGCGTGTCGTCGCCGAGGGACAGCTGGAAGTCCTGCCGGGCCGCGTACGCCACCGCGAGCAGCGCGAGCAGCCACAGGACGGCGACCCTCGCGGCCCACCCGGCGAGTTCCCGGCCACCGGCGACAGCGCGGTGCCGCAGCGGACGCAGGAAACCCGCGCCGAGCACCAGCGCGCCGACGAGGGTGACGGAGAGCGGGATGACGGTGAGCCCGGCCGCGCTGTCCGCGAGTCCTCCCGCACTGCCCGACAGCTCGACGGTGCCGCCGACGGCCGTGACGACGGTCGCCATGACGACCCGGGGAAACGCCTGGTCCGGAAGATCCGCCGCCCCCGCCCCCCACAGCCCCAGCGCGGCCACCACCACCATGGCGGCCAGTGCCGTCAGGACCGTGAGGACGGCCTGCGCCCAGCCGTGCCGAGCGACGACTGCCTGGTCGGAAGGGGAGTGGGGGCTCACCCTGCCACGCTAAGCAGCCCCGCGACCGCTCGCCTGCCGGGAGGGCCGTCCGCGTCCGCTTGCGAGCGGCACCGGACCGGAGCAAACAATAGGTATGTCGCGGAGAATGCGGCCAAATCGGGGCAATTGGATCGCGTGCCGCAGGAGTCCCGCGTCGGGAAGAAGAGCTCGTGAGCGTCGAACCGCCCTCGTCGGGCCGCCCCACCGGGCCGCCCTCAGGCCCGCTGTCGGGCCCCTCGCAGCCGCCGTCGGGCCCGCCCTCGCAGCCCCCGGGCAGCGGCGGAGGGACATCCGCGCCCGAACCCCGCCGCCCGTGGTGGGGATCGGCCCCCCGGGTCGCGCTGATCGCGGCCGCGGTGGTCGCCGCCGTGGTCCTCGCGGTCGTCTTCACCCGCTCCGACGGCGGCTCCACCGCGGCCGGGGGCGACGGCGAGGTCTTCCTCCAGGCCGCCGGCAAGACGGGCCCCGACCCGTTCACCGAGTCGACCGCGAAGGACAGCTCGGTCCCGCCCGTCCCCGCCTCCCCGACCGGCTCCTCCGAGCCCGCGAACGCCGTGCGCGGCGTGGACGGCGGCGCTCCCGGTCTCTACGGCGGCACCCGCAACGTCTCCAGCTGCGACGTCGAGAAGCAGGTCAAGGCACTCCAGGCGGACCCCGCCAAGAACAAGGCCTTCGCCTCGGTCGCCGGCGTGCAGCCGTCCGGAGTCCCGGCCTACCTGCGCGCGCTCACCCCGGTCCAGTTGCGCATGGACACCCGCGTCACCAACCACGGCTACCGCGACGGCGCCGCCACCAGCTACCAGGCCGTCCTCCAGGCCGGCACCGCCGTCCTCGTCGACGGCCACGGAGTGCCCCGCACCCGCTGCGCCTGCGGCAACCCGCTGACCCCGCCGGTCGCCCAGCAGACCGCCCCGAAGCGCACCGGCGACACCTGGTCGTCGTACCGCCCCTCGAACGTGGTCGTGGTCGCCCCCTCGACGACGGTCATCAACGTCTTCGTCATCTACGACGCCGACCACCACGACTGGATCGGCCGGCACCGCGGCGACACCGGGCACAAGGACCACAGGACCGACCCGCCGGCACGGCCCTCCCCCTCGGTCACCATGTCGACACCGACGCCCCCGACGAGCCCCAGCACACCGACGTCACCGGCATCCCCGTTGCCCTGCGTCTCGCTGCCGGCCGGAGTCACGACCCCGACCGGGACCCCCTCCGGCTCCGCCAGCCCCTGCCCGCCGAGCTCCAAGCCCCCGTCCTCGCTGGTCCCGAGCCCGCCCTCGTCCGAGCCGCCCAGCAGCGAGTCCTCGGGTGAGGAGCCCCTCGCACCCGACTCCTCGGCACCGCAGCCACCGCTCGCCTCCGACACCACGGCCGGAACGACCGGCTCGGCGCGCCTGTCCGACGTCTCCGTGCCCCCGGCAGTGTGACGCGTCCCCGGGACTGCGGCGCGCGGCTCGGGGTACGAGCACTGATGCAGCAGCGTCCGGCCAGTCCGGCATCCGAGAGAGAAAAGCATGATCGAGCACCTGGACGGGGCAGTGATACCGACTGGTTTCGACGTGCCCGTGGAACCGCTACGGCAGGCGGCGCACTACACGGGCGAGCCGGGATGTATCGCCGAGGCACGGGGTTTCGCCGCGCAGTTCCTCGGCAGGCTCAGAACCGAGTGGTGCGCTGCCATCGGTGGCCGGGTCGAGGAGGAGGTGCTCCTCGTCGTGAGCGAACTCGTCACCAACGCCGACCGGCACAGCAACGGGCCGTACATCCTCGAACTGGAGGGCACCGACAGCGCGGTCGTCGTCACGGTCTACGACAGCAGCGCCGCCCTGCCGCGCCGGTTCCCCCGCGATCCCGAGCGCATCGGACGGCACGGTCTGGAGATCGTGCACGTGCTGGCGCGGGAAGTGGCGGCGGAACGCGTCCCGGTGGGCAAGCGGGTCCGCGCGGTGGTGGGCTTCGACGGCAAGGAGTGACTCGGCCGCGGGAGTGAGCGTGCGTCGCGCAGCGGGTGCCGTCCGTGGACGACACCCGCCTTCCGTGTCTGTGCGCCGGTGCGGCTCTGTCAGGCGCAGCCCAGCTCGCCCAGCATGCCCTCGCGCAGCCGCGTGATGATCCGCTTGATCAGCCGGGACACATGCATCTGGGAGCAGCCGAGCCGCTCACCGATCTCCGACTGGGTGGCCTCCTCCACGAACCGCATGTGGATGATCTGCCGGTCGCGTTCGCTGAGCTCGGCCATCAGCGGCGCGAGCGACTGGAAGTCCTCGACGAGCCGCAGCCCGTCCTCCTCCACGCCGATGAAGTCGGCCAGCACCGCTTCGCCGCCCTCGGGGCCGTCGCCGGTCAGGGCGGCGTCCAGGGACGAGGAGTTGTAGCCGTTCGAGGCGATCTGCGCCTCGACGACCTCCTTCTCGGAGATGTTCATCAGGGTGGCGAGCTCGGCCACCGACGGATCGCGGTCCAGGCGGCTGGCCAGCTCCTCACGCGCCTTGGCCAGCTCGACACGCAGCTCCTGAAGGCGCCGGGGGACGTGGACCGCCCAGGTGGTGTCACGGAAGAAACGCTTGATCTCGCCGACGATGTACGGCAGCGCGAACGACGTGAACTCCACCTCGCGTGACACCTCGAACCGGTCGATCGCCTTGATCAGGCCGATCATGCCGGTCTGGACGATGTCCTCCATGTCGTCGCCGCGGCCCCGGAACCTGCCGGCCGCGAACCGCACGAGGGACATGTTCATCTCGATGAGGGTGTTGCGCGCGTACTGGTATTCGTGCGTGCCCTCTTCGAGCTCCGTGAGGCGCTGGAAGAACTGGCGGGACAGCTCCCGCGCGTCCCGCGGTGCCACGGCCCGCGGTTCCTCGACTCCCGGCAGCGGTGTCCCACCCGTCCTGGTCCCGCTGGCGTGCTCGGCGACCTCTGTCTTCGAGCGGTTCACGGCGGTGACGGCGGTATGCATTACCTCTCCCACGAAAGTCACGGCTCGACGTCTGCCTCTTCGGCCTGGGTTGTGTCAGGTGCTGAAAGCGATCAGCGGCCACTCGGGTACCCGGAACGCGTCGACGTATGCGTCACCGGGCCACCGGCTTCACGAAATCTGCCCGCAGCTCCCTCGCTCTGCGCGTACCCGAGGAGTGACGGCACATGCCCGCACGGTTCGCCGACGGCGCAAAATCGCTGGTCCCGCCCCGCGTGATCCCCGTGGGAGAGGAGTACGGCGGCATCCGCAAGCAGTGTGAACGGCGTCCCCGTCGAACAATGTGGCCGGATCTCGCCGCTCGGGGCCACGCGCGGGCCGTGTCCACTCAGGGCGGAACGCCGCCCCCTTCCCATCGCCGCCCCTGAATCTAGGCTGAGCGGGTGAGCAACGAAGCGCCGAACCAAGCCCGCGTGATCCCCCTGCGCCCGCAGTCCGTGCGCCCCGGGATCGCCCGCCCGGTGTCCGAACGCCCCGCCACGGCACCGCTGCGCCCGATCGCACCGACGGAACCCGCCCCGAGCCGGGCCCGGGAACCGCTGTGGCGGGACCTCGTCGGAGACGTCCTGCGCCGTGAGCGCCTCGCCCAGGAGCGCACGCTCAAGGACGTCGCCGACGCGGCCCGCATCTCCATGCCCTACCTCTCCGAGGTGGAGCGCGGCCGCAAGGAGGCCTCCTCCGAAGTCCTCGCGGCCGCCGCCCACGCCCTGGGCCTCGGCCTCGGCGACCTGCTCTCCCTGGCCCAGGGCGAGCTCACCCGGCACTCCGCCCGCACCCGGCGCGCGGTGCCGGGATCGTCGTACGACGGGATGTGCCTGGCGGCCTGACGCGGGAGCCGGCGCCTCAGACCGTCACGAGGCGCCGGCTCACCACCTCGTCGGCCAGCCCGTACGCCACCGCCTCCTCGGCGGTGAACACCTTGTCGCGGTCCATGTCGGCGCGCAGCGTGGCGATGTCGTGGTGGGTGTGCCGGGCCAGCACCTCCTCCACCTGGGAGCGGATGCGGACCATCTCCTTGGCCTGGAGGGCGAGGTCGGAGATCGCGCCGCGGTTGCCGCCGGAGGCGGGCTGGCCGAGCAGCACGCGCGCGTGCTCCAGCACCAGCCGGCGTCCGGGATCTCCCCCGGCCAGCAGGACGGCCGCGGTGGAGGCCGCCTGGCCCACGCAGAGCGTGGAGATCGGCGCCTGCACGTAGGTCATGGTGTCGTAGATCGCCATCAGTGAAGTGAACGATCCGCCGGGGGAGTTGATGTAGATCGAGATCTCGTTCTCCGGTGCCGCCGACTCCAGGTGCAGCAGCTGGGCGATCACGACGTTGGCCACCCCGTCGTCGATCTCGGTGCCGAGGAAGATGATCCGCTCCGAGAGCAGGCGGCTGAACACGTCGGAGGAGCGCTCTCCGTGCGCGGTCCGCTCGACGACGTACGGAATCGTGTAGTTCGCCATGTCAGAGCCCCATCCGTCGCCTGGAGGCGGCCGGGCGGACGTCGGCGAGCGACGCCACGACCTGGTCCACCATGCCGTACTGCTTGGCCTCCTCGGCCGTGAACCAGCGGTCGCGGTCGCCGTCGTGGGCGATGGTCTCCGGGGTCTGGCCGGTGTTCTCGGCGAGAAGACGCTCCATGGTCCGCTTGCTGTGGTCCAGGTTCTCCGCCTGGATCTCGATGTCGGCGGTGGTGCCGCCGATGCCCGCCGACCCCTGGTGCATCATGATCCGCGCGTTCGGCAGGGCGTACCGCTTGCCGGGCGTGCCGCCGCACAGCAGGAACTGGCCCATGCTGGCGGCGAAGCCCATGGCGAGCGTCGACACGTCGTTGGGGATCAGCCGCATGGTGTCGTAGATGGCGAGGCCCGCGTAGACCGAGCCGCCGGGGCTGTTGATGTACAGGCTGATGTCGGTGCGCGGGTCCTCCGCGGACAGGATCAGCAGCTGGGTGCAGACCCGGTTGGCGGAGACCTCGTCGACCTGGGTGCCCAGCAGCACGATGCGCTGGGCGAGGAGTTGGGCCGCCAGGTGGTCGTCGAAGCGGGTGGGAGGGGTGTCCCCCTCCTCGGCCCTGATGGCAGTCATGGGCTGTCCTCGGGGTCGTAGGGATGCCGTCGCATCCACTGTTGACCTCGGACGCCGCCGGGCCACGATTTCTCTGCCCGGAGCAGATTCGCCACGGGCAGAGCGTGGGCCCCGGGACGTTCAGCCCTTGTCGCGGAGCTGCCGGAAGAACGCCCGTACGTCGTCCACCAGCAGGTCCGGCTCCTCCATCGCGGCGAAGTGGCCGCCCCGGCCGAGCTCGGTCCAGCGCACGATGTTCTCGGTGCGCTCGGCCTTGTGCCGCAGCGGCACCTGGATCTCCGCGGGGAAGAGGGCGAGGGCGGTCGGCACGGTCGACGGTTCGGTGGGCCGGGCCGCGCGGTCGCCGGTCGCGTGGGCCCGCTCGTAGTAGATCCGGGCGGCCGAACCGGCGGTCCCGGTCAGCCAGTACAACATCACGTTGGTCAGCAGGCGGTCCCGGTCCACGGCCTCCTCGGGCAGCTCGGCCGAGTCCGTCCACGCCTGGAACTTCTCCACGATCCAGGCGAGTTGGCCGACGGGGGAGTCGGTGAGCGCGTAGGCGAGGGTCTGCGGCCGGGTCG
This sequence comes from Streptomyces griseorubiginosus, assembly GCF_036345115.1. Taxonomy (GTDB): domain Bacteria; phylum Actinomycetota; class Actinomycetes; order Streptomycetales; family Streptomycetaceae; genus Streptomyces; species Streptomyces griseorubiginosus_C. Next base: position 9,006,099 of record NZ_CP107766.1, read on the forward strand.
AGTGCAGCACGGCGTAGCCGGTGCCCTCGCGCGACCACTCACTCCACCGCCGCCACGACTCCAGGGCCCGCTCCCGATCCGCGGGCCCGAGCGTGGCCAGCTCCTCCTCGGTCGGCTCCTGGGTGGCCTGGGCGCCCGGCAGCAGATTGAGGTGGACGCCGATCACCCGCTCCGGGTGGGCCCGGCCCAGCTCCCTGGAGATCGCCGCGCCCCAGTCCCCGCCCTGGGCGCCGAACCGGTCGTAGCCGAGCCGCGTCATCAGCTCGGCCCAGGCGCCGGCGATCCGGCCCGCCTCCCAGCCGGTGTCCGCGGGCGGCCCGGACAGCCCGAAGCCCGGAATGCTCGGCACGACGACGTGGAAGGCGTCGGCCGGGTCGCCGCCGTGCGCCGCCGGATCGGTCAACGGGCCCACCACGTCCAGGAACTCGACGATCGAGCCCGGCCAGCCGTGCGTGATGATCAGCGGGGTGGCGTCCGGCTCGGGGGAGCGGACATGGGCGAAGTGGACGGTCGACCCGTCGATGACGGTCGTGAACTGCGGCCACGCGTTCAGCTCTGCTTCGGCGGCGCGCCAGTCGTAGGAGTGTCGCCAGTGCTGGGCGAGTTCGCGCAGGTAGCGGGCCGGTACGCCGTACGCCCAGCCGGTGTCCGGGAGGTCGTCCGGCCAGCGGGTGCGGTCGAGCCGGTCGTGGAGGTCGTCGAGGTCGCGCTGCGCGATGTCGAGGGGGAAGGGCTGGACGAGGTCGGTGCGCGGTGACGTCATGCGGGGATGCTAGTCCGCGTGGGTGTATAGGCCACCTGGATTGTTCCTGCGCGCGACCGATGAGTTCCGCGGCGAGGATCGGTCGACACAGATGACCGTACTTCCACGCCACAGGAGGAACCCATGGCGAGCAGGCCCTTCACCACGTGTCTCTGGTTCGACGGCCAGGCCGAGGAGGCCGCGCACTTCTACGTCTCCGTCTTCAAGAACTCGAAGATCGGCAGGGTCACCCACTACCCGGAGGGCGCGATGCAGCCCGCCGGCACCGTCCTGACCGTCGACTTCACGGCCAACGGGCAGGACTTCGTCGCGCTCAACGGCGGACCCGAGTTCAAGTTCACCGAGGCGGTCTCCTTCCAGGTCTTCTGCGCCGACCAGGAGGAGATCGACTACTACTGGGCCAAGCTCACCGAGAACGGCGGCGAGCCCGGCCCCTGCGGCTGGCTCAAGGACCGGTACGGCCTGTCCTGGCAGGTCGTACCGGAGGGCCTGGCCGACATGGTCGCCGACCCGGACCCGGAGAAGGCGGCCCGGGTCACCAAGGCGTTCATGGCGATGGGCAAGTTCGACCTCGCGGCCCTGGAGAAGGCCTACGCGGGCGAGTGACCCCCGCTCAGGACGAGCCGATCACCCGGGTGACCTCTCGCGCCATCCGCAGGATGCCCGGGGAGCGGACCGGGCACGGCTTCGGCGTGGACGTCGTGGGCGCCAGACAGAAGTGCAGGTAGTCCTTGCCGTAGTGCAGGGCCGTACGGTCGCGGGCCGGCTCGGTGCAGTACTCGGGGTGCTCGTGCTCGTAGGCGGTGCAGGGCAGGTACTGCGTCCACGAGTAGCGCGCCCCGGCGGGGGCCACGGTCGCGCCCGCGTCGGCCACGAGGTCGCCCGAGGCGGCCGCCTGCTCCTCGTACAGCTCGTTCACGCGCCGGACCCGGTCGGGGGTGATCGGGTCCGGGCCCTGCGCCACCCACACGATCCGCGGCCGGTGCTCCCCGCCTGCCGCGGCGATCTGGTCGGTCAGCCGCTTCAGGTCTGCCCGGTACCTGCTGAAGTACTTCTGCGGTGCGGCGGCGTGGCTGATCCCGTCCATGCACCAGGTGTAGCCCCACGCGTTGCCCCAGAACTGGAGCACCACGTAGTCCGGGTGCAGCGCCCGGACCAGCGCGGCCGCCTTGTCCCGGTCGGGCACCAGCGACTTCTCCCCGGTGCCCTCCAGGTAGTCGCAGAGCGTCGTGCCCGAGTACGGCGCGCTCGTGTACGTCGCCCGCAGCTCGCGGCGCAGCTCCTGCCCGAGCACCCGCTGGGCCTCCATGGCGAGGGAGTCGCCGAGATAGAGCACGCGCGGGGCGACGACCGCGGGAGCGGCGCTCGGCGAGGCCTGGGACCGCTGATGCGTGGTGGCCGCCCGCGAGACGTCCGGGGTGGGCGGCGCCTTCTCCGGCCCGTCCGAGGGGTCGCCGCACGCGCCGAGCAGCAGAACTCCGGTCAGCACCACCACGATCCACGGTGTCCGCATGCGCGACTCCCGCCCCGGTCGCCGAAAAACGGTTCCCCAGGCAAGCACAGCCGGGCCGCGGGCGGAAGACACACGGCCCCGGTTCAGTCACCGCCCGGGCGCTCCAGGAACTCCATCAGGTCGGTCAGCGGCAGCGGTTTCGTCAGATGGGCGTCGAAACCGGCCGCCCGGGACAGGGCGCGGTCGGTGCCCCGGCTGAACCCGGAGACGGCGATCATGCGCGGCCGCTCGCCGCCCGGCCGGGCCCGCACCCGGCGGGCGACCGTGTAGCCGTCGATGTCCGGCAGCCCCAGATCACACAGCACGACGTCGAAGAGCCGGGTCTCGGTCGCGGTGAGCGCGGCCGTGCCCGTGTGCACGGTGGTCACCTGATGCCCCTGCCGCTCCAGCAGGGTGTGATAGGTCGCGGCCAGGTCCTGGTTGTCCTCGACGATCAGGACGGACAGCCGCGGGGGTACCGACCGGGGCGTGGCGCGGGGCGGTGGTGGGGCCGCGGAGTCGACGGCGGGCAGGGTCACGGTGAACGTCGCCCCCTTGCCGGGCCCTTCGCTGTGCGCGGTGACGCGGCCGTGGTGCAGTTCCACGATCGTCCGCGCCACGGCGAGCCCGAGCCCCAGGCCCTCCGGGGTGTCCGGACCGGCCGGGGCCGCCCGCATGAACACCCCGAACAGCTCCTCGGCCTGACCTGGTTCGAACCCGATGCCGTCGTCCCGGACGGTCAGCCGTGCCTCGCCGTCCCCGGCCGTGAGCCCCACCTGGGTGCGCCCGCCGGGCCGGGTGTACTTGAGCGCGTTCGACAGCAGGTTCGTCAGCACCTGCGCGAGCCGCAGCCGGTCGCAGTCCACGACCAGCGGCGCCTCCGGCAGCCGTACGTCGAGCGTGCGGCCGTCGTGCGCGAACAGACCGCGGATGTCCGCGCACGCCCCCTCGACGACCGAGCGCACGTCCACCGGCTCACGCACCAGCTCCAGGCGGCCGGTCACCGCACGGGTGCCGTCCAGCAGGTCGTTGCTCATCCGGGCCAGCGTGCCGAGCTGCCGCTCCAGCACGGCCAGCGCCGGATGCCCCTCCGGCATGTCCAGGGCGAGCAGTTCGGTGGCCGCGGTCGCCGCCGCGAGGGGGTTGCGCAGCTCGTGGGAGAGCGTGGCGATGAACCGGTCCTTGGCCCGCTGCTCCTCCCGGAGCCGGCGCCCGGCCGCGTCGAGTTCGGCGTTGGCCCGGCTCAGCTGCTCGTTCACCTCGCGGATCTCCCGCGCCCGCACGAACAGGTCGATCTCCATGCCCTCCGCGCGCATCTGCGCGTCGGCGACGGCCCGCCGCTGCTCCCGGCCCACCTTGCGCAGATGCACGAACTCCGTGACGTCCTCGACCCGGTGGACGACGTGGGTCACCCGCCCCTCGTCGTCCAGGACCGGCGCGTTGACCGGGCTCCAGTACCGCTCGGCGAAGACCCCCTCCTGGTCTGTCGGGATGTCGTAGCGCTGGAGCGCCATCGTGTCCGTACGGCCGCTCGCCACGACCGTCTCCAGGGAGCGCCGCAGATTGGCCACGCCGTCGGCGGTCGGGTCCCCGGGGTTGTCCGGGAACACGTCGAAGACCGGCCGCCCGACGATGCCGCGGTCGGTGCGGGTGGCCGTCAGATAGGCACGGTTGACCTCGACGATGACGAAGTCGGGGCTGAGGACGAGCAGCGGGGACAGCAGGGAGTCGAACAAGCGCCGGAAGTCCGGGGCGTCGGGCATGGGCGCACCTCCTGGCCGGGCCGGTGTCTCGGGGATCGCCGTCTCGGTGATCGCTGTCTTTGGGATCGCCGTCTCAGGGATCGAGGCGGTAGCCGTAGCCGCGGAGCGTGGTGATCCGCGGGGCGGGGGCGGGCAGTCGGGCGAGTTTGCCGCGCAGCCGGTACACGTGCTCGACCACGGTCGCGGGCTGCTGCCAGGACGCACCCCAGATCCGCTCCAGGAGCTGCTCCGCGGAGAACACCCGCCCGGGCGCTCCGGCCAGCAGTTCCAGGAGGGCGAACTCCTTCGGCCGCAGCGTCAGCGGGACGCCGTCCACGGAGGCCTGCCGCGCCGCCGTGTCGACGAGCAGCGCGCCGGCCCGGATCACCGCCGGCGCGTCCGGGGGCTGCGAGCGGCGCAGCACGGCGTGGATACGGGCCACCAGTTCCCGCTGCGAGAACGGCTTGACCAGGTAGTCGTCGGCGCCGATCTCCAGCCCGGCGACCCGGTCCGCCTCCGCGCCGCGGCCGGTGACGACGATGACCGGAAGCCTGCTGGTGGACCTGAGCGCCCGCAGCAGTTCGAGCCCGCTGCCGTCGGGAAGACCCAGGTCCAGGACGGCCAGATCGACACCGCTCTCGTGGAGCACGGACTTCCCGGCGCGGGCGTCCATGGCCCAGGTGACGGTGAATCCGGCGCGCTCCAGATAGGAACGGCACATCAGTGCGAAGTCGGGGTCGTCCTCGATCAGGGCGAGGTGCGGGCGCATTCCGCATCACCTGGCCCGCCCGGCACCCGCCCGTTGTGTCGCTGATGAGCGGGCGTTGATGCCCAGACCATGTGGCGAAGGTAGAACAGGAGACACCACGGTTCAAGGGGGGAGCCGCCCGGGGGAGTTCCGGCGCGGACACGTGCGGTGCGGGGATGTCGGCACCTGCGCACGTGTCCGCGCCGGAGCGAGGGCCCCGGTTTCGACCGGGGCCCGGTTCACACCCGGTCGGCCGCGATGAGCAGGTACTGGAAGCTGCCGTTGCGGTAGGCGGTCAGGAAGGTGTCCTCGATGCCCGTGACCAGGTGGTCCGCCTCCTTGCGCAGCTCCCAGTAGGGCAGCGCCGCCTCGGTGAGATCCTCCACGTGCACCGGCACCAGCCGGTTGCGGGCCATGGCGCGGAAGTACTCCGAGCGGGGATGGATGTCGCAGATGTAGTGGGCGTTGATGAGCGACACCTCCCGGGAGGCCCGGCCGTAGGTGTCGTTGTAGCAGCCGGTGACCACCACGTAGCGTCCGCCGCGGCGCAGCAGCCGCGCGTGCTCGGCGAACAGCAGGTCCAGCTCGACGTACATGCTCGACTCGTTGTTCCAGGAGGCCGCGTACGCCCCGGAGGCGAACCCGGTGTCGAGCATGTTGCGGTGGTGGTAGCGCACCCGGTCGTCGATGCCCCGCTTGCGGGCCTGCGCGTTCGCGAACTCGGCCTGCTTCTCGGAGATGGTCACCCCGTCGGCGTGGCAGCCGTACCGCAGATGGGCCACGACACTGCCGCCGCCGCGGCCGCACCCGGCGTCGAAGACCCGGTCCTCGGGGGAGAGCGGGCCGAGCCGGGCGGCGAGGAGCTCGGCCTGGTTGTGTTCGAGACGGTGCAGTTCGGCGGTGATCCGCTCACGCCGCCGGACCGGATCCGGCTCGTCGAGGACCGTGCGGTCGGCCTCCCCGACGCCGTAGTGGTGGTGGTAGAGGCCGTCGAGCTTGCCCAGTTCGAGGTTGACCGGGTTCTCCTCGGCGTTCCAGTAGTCCGCGACACGGCTCTGGTACGTCGACTGGGTCGGCACCTGGGCGGCCCTGGTACCGGCGTGGGGGGTGATGGTCAACGGTGACTCCTCGTGCTGGTGGGTCTGACGTTCTGTCATGCGATGGCCTGTCACCAGTAGTTGGGCAGGTGGTAGCGGTGGCTGTTGGTGGCGTGCCACTCGTGATTGCCGGCCACCCAGTCGGACAGGCTCCGGGTGTAGCGCTCCACGAGCGGCGAGCCGGCGGACAGCAGGGCGGACTCCTCCTCGAAGGCCGCCATGATCCGGTTGTGGATCTCGACCGACTTCAGATAGGCGGCCTTCAGTCCGCACCGGTCGTTGGCGGCGACGACCTGCGGCAGGTTGAGGTGGGTGGGGTCGCTCGCCAGTTCCTTGGTGAAGGAGTAGAGGTCGTTGACGATCGTGGTGGCGTTGCAGGCCAGCGCCGTGACCCGCTGGATCTCGGGACGGGCGTAGAGCGCTTCGGGCAGTTCGTAGCCGTCGACGGCGTCCACGATCGACAGACAGGGCCGGAAGTTGTTGAACTGCCGCATCACCAGGTACTCCCAGATCCGCGGCACGTACCTGGTCTCCGCCCAGGCGGCCTCGGCCAGGTAGCCGAGGTGCAGTCGGGCGATGTCGTGCACGAACCGGGTGGTCTGGCTCGGGGTGGCGAGGGCGGCGTAGTCCTTCAGGGCGAAGTGGTAGGAGCGCAGGGGCCCGTCGGCCTGTACGCCCTCGCGCCACTCCGCCTCCAGCTCGGGGACGCCGTGGTACGGGTCGATCGCCGACTGGGCCATGATCAGCCGCCCGCCGAGGCCCCGGCGGGCCCCGCCGCGGCCCTCGTCCTCCTCGCAGTAGCAGGAGTCGACGACGTTCTCGGCGAGCAGCAACTCACCGGCGACCGTGAGCCGTTCGAGGTCGGCGGCCCCGGGATGCTGGAGGACCACCGCCCTGCCGAACTGGAACCCCGAGAAGTCCCCCTTCCATGCCTCGGGGAACAGGTCCAGACGCCGGGCCCAGGCCTCCAGCCGACGGTCGATCTCCGCGGCCTTCACCGGGTCGGCGGGGCCGACCTGCCGGTGTCTCAGGCCCGGGATCGCCCCGCCCCGCTGTGGCGTGCGCAGACTGCTCGCGATGTCCGGCGGACCGGGCAGGGGCCGGGGACTCGTCGCGGTCACTCGGCCGTCCGGCCGATCTGGGCGTTCTCCAGGATCCCGACCGCGTCCGGGACGAGGATGGCCATGGAGTAGTAGGCGGTGACGAGGTAGCTGATGATCGAGTTGGCGCCGATGCCCATGAACCGCACGTTCAGGCCCGGTTGGTACTCCTCGGGGATCCCGGTCTGGTAGAGCCCGACGGCACCCTGGTCGCCCTCGCCGGTGCGCAGCGCGATGATGCTGCTGGTGTGCTGCGGACTCACCGGGATCTTGTTGCACGGGAAGATCGGCACCCCGCGCCAGGCCGGGATCTCGTGCCCCTCGACGTTCGCGGTGCCCGGCACGAGCCCACGCCGGTTGCACTGCCGGAAGAACGCCGCGATCGCCTTCGGATGGGCGAGGAACAGCTTGGTCTTGCGGCGCATGGCGAGCAGTTCGTCCATGTCGTCCGGGGTGGGCGGACCCGTGAAGGTGCTGACGCGCTGACCGTGGTCGGCGTTGTGCAGCAGTCCGAACTCCCGGTTGTTGACCAGCTCCCACTCCTGGCGTTCGCGGATCTCCTCGATGGTCAGGCGGAGTTGCTGCTCGGTCTGGTCCATCGGGTGGTTGTAGAGGTCGGCGACCCGGGTGTGCACCCGCAGCACGGTCTGGGTGAGCGACAACTCGTACTCGCGCGGGGCGAGTTCGTAGTCGACGTACCCGCCGCCGATCGTCGGTTCCCCGACGTGGCCCGCCTGGACGGGGACGTCGGCCTCGCCCTTGCGGTTCATCGGCAGGCTCTGCCGGCGCGCGTAGGCCTCCAGATGCTCCGCGAGGGAGGGCACGCGCTCGGTGAACTCCGTGACCACCGACCAGGGCAGGGCCAGGACGGTGGCGGCGGTCTCGGCCCGGACCGAGCTCAGCCACAGCGGGTCGGGCTGCCCTATGGCCTCGTCGCCCATCTGGGCGCCGTCGGTGACGACACCGACGATCTCCTCCTCGCCGTACTTGCCCTCGGTGAAGCGGGTGAAGCGGCCGTGCACGACGAGAAAGGCCTCCGTGACCGGCTGCCCGGCCTCGACGAGGACCTGGCCGGCGCGGACCTCCCGGACCCGGAACCGCGTGGCGATCTCCTCGAGGACGTCGAGGTCCGAGTAGCCGCGCAGGACGGGGAGTTCGGTGAGCGTCCGGGGAATGACCCGGATGTCGTCGGCGCCGTTCTGCTCGAACTCCACCCGCCCCCGGCCCACCTTGAGCTGGAGGCGCCGGTTGACCCGGTAGGTGCCGCCCTTGACGTCCACCCAGGGCAGCATGCGCAGCAGCCAGCGCGAGCTGATGGCCTGCATCTGGGGTTCGGTCTTGGTGGTGGTCGCGAGCTGCCGGGCGGCCCGGGTGCTGAGGCTGGTCGGTGCGGCGGGGGAAGGGGGGTCGGATTCGTCGACGGCGGGGCCGGTGGCGCTGTCCGGTGTGGACACGTTCCCTCCTGGGCGGTGAGTGGGCTGGCCATGCGCGTGTACCAGCCAAACAGCCCGGGTCGCCGCGGTTCAGGGCGTGAAGGGGGCGGCTTCACGACAGGGAAGGTGTAAACCTGCCTGGTGAGGCAGTCGGCGCCCCGTGAGTGCCCGCGCGCCCCGCTGGGCGACTCGTGCACCAGTGCGGGATCGTCCGCTCAGCGCGCGCTCGGACGCACCCGTGACTAGCGTGAGGAATCGGACCTGCCACCGATTCGGAAGGCCGCGATCATGGCCGTACAACCTGAGGGAACCCCCATCTGGGCCGATGCGATGTTCACCGACGTCGAGGGGGCCAAGAGCTTCTACGGCGACGTCCTCGGCTGGACCTTCGGCGAGTCGTCGTCGGAGTACGGCAACTACACGCAGGCCTACGCCGACGGAAAGGCCGTGGCCGCGGTCGTCCCGCCGATGCCCGGCCAGGAGGGGCAGTCGCAGTGGTGTCTGTACCTCGCGTCGCCGGACGCCGCCGCCACCGCCGGCAAGATCCGTGAGCACGGCGGCGAGGTGCTGATGGAACCGATGCAGGTCGGCGACTTCGGCACGATGTGCCTGGGCCGCGACCCGAGCGGGGTCGTCTTCGGCGTGTGGCAGGCGGGCACCCACGAGGGGTTCGAGGCCCCGCCCGAGCAGCCCGGGGCGTTCTGCTGGGCCGAGGTCTTCACCCGCGAGCCCGAGAAGTCCGACACGTTCTTCCCCGCCGTCTTCGGCTACAGCGCCAAGCAGATGCAGGACGACGCCATCGACTTCCGGATGTTCAACCTCGGCGACAACACCGTCCTCGGCCGCATGAAGATGGGGGACGACTTCCCGCCCGAGGTCCCGGCCTACATCAACGTCTACTTCACCGTCGACGACTGCGACGGCGCCGTCGCCCGCGCCACCAAGCTCGGCGGTGTCCTGCGCTTCGGCCCGATGGACACCCCGTTCGGCCGGTTCGCGGCACTGAGCGACCCGCAGGGCGCGAGCTTCTCGGTGATCGACGTGACGACGACCCAGGGCGAGATGCCCCAGGTCACCGACGTACCCTGACCGACCCGTGCCCGTCGTCCCCGCGACGGCGGGCCCGTGCCGGTTCCCTGCCTCAGCGGCCCCGTGTCGGCGTCCGCGTCCCTCACCCACCTCTGCGGGACGATCGCCCTGTGCGTCGTCGGCCTGGTCATCGCCAGGGACGCCCTGCGGGCGCGGTTGCGCGAGGCGGGGGGCCGGGGAGTGCCGGTGCCGCGGAGTGGCCGGCTGTCTCGCCGCCCAGCGGGCACGGGGGACGGGTCCCGGCCGACGCCGACGTGAACCTGCTCGCCCCCACCCTCATCGGAGCCGCGCATCTGCTCTTCACCGACGCCGAGGACGCGGCGCCCGGGACCGAAGAGGTCCGCAGGGTCGTGGCCGCGGTCGTCGCGGTGGGGTGACCGGGCGGCGGCAGTGGGGTGACCGGGCGCCCGTCCGCTCATGGCATGATCGAGCGCATGCGTGAACGACTGGTGGCCGCGTGCGACGGGGCTTCGAAGGGAAATCCGGGACCCGCGGCCTGGGCCTATGTGATCGCCGACGAGAGCGAGACCCCGGACCGCTGGGAGGCCGGGCCGCTCGGCAGGGCCACCAACAACGTCGCTGAACTCACCGCGCTGGAGCGGCTGTTGGCGGCAACCGACCCGGACGTCCCGCTGGAGATCCGGATGGACTCCCAGTACGCCATGAAGGCGGTCACCACCTGGCTGCCCGGCTGGAAGCGCAACGGCTGGAAGACCTCCGCGGGCAAGCCGGTCGCCAACCAGGACCTCGTGGTCCGCATCGACGAACTGCTCGACGGGCGCTCGGTCGAGTTCCGTTACGTCCCTGCCCACCAGGTCGACGGAGACCCGCTCAACGACTTCGCGGACCGCGCGGCCAGCCAGGCGGCGATCGTCCAGGAACCCGCGAGCAGCGCCCTCGGTTCCCCCGTGCCGCCGCCGTCCCCGGACACCCCGAAAGCCGACCGCCCCGCCCGGGCCAAGTCGCCCAAGCGGAGCGGTGGTTCGTCGTCCCGTACGATCAAGGCCAAGTTCCCCGGCCGGTGCCTGTGCGGACGTTCCTACGCGGCGGGCGAGCCCATCGCCAAGAACGCCCAGGGCTGGGGGCACCCGGAGTGCCGTACGGAAGCGGCCGATTAGGACCTGTCCGGCGTACGAGAACGGCCGGTGAGGGCCTGACCGGTTGGGCCGGGCAGGCCCGCGGCGGTCAGATCACCGCCCCGCGCCACTCGCCGGTCTCCCGGCCGCGCTCCTCGATGAACGTCTTGAAGCGCTCCAGGTCACCCTTGGTCTGCCGCTTCACGAAGCCGAGCTTGTCGCCGACCTTCTCGGTGATGCTGTCCGGGTGGAAGTCCATCTGGAGCATCACCTTGGTGTGGCCCTCGTCGAGCCGGTGGAAGGTGACCGCACCGGCCTGCTTGGCCTCCCCGGCGATCGTGGTCCACGCGACCCGCTCGTCCGGGATCTGCTCGGTGATCTCCGCGTCGAACTCCCTGTGCACCCCGTTGACGTTGGTCACCCAGTGCGTGAGCGTGTCGGTCCGCTGCTCGATGCGCTCGACCCCGCTCATGAACTCGGGGAAGGTCTCGAACTGCGTCCACTGGTTGTAGGCGGTGTGCACCGGCACGCCGACCTCGATGGATTCCTCGACCTGCGACACGGGTGAATCCCTCCTTCGTCTTCTCGGTGTGTGGGGCGCGGGTACCGCAGGTCCTGGAGGGCAAACCGGCTCAGGACGACTCTTGTTCGGTGTCGAAGGTGTAGTGGCGGGTGTGGTCCAGCAGGTCGGAGGGGCGCACGTCGTTCCACGGCTTCATGGTCTCGTCGAGGTCGACGACGTCCCGGGTCCCCGCCGCCGGCACATAGCGGGAGTCCGGATGCCGCCGCTGCCACTCGGCCCACAGCTTGTCCACGTAGGCGTGGTGCAGCCAGAACACCGGGTCGTTCGGGGAGACCCCGGTCGCCATCTGCCCTCCGACCCACACATGGACCCGGTTGTGCAGATTGACCCCGCGCCAGCCCTCCAGATGGTTGCGGAAGCCGTCCGAGGCGCTGTTCCAGGGCGCCATGTCGTACGTCGCCATGGACAGCACCGACTCCACCTCGGCCCGGGTCGGCAACTCGCGTACACCCGTGCCGAGGGCGCGTCGGAGATAGGTCCGGCCGTCGACGCGCACGCTGATCGGCCAGTTCCCCGTGGCCTCGGCGAACGGTCCGTCCATCACCCGCCCGTCCCGGCTGCGCCCGGTGCCGCCGAGGAAGTCGGGCGCCCACAGCGAGGCACGCGTCGAGCGGTCGGTGCTCCAGTCCCAGTAGGGGAGTGCGACCGAGGCGTCCACGGACTGGAGGGCGCGTTCGAAGTCGAGCAGGAATCTGCGGTGCCAGGGCAGGAAGGAGGGCGAACGATGGCCCGTGCGCTCCCCGGCGTCGGTGTCGGCCATGATGAACCCGTTGTGCGTGGTGACGAACGTGTCGTAGCGGCCGGAGCGCTTCAGCTCCACGACGGCGGCGACGAACCGCCGCTTCTCGTCGGCGGTCAGGGCGGCCTGGTTCTTGCGGACGGTCATGTGTGCGGATGCTCCAAAGGGGCGTTCAGGGTGTTCAGTGCGTTCAGGTCGGTACGGGGCGGTCAGCTGGCGGGGAACGGCAGCAGCCGTGCCCCCTGGAGCTCGTCGACGGCGGCCCGTGCGGCGGCACGCGGGGTGGGCACCGGGTCGTAGTGGCTGACGACGCTGATCCAGGTGCCGTCGGCGTTCCGCATCACGTGCAGTTCCACGCCGTCGACCGTGACGAGCCAGCCGCCGTGGTGGCCGCCGGTGGCCCGGCCCTGTATCCGGCGCCCCTTGTAGACCTCGTCGAAGGCCTCCGGCGACCCGTGATGGTGGTCCTCGGCGGACGCCCGCGGGGCGGCGACGGTCGCCGCGGCGAGGGCGGCCGTAGCGGTGAGCGCGGTTCGGCGGGTGAGTTCCGGCAGGCGGTGTTCCTCCTGAGTTGACGGACTCCGCATGCCTATCGGCCCTGCCGAGAGCGGGAGAAATCACTTGAGACCGGTTGGCTGTGATCCAGACAATTCCTTACATGTCGTACAGCGTTGAACAAAGATGATCTTGCTGTGGAGAGGGTTCTCGGGAACCCGGACGGAGGAATTCCTTCGCCCGTGGACCGTGGATTCGATGATCCTTTGCGGGCGGACCCGCAGGCAGTGGCCCGCCTCACGTGCGGAAAGTGACGCGATCCGAAGCGCGGGCCCCACGGCCCCCGACTGCTACCCTGCGTTGCCAATCGACCGCTTTGGGTAATGACTAGGGGTGCGCGTGAAGGTCGCCTGTGTCGGCGGCGGGCCCGCCGGCCTGTATCTCTCCATCCTGCTGAAACAGCAGGACCCGTCCCACGACATCACTGTCCACGAGCGCGACCCCGAGGGCTCGACCTACGGCTGGGGCGTCACCTACTGGCGCGGACTGCTCGACAAGCTGCACGCCCACGACCCCGAGTCCGCCCGCGCCATCGAGGAGGCCTCGGTCACCTGGAGCGAGGGCGAGGCCAGGGTCCGCGACCTCGTCACCCGGCGCCCCAGCGACCTCGGTCACGGCATCGGCCGGCACCGCCTCCTGGAAATCCTCGCCGCACGGGCCCGCTCGCTGGGCGTAAAGCTGGAGTTCGAGCGCGGGATCGCCGCCGGCGACCTCACCGCCGGGGACCTCTCCGAGGCCGACCTCGTCGTGGCCGGCGACGGTGTGAACAGCGCCCTGCGCACCGCGCACGCCGACCACTTCGGCGCCGAGATCAAGGAAGGCCGCAACCGCTACATCTGGCTCGGCACCGGCAAGGTCTTCGACTCCTTCACCTTCGCCTTCGTCGAGACCGACCACGGCTGGATCTGGTGCTACGGCTACGCCTTCGATCCCGGACACAGCACCGTCGTCGTCGAGTGCGCGCCCGAGACCTGGACCGGCCTCGGCCTCGACCGCGCCGACGAGGCCGAGGGCCTCGGCCTGCTGGAGAAGCTGTTCGCCGACATCCTCGACGGCCACCCCCTGATCGGCCGCTCCGCCGGCTCCGGCCGCGCCCAGTGGCTGACCTTCCGCACCCTCACCAACCGGACCTGGCACCACGGCAACCTGGTCCTCCTCGGCGACGCCGCCCACACCACCCACTACTCCATCGGCGCCGGCACCACCCTCGCCCTGGAGGACGCCGTCGCCCTGGCCGAGGCCCTGCGCGAGCACACCGACCTGCCCCGGGCCCTCGCCCGCTACGAGCGGCAGCGCACCGGGGAACTGCTCTCCATCCAGAGCGCGGCCCGTTACAGCGCCCAGTGGTACGAGAACCTGACGCGCTACATCGACCTCCCCCCGGAGCAGATGTTCGCCCTGCTCGGCCAGCGGCACTCGCCCCTGCTGCCCTATGTCCCGCCGCAGCTCTACTACCGGATCGACAAGGCCGCCGGGCAGCTGGAGGCGCTGCGCAGGTTCAAGCGGTGGCTCGGGCCGAGGGTGGCGCGGAGCGTGCACGCGCGGGAACTGTCCTCCCGCAAGTAGCGCCGGCCGGCCGTAGGCTCGAAAAAGCGACTGGGGTGAATGCCGATTCACCGGTAAGGTGAATCGGCATTCACCCCACGTTCACGTATCGCATTCCGGAGCGCCGATGGACCAGCAGGGCCCGATACCCCCGCGCCCGACATCCCCGCCACGCGGAGCAGGCCCGCGCGCCAGACTGACCGTGCCGGTCCTTGCGATGTGCGGCACGCTCATGGCGGTCATGCAGACCGTGGTCGTCCCGCTGCTGCCGGACCTGCCCCGGCTGACCGGCTCCTCGGCCGGAGCCGTCTCCTGGATGGTCACCGCGACCCTGCTGTCCGGAGCGGTCCTCACCCCGGTCCTCGGCCGGGCCGGAGACATGTACGGCAAGCGCAGGGTACTGACGGCGTCCCTGGCCCTGATGACGCTCGGCTCGGTCATGTGTGCCCTGTCGTCCGACATCACCGTGCTCATCGCGGCCCGTGCCCTGCAGGGCGCCGCCGCCTCCGTCGTACCGCTGTCGATCAGCATCCTGCGCGACGAACTCCCGCCCGAGCGGCGGGGTTCCGCGGTCGCGATGATGAGTTCCACCGTCGGCATCGGCGCCGCCCTCGGACTGCCGCTGGCCGCGATGGTCGTGCAGTACGCCGACTGGCACACCATGTTCTGGATGACCAGTGCCCTCGGCGCGCTGGGAGTGGCGGCCGTGTGGTGGGCGGTCCGTGAATCGCCGGTCCGGCAGCCGGGCCGCTTCGACGTCTGGGGCGCCCTCGGACTGGCCGTGGGCCTGGTGAGCCTGCTGCTCGGGGTGTCCCAGGGCGGGCAGTGGGGCTGGGGGAGTCCCCGGGTGCTGGGCCTGTTCCTGGGCTCCGCCGCCGTACTGACCCTGTGGTGGTGGCGCCAACTGCGCACCGAGCAGCCCCTGGTGGACCTGCGGCTCGTCACCCGGCCACGGGTGGGCCTGTCCCATGTGGCGGCCCTGCTCACCGGCTTCGCGTTCTACGCCAACTCCCTGGTGACGGCCCAGCTGGTGCAGGCGCCGGAGGCCACCGGCTACGGACTCGGCCTGTCGATCGTCGCCACCGGCCTGTGCCTGCTGCCGGGCGGTGTCACCATGCTGCTGTTCTCACCGCTGTCGGCCCGGATCTCCACGTCCCGCGGACCACGCGTCACGCTCGCCCTCGGCGCCGCGGTCATCGCGTGCGGCTACGCGCTGCGCATCGCGGACAGCCGCGACCTGTGGATGATCATCCTGGGCGCGACCGTGGTGTCCACCGGCACCACCCTCGCCTACTCGGCGCTGCCCACCCTGATCCTGCGGGCCGTCCCGGCCGAGCAGACGGCCTCCGCCAACGGCGTCAACGTCCTCATGCGCACCATCGGCCAGGCCGCCTCCAGCGCGGCCGTCGCGGCGGTTCTCGTGCACCACACCAGCCCGGTCGGCGGTGTTCCCGTGCCCACGCTGCACGGCTATCTGCTGGCCTTCGCGATGGCGGGCGCGGTCGCCCTCGCGGCCTGCGCGGCGGCCCTCACCATCCCCGGCGACCCGGCCTCCGACGGACCGCGCGGGGCGAAAGACCGAACCCGGGGCGCGCGGGACGAGGCGATGGAGGGAGCATGAGTGCCGTGAGCACCAGGCCCCCCACCTCCACGCCCCCCACGTCCACGCCGCCCGCCCCGCCCGCCCGCCGGGACGCCGAGGCGACGAAGGCCGCCATCCTCCGTGCGGCCCGCTATCTCCTGGCCCGCACCCCCCACGCCGACATCACCCTGAAGGCCGTCGCCGAACGCGCCGGTGTCAGCCCGCCGTTGATCGTGAAGTACTTCGGCAACAAGGACACCCTCTTCGCCCGCGTCATGTCCTTCGAGTCCGACGCGACGGCCCTGCTCGACGCCCCCCTGGACGAGCTGGGCCGCCACATGGTCCGCCATGTCCTCACCAGCCAGGCCGAACGCGGCGCCGACCCCCTGCTGCGGATCGCCTTCGCCCCGGTGCAGGGCGAACACGGGGACGTCCTGCGCGTCAACTTCCGCACCCAGGTGGTCGATCGCCTCACGGGGCGGCTGGAGGGCCCCGACGCCGGTCTGCGCGCCGAGCTGGCGGTGGGTACCCTCCTCGGCCTCGGGGTGATGTACGGCATCGCCCGGGGCACCGAGCTGAGGGCGGCCGCCCTGGAGGATCTCGTGGACCGTTATGCCCCCACGGTGCAGGCGCACTTGACGTCCTAGCGGAACAACCGGTCCAGGAACGCGTTGCCGAACACGCCATGCGGATCGAGGCGGTCCAGCACCCCGGCCGCCTGCCCCCACACCGCCTCCCCGAACGACCCCGGGATCGTGGTGCCGAGCACCTCCGCGTCCTCCCACACCGCGTCCTCCGTGTAGGCCCACCCCTTGGACCACTCGACGCGCGTCCCGTCGTAGCCCTCGAACAGGAACTGCTCGATCTCCCGCAGGAAGGCCTCCGCGTACGGCGTCCCCGGCAGGGTGAGGATGTCCAGCCACACCGCCGTGTCGCGCTCCGGATGCGCCGCGTCCGCCCGCAGCGCCGAGAGCAGCGGGGCCCGCGCTCCCGCCAGCTCGACCTCGTCCGGGTCGTCTAGCCCGGTGACCCGGATCTCGACGGTGCTGTTGACGGGGAAGCGCCCCTGGGCCGTGTACGCGGCCAGGCGCTCCCGGTAGAAGTCCGTGAACTCGGAGACGACCCGCTGCACCTGGTCCCGCGAGGTCAGCACCGCGTACCCGTTCGCGGTCACCCGGAGCGTCGTCGGCCTGATGTACAGCAGCGTGTTCTTCGACGGCCCCCAGATGTCCGCCGACAGCGTCGCGGTGAGCCCCACGGTTGCCACGTCCAGCTGCGCGTTCCCGAGCACCGGTGCCAGGTACCAGGCCGCGTCCGACACCATCCGCCCGGCCAGATCGGCCACCAGGGTCGGCACGTTGTCGGAGAAGGGGTAGTTGTACGGCGATGTCACGCGCCGCGAGGTCAGCGGCTTGGTGGGCGCCACGCTCCACACCTTCAGCCAGGGGAACTCGGTGAAGGCGAACCAGATCGCCTCCACGCGCCCGGCCTCCGCCAGGAAGCTCGCGAAGGTCCGCCCGTCCGCGCCGGGAGCCGCGAAGAGCTCGGCGGCCGGGATGTCGACCCGGCTCACACACCGCAGATTGCTGTTCGCCCCGACCCGCAGGACGACCTCGGTGACGAAGGCACGCCCCAGATGCGCGAGCAGGGCGGCGCTGTCGGCCTCGGCACGGCCGAACTCCCGCAGGGCATAGGCCCCGAGGTCCTCGTCCCACACCACCGCCGTCAGCGACAGGACACGGTTGCTGAGCGAGCCGTACGTCTGCCCCGGCAGCCGCTGCTCCCCGTCCGCCGGGACGGCGGTGCCGTGCGCGTCGATCGCCAGCGCCCCGCCCAGCGTGAGGTCGCCGGGCGCGGGCGCGGCGGTGACCCCGAGTCCGTGCCCCTCCAGATAGGTGAGCAGGGCCTCCAGCGTGACGCCGGTGCCGGCCCGGACCTCGGAGGCCGAGTCCAGGGACAGACCGGTGAGGTGGGAGGCGGTGTCGACGAGGAGGACGGGCGCGTCCGAGGCCGTGCCCTCCGTGATCGTCAGGGGCGACCAGCCGTGCGAGGAGCCCCGGGCGCGCACCCGCCAACCGTGCCGCCAGGCCCAGTTGACGACCTCGACCACCTGGTCCGGCCCCGTCGGCGCACAGGCCCACAGCCCGTCCGCGGTGATCTCGCCGACCCAGTTCCGGTACGCCGAGCGGTAAAGGGCCACACCGGCCGGGAAGTCGGGCAGCTCCTCGGCCGCTGCCGCCGGATCAGCCGGCAGCAGGATCGGTACGGCGGCCAGGGCGGCGGCACTCATGAGGAAGCCGCGACGGGACCAGGACGGGGTGTCCCGCGGGTGGTCGCCCGGGTGGTTGCCGGGATGGTCGCCGGGGTGGTTGCTCACTGAACGATCGGTCACGGGATCACGCTAGGCGGACGTTGACACGTGCATGCCTTACGGCGAAGGGTGTCACCCGTGTGAGTGAAACATTCACAGGTCGTGACCCGGAGCAACCCGTTCCGCGCATGTCGGCGACGGATGACAGACTGCCCCCATGGACGAGCGCACATTCGGCAGGTCTCAGCAGCACGCATCCGTCGTCGGACTCGGCACCTGGCAGCTGGGGGCCGACTGGGGAGACGTCGACGACAAGGAAGCCCTCTCGGTGCTGGAGGCGGCGGCCGAGTCGGGGGTCACCTTCTTCGACACCGCCGACGTGTACGGCGACGGGCGCAGCGAGCAGACCATCGCCGCCTTCCTGAGCGGCAGGCCCGATCTGCATGTGCTGGTCGCGACGAAGATGGGTCGCCGCGTCGACCAGATCCCCGAGAACTACGTCCTCGACAACTTCCGCGCCTGGAACGACCGTTCCCGCCGCAACCTCGGCGTCGACCGCATCGACCTGGTCCAGCTGCACTGTCCGCCCACCCCCGTCTACTCCAGCGACGAGGTGTTCGACGCCCTCGACACCCTCGTCGAGGAGGAGCGCATCGCCCACTACGGCGTCAGCGTCGAGACCTGCGCGGAGGCGCTCACCGCGATCGCCCGGCCCGGCGTGGCGAGCGTGCAGATCATCCTCAACGCCTTCCGCATGAAGCCCCTGCTGGAGGTCCTGCCCGCCGCGCGGGAGGCGGGGGTCGGCATCATCGCCCGCGTCCCGCTGGCCTCGGGCCTGCTGTCCGGCAAGTACACCAAGGACACCGTCTTCCCGGAGAACGACCACCGCGCCTACAACCGGCACGGCGAGGCCTTCGACGTCGGCGAGACCTTCTCCGGCGTCGACTGGACGACCGGCGTCGAGGCCGCCGCGGAGTTCTCCGCGCTCGCGCCCGAGGGCTACAGCCCGGCCCAGCTCGCTCTGCGCTGGATCATCGAGCAGCCCGGCGTCACCACCGTCATCCCCGGCGCCCGCTCGCCCGAACAGGCCCGCGCCAACGCGGCCGCCGCCAAGCTGCCGCCGCTGTCCGAGGAGACCCTCGCGGCGATCCGCGACCTCTACGACCGCCGGATCAAGGACCAGGTCGAGAACCGCTGGTGACTCCCCGCGCGGCTCCGGGACCGCTCCCGCCGCCCGGAGCCGCACTGTTGTTTGAACGATCAGTCACCGGATACCCGTAGCGCATGGTCGATACGGTGAGACGGACGGGCCGCGACGAGACCGAGGAAGAGCGCGCGGACCGCATGTGGGGCGAACTCATCCAGGAAATACGCGTCGCGCAGACAGGTGTGCAGATCCTCTTCGGCTTCCTGCTGACCGTGGTCTTCACGCCGAAGTACGACGACCTGGCCCATACCGACCAGGTCATCTACATCGTGACCGTGGTCCTCGGCTCCTGCGCCACCGGCGCCCTCATCGGGCCGGTGTCCCTGCACCGCCTCGTCTCCGGTCGGCGCATCAAGCCGCAGGCCGTGCGGATCGCCTCCCGCCTGACCTTCGTGGGTCTTGTCCTCCTCCTGACGACGATGACGGCGGCCCTGCTGCTGATCCTGCGGGTCGCCACCCACGACTCGTGGGTGCCCTGGCTCGTCACCGCGGTCGTGGCCTGGTACCTGCTGTGCTGGTTCGCCCTGCCGCTGTGGACCCGGCGCCGCTACACGACGGACTGAGGGCCCGCCCGTCGAGCTGCCGGTCGTGCACACGGCTCAGGACGAGCACCGACACCGTGGCGCCGACCAGCGCGCAGAACATGTCCCACTGGGTGTCCCAGACATCGCCCTGGGTGGCCAGGAAGGCGTCAGCCGCCTGGCCACCGATCACCGCGGCCGCCCACTCCAGCATCTCGAAGACGGCACTGAACGCCAGACACGCGCACACCGTCAGCGGCGCCAGCCAGCGGCTGCCCCGCAGCGGTGAGGTACGGCTGAGCAACTCCCGCACCAGGACCGCCGGCACGAAGCCCTGCATGAGGTGCCCGAAACGGTCGTACGGATTGCGGTCGAGGCCGAAGGTGTCCCGCATCCAGTCGCCGAGCGGGACCTGCGCATACGTGTAGTGGCCGCCCACGATCAGCACGAGCGCGTGGAGCGCGAGCAGACAGCACAGCAGGTCCGTGAGCGGGAAGCGGCGCCAGGTCAGCACGATCAGCGGCAGGCCGACCAGCACCCACACGGTCTCCAGGAACCAGGTAGTGCGGTCGCGCGGGCCCCACGCGGACAGGGCCAGCGCGGCGACCACGGCCCACGCGAGCAGAACGGGCAGCGGCCTTCGCCCAGCGGTCATGAGGTGCTCCTTGTCGTAGGAGCCCTCATCGTCGGGGCGGGGGACCGCCGACGGCATGAGTACCGCTACTCAGCCCCCGTGCGCAGCAGCACCCGTCTCAGCCGCCCGCGATGACCGAGGCCAGGAAGTCGTCGACGCTGACCTCCTCCTGGCCGAGCGGCACGATCTCGCGGGTCTCGCGCAGGAAGGAGGCCAGCGCCGGGGCCCAGGCGAAGACCACCGCGTGCTGGCGGCCCCCGTCAGTGCGGGCCTCGCCGTAGAACTCCATGCGCAGCTCCTCCCACACCCCGGTCGACACGGGGCTCAGCCGCACGTCCCCGACGCCCACCGGGCCGCTCAGGCCCTCGGCGAGCATCTCCCGGTCCAGCCGCCACCGCGCCAGCACCCGGCCGTCATGGCTGAACACCGCGGTGACGGCGAACGGGTCCGCCGCGTCGTACCCCAGATGGGCGAGCACGGGGCAACGGCCCGTGCCGCCCGCCTGGAGTTGCACGACGAGAGTCTTGTGTGCGGTCCTGTGGACGAAGGAGTTCACCTGGAGGCCTCCGGGGAGAACGACGTAGAGCCCTCTAGTACCCCTCCCACGGCCAAGATGCTCAGCCTTCCGGGTGATTCCCCTTCGCACCGCGCAGGGACGTGATGCACGCGGCGATGGCCTGCTGGAGTTCCTCCAACTGCTGGACCATGTCGTCCTCGTAGAAGTCCTGGGCGTCGTCGAAGGTCAGCTCCTCGAAGGCCCTGGTCGCCTTCTGGAGGCTGCTGTAGAACTTCGTCCGCCGTTCCTGCACCCGGAGTTCGGGATCGGCCTCCACGGCCTCGGCGACGAGCGACTTCATGGTGTCGAACGCCTCGGCCGCCCATTCGCCGGTGTCCTCGTCCTCCTCCAGCTCCGCCAGGAGCGACAGGTGGCGCTCGGCCTCCTGGCGGAGGTCCACCGGGGCGTCGATGGTCTGCCCGGCCGGCGTCTTCACCTGACCCGACTCGGCGATCTGGCGGACGTACCCGATCCGGTCGGCGGCCCGGCTCTCGGTGGCCACCGCCTTCTTCAGGTCGTCCGTGCGCACCACGTCCCGGGCCAGCGACGCCTGGAGCTCCGGGTCCTCCTTGATGCGGTCGAGCAGCGCGCTGCGCGCGGCCCGGGCGGTGGAGGGGTCGGCGAGGATCGCGGCGCGCAGGGCGGTCGGGTTCTCGGCGACCTCCAGGGCCTTCGTGGGGCGGATGCCCTCGGCCTCGGCAGCCTCCGCGATGGCGGTGCCGCGGTCGGACGTGGCGCTGCTGCGGGAGGAGTAGTAGTCCAACCACACGTCCGCGTCCGGCAGCTCCACCTCCTGGCCGGGGGACAGCGCCTCGAAGTGCGGGACCATGCCGTCGTCCGCGGCGCGGTCCCAGGCCTTGTAGTAGCGCAGGACACGCTCGGGGGAGCAGCCGGCGAGCTCGGCGAACTCCTTCGCGGACACCTTCGGCGTCTCGTCCGCGCCCTGGCCGCCGGGGCGCACACTGCGCGCCACCATCAGGCCGAAGGCCCAGCCGCCGGTCCGCGCGTACACCCCGAACTCGCGGGCGTCCCGCGCGACGAGGTCGGACAGCGGGGCGGCGGACCTCTCGGCCGAGGGCTCCACCCAGATCTCGGCCGGTGTCTCGACCGGGGTCTGCGCGGGCGTCTCGGACGGGTCGATCGCTGTGGTCACGGGTGCGTCTCCTGGGCAGGCTCGTTCGGACCGCACAGTGTCGCGGAACATCGTCTCGGACCGCGCCCTGTGCAGCTCGGAAGCCTATGGCACCCCCGGGTGCCGCCCCGGCAGCCGTCCCGCTCAGGCGAACGCGTCGCGCAGCGCGGGCAGCAGTGTCTTCTCCGACCAGTCCAGGAACTCCGGCTGCGAGTCGCCGCCGATCTGCACCAGGGCGATCTCGGTGAACCCGGCCTCCGCGTACGGCCGTACCGCCTCGACGAAGTCGGCGGGGTCGTCACCGCAGGGGATTGACGCGGCGACGTCGTCGGGCGTGACGAACTGCGTGGCCGCCTCGAACGCGTCGGGGTGCGGAAGCTCGGAGTTGACCTTCCAGCCGCTGCCGAACCAGCGGAACTGGGAGTGCGCCCGCTTGATCGCCGTGTCACGGTCGGGGTCGTAGCAGACCGGGAGTTGCCCCACGCGCGGCTTGCCCTCGCCGCCGTGGCGGTCGAACGCGTCGAGCAGGCCCGCCTTGGGCTCGGTGGCGATGACCAGGTCGGCGAGCCGGCCCGCCAGTTCGCACGACTGCTCGCCGGAGACGGCGAGGCCGATCTGCGGCGGCTCGTCCGGCAGGTCCCACAACCGTGCCGACTCCACGTCGAAATGCTTGCCGCGGTGGTTCACATGGCCGCCCCGGAACAGCGCGCGGATGATCTCCACGGCCTCTTCCAGCATCTCGTGCCGTACGTCGGCCGACGGCCAGCCGCCGCCCACCACATGCTCGTTGAGGTTCTCGCCCGAGCCGAGACCCAGCCGGAACCGCCCCTCCGAGAGCAGCTGCATGGTCGCCGCCTTCTGCGCCACCACCGCCGGGTGGTAGCGGAAGGAAGGACAGGTCACGTACGTCATCAGCGGGATGCGCGAGGTCGCCTGCGCGGCCGCCCCGAGCACGCTCCACGCGTACGGCGAGTGTCCCTGCGACCGCAGCCACGGAAAGTAGTGGTCCGAGGTCACCGAGAAGTCGTAGCCGACCTCCTCGGCCCGCACCACATGGCCCACGAGGTCACGCGGACCGGCCTGCTCGGTCATCATCGTGTATCCGATCTGCACCATGGGGTCCGAGTCCCCGGTGACCGGAGGGGAAAACGGGTCTCCCGCCGTCTCCCCGTCACACCGAGGCCCTCTCGATCATGACCCCGAAACGCGGCAGGATGCTGGCATGAGTTCCCTGCCCACGAGCACCCCCGCAGCCCAGGGCGTCGACGCCGCGGGCATACAGGCCTTCCTCGACGCCCTCGAATCCGACCCGCGCATCGAGCCGCACAGCCTGCTGCTGCTGCGTCACGGCCAGGTCGTGGCCTCGGGCTGGTGGTCGCCGTACGCCCCGGAACGGCTCCACCTCCTCTACTCGCTCAGCAAGAGCTTCACGGCCACGGCCGCCGGGTTCGCCGTGGCCGAGGGGCTGATTTCGCTGGACGACCCGGTGATCTCGTACTTCCCGGAGTTCGAGGCCGACGTCACCGACCCGCGCAGCCGCGCGATGCTCGTACGGCATGTGGCGTCGATGGCCAGCGGCCATGCGGAGGAGACGCTGGACCGTGCGCTGGCTCTGGACCGGGACGAGCTCGTCCGGGGTTTCCTGCTGGTCCCGCCGGACCGCGAGCCCGGCACGGTCTTCGCCTACAACCAGCCCGCCACCTACACGCTCGGCGCGATCGTGCAGCGCGTGACCGGCCAGAAGCTCACCGAGTACCTGCGGCCCCGCCTGTTCGAGCCGCTCGGCATCGGCGAGGCGGCCTGGATCCACGACCGGGCGGGCCGCGAGCTCGGCTTCAGCGGACTGCACGCCACCACCGACGCGATCGCCCGGCTGGGTCTGCTGTACCTGCGGGGCGGTGTGTGGGAAGGCGAGCGGCTGCTGCCCGAGTCGTGGGTCGCGGAGGCCACGCGCGTTCGGATCGCGCACGAGACAGGGCCGGAGGGCGGCTGGCCGGACTGGCAGCAGGGGTACGGCTTCCAGTTCTGGATCTCCCGGCACGGCTATCGCGGGGACGGGGCCTACGGGCAGTTCTGCGTGGTGCTGCCCGAGCAGGACGCCGTGCTGGCGATCACCTCGGACAGCGAGGAGATGCAGCAGGTCCTGGACCTGACCTGGGAGCATCTGCTGCCCGCCTTCGGGACCGGCCCGCTGCCCGGCCGGGAGGCGGCGGACGCGGCGCTGGCCGACCGTCTGACGCGGCTCGCGCTGCCTCCGGCCGAGGGCAAGGCGGTCACCGCGGAGAGCACCATCGTGTTCACCCCCGCCGCCGGCACCTGCGCGGACCAGCCGAGCCTGACCGCGGTCGAGGTGGGACCGGGAGGCCGCGTGACCCTGGTGGACGGCGGCGAGCGGCTGGAACTCGGGCCCGGGCTCGGGCAGGGCGGCTGGACGGTCGTCGACGAGCCGGTCCCGGTCGCGGTGAGCGGCGGCCGGACCGACGCGGGGACCCTGGTCGTCGACGTGGTGTTCCTGGAGACCCCCCACCACCTGCTGCTCACGTGCTCGCCGGAGGACCGGACGTTCACCGCGCGCTGGCGCACCCGGCCGCTGCACGTGGGCCCGCTGCGGCGGATGAGGGCGCCACGCGGCTCACACTGACGGCACCTCGAACGTGCGCAGGAAGGTGTCCAGCGCCGTCCGGTTCGCGGCGTCGTTCCAGTCGTCCGCCGGGGTCGTCCAGCGCAGCGAGTAGCCGCGGCCCCCGCCGATGAGGAAGCCGCGGCCGAAGGTGCGCACCCGGGTGCCGTCGACCTTCTCGATCCACTGCATGTCGGCGGCCTCCCGGCCCTGGTAGGTCGTCGCACGGATGTCACCGAGACGCTCGTACCCGGGGTTGTCCTCGAGGTCCGGCTCCACGTCGTCACGCCAGACGGCCACCGCGTCCGAGCCCACGGCCTTGCTGTACGTGACGGCGAGGGTGCGCGGGTCGCCGGCGGCGCCGAAGGTGACCCGGTAGGCCAGATCCTCCTGGCGCGAGGTGTCCAGCGGCTTCCAGCCCTTCGGCAGGGCGAGCGAGAAGCCTTCGGGGGAGCGGTACTCGCGGTACCCGGACGGCAACCCGGTGCCCGCGGTGGGGGACGCCGACCCGGTCGGGGTGGGCGTGGGAGGGGTGGAGGTCTCGTCGGTACGGTTCCCTGGCGCGGAGGCCGGCGGGGACGCGGAGACGGACGGGGACGGTGGCGCCGGGGCGGGCGCGGAGGCCGAGGCGGACGGGGCGGGCGCCTCGCCGGTCGTCGCGGAGTCGGTGCCGGGCAACGCCTTGGTGACCGTGAGGACTGCGGCGGCCACCGCGACGACGGCCAGGGCGGTGCCCGCGATCAGGAGGCGGCTGCCGCGGCCCGTGGCCACACCGGGCATGCCGCGCAGCCGCTGCCTGGGCTCCTCCGGCGGGACCTCGTCCGGCTCCTCGCTGAGGATCCTGACGAGCGCGTTGCGCACGGCCCAGCGGGTCAGCCGCTCCTGGGAGTTCTTGCGCAGCAGCCCCTGGATGATGTGGGTGAGCGGTCCGGCCCGCACCGGCGCCCGCAGCGGCAACCGGTCGACCCCTTTCAGGGTGGCCGCGGGACGGTCGCGGTCCCGGAACGGCGGCCGGCCCTCCACCAGGGTGTAGAGGATCGCGCCGAGTGCCCACAGGTCCGCTGCCGGACCGATGCGCTCGTCACGGGCCTGTTCGGGGGAGGCGTACGAGGGTGCCGAGAGCCTGGGGGCGAGGGTCGCGCCGGCCAGGCCGAAGCCGGTGACCACGACGGCACCCCGGTCGCGCACGAACACCTGGCCCGGGCTGAGTTCGCCGTGCGTGATGCCCTCGCCGTGCGCCGCCTCCAGCACCTCCAGCAGTTCCAGACCGACGCGTGCCGCCTGGGCATGGTCGAACGTCCCCCGCTGGGCGAGCAGTTCACCCAGCGGTATGCCGTCGACGGGTTCGGTGACGGTCCACAGGACGCCCTCCTGCACCACGGCGTCGACGACCGAGGCGATCCGGCCGGGGGAGACCACCCGCATCGTCTTGGACATCCGCACGACACCCGCGGCGGTGCGCAGCGCGGTCTCCTCGTCCGTCGAGGCCGGGAGCCCGATCTCGGTGAGCAGACAGGGGCGTTCGACCGAGACGTCCTCGCCGTACCAGCAGGTCCGGTTGGTCTCGCGATGCAGGACGTCCAGGGGCCGGTACCGTCCCGCGACCAACCCGTGTGTGGAGACGTGCGCCTTGACCATGGTCATCCCTCGCTGAACCCCTGGCTCTCACCTTTCACAGAGGTACGGCGGGTGCGGCGGGGTCCGTTCAATCAAATCCTCAACCGGTGGAATCCGCTTTCTGACCGGTCGGTATCTGACTCACAAGTCAGTAGAACGAACGGAGTCGGGCGCCTCGTTCGACCGGGTCCGAGCGCCTCGCTCAACGCACTCCGAACCGCTCGGCCCACGCCATGACGTCGGCGGTCGTCGCGTTGCCGCCGCACACCACGAGGCCCAGCCGGCAGTCGTCACCGACGCGTTCCCGCACCTGTCGGGCGGCGGGCAGGAGACAGCCGGCCGCCGGTTCGCCCCACACCTTGGCGTGGTCGGCGAGGTCCAGGCAGCCCCGCACGGCCTCCCGGTCCGGGACCACGAGCACCTCGGTGACCAGAGCCGCCGCATGGTCGTACGTCAGCTGTGACACGGCCGGGGCGCTCAGCGTGGACACCACCGAGGACAGCGCGACCGGCACCGGGCCGCCCTGGGCGAGCGCCCGGGACATGGCCTCGGCGCCCTCGGTCTCCACGCCCCAGACCCTGACCCCCGGACGACGCGCCCGCAGCGCCGCCGCGACCCCGGCGATCAGACCGCCGCCCCCGACGCTGACGAGGACGTCGGTGAGGTCGTCAGCGTCGTCCGCGAACTCCAGTCCGACCGTCCCCTGCCCGGCGATCACCAGCGGGTCGTCGAAGGGGTGGACCAGCGTCAGCCCCTCGTCCCGCAGCCGGTTGACGAGCGAGAACGCGCCGTCCATGTCGTCCGTCAGCCGCAGTGACGCGCCGGTGGCCGCCACGAGCTCCACGGACCGGGCGGGTGCCGACCGCGGCATGACCACCGTCGCCTTGACGTCGAGGGCGGCGGCCATGTGGGCGAGGGCGATCCCGTGGTTGCCGCCGCTGACCGCCACGACCCCCGCCGCCCGCTCCGCCTCGCTCAGCGACAGCAGCTTGGCCGTCGCCCCGCGCGCCTTGAACGAGCCGGTGCGCTGGAGCAGTTCGAGCTTGACGGTGACGGGAGCACCGAGCAGTGCGGACAGGCCGGGGCTGGGCAGGGTCGGTGTGCGGACGACGTAGGGGGCGATCCGCCCGGCCTGCCGCTCGATGTCCGTGATCCCGATCAAGACGGTCTTCCTTCCGGAGGAGAGGGGTCCCCTCGAACCCTGTCCCCGCGGACGGGCGCAGGTCAACTCGGCGAGCCGGGCGTCAGAAGTCGCGTCTCAGCAGGTGGTCGAGGAGCGGCCGCAGCGCCTCCGCCGTCTCGGCGTACGCCATGTGACGGCGGGCCTCGGCGAGGGCGGCCGACCTGCCGCCGCACTCCTCGACCAGGGCCGCGATCTCCCGCGGAGGCCCGTCCGACTCCAGGAGCCGGGCCAGGCGTGCCGCCGCGGGTGTCGACGCGTCGAGCGCGGCCAGCACCGGGAACGTCTTCTTCCGCTCCCGCAGGTCGCCTTGCACGGGCTTCCCGGTGACCAGGGGGTCGCCCCAGATGCCCAGGACGTCGTCGACGATCTGGAACGCGACCCCCAGGTGCCGTCCGGCCCGGTCCAGCGCGGCCACCTCGGCCGGCGGAGCCCCGCCGAGCAGGGCGCCCAGCGCGGCCGCGCAGCCCAGCAGCGCTCCGGTCTTGCCCTCAACCATGACCCGGTACTCCCGCGGCCGGACCCGCTCCGGCCCCCTCCAGGGACGCGTGGCGAACAGGAGGTCGTCGGCCTGACCGCGCACCAGGTCCAGGAGCGCGGCCGAGAGCAGGCGCACGGCCCCGGCACCGGCTCCGGTGTCGGCCAGGGTCGCCACGGCCAGCGCGAACAGGGCGTCGCCCGTGAGGACCGCGGGGCCCGTGCCGTACGCCTTCCACACCGTGGGACGGCCGCGGCGCGCCTGGTCGCCGTCCATGATGTCGTCGTGGAGCAGGGAGAAGACGTGCACCAGTTCCACGGCGACCGCCGCCGGTACCCCGGCCCGGGCGGGCGCTCCGGCCGCCTCCGCACCGAGCACGGCGAGCGCCTGCCGTACGCCCTTGCCGCCGGAGGCCGTGGCCGGGGCGCCGCCGACCTCGCACCAGCCGAAGGAGTAGGCGGCCATCTCCCGCACCCAGGGATGCAGTTCCCCGACGGCCTCCCGCAGTGCCGGCCGCACCAACTCCCGGCAACGGGTGAGGACTTCGGGAGCGGCGAGAGTCGTCACCGTACCGCCTCCGCCCGCACGCCGAACTCCTCCTGGGCCCGCGCCACCATCTCCCGCGCGTGCCGCAGTCCGGTCCGCTCCAACACCCGCGCCAGATCGTTCAGTTCGGCCGCCGTCTCGGCCCGGTCGCGGCCCAGGCGGGCCAGGGACTTGGCGAGCCCCAACCGCGACAGCGCCTCCCCGCGCGGCTCGCTCATGGCGCGGAACTCCGCCAGCGCCTGTTCGTAGAACTCGCGTGCCTCGGAGTAACGCCCGGCCCGGTAGAGGACGTTGCCGCGCATCTTGTGGTTGTAGGCCAGCGCGCTGGAGAGGTTCATCGTGCGGCAGGTCGTCTCCGCCTCGGACAGCAGGGCCAGGGCCCGCTCGGTGTCGCCGTCGCGCACCGAGGCGAGGTCGGCGAGTCCGCGCTGCGCCCAGGCGTGACCACGCCGGTCGTCGGCGTCCGCGGCGATCCGGGCCGCTTCCTCGAACATGGCGAACGCGGTGTCGTAGGACCCGGTGTTGCGGTGCATCTGCGCGATGCCCGACAGCGCCCACACCGTGTGCCGGGCCTCGCCGCGCCGCCTGGCCTCGGCCAGCAACTGCTCGTGCAGTCGGCCCACGGCCTCGTAGTCCCCCTGGATGCGGCCCGTCTCGGCCAGACCCGCGAGCGAGTAGCCGCGCACGACGACGTCCCCGCCGCGCTCGCCGAGTTCGGCCGCCAGCCCCAACAGCCTGCGCGCCAAGGCGAATGCGCCGCGCTGCCGGGCCAGGGTGCCGCCGCTCCACAGCGCCCACGCCATCCCCGCGGTGTCCTCGGCCCGCCGGGCGGACCGGTAACTCGCCTTCCAGGTCCGGTCGGCGTCGGCGATCCGCCCGAGCCGGCGCTGCGCCTCGGCGACCGCGAGCCCGGAGCGCGCCGCCTCACCGTGCCGCCCGGCCCGCTCGGCCGCTCTCAACTGCTCGGTACCGGCGGCCAGTACGTCGTCCAGCGAGGAGTTCACGGAGAGGGTGTTGAGGGCGCCCTGGTACTCCGGGGCGAATGCCTTGCCGTACATGCATGCCTTTCCGTCCGTATACACCCCATCTATACAGCTCGCGTATACATGCTGCGTATACATGGTGCGTATAGTGCGTCGAGAGTGAGGCCCCGACCCGGGGGCCGGGGCCTCACCTGTTGCCGATCAAGACGGGGACGGAGGCGGAGGGGTTGCCTGTGAGGCGCAGATCACCGTGAGAGGCGCCGGGGTCGGTGCCGTCGGAGCTGTCCGTGCTGTCAGTGCTGTTGGGCCTTCTGCGGGGTCACCTCGCTCGGCCGTACGACGACGTAGCCCGAGCCCTGGAGCATCAGCTGCACCGCCTCGCCCGAACCGCCGCGCAGCATCGACCCGATGGACTGCGAGCGGTGCAGCGAGGTGCCCAGGCCCGCCGTCCAGCCGACGACCGCGTCGGTGTCGACGTACACCGGGAACTCCGGGGAGACCGGGATCACCAGCGGATTGCCCTCGCAGACCAGGCCCAGTCTGCCGTGGCCCGTGAACACGCTGTTGAACAGACCGCCGCCGGCTATGCCCGCTCCCTTCACGGTCGAGATCCGGTACGCCAACGAGGCGTCGAAGCACAGGACGTTGCGGCCGTTGACGGTGAACTCGTCACCCGGTTCCACGTCGACGATGAAGCAGTTCTGGGCCTCGTGCGCGAACCAGGCCTCGCCCTGGCCGCGCACCGCCATCAGGGGCAGTCCCTCACCGGTGACGGCTCGCTTGAGCATGCCGCCGACGCCCTGGCCCTTGCGCTCGAACTGGAGATTGCCGCGGTAGGCGACCATCGCCCCCTGGCGGGCGAGCATCTCGCCGTGCACCGCGTACCTGATGCACTTGGAGTTCTCGACCGTCATGCCCGGCGCGGTGGCCGGCTGCACCATGTGCTCACTGGAAAAGAGGTCACCCTTCATGGGGGCATCCTGGCCCGGAGGGATTCCCTCCGCCAAGATCCCGTCCGCTGCGGGAATCGGGCGCCTGGGATCAGGCGCCGAACAGCTGGGTCCAGTACGTGCCCGCCGGGCCGCCGCCGGCGAAGCCGACGCCGATGTGGGTGAAGTCGGGCTTCAGGATGTTGGCGCGGTGGCCGGGACTGTTCATCCAGCCCTCGACGACCTCGGCGGCCGAGCGCTGTCCGCACGCGATGTTCTCCCCGATCGAGCGGCGGGTGGAGCCCGCGGCCGCGGCCCGGTCTCAGGGCTGGGTGCCCTCGGGCGAGGTGTGGGAGTAGAAGGCGCGGACCGCCATGTCGGTGCTGTACGCCTGCGCGGCGCCGGCGAGGTGGTGATCGACGGCGAGGCTCGGCAGGCCGGCCCCGGCGCGCTCCCGGTTGGTGAGGGCGACCACCTCGTCGGCGGTCCGGGTGAGGTCGGCGGCGGTGAGGGGCCTGGCCCACAGCGCCGTCCAGTACGTGTCGCCGGAGCGGCCCCCGGAGACGTACGCCAGACCGGTGTGGGTGAAGGCCGGGTCCAGCAGGGTGCGCCGCGGCTGCTCGGTGCGCAGGCAGTACTCGACGAACTCGGCGGGGTTGCGCGGACCGGACACGAGGTGTTCTCCGACGGTGATGTACGCGAATCCGGTGGCGGTGACGCGCTGGAACACGGAGACACCGTCGGCTCCTTCGACCCCGAGGCGTCCCGCGGAGGCCATGGCGGAGGCGTGGGCGCGGGCGGCTTCGGTGAGGCGGGGATCGAGGGCCACCGGGGACGAACCGGCTCGGGTACGAGCCGAGTTGACCAGGGTGAGGAAGGCGGTGGGGGGCGGGTGCGGGCCGGTGGGGGCCGGTCGGGCAGTTCCCCGCGCCCCTGGGTGGGTGCCGTCACGCGGGGTGGCCAGCTCGGGGGATCCGTGCGCCGGGGAGGTGGGCGCGGCCGGGAAGCCGTGCCGCGGCGAGCCAGGCTCGGCATGAAACGCCGGCCCCGCGGCCGCCGCCCGCCCCGTCCCCGTCGGCCCCGACGCGCCCGCCCCCGTGGTCGTCGGTGTCTCGTCCAGCACGTCCACGCCGAAGTCCCGTGCCAGCCCCCCGAGCCCGTCCGCGTACCCCTGCCCCAGCGCCCGCAGCTTCCAGCCCGTGCCGCGCCGGTAGAGCTCCGCGAGCAGCAGCACCGTCTCCTGGCGTGGCCGGGGTGGCGTGAACCGGGCCAGTGGACCCCCGGACACGCGGGTGACCTCGAGAACCGGGACGGGCAGTCGGCCCAGGGGAGTCGCGGGGTCGGCCGGGCTGACGACCACCGTGACGCGCACGGCACCCGCGCGCAGGCGCCGGGGATCGACGGTCAGCGCGTCGCCGGAGAGCCGTATGCCGGGAGCGGAGGGCTGGTTGTAGAACACGAAGTCGGCGTCACCCCGGACCTTGCCGCCCTCGTCCGTGACGAGCGCGGACACGTCGAAGGGGCCGGCCACCCGCACGGTGACGGCCCCTTCCGGCAGGGGCAGATTGCCCCCGGGAACCAACTCGCTCATCGTGCCGCCCCGGTGTCGTCGTTCGCTGGGAGCAACGCCCACCGGGGAGCCGGGGTTCCCGCCCGGCCTCAGTCCAGCGTGACCGCCGGCGCCATGTCCTCGTGCCGCTCGACCGGAGCCGCGTCACGCGCAACCCCGCCCGCCCTGCCCCGCGGAGCCTTGCCCATCAAGTCGCGCGGAGCCTTCGTCGCCTTGCCGCAGAACGCGGAGTCCAGCGTGCGCAGCATGGTGTTGAGGACCGTGCCGTTGTTGGACGTGTTGGCGACCGCGGCGAGAGTCCGCTCGCCGTCCTTCGACGCGAACGCGTACGTGTAGAAGCCCTGCACGGCCCCCGTGTGGCCGTACACCGAGACCCCGCACGACAGATCGCGGCGGCGCAGCCCGAGGCCGTACGCCTGACCCGTCCCCGCCGGCAACCACTTCTCCATCTGCGCCAGTTGAGCCGCCGAGGTGAGCCGGCCCTGGAGCAGCGCGGACAGGAAGGTGTTCAGGTCCCGGGTGCTGGAGATCAGCGCGCCCGCGCCCTGCGCCCACGACACGGTCTGCTCGGTGGCGTCGACGAGGGGCGCGCCCGCCTGGTCCGGGGTGAGATAGCCGCGCGCGAACCGGCCGGGGATCTTCGTCCCGGGGTGCACATAGAGCGTGTCGCGCAGCTTCAGCGGCTCGATGATCCGGTTCTGGTACTCGGTCCGCACCGGGTTCCCGGTCAGCTTCTCGACCAGCATCCCGGCGACCACGAAGTTGGTGTTCGAGTACGAGTACTTCGCCCCCGGCGCGTTGGTGCGCGGCTTGCGCAGCGAGAGCTTCACGAGTTCCTCGGGCGTGAAGACCCTCTTGCGGACCGCCTCGAAGCCCGGGACCGTCCTGGCGAACATGTCGTTCGTGTAGTCGTACAGCCCGCTGCGGTGGCCCAGCACCTGACGCACCGTGATCCGGTCGTCGGGCAGCAGCCCCGGCAGATAGCGGTCGACCGGCGCGTCGAGCTTCAGCTTCTTCTCGTCGACCAGCTGGAGCAGGACCACCGCGGTGAACGTCTTGGTGACACTGCCGATGCGGAACCGGTCGGCGTCACCCATCGCCCGCGCGGTCCCGCGGTCCGCGACCCCCGCGGTGGCCCCGAACACCGTGCCCCGGTCCTCCACCCGGGCCATCGCACCCGGCGCGCCCTGTGCCAGCGCGGAACGCAACACCCCCCGCAGACCCGCGAGATCCACCGCGGGCCCGGCGGGCGACTCGGCATGGGCCGGGCTCGCGAGCAGGGGCAGCAGGACCGCCCCGGCCACCGTCCCGACAAGCACTCTCACTGATGTCATCCGGCTCTTCTCCTTGGCTGGACACAGCAACGGCACAGGCAATCCTGCTTCTTTTATTGACGTCGGAAAAGAATCCCCCTAGGTTCCCGAACATGCGCCCGACCCCCAGCGCCGAGACCTTCCCCGCCAACACCCCCGCCGCCTCACAGGTGTTCACCGCCGTCCTCTCCCACGGACCCCTCGCCCGTCTGGAGGTGTCCCGGCGTGTCGGACTGTCACCGGCCGCCGTCACCAAGGCCGTCCGGCCCCTCATCGAGGCGGGATACCTGGTGGAGGGCGCCGACGAGGACGCCCGCCCCGCGCTCGGCAGGCCCGCGAACCTCGTCCGGGTCGACGGCGGACGGGCCCTGTTCATCGGCGTCAAGGTCACCGGCGACGAGATCATCGGCGTCCTCACCGACCTGTGCTGCCGTATCCGGGTCGCCCGGCACCTGCCCCTGCCCGACCGCGAGCCCAGGACGGTCCTCGCGAGCATCGCGGAACTCACCCGGCAGCTCCTCGCCCGGACGGACGGCTCCACGGCCCCCGTCCTGGGCCTGGGCATAGCCGTCTCCGGTGATGTCGACCGGGGCGAGGGCACCGTCCGCTACTCGCCCTTCCTGGAGTGGCGCGACGTCCCGCTCGCCGAACTCGCCGCCATGACCACGGGGTTGCCGGTCACCCTCGACAACGACGTACGCGCCCTGACGGTCGCCGAGCAGTGGTTCGGCGCCGGTGCGGGCCTGTCCGACTTCGCCGTGGTCACCGTCGGCGCCGGCATCGGCTGCGGACTCGTGGTGCACGGCCGGGTGGTCGCCGGGGCCCATGGCGTGGCCGGCGAGATCGGCCACGTCACCGTCGACCCGTCCGGCCCGCTCTGCCACTGCGGCAACCGCGGCTGCGTCGAGGCCATCGCCGGGGAGGCCGCGATCGTCCGGCGGATCCGCGAGGCCACCGGCGCCGAACTCACCGACGCCGACGAGGCCTTGGCCCTGGCCAGGGAAGGCGTCCCCGGAGCCCGCGAGGTGTACGCCCGCGCGGGCGAGGCGATCGGCCGGGGCATCGCCACCGTCGCCAACCTCCTCGGCCCCGAGCGCGTGATCATCTCCGGCGAGGGACTCGCCGCCTACGACCTGTTCGCCGAACAGATCCGCGAGGCCTTCGTCGCGGCCGCGTTCGGCTCCGCCGCCCAGTGCGACGTCCGCACCCGCCCCCTGCCCTTCGAGGAGTGGGCGCGCGGCGCCGCCGCCACCGCCATCCAGTCCTTCATCACCCCGGACACGAGCCGATAAGTACCCGCACCCCATTGGAGGTACGACCCATGCGGTCATCCTCGTACTTCGCCATGCCCACGCGAGCCCTGATGCCCGCCAGAGCCCTCCTGGTCCTCGCCCTCACCGCGGTCGCCGTCCCCACGGCCCACGCCGCCGAGACCCACACCCCCGCGCAGAGCGCCGCGCCCGCGCTCGCCGCCAAGCCCTACATGGGCTGGTCCAGCTGGAGCATGCAGTCCTCCAAGTACCCCGGCCTCAACCCGGACGGCGACTACAGCTACCTCACCGAGGCCAACGTCCTGAAGCAGACCGACGCCCTCGCCGCCAAGCTGAAGAAGTACGGCTACGAGTACGTCAACATCGACGCCGGCTGGTGGATGGACAAGACCTGGAAGTCCGGCTTCGACCAGTACGGCCGCCAGAAGCCCGACCCGGTCCGCTTCCCCAGCGGCATGAAGGCCGTCGCCGACCGCATCCACGCCAAGGGCCTCAAGGCCGGCATCTACCTCCCGGCAGGCCTGGAGAAGGGGGCGTACGGCGACGGCAGGACCCCGATCTGGAATGCGGAGGGCTGCACCACCGCCGACATCGTCTACGACGACCTGCGCACCACCAACGGCTGGGACAGCGCCTACAAGCTCGACTTCGCCAAGCCCTGCACGAGCAAGTACATCGACTCCCAGGCCCAGTTGATCGCCGACTGGGGCTACGACTTCCTCAAGCTCGACGGCGTCGGCCCCGGCTCCGGCAAGAGCGGCGACCAGTACGACAACGTCGCCGACGTGGCCGCCTGGCACCGGGCAACAGCCGCCACCGGCCGCCCGATCCACCTCGAACTCTCCTGGTCCCTCGACATCGGCCACGCCGCCGACTGGAAGAAGTACTCCCAGGGCTGGCGCGTGGACACCGACGTCGAGTGCTACTGCAACACGCTCGTCAGCTGGGAGAACTCCGTCGACGACCGCTGGGACGACACCCCCGCCTGGACCCGGCACGCGGGACCCGGCGGCTGGAACGACCTCGACTCCCTCGACGTCGGCAACGGCGCGATGGACGGCCTCACCAAGGCCGAACGGCAGAGCTACGCCACCCTGTGGGCCATCGCCAAGTCCCCCCTCTACACCGGCGACGACCTCACCCGCCTCGACTCCTACGGCCTCTCCCTGCTGACCAACCGCGAGGTCATCGCCATCGACCAGGGCCCCAACCCGCCCGCCCAGCCGGTCACCCCGTCCGACCCCCAGCAGGTCTGGGCCTCGAAGAACCCCGACGGCACCTACACGGTCGCCCTGTTCAACCTCGCCGACGCCCCCGCCGCGGTCACCGCCGACTTCACCACCCTCGGCTTCACCGGCAAGGCCTCCGTCCGGGACCTGTGGAACCACGAGAACCTCGGCACCTACCAGAACAAGGTCACCCAGGCCCTGCCCGCCCACGGCTCGCGCCTGTTCACGGTCACCCCGCGCGGCACCGCCCTCACGTACACCGGCTACGAAGCCGAGTCCCCCACGAACACCCTCGGCGGCAACGCCTCCGTCGCCGACTGCTCCGCCTGCTCGAACGGAAAGAAGGTCGGCAACTTGTACCTCGGCGGCAAGCTGACCTTCAACGGTGTGATGGTCGCGAAAGCCGGCACCTACCAGGTCAAGGTCTCCTACATCAGCGGTGACGCCCGCTCGGTGGACGTCTCGGCCAACGGCGGCGGCGCCACCCGCCACAAGCTCCCCGCCACCGGCGACTGGGGGACCGTGGCGAGCGTGTACGTGCCGGTCACCCTCAAGGCGGGCGCCAACACCATCACCTTCGACAGCGGCTCCGACGGCTACGCGCCGGACATCGACCGGATCGACGTACCCAAGTCCTGACCGAGCCACCAGGAGCCGCCATGACCCCCACCCCCTCCAGACGCGGTGTCCTCGCGCTGACCGCAGCGCTCGCCGCCCTGCCCACCTTCACCGCGACCGCGGCACCCCAGCGGCCCACCGACGCACCCGCCCTCGAAGCCGACCCGCAGCACCGGCTCTGGTGGCAGGCCCCCGCCGACGAGCACTCGATGATCGAACAGGGCCTGCCCGTCGGCAACGGCCGCCTCGGCGCCCTCACCAGCAACGACCCCGGCCGCGAACTCCTCCTCGTCACCGACGCCACGATGTGGACCGGCGGCCGCAACGACACCCTCGACGCCGACGGCCAGTTCCCCTACGGCCGCCAGGACTTCGGCTCCTTCACCCTGCTGGCCCGGCTCACCGTCGACCTCCCCGACCACGACCTGTCCACCGTCTCCGGCTACCGCCGCACCCTCGACCTCGACCGGGGCGTGAACACCACGTCGTACGTCCGCTCCGGCGTGACCTACCGACGGGAGATCTTCGCCAGCCACCCCGACGACGTCATCGTCCTGCACTTCACCCAGAGCGGCGGAGGCCACTACACCGGCACCGTCACCCTGGAGGGCACGCACGGCGAACAGCCCGCGGTCTCCTTCGGGGCCACCCTCCCGAACGGGCTGCGATACGGCGCCGCGATCACCGCGTACGGCAGCGGCGGCCGTGTCCGGGTGAACGGCCCGGACATCACCTTCGCCGGGTGCCGGGACCTGACCGTGGTGCTGAGCGGTAGCACCGACTACGCGCCCGACGCGGCCGCCGGTTTCCGCGATCCGTCCCTCGACCCCGAGCGACTCGCCCGCACCAAGGTCAGGTCGGCCGCCCGGCACTCGGCGGCCACCCTGCTCCGCACCCACACGGCCGACCACCACGCCCTGTACGGGCGGCTCGGTGTCTCCCTCGGCACCTCCACCCCCGATCAGCGTGCCCTGGACACCTGGGAGCGCCTGCGGGCGCGCGCCCGGGACGGTGTGCCCGATCCCGAACTGGAGTCCCAGTACCTCCAGTTCGGCCGCTACCTGATGATCGCGGGATCACGCGGCAGCCTCCCTCTCAACCTCCAGGGCCTGTGGCTCGACGGCAACGACCCCGACTGGATGGGCGATTACCACACCGACATCAACATCCAGATGAACTACTGGGCGGCCGACCGCACCGGGCTGTCCGACTGCTTCGACGCACTCACCGACTACTGCGTCGCCCAACTCCCGTCCTGGACCGACCTCACCCGCAGGCTCTTCAACGACTCCCGCAACCGCTACCGCAACTCGACCGGCAAGAACGCCGGCTGGACGGTCGCCATCTCCACGAACCCCTTCGGCGGAGGCGGCTGGTGGTGGCACCCGGCGGGCAACGCCTGGCTGTGCAACTCCCTCTACGAGCACTACGAGTTCACCGCCTCGCGGGCCCACCTGGAACGCATCTACCCGCTCCTGAAGGGCGCCTGCGAGTTCTGGGAGGCACGACTGCTGACCATGACCCTCCCCGGCACCTCACGGGAGGTCCTGGTCGCCGACAGCGACTGGTCGCCCGAGCACGGCCCCCTCGACGCCAAGGGCATCACCTACGCCCAGGAACTCGTGTGGACCCTGTTCGGCAACTACTGCACGGCCGCGGCCGAGTTGAAGAAGGACACGGGGTTCGCCACCACGGTCGCCGGCCTCCGCAAGCGCCTCTACCTCCCCCAGGTCAGCCCCACCACCGGCTGGCTGGAGGAGTGGATGTCCCCCGACAACCTCGGCGAGACCACCCACCGCCACCTGTCCCCGCTCGTCGGACTCTTCCCGGGCGACCGGATCCGCCCCGACGGCTCCACCCCGGCCGATCTGGTCGAGGGCGCCACCGCCCTGCTCACCGCCCGCGGCATGGAGAGCTTCGGCTGGGCCAACGCCTGGCGTGCATTGTGCTGGGCCCGGCTGAAGGACGCGGACAAGGCCTACCAGTTGGTGGCCAACAACCTCCGCCCCTCCAGTGGCGGCAGCAACGGCACCGCCTTCAACCTCTTCGACATCTACGAGGTGGAAAAGGGCCGCGGAATCTTTCAGATCGACGCGAATCTGGGTACCCCCGCAGCGATGATCGAGATGCTGCTCCACTCCCGCCCAGGACACCTGGAACTCCTGCCCGCCCTGCCCGACGCCTGGGCCGCCGCCGGCTCCCTCACGGGAGCGAACGCCCGCGGCGGGTTCGTCGTGGACCTGCGCTGGCGGGACGGCACACCGACCGAAGCACGGATCCGCAGCGTCGGCGGCCGCACCACGACCGTCGCCCACGCGGGCAGCACCCGCACGGTGACACTGAAGCCGGGCGCCGCCGTCACCCTGAAGGGCTTCGACCGATGAGGCGCCGGATCGCCCGAGGCGCGATGAGGCGCCGCACCGCACGAGGTGCCCGTCTGCTCGCCGTCACGGTCGTGGCCGCCGCGCTCCAGGCCACCCCCGCACCCGCCGCCGTCGGCCCGCCCGACGGGGTGATCACCTGGGGCTCCAGCGCCTACCGCATCGGCGACTCGGCCGCCGACCGCGGCTACCGCATGGTCGTGCACACCAGTGTCGGCGGCCGCGACCCCCGCATCCGGCTCTCCAACGCCTTCGGGGACCGCCCGGTGACCTTCGACAGCGTCTACGCGGGCCTCCAGCTCAAGGGCCCCGACCTGGTACACGGCAGCAACCGTCAACTCACCTTCGACGGCTCGGCCTCCACGATCGTGGAACCCGGCGCCACCGTGTACAGCGACCCGCTGCCGGGCAGGCTGGCCGCCGGCGCGAACCTGGTCGTCAGCCTCCACACCCCGGACGCGGCGGGCCCGGTCACCGGACACTGGATGGCCATGCAGACGTCGTACGCCACCCAGGGCGACCACACCGCCGAGGAGAGCGGTGCCCACTGGACCGAGAGCATCGGGTCGTGGTTCTACCTCGACGCCGTCTCGGTGCACACGGCCGGCGCCACCGGTGCCGTCGTCGCGCTCGGCGACTCCATCACCGACGGCTGGCAGTCCACCAGCGACCAGAACCGCCGCTGGCCCGACTACCTCGCCCGCCGCCTCCAGAAAACGCACAGCACCGTCAAGGGCGTGGCCGACGAAGGGATCTCCGGCAACAAGGTGCTCGCCGACGGCGCCGGACCCAGCGCCCTGAACCGGCTCGACCGGGACGTACTGTCCCAGCCGGGCGTCCGCACCGTGTTCCTCTTCGAGGGCGTCAACGACCTCAAGGCCCACACCGGCGTCACCGCACAGGACCTGATCGGCGGTTACCGCCAGATCGTCGACCGGGCCCACGACGCCGGCAAGTGCGTGGTCATCTCCACCATCGCCCCCTTCAAGGGCTGGTCGGAGTGGGACCTGGCCGCCGAGGCCGTACGGCAGCAGGTGAACGACTTCATCCGCGGCCACCGTGAGGAGTTCGACGGGGTCACCGACTTCGACCACGCCCTGCGCAGCCCCTACGACCCCGAACGGATGCTTCCGTTCCTCGACGGCGGGGACCACATCCACCCCAACGACAAGGGGATGCAGGCGATGGCGGACGCCGTCGACCTCGACTCCCTGGAATGCGCGCGCCGTTAGTCCCGGGCCGTCGTCTCCGGGGTGATCAGCCGCTCCCGGTAGGCGACGGCCACGGCCTCGGTGCGGCTCGCCGCGCCCAGCTTGGCGAGGATGTTGGAGACATGCACGCTGGCCGTCTTGCCGGTGATGAACAGCTCCTCGCCGATCTGCCGGTTGCTGCGCCCCCGGGCGAGCAGCCGCAGCACGTCCTGCTCACGGGCCGTCAGCGGTGACGCCTTGGTGGGCGCGGCCTCGGCGAGACGGCCGCGCCGGATCAGCTCGTCCACCCGCTCCAGCAGCACCGTGGCGCCCAGGCGCGCGAACACCTCGCGAGCGGCCCGCGCCTCGGCCGCCGCCTCCTCGCGCCGGTCGGCCGCGAGCAGGGCCTCGGCGTACCGCAGCCGGCAGCGGGCCGGTTCGTACACGTCACCGAAGTCGAACGCGGCGACCGCCTTCGCCCACGCCTCCACGTCCGGCCCCGACACGGCCCGGACCCACTCCGCCTCGGCCCGCGCCAACCACGCCTGCCCCTCCGGCCCCTGCGGCACTCCGCCGTGCACGGCGAGGGCCCTGGCCGGCTCCAGCAGCTCGGTCGCGGTCTCCGCCCACCGCCGCGCTCCTGCCTGGTCTCCCTTGAGACGCAGTTCGCCGGCCCGGTCGGCCACCGCGGACAGCGCGAGCGCGGCCAGCCGGACGGTGACGTGGGGACGCGTGCCGGCGTCGTCGGTGAGCAGCGTGACCGTGGACCGCATCCGCTCCACGGCCGCCTCCGCGTCACCTTGCAGGGCCGCCGCCTCGGTCAGCGCGACGCCCGCGACGAGCGTGGCCATCCAGTCGAACGGCCCCTCCAGCAGCGTCCGGGCCCGGTCGGCGGCCCTGAAGTCACCGCGCGCGAGCGCCACGTAGAGCGCGGGCCCGAGCCGGTACCCACCGGCCCCGGGCAGCACCTCGGCATCGGTGCTCGCCGCCTGGAGACACTCGTCCCAGCGGCCCAGTGTG
Source organism: Streptomyces griseorubiginosus (assembly GCF_036345115.1). Classification (GTDB taxonomy): domain Bacteria; phylum Actinomycetota; class Actinomycetes; order Streptomycetales; family Streptomycetaceae; genus Streptomyces; species Streptomyces griseorubiginosus_C. Next base: position 9,046,949 of record NZ_CP107766.1, read on the forward strand.
TACAGCACCAGCAGATGGAGATAGCGCATCTCCATCGGATACGGCGACGACAGCAGCCCGGCCCTGCGGGCACGGTCCAGTCCCTCCGTGATCCAGGGCAGACACTCCTCCAGGTGCCCCGCCTCGTAGGTACCGATGGCGAGGTTGAACAGGGCGCGCATCTCCACCGGCGCGTTGCCCGAACTGCGGGCCAGCGCCCGTGCCTGCCGCAGCCGTTCCCGGCCCGCCACCGAACGTCTGCCGTCGCCCTCGACGACGGCCAGGGAGATCAGCAGGTCCGCCTGGGCGTCGGTGACGCCCAGCTCCTGCGCCCTGTCCAGGGCCTGTCGGGCGACCCGCAGCGCCGTCTCGTTCTCGCCTACGTGGCGGGCCGCCAGCGCATGGGTCGCAGCCGCCCACACCCAGGTACGGGACGGGGGATCCGCGGGGATCATGTCGAGCGCCTCGCTGCTGTAGGCGAAGGCCGTGGTGAGGTTGTCGACGGTCATCAGGTTCCCGGCGAGGGTGTAGCGCACCCGGGCGGCGAGTTCGGAGTCCGCCTCCTGGCCGACACCGGCCAGCGCGGCCCGTGTGAGGGAGACGGCCCGGTGCAGTTCACCGGTGTGCGCGGCCGCCGCCGAGGCCCGCAGCATCAACCGCACCCGGTCGAGCCCCTCGCCCTTCGGCCGCGCGGACGGCTCCACCGCCGACCACAGATCCAGGGCCGCCTCCAGATGCCGTAGTTCCTCGGCGGGCGCCCCCACCCGCTGGGCGTGGTCCGCGGCCTCCAGCGAGGCGGTGAGCGCGGGCGCCAGATCGTGGCTCTCGCGGTAGTGGTGGGCCCGCTCCGCCGCGCTCTCGCCCCGGGGACCGCGCCCGTCCAGCAGCCGGGCGAACGCCCCGTGCAGCCGCGCCCGTTCACCCGGCAGCAGATCTGCGTACACGGCCTCCCGCGCCAGGGCGTGCCGGAACGCGTACGTGTCCCCCGCACCCGGCACCAGCAACTGCCGCCCGATGGCTTCCCGCAGCGCCGCCTCCAACTCCTCCTCGGGCAGTCCTACGGCGTCCCGCAGCAGGTCGTGCTCGACGCGCCGGCCGGCCACTGCGGCGGTGCGCAGCACCTGCTGAGCGGTGTCGGACAGCTGCTCGAAGCGGATCAGCAGTACGTCCGCGAGCCCGCTGGGCACGCCGCCGTCCCCGCTCCCGGTGGCGGCGAGCAGTTCCTCGGCGTAGAAGGCGTTGCCCTCCGCCCGCTCGACGATCCGTCGCACGGTGGTCTCCGGCAGCGGCCCTTCCCGCAGGGCCCGCACCAGCCGGGCCACCTCGGCATCGGGCATGGGCCGCAGTTCCAGCCGCTCCACGGCGGGCAGCCGGACCAGCTCGGCGAGCAGCGGCCGCAACGGATGCCGCCGGTGCAGATCGTCGGCCCGGTAGGAGGCGAGCACCGCCATCCGATGCGTCGGGGCCCCGCCCGCGGACCGCTGGAGGATCCCCCGGCTGAGTAGGAACCGCAGCAGATCCCGCGACGACTGATCGGCCCAGTGCAGGTCCTCGAACACGAGCAGCAAAGGCGCGATGTCCGCCAGATCGGCGAGCAGCCCGGCGACCCCCTCGAACAACCGGAGCCGGTCGCCGGAGTCCCCAGGAGACCCCCCGCCCAGCAGCCGCTCCACCACCGGATACGCCCCGAAGGCCCCCGCGAACCGCTCGTCCTGAGCGACCGCCCCCAACACCTCGGTGAACGGCAGATAGGGCAACCCGACGTCGCCGAGATCGACACAGTGCCCGGTGAGCACGGTCATCCCGTCCGCAACGGCCCGCCCGGTGACCTCGTCCAGCAACCGCGTCTTCCCGACCCCGGCATCCCCGGCGACGAGCACAGCCCGAGCTTCCCCGCCCCGGGCCCGCTCCAGCACGCTGGACAGCCAGGCAAGCTCGTCTTCCCGCCCGACAAGAGGCGTACTGCTGGAGATCTGCGACACAAGAACATCCTGGCACTTGGCACTGACAGCGGGTCGACCTGGCCAGGGGCGCGGGGCTGTATCGATATGCGGCTCCGCCGCGTGGGCGCGACCAGCCACAATCAGCCCGCAGCCGCCATCAGACAGACGGCCCCGAGCTCACCGGCGGAGCACCCGAGCCCAATCAGCCGGCACCCGCCCCGCGGGCCCCGGCGCCGGCTGGGACTCCGGATGACTCACCGGCGCGGCCAACTCCGGCCCCGCCTCGAACATCTCATTCGTCTCGAAGTTCCAGAACCACTCCTCACCCGGCTCGAAGCTCCGCGCCAGCGGATGCCCCGTCTCCCGGAAGTGCCCGCTGGCGTGCTGACCGGGGGAGGAGTCACAACACCCCACGTGCCCGCACTGCGCACACCGCCGCAGATGGAACCACCACCCGCCCGCCGCGTCGCACTCCACGCACCCGTCCCCGCTCGGCGGCACGCTCGGGTCGATCCCCTTGATGTCGGTCACTCCGGCTCCTCGGTCGTCTCGTCAGAGTCCACGGCGGTCAGCGGAAGCAGCACCTGGAAGCGGGTGTCGCCCGGCGACGACTCCACCTGGAGCGTCCCGTGGTGCTTGTTGACGACGATCCGCCAGGAGATGTCGAGCCCCAGCCCGGTCCCCTCGCCCACCGGCTTGGTGGTGAAGAACGGGTCGAAGATCCGCTCGCGGATGTCCGCCGGGACACCGGGCCCGGTGTCCCGGAACTCCACCAGCAGCCGGTCGTGCTCCAGCGCGGTCCGGACGGTCAACGTCCCTTCCCCGCCGGCGCTGTTCATGGCCTGCACCGCGTTGTCGATCAGGTTGGTCCACACCTGGTTGAGTTCGGCCGGGTAGGCCGGGATCCTCGGCAGGTTGCGGTCGTACTCCTTGACCACCTTGATCTGCTGCCCGATCTTCCCGGACAGCATCAGCAGGGTGCTGTCGAGGAGTTCGTGCACGTCGGCCACCTGGTAGGGCGCCCGGTCCAGCTGGGAGTACTGCTTGGCCGCGTCCACGAGGTGGGAGATCCGGGCCGTGGAGTCGTTGATCTCGTCCATCAACAGCTCGGTCTCGACGGTGTAGTTGAGCCAGCCGATCGCGTTCGGCAGCATCTCCTCGCCCACGGTCGCCGCGACCTGGTCGAGCCAGTCCTCGTCGAGGCCGCCCTGCACGAAGGTCGGCGCGATCCGCCAGCCGTCCTGGATGCCGTGGTCGTCGAGCCAGTCGCTGAGCACGTCCTCCCGGTCGGAGGCCTCCAACGGGCTCAACGCGGGTGCCTTGGCGACCCGTTCGGCCGTGCGCTCCTGGATGTCGATGAGGTTCGCCATCACCTCGGGGCTGTAGGAGCCCTGGGCGATGACGGCGAGCTTGTGCCGCATCTTGCCGACCCGCTCGCGCAGGGTCGCCGTGGCCCGTACGGCCGCCGCGGCCGGGTTGTTGAGCTCATGGGTGAGACCCGCGGACAACGAGCCCAGCGCCAGCAGCCGTTCGCGCTGACCGACGGCCCGCTGAAAGGTCTGCGAACCGAGGAAGAGCCCCTCCAGGAGATGGACCGCCATAGGGAACCACTCGTGCATGAAGTTCGCGAACGCTTCGGCGGGCAGCACGAAGAACCGTGTCGGCTCCGGCACCCGCAGCGAGTTGACGTACCGCTGCGGTTTCCCGTCCCCCAGATACGCCTGTACGGCCCCCGCATACACCCCTTGCTGGGACGTGCGGCTCACCTCGATGTCGTCGCTGCCTACCCGGCGCGACATGATGACCGTGCCCTCGATCATCACGTAGAAGCAGGTCGCCGGGTCACCTTCGGCGAACACCGGCCCGGGGTCGAACAGTTCGACCCGACCCGCGCTGCACAGCATGCCGAGCTGCTCGGCGCTGAGCTTCTCGAAGAGGAACAGCGAACTGATCTCCTTCGCGCTGCACGGCATCAGCCGCCCGCTCACGACTGCTCCAGATACCGGTGGACGAGCATCACGGCCATGGCTCCCTCTCCGACGGCGGACGCGACCCGCTTCGCTGACTCGGCGCGCGCGTCACCCGCGACGAACACGCCCGGAATGTTGGTCTCCAGGTGGTACGGCGGCCGGTCCAGCTCCCAGTCGGCCGGTGGCCGCCCGTCCGGGGTGAGGTCGGGCCCGGCCAGGATGAACCCGTGCTCGTCGCGCAGCACCGTGCCGTCCAGCCAGCCGGTCAGCGGGGCCGCGCCGATGAACACGAACATCCACTGCGCGTCGACGAGTTCGGTCTCCCCGGTGTCGACGTCGCGCAGGGTGAGCTGCTCCAGGTGGTCGGAGCCGTGGGCGGCTTCGACGACGGTCCGAGCGCGGACCGAGATGTTGGGCGCTTCCTCGATCTGCTGGATCAGGTAGTGCGACATCGACGCGGACAGGTCAGGACCCCGGACCAGCAGCGTCACCGACTTGGCGCCCCGGGACAGGTACATCGCCGCCTGCCCGGCCGAGTTGGCGCCGCCGACGATGTAGATGTCCTGCCCCTGGCAGCCGGCGGCCTCGGTCAGCGCCGAGCCGTAGTACACGCCGCACCCGGTCAGGTCGGTGCAGCCCGGCGCTTCCAGCTGCCGGTACGACACACCGGTCGCCAGGATCACGCTGTGCGCGGCCACCGCCGACCCGTCCGAGAAGCGCACGGTGCGGGCCGCGCCGTTGACCTCCAGGCCGGACACCTCACGGGCGGTGAGGATCTCGGCGCCGAACTTGGTCGCCTGCCGTCGGGCCCGGTCGGTGAGCTGGGCGCCGGAGACGCCGTCGGGGAAGCCCAGGTAGTTCTCGATCCGCGAGCTCTGCCCCGCCTGCCCGCCGGTCGCCGACCGCTCCACGAGCACGGTCCTCAGGCCCTCCGAGGCCCCGTACACCGCGGCACCGAGCCCGGCCGGTCCGCCGCCGATGACGACGAGGTCGTAGAAGTCCGCGGTCGGGGTCGTGGCGAGGCCCACGTGGGCGGCCAGGTCGGGCGCCTCCGGCTCGACCAGGGGAGTGCCGTCCGGAGTGATCACCACCGGGAGGCGCTGTCCGTCCTGCCCCGCGGCGGTCAGCAGCCGCTGGCCCTCGGGCTCGTCCGTGGAGTACCAGCGGTAGGGCACCTGGTTGCGGGCCAGGAACTCCCGCACGTCCGACGAGCGCGCCGACCAGCGGTGCCCGATCACCTTGGTGGCGGGCACCGGCCGGTAGTCACTGCACCGCCAGGCCTCCAGGAGGTCGTCCAGGACCGGGTAGAGCTTCTCCTCCGGCGGGTCCCAGGGCTTGAGGAGGTAGTGGTCGAGGTCGACGACGTTGATCGCGTCGATCGCCGCGTTGGTGTCCGCGTACGCGGTCAGCAGCACGCGGCGGGCCCCCGGATACACGTCCAGGGCCTGTTCGAGGAACTCGATGCCGTTCATCTGCGGCATGCGGTAGTCGGCCAGGATCACCGCCACGAGGTCACCGCGCAGCTTCAGCTCCCGCAGCGCCTCCAGCGCGGACTCACCGGACTCCGCGCGCACGATCCGGTACGACTGCCCGTAGCGCCGCCGCAGATCGCGGGCGACGGCGCGGGAGACCCCCGGGTCGTCGTCCACGGTCAGGATGACGGTCCGCGCCGATTCGGCGGCCTGTGCCATGCGTCTCCCCACCCCGGGCGGTCGGTCGGGGCACGGCGCCCCCCGCGGTCACCGGCCCGGTCCCGCCCATCGTATGTTCGATCGCCCGGCTTCGCGCAGCTATGCCGGACCCTGCCGGGGTCAGCCTCGGCGTTCGCCCAGCACGCAGAACTCGTTGCCCTCGGGGTCCACCAGGGTCGTCCACGACTGCTCGCCCTGTCCGATGTCCGCGTGCCGTGCGCCCAGTGCCAGGAAGCGGGCGACCTCGGCCTCGTGGTCGTCGGGCCGGAAGTCGAGATGCAGGCGGTTCTTGACGGTCTTGGCCTCCGGCACCGGCACGAAGAGCAGACCGGGCATGCGGTCCTTCTCGGGGCGGATCTCGAACTCGTCGGGGGAGTCCTCGACCACCACCCAGCCCAGCGCCTCGGCCCACCAGCGCCCGAGGGCGGCGGGGTCGGCGGAGTCCACGATGACTTGTTCCCATTCCAAGGTCATTTCGGCAGCGTAGTGAAGACTGGGCCGTGACGTCACCGCAATAAAGGGAGGCCACCGCATGACCCGCCCGATCACCGCAGGCATCGACGGAACCGAGGAGAGCCTCGCCGCACTGGGCTGGGCCGCCCGGGAGGCGGTCCGGCGAGGCACGGGACTGCGGGTGGTGCACGCCTGGCGGTTCCAGCCGTACGAGGGGATCGACGCCGGGGACCGGGACACCCAGGCGGGCTGGGCGCGGGACGCCATGACCGAGGCCGTGCGGACCGTCACGGGGCGGCACACCGGCCTCGAGGTGGACACCGATCTGGTGGAGGGCGGCAGCGTCGATGTGCTGGTCGCCGCCGCGGCCGACTCCGAACTGCTGGTCCTGGGCTCCCGCGGACACGGGCCGGTGGTCGGCTTCCTGGTGGGCTCGGTCGGCCAACAGGTGATCGCCGAGGCGACCCGGCCCGTCGTCCTGGTCCGCGCCGGCGACCAGGCCACCGCGGAGGCCGCGGGACGCGAGATCGTCGTGGGCCAGGAGGGCGCCCCGGAGGACAGCGCCGAGACCCTGCGGTTCGCCTTCGAGACGGCGGCCGCCCGGGGAGCCACCGTGCGCGCCGTGCGGGCCTGGACGCTGCCGCCGGTGTTCGCCTACAGCCCCGGCTCGCTCAAGCTGCTCGACGAGGCCGGGGGCCTGGAGCCGTACGAGAAGAAGGCCCTGGCCTCCGCGCTCCAGCCGTGGCGGGAGCGCTTTCCCGACGTGCCGGTGGTCGAACACGTGGAGATGGGCAGCGCGGGGCAGGTGCTGCTGTCGGTGACCGCGCGGGCCCAGCTGATGGTCGTCGGCCGCCGGGCCCGCCGTACCGCCGTGGGAGCGCGGATCGGCTCGGTCGCCTACGGCGTGCTGCACCACGCGGACTGCCCGGTGGCCGTGGTGCCGCACACCTGAGTCACTCCGCGGTGGCGGGGGTGGGCTGGAGCGTCTCGCGGGCCTTGGGGAGGATGTTCTTGATGTAGTCGTCCACGGCCGTGTCGAGCCCGATGTCGTGCTGGGCCCGCTCGGACAGGTACCAGCGGTGCTCCAGCAGCTCGTGGTAGATCTCGGCCGGGTCCATCGAGCCGCGCATCTCCAGCGGCACGGCCCGCACGGTGGGCCGGAACACGTCCCGCACCCAGCGGTGGGCGAGCACCTCCGGGCGGGCGCCGAGCGGGTCGCCCGGGGCGTAGTCGTCCTGGGTGGCCATCCAGCTCTCCAGGTCGTTCAGCAGCCGCCGGGCCTGGTTCTCCTCGGTGTCCAGGCCCGTCAGGCGCAGCAGTTGGCGCTGGTGGTGACCGGCGTCCACGACCTTCGGCACGAACGTGACCGAGTCGCCGTTCGGGGCGTGCTCGATCTGCATCTCGGCGACGTCGAATCCGAGGTCGTTGAGCCGCCGGATCCGGCGCTCGATGAAGTGGTACTTGCCCGCCGGATACACCGACCGGCGGGTCAGCTCCTCCCACAGCTTGCCGTAGCGCGAGCAGATCTCCATGCCGAACTCGATCGCGTCGACGGAGGGGTGCAGCGCCCCCGAGGCCTCCAGGTCCAGCAGTTCACCGCTGATGTTGACGCGGGCGAGGTCGAGGTCGTAGTCCCGCTGGCCGGGGCTGAGCTGCGGATGCAGGTCGCCGGTCTCCGCGTCCACGAGGTAGGCGGCGTAGGCGCCCGCGTCGCGCCGGAACAGGGTGTTGGACAGGGAGCAGTCGCCCCAGGCGAACCCGGCCAGGTGCAGCCGGACCAGGAGGACGGCCAGCGCGTCCATCAGGCGGTGCATGGTGGCCGGCCGCATGGTCGTCTCGAACATCGAGCGGTACGGCATCGAGCCGCCCAGATGCCGGGTGACCAGCACCGACTCCAGCGGGGCCTCCTCGGCGTCGGTGCGCCCGGTGACCACGGCCAGCGGATCGACGGCGGGGATGCCCAGCCGGTCCAGGTCGCGCAGCAGCTCGTACTCGCGCAGCGCCGGGCGCTCGGCCAGCTCCTTGACGGCGATGACCTCGTCGCCGGCGCGGGCGTAGCGCACCACGTGCCGGGAGATGCCGCGCGGCAGCGGGACCAGGACCTCGTCCGGCCACTCCTCCAGCGGCAGGTGCCACGGCAGTTCGAGCAGGAGCGCGGGATGCTCCGGATTCGTCGCGCTGATCTGCAGTGCCATGGTGCGGTGTCCTTCGCCGGCCGGTGATCGTCACCTCACCTTAGAGCGCACGCTCCCTGGCCTGAAGTGCCGATTCACGGACTGGACCGCGGTGGACCGGACCGTGCCCGGGGGCGAGGACGTCGCCCTCCAGCTCGGCGAGCACGTCCAGGGAGGCGACGGCCCGCGCGCGCTCGTGGTGGAACATGTCCGGCAGCAGCTGGGGACCCTTGACCCGGGACGTGGGGTGACCGCTCACCAGGGCGTCGCCGGAGATCACCACCCCGCGCTCGGGGAGGTGGAAGGCGCAGTGCCCGTCGGTGTGGCCCGGGGTGGGCACGGGCACCGGGCGGCCGGGCAGGTCCAGGGCGCCCTCGGCCGGGAACGGCTGCGGGGAGGCGACCGGCACATGGGCCGTGCCGCCCACGCGGATCGCGTGCACCGCCCACGGCAGCACACCGGGCCGCCAGCCGTTCTTCAGGACCGTCCCCACGGACACCTGGTGCAGGAACTCCCGCCGCGCGTGCGGCACTTCGGCCTCGTGCAGGTAGACCGGCATGCCGTAGGTGCCGCGCAGGTACTCGGCGGAGCCCAGGTGGTCGTTGTGGGCGTGCGTGATGAGCACCGCCGTGACGGCCTCCGGTGAACTGCCCACCTCCGCGAGGGAGGCCAGCACCTGCTCCCGGTCGCCCGGGTAGCCGGTGTCGATGAGCGTGGCGGAGCTTCCCTCGGTGAGGATCACCCAGTTGGTGTTGCTGCCGTGCACCAGATAGGTGCCGTCCGCGACTTGCTGCACGCCCGCGCTCATGATCGCCCCGCCCGCTGAGTTCCTGCCCGACGGCCCCCAGCAAAGCAGACGCTCAGGCGATCCGGAGCGGCGGGTACCGGTCTTCCAGCGGTCAACTTCCCCTGGACTTCCGCCTCCAGGTCCCGGCGGGACGAGACTGCCTCCGGCACCGTCCGCCGGAGGCAGCCCCCGCGCGCCCCGAAGCAGCCGCCTCTCTGCCGCGGTGCACGCCGTACGGGGTCCGCGGTGCACGCCGTGCGGGGTTCTCACCGCACGCCGTACGGGACTCGCGGTGCACGCCGTGCGGGCCTCAGTGCACGCCGTGCGGGGTTCTCACCGCACGCCGTACGGGACTCGCGGTGCACGCCGTGCGGGCCTCAGTGCACGCCGTGCGGGCGGAACTGGATGCTGATGCGCGGACCCGTCGCGCGGGTGGTCTTCGGTACGGCGTGCTCCCAGGTGCGCTGGCAGGAGCCGCCCATGACGATCAGGTCGCCGTGGCCGAGTGGTCGCCGTATCGTCTCGCCGCCGCCGCGCGCGGGCCGCAGCAGGAGGTCGCGCGGCGCGCCCACAGAGACGATCGCGACCATGGTGTCGTGGCTCGCGCCCCGCCCGCCCCGGTCGCCGTGCCAGGCGACGCTGTCCCGGCCGTCGCGGTAGTAGCACAGCCCGGCCGTCGTGAACGGCTCGCCGAGCTCGTCGGCGTAGCGGGCGGAAAGCGCGTCCCGCGCCTCTGTCAGCACGGGGTGGGGCAGGGCGTCGTCCACGCCGTAGAAGGCCAGCAGCCGCGGTACGGCGACGACGTGGTCGTACATCTTCCGGCGCTCCGCACGCCACGGCACCTCGGCGGCCAGCTGTTCGAACAGGGCGTCGGAGCCGCCCAGCCAGCCGGGCAGCACGTCGATCCAGGCACCGAGGCCGAGCACGGTACGGCGGATCCCGTCGAGGGGGCCGAGCCCGAGTTCGTCGGTCTGGTCGAAGAGGGAGCCCTGGAGGTGCCTGGTCATGCATCCAGCGTACTCCTCATTCGAAAATCTGTTCCAATCAAAACCGCTGACGTGTTCGATCCTTTCGATACACCGCTGTATCGGATACATTCACGTATCGAACGGAGGGCCGACATGGCGGTGGAGGAGACGACCAGGCGCGTGACCAGGCGCCGGGTCCGCACGCGGGCCAACCTGCTCGACGCGGCCTTCGAGGTCTTCGCCGCCAAGGGCTTCGGGCGGGTGTCGATCGAGGAGGTCTGCGAGGCGGCCGGCTACAGCCGGGGCGCCTTCTACTCGAACTTCGACAGCCTCGACGAGCTGTTCTTCGCCCTGTACCAGCAGCGCGCCGAGCTGATCGCGGAGCAGGTCTCCGGTGCCCTCGCCCTCGACGGACCGGGGCTCGACGTCCCGGCCGCCGTCGACCGGGTCACCGAGGTGCTGCTCCTGGACCGGGACTGGCTGCTGGTGAAGACCGACTTCCTGGTGCACGCGGCCCGCGCGCCCGAGGTCGCCCGGACCCTGCTCGAACACCGGGCCCGCCTCAGGCGGGCGATCGCCGACCGGCTGGCACGCGCGCGTGGGCACGCCGAACTGCCCGCCGTGCTGGTCGACGTGGAGGGCGCCGCGCACGCCGTGGTCGCCGCCTACGACGGGGTCACCGTCCAACTGCTGCTGGACGGGGACCTGGAGCGGGCCCGCGTCTGGCTCAAGCAACTGCTCACCGCGCTGCTCACCGACGGCAGCGACACCACCGAATGAGGGAAGGGACGGTCGCCATGGATGCCGACGTCATCGTCGTCGGAGCGGGGCTCGCGGGCCTGGTCGCCGCGCACGAACTCACCAGCCGCGGCAGGAGGGTCGCCCTGGTCGACCAGGAGAACGCCGCCAACCTCGGCGGCCAGGCCTTCTGGTCCTTCGGCGGGCTCTTCCTCGTCGACTCCCCGGAGCAGCGGCGCCTCGGCATCAAGGACTCCTTCGACCTGGCCTGGAGCGACTGGCAGGGCAGCGCCGGGTTCGACCGCGTCGACGACGAGGACTCCTGGGCGGTGCGCTGGGCGCGCGCCTACGTCGAGTTCGCGGCGGGGGAGAAGCGGTCCTGGCTGGAGGGGCACGGCATCAAGTTCCTGCCCACCGTCGGCTGGGCCGAGCGCGGCGACCTCACCGCCCACGGCCACGGCAACTCCGTGCCCCGCTTCCACATCGCGTGGGGCACCGGAACCGGCGTCGTCGAGCCCTTCGTCGGGTACGCCAAGCAGGCCGCCCGCGACGGACTGCTGACCTTCTACCACCGCCACCAGGTCGACGAGCTGGTCATCGAGGACGGCACCGCGCGGGGCGTGCGCGGGACCGTGCTCGCCGAGGACGACTCCGCGCGCGGAGTGGCCTCCAACCGCGACCGGATCGGCGACTTCGAACTGACCGCCCAGGCCGTCGTCGTCACCACCGGCGGCATCGGCGCCAACCACGACATCGTCCGCCGCTACTGGCCCGAACGGCTCGGCAACCCGCCCACCGAGATGGTCACCGGCGTCCCCGCCCACGTCGACGGCCGGATGCTCGACATCAGCGAGAGCGCGGGCGTCCGCCTGGTCAACCGCGACCGCATGTGGCACTACACCGAGGGCATCCAGAACTGGGACCCGATCTGGCCGGGCCACGGCATCCGCATCCTGCCCGGCCCGTCCTCCCTGTGGTTCGACGCCCTCGGCCGCCGGCTGCCCGACCCGTGCCTGCCCGGCTACGACACCCTCGGCACCCTCAAGCACCTGCGCACCACCGAGGACATCGCGGAGTACGACCACTCCTGGTTCATCCTCACGCAGAAGATCATCGAGAAGGAGTTCGCGCTCTCCGGCTCCGAGCAGAACCCCGACATCACCGCCAAGGACCGCGCGGGCTTCCTCAAGGAGCGCGTCCTCGGCAAGGGCGCGCCGGGCCCGGTCGACGCCTTCCTGCGCAAGGGCGCGGACTTCGTGACCGCGCCGAACCTGGAGCAGCTGGTCGAGAAGATGAACGGCCTGACGGACAAGGCGCTCCTGGACGCCGCCACGATCCGCCGCCAGATCGAGGCCCGCGACCTCCAGATCGCCAACTCCTACAGCAAGGACGCCCAGGTGCAGGGCATCCGCAACGCCCGCCGCTACATCGGCGACCGCCTCGGCCGGGTCGCCACCCCGCACCGCATCCTCGACCCCGCCGCCGGCCCCCTCATCGGCGTCAAGCTGCACATCCTGACCCGCAAGACCCTCGGCGGCATCCAGACCGACCTCGACTCCCGCGCCCTGGGCACCGACGGCAAGCCGCTCGAGGGCCTGTACGCGGCGGGCGAGGTGGCCGGCTTCGGCGGCGGCGGAGTCCACGGCTACAACGCCCTGGAGGGCACCTTCCTCGGCGGCTGCCTCTTCTCGGGCCGCGCGGCCGGACGGGCGGCGGCGCAGCAGGTCGGCTGAGGCAGCGCAGCAGGTCGGCTAGGACTCCAACAGGCGCACCAGCACGGTGGCGTGACTCTGCTCCGGCGTCTTCGACGCGGTCAGCAGGGTCACGTCGCCCTTGCGCGTCAACTCCCGCACCCGCTCCAGGAGTTCAGCGGCCTCGGGAGCGGCCAGCTCCGCCTCGTACCGCTCGGCGAACTCCTCGTAGGAGCCCTCGCCCGCGTGGTACCAGCGGCGCAGCTCCGTCGACGGGGTGAGCGCCTTCGGCCACTCGTCCACGCGGGCCGCGTTCTTCGACAGGCCGCGCGGCCACAACCGGTCGACCAGGACCCGGACGCCGTCCTCCGGCTCCGGAGATTCATAGACACGACGGATGCGCACGCTCACGGGAAGCCTCTCGACGAAGGGTGAGTGCGTCGGGAGCGTACTGCGAGGCGCGCCGCGACTTGACCTGCTCAAGGGTGAGTTGCGGGGGAGGGGGCCTTTAGTGTGAAGCCGTTGTCCGCCCCCCCACCTGTAGGAGCGCTTGTGCCGAAGGCCGTCAGACGCACCTTCGTCCTCGTCACCACCCCCGTCACCCTCGTGGCCCTGCTCGGCGCCGCGGCACCCCCGTCGACGGGTTCTCCGGGAGTGGGCGACCCCTACTTCCCGCTCGCCGGCAACGGCGGATACCACGTCGAGCACTACGGCCTGACGCTCGGTTACGACCCCGCGAGCCGCCATCTCGACGGCAGGGCGGTCCTCACCGCCCGCGCCACCCAGCGCCTGACCCGCTTCGACCTCGACTTCAAGGGACTCACCGTCACCGCCCTGACGGTCGGTCACACCAAGGCCGCCTTCCGCCGCGACGGCCAGGAACTCGTCGTCACCCCGCGGCACGCCCTGCGCAAGGGGGAACGCTTCACCGTCACCGTCTCCTACAAGGGCAAGCCCGGCCCCGTCACCGACCCGGACGGCTCGCTCGACGGCTGGATCCCCACCGACGACGGCGCGTTCGTCGCCGGGGAGCCGCAGGGCGCCATGACCTGGTTCCCGGCGAACAACCACCCCAAGGACAAGTCGTCGTACGACTTCACGATCACCGTCCCCCAGGGACGCACCGCGGTCGCCAACGGGGTGCTCCTCTCCCAGCGGACCACGCACGGGAAGACCACGTTCCGCTGGCGCCAGAGCGAGCCCATGGCCGCCTACCTGGCCACCGCGACCGTCGGGAAGTTCAAGGTGGAGCAGTTCACCACCAGGAACGGGATCCGCGTCTACAACGCCGTCGACTCGCGCGAGGCCGCCGCCGCGGCCCCCGTCCTCAAGAAGCTGCCCTCCGTCCTGGAATGGGAGAGCAAGCTCTTCGGGCCCTACCCGTTCCGCGCCGCCGGCTCGATCGTGGACCACGCCCCGAACGTCGGCTACGCGCTGGAGACCCAGTCCCGTCCCGTCTACGACCGGGCGCCCGACCTCAGCACCCTCGTCCACGAGAACGCCCACCAGTGGTTCGGCGACTCCGTGTCGCTGACCTCCTGGAAGGACATCTGGCTCAACGAGGGCTTCGCGACCTACGCGGAATGGCTCTACGCCGAGCAGCACGGCGGGGACAGCGCGCAGAAGACCTTCGACGAGCTCTACGCGAAGCCCGCGAGCGACGAACTGTGGGAGTTCCCGCCCGGCAATCCCGGCAGCGGCGCCAACATCTTCGGCACCCCCGTCTACGCCCGCGGCGCCATGACCCTCCACGTGCTGCGCACGACCGTGGGCGACCGGGCGTTCTTCGGGATCCTCCGTGCCTGGGCGGCCGGACACCGTGACGGCCACGGGACCACCGCGCAGTTCGAGCGACTTGCGGAACGGGTTTCGGGGAAGAAGCTGGACGAACTGTTCCGGACCTGGCTCTCCACGCCCGGCAAGCCGAACAGGCCCTAGAAACTGACGAGTTCCTCACAAGTGTCGGTCAGAGTCGTTCCATGATCACACGCAGAACCCACGTGGCCCTGCTCGCCGCGTCCCTGCTTCTCACCGGATGCGGCGGCGGCGCCGTGGCCAGCACACAGGGCGCGCCCGCGCCCTCTCGGGAGACCCCGGAACCCACTCCCTCTCCGGACATCTCCCTCGAGGTCGCTCCCCAGCAGATCCCCGGCCTCGGGCCCAGGACCTTGGCGAAGGTACCGGCCGACGCCCGGCAGGCCGTCGTCGTCACCGGCGAGGACCGTGGCTCCTCGGACTCGACCGTCGTCCTGTACCAGCGCACCGAGGCCGGCTGGCGGGCCGGCGCGAGCTGGCCCGCGCACAACGCCCTCAAGGGCTGGACCGACCACCACCTGGCCGGCGACCTGCACTCACCGATCGGCGTCTACACCCTCACGGACGCCGGAGGGCTGCTCAGGGACCCCGGCACGAAACTGCCGTACGACCGCTCCTCCAGCTTCACCGCACCGGGCACGGGCTTCGAGGGCGAGCCGCTGGCCGGGTCCTTCGACTACGTGATCGCCATCAACTACAACCGGCGGCCCGGCACCTCACCCCTGGACTGGACCCGCCCGATGGGGGCGGGCCGCGGCGGCGGCATCTGGCTCCACGTCGACCACGGCGGGCCCACCCACGGCTGTGTGAGCGTCGCCGCGGAGCACATGAAGGAGCTGCTCCGCACCCTGGACCCGGACCTGCACCCCGTCGTCGTCATGGGCGACGGCGCGTCCCTGGCCCGCTGAAGCGCTTAGGATCCGCCGAGTGTGCGCACATGTGCTGGTCGCCGAGGACGACGAGATGCAGGCCGAACTCATACGACGGTCCCTGCTCGCGGAGGGCCACACGGCCACCGTGGTCCACGACGGGCGGGCCGCCCTGGACGCGGCCCGGCGGATCGCCCCCGACCTCGTCGTCCTGGACCTGATGCTGCCGGTCGTCGACGGCTTCGGGGTGTGCCGGGTGCTGCGCCGGGACGCCGACATCCCCGTCGTGATGCTCACCGCGCGGTCCGAGGAGGACGACGTCCTGCTGGGCCTGGAACTGGGCGCCGACGACTACATGACCAAGCCGTACAGTCCGCGCGAGCTGATGGCCCGCATCCGGACCGTGCTGCGGCGCAGCGGGCGGGGCGCCGACACCGAGCGGCGCGAGGATCCCGTCGTGCGTGCCGCGGGCCTGTCCGTCGATCCGGTGCGGCACGAGGTGCGCTGTGACGGGGCGCCGGTGGAGTGCACGCCGGCCGAGTTCGAGATCCTGCTGGCCATGGTCGCCGAGCCCGAACGGGTCTTCTCGCGCCGCCAGTTGCTGGAGGTCACCCGGGGCACCGACCGGGCCTCCACCGAACGGGCCGTGGACGTGCACATCATGAACCTGCGCCGCAAGATCGAGGCCGATCCGCGCCGTCCGGCCAGGCTGCTGACGGTGTTCGGGGTGGGCTACAAACTCAGCGGCGGCCGCGGATGAGCGCGCCGGCACCCCCGGGCCGTCGGATACCCCTGCACAAGCGGCTGCTGGTCCGCCTGCTGATCACGTCCGGACTCATCGCCGTGTGCTCGGTGGCCGCGACCGCGTGGCTCGCCGTGGCCACCACCACCCAGGCCCTGCGCGAGGAGCAGGGCCAGGCACTCGCCGACGACATGGACGTGCTCGCGGAGCTCAGCGGTTACGCGGCGACCCACCCCGACTGGTCGGGCGTGACCGCCACCGTGCGTGAGCTGTCCGCGAGGACCGGCCGGCGCATCGCCCTGACCACCCCGGACCGCAGGGTCGTCGCCGACTCCGCGCCGCGCGGCACCGCGCTGCCCCCGAGCGCGGCCGCCGCCGTCGACCCGCTGCACACCGACACCTACAGCGAGCGCGGCGCCCAGATCGCGGGCATCGACCCGCGCGCGGTGGGCCCGTACCGGCTCACCCGGGCGGAACGCGTCCAGGTCGACGCGCTGGCCCGCAAACGCCAGCTCTGCTTCTCCAAGTTCGGTGTAAAGACCGACCTGAGCCGTACCCCGACCGGGCGGATGCTCCTCACCGACCCGGACAGCGGCTCCGCGCCCGACGCCGTGCCGGACGCCTGCGCGGACGGACGGCTCAACACCCCCACCGCGACAGAGAAGAAGGCGGTCAAGGCGGCCCGGGAGCTGGCCCGCGCCTGTCTGGTCGAGAAGGGGCTGAGCGCCGAGTACGCCGTGCTGATGGGGAGCGGACCGGGCGCGGTCGACGTGCGCGAGTCCGTGAGCGGCAAGCTCGGTGACAAGGAGGCACGCCTCGCGCAGCCCTGCTTCGACAAAGCCCTCCGCACCCAGCTCGACCCCTACGTGGCACCAGCCGCGGAACTCTACCTGGGCACCGGGGACACCCCCGCCGTGCTGTTCGACATGTCCCCGGCCAACAAAGCGAAGGTCGTCGGGGTCGCCGGACTGGTGTTCGCCGTCACCGTCGCCGCGACCGCCCTCGTCGCCGGCCGGCTGGTGCGGCCGCTGCGCGCGCTCACCGCGGCGGCCCAGCAGCCGCCCGAACTCCATGTCCGCGTCCCCGTCACCACCCGGGACGAGACCGGCATCCTCGCCGCCGCCTTCAACGACCTGTCCGAACGCCGGGAGCGGCTGGAGGCCCAGCGCAAGGCGATGGTCAGCGACATCGCCCACGAACTGCGCAGCCCCCTCACCAACATCCGCGGCTGGCTGGAGGTGACCCGGGACGGTGTCGTCGACCCCGATCCCGCCCTGCTCGCCTCCCTGCACGAGGAGTCCCTCGTCCTCCAGCGCGTCATCGACGATCTCCAGGACCTCGCGGCCGCCGACGCCGGCACCCTGCGCCTGCACCGCGAGCCCGTGCGCTGCGACGAACTCCTCCAGCAGGTGGCGGCGGCCTACCGGGTCACGGCCCCGGCGGAGCTGCGCACCCGCGCGGAGGACGAGCTGTGGCTGGACGCCGACCCGGTCCGGATGCGGCAGGCGCTCGGCAACCTGGTCTCCAACGCACTGCGGCACACCCCGCCCGACGGCACGGTCACCCTCGCCGCGCGCCGGGACGGCGACGACGTCCTCCTCGAGGTCGCCGACACCGGCTCGGGCATCGCGCCCGAGGACCTGCCGCACGTGTTCGACCGGTTCTGGCGCGCGGAGAAGTCCCGCAGCCGCCGTACCGGAGGCTCGGGGCTCGGCCTGCCCATCGTCCGCCACCTGGTCGCCGCCCACGGCGGCACGGTCGACGTGGCCAGCGAGCCGGGGAAGGGCAGTGTCTTCACCCTGCGGCTGCCCGGGGGCCCGACACCATAGCGAGGTGTCCCGATTCCGCCGGTGGCCGGGGGGTACCCCGTAGGCCCGCGACGGAAGAAGGAGGTCACGAGATGGGTGTGCCGGACGGGCTGCCGGTGCTGCGGACACTGGCCGAGCTCGCGGACCTGGCCGCGCGGTACGAGCGGCTGTACGTCCGCTGGTCGCGCGGCCCCGAGGTCGACCTGGCCCGTTCGTCCAGCACCGACGACCTCACCGGCCTGGCGCTGCCCGGGCTCTCGGCCAATCCGCTCGACATGGAGGAGTGGTGGCAGGGACGCCCCGCACGGCTGTGGGTGGCCCGGCGCCTCTACGACTACTCCCACCTGCCGCACGACAAGGGTCCCGGAGTACGCCCCTGGGTGCTCCAGGGGCGCGAGCGGGGCCGGGGACCGGACAACGAGCCGCTCGTCGCGGACGTGCGGCCGATGTGCTGGATCGACCCCAGGGTCATCGACGAGGCCCGGGACGCGGTGGACGCCCAGGAGTCCACCTGGGGCCCACTGCGCCGCGGCACGGAACGCTGAACGGGTCCGGGCCCCCGCGGCACGGAACGCTGAACGGGCCCGGTGCGCCGGCCGGATCCGCCGGTGCACCGGGCCCGCCACTGAAGCGTTCCGGTCAGCCGGACCTTCTCCGTGCGGCACTCGCACGCCGCGCCAGCGCGCGGCGTTCCGTCTCGCTGGTGCCGCCCCAGACGCCGATGCCCTGTCCCGTGTCCAGGGCCCACTCGAGGCACTGCTCCTGGACGGGGCAGCGCCGGCACACGGACTTGGCCTGCTCCGTCTGCACCAGAGCGGGCCCGGTGGTGCCGATCGGGAAGAAGAGGTCGGGGTCCTCATGGCGGCACGCGGCATGGGTTCGCCAGTTGTCCATCAAAAGTCACCTGCGATCGAAGTCGTACGTGCCCTCGTGGATGCCTTACTCGTTTTCGGGTCACCTGTCGATGCGCGGTGAAACAATCGGGTCCTGTGGGACACCCCGGTCACTGCTCGCGGAGGCCCCACGGGGAGCCGTACGCGGTCAGCAACTCCAGGAAGGGCAGGGCCGGGAAGGCCTCCGGACCGAGGACCCCGGCCCCCGACCAGGCACCGCCGGCGAGGAGTTCGAGAGCCACGACCGGGTTCACGGCCGTCTGCCACACCACGGCCTGACAGCCGTACTCCGCCATGGACCACTGGTTGTCGACCACGTGGTACAGGTACACCTCGCGCGCCGAACCGTCCTTGACGCCCTTCACCCACGTCCCCGCACAGGTCTTGCCGTGCATCCGCTCGCCCAGTGTCGCCGGGTCGGGCAGACAGGCGGCCACGACGTCCCGGGGCGAGACCGCGACCGGCCCGGCGGCGCTCGGCACGGTCACCAGCTCGGTGCGGTCCAGGCCCAGCAGGTGCAGCGTCTTCAGCGTCTCGACGAACTCGCGGCCCAGGCCGTACTTGAAGGTGACCCGGCGGGCGCCGACCCAGCGGGGGACGAGCAGCACCTCCTCGTGCTCCACGTTGACGCACTCCACCGGCCCGATGCCCTCGGGGAAGTCGAAGACCTCGGGCTCGCTGAAGGGCTCCGTGGTGAACCAGCCGCGGCTCTCCTCGTAGACCACGGGCGGGTTGAGGCACTCCTCGATGGTGGTCCAGATGCTGAAGGAGGGTGCGAAGTCGTAGCCGTCGACGGTGAGGTTCGCGCCGTCGCGGACGCCGATCTCCTCGATCTCGTCGAACAGTTCGTCGGCCGCGTACCGGGCGAAGACGTCGGACAGTCCCGGCTCCACCCCCATCCCGACGAGGGCCAGCGCGCCCGCCTTCTCCCACTCCTCGGCCTGCGCGAACTGCTCGTCGCCGAGTTTGACCCCGCACTCCTCGTACGGCAGAGAGGGGTGCGGACGCGACAGGGACATCGCCATGTCGACATAGGTCGCCCCGGCGGAGCGGGCCGCTCGGAACAGGGGCATGACGAACCGGGGATCGGTGGCGTTGAGCAGGACGTCACAGGCGTGGCGCTCCAGCAGGGCGGTCACGGCCGACTCGTCGCTCGCGTCCACGCGCTCGGCGGTGAACCGGCCGGCCAGGTCACCCAGCGCGGCCACCGCGGCCTCGGCGCGGGCGGGGTCGTAGTCGGCGACGACCATGGCGTCGAAGAAGGGCCGCCGGGCGGCGATCCGGGTGATGGCGGTACCGACGCCTCCGGCGCCCACGAGCAGGACACGCATGACAGAACACTCCCCTTACGGGTCGAAGGTCGCAGATGTACGGGGCCCCTGCGGGAGATACAACGCCGTGCGTTCGTTTAAGGTCAATGGCGTTGGCATAAGGCACGGCGCAAGGAGGCCACGGATGCCCAAGCCCGTCGTCCCCGAGGAGAAACGCCGTCGGCGCCGGCCCACCAGGAGCGGCACCGTCCTCTCGGAGGAGCTGATCGTCCGGACCGCCCTGCGCATGCTCCGCGAACACGGCAGCGCGGGACTCACCGCCCGCCGCCTGGGCCTGGCCCTGGACGCCGACCCGAGCACGCTCTACCGCTACTTCCGCGGCATGGACGACCTGACGCTGGCGATCGGCGACGCGCTGATCGGGCAGGCGCTGGAGGGCTGGGAGCCGACGGGGGAGTGGCGGCGGGACCTGCGCGACGTGGGCCTGCGCATCCATGCCGCGTACGTGGCCCACCCCCAGGCCGCCCTGCTGACGACGAGCCGGGTCACCGGCCGCGCCAACGAACTGGCCGCGGACGAGGCGGTCCTCGGCATCCTGCGCACGGCGGCCTTCCCGCTCCCCGACACGGTCCGGATCTACCACGCCTTCATCGACCAGACACTGGCCTTCGCGGCCCTGGACGCGGCGTCCCTGGCACTGCCGAGCGCGGCGCTGGACGAGGACGAGGCCAGGTGGCGTTCGACCTATGCGCGGCTGCCCGCCGACAGGTATCCGAGGATCGCCGAGGCGGCACCCCTGCTCGCGCAGCACATGATCACCAGCGCCTATCCCACGGCCTTGGAGATGCTCCTGGACAGTGTGGAGAGACAGGTGGACAACGCCCCGCAAGGGGCGCGGGGAACTGCGCGACCAGCCACGACGGACCTGAGGCCGCCCGACGGCAGGTCATCGCAGGGCCTCTGAAGCCACCGCGGCCACCGCCTGCGACACCGCCGCCAACGCGGGCGAATCCAGCTTCCACTGCTGCCAGTACAACGGCACGTCCACCGGCCGGTCCGGCGCCAGCGCGACCAGCCGCCCCGCCCGCAGCAGCGCCCCGGCCTGCACCTCCGGCACCATCCCCCACCCCAGCCCCAGCGCGACCGCCTCCACGAACCCCTCCGACGTCGGCACCGCGTGCCGCACCGGGCTCGCCCCGCCGAACCCCAGCCCCCGCAGGAACCCGTCCTGGATGTCGTCGCTCCGGTCGAAGGTCACCACCGGCGCCTCGGCGAGCCCGTCCACCGACGGCCCGTCGAGACACCTCTCGGCGAACCCGGGACTCGCCGCCGCCAGATACCGCATCCGCCCCAGAAGCCGTACGGAACACCCCGCCACGGCCTCCGCCGAAGACGTCACCGCCGCCATCACCACCCCCTCCCGCAGCAGCTCCGCCGTCCGCTTCTCGTCCTCGCGCCGCAGCTCGAAACAGAGCCGCTCCCGCTCGGGGACCCGCGTCAGCGCCTCCAGGAACCAGGTCGCCAGCGAGTCCGCGTTCACGGCGACCGAGACCCGGGTCACCTCGCCCTCGCCCGGCATCCCCAACTCGGCGAGCGCGTCCCGCTCGAGGCGCGCCAGCTGCCGTCCGAACCGCACCACGACCTCGCCCGACTCGGTCACCCGCACCGGCTTCGTGCGCACCAGCAGCACCCGCCCGGTGCGCTGCTCCAAGGCCTTGACCCGCTGGCTCACCGCCGACGGCGTCACGTGCAGCGCCGCCGCCGCGGCGTCGAACGTGCCCTCGTCGACCACCGCGAGCAGAGTCCGCACCTGATCCAGGGGGAGTTCGGTCATCATCACGAAAACTAATGATACGTAAGAATCTTTAGCTGTACGTGCAGTGATCGTCTCCGTACCGTCGAAGTCATGCCAGCCTCTCTGTCCGCCGCTGCCGCAGGTTTCGGCACCGGCCTCTCGCTCATCGTCGCCATCGGCGCCCAGAACGCCTTCGTCCTGCGCCAGGGGATCCGCCGCGACGCGGTCCTCGCCGTCGTCGGCATCTGCGCCCTGTCCGACGCCGTCCTCATCGCCCTCGGCGTCGGCGGTGTCGGTGCCGTGGTGGTCGCCTGGCCCGGCGCGCTGACCCTGGTCGGCTGGATCGGCGGCGGCTTCCTGCTCTGCTACGGCGTCCTGGCCGCCCGCCGGGTCTTCAGGCCGGGGGAGTCGGGCCTGAAGGCGGAGGGCGAGGCGGCGGGCTCCCGCAGGCGGGCGGTGCTGACCTGTCTGGCCATGACCTGGCTCAACCCGCACGTCTACCTCGACACGGTGTTCCTGCTCGGCTCCATCGCCGCCGACCGCGGCCCGCTGCGCTGGACCTTCGGCCTCGGTGCCGTGCTCGCGAGCCTGTGCTGGTTCGCCGCCCTCGGCTTCGGCGCCCGGCTGCTCAGCCGCTTCCTGGCCAGGCCGGCCGCCTGGCGGGTCCTGGACGGACTGGTCGCCGCGACGATGATCGCCCTGGGCCTCACGCTCGTGGCCGGAGCATGAACACTCCGGGCGCGCGTCCCGAAAGCCGGGACACCGCGTCCCGAACTCCCGGGCGGTGCTGCGATAGTGAACCCTGGACCCGATAGATGTAACGAGCAACCAGGAAGCGCGTGGACACCGGCGAGAGCAGCACCGAACCCCAGACCCCGACGGCGGACGAGACGCCGACCGCGGACCAGGCACCGCCGCCCCGGCGCGGCTGGCGCCGCTGGGCGATGGACACCCGCCCGCTGCGCATCCCGGCCTACCGCCGGCTGTGGAGCTCGACGATCGTCACGGCCGTCGGCAGCCAGCTCACCGCCGTCGCGGTGCCCAAGCAGATCTACGACATCACCGGCTCCTCCGCCTGGGTCGGCGCCGCGAGCATGGCCGGACTGCTGCCGCTGATCGTGTTCGCGCTGTGGGGCGGCGCGGTCGCGGACACCATGGACCGCCGCAAGCTGCTCCTGATCACCAACAGCGGTATCGCCGTCACCTCGGTCCTGTTCTGGCTCCAGGCCGTCACCGGACTCGACTCGGTGGCCGCCCTGATGGTCCTGCTCGCGGTCCAGCAGGCCTTCTGGGGCCTCAACTCCCCTGCCCGCAACGCCTCCATCGCCCGGCTGGTGCCCGCGGACCAGCTGCCCGCGGCCAACGCGCTCGGCTCCACCGTCATGCAGACCGGCCAGGTCATGGGCCCGCTGCTCGCGGGTGTGCTGATCCCGGTGATCGGTCTGCCGGAGCTGTACCTCATCGACGCCCTCGCGCTGTGCGTGACGGTGTGGGCGGTGTACCGGCTGCCCGCCCTGCCACCGCTCGCGACCACCCTGGCGCGCCGGGCCGGTGTGCGCGAGATCGCCGAGGGCTTCCGGTACATCTCCGCGCACAAGGTGCTGCTGCTGTCCTTCCTCGCCGACATCATCGCCATGGTCTTCGGCATGCCCAGGGCCCTGTTCCCGCAGCTCGCCTCCGAGACCTACGCCCCCTACGGGGAGGGGCTCGCGCTGGGTCTGCTGTTCGCCGCCATCCCGATCGGCGCCGTGGTCGGCGGGCTGTTCTCCGGCACGTTCTCGCGGGCCCGGCGGCACGGCTGGATGGTCATCGGGGCGGTCGTGGCCTGGGGTGCGGCCATCACCGGGTTCGGGCTGAGCGACAGCCTGTGGCTCGCCGTGGTGTTCCTGGCCGCGGCCGGGGTCGCCGACATGGTCTCGATGGTCTTCCGCGGGGCGATCCTGCTCTCCGCCGCCACCGACGAGATGCGCGGCCGCATGCAGGGCGTCTTCACGGTCGTCGTCGCGGGCGGCCCCCGCCTCGCCGACGTCCTGCACGGCACCGCGGGGTCCGCCTTCGGCGCGCGCACCGCGGTGGCCGGCGGCGGCCTCCTGGTCGTCGCCGTCATGCTGGGCCTCGCCTTCACGGTGCCGGCGCTGCGCCGCTACCGGATCTGAGACCTACAGGGCACTCCTGCGGCGCGAGCCGTACTGCTCCATGAGCTTGCCGCGCGTCGTCTCCAGCCGATGGGCGAGGATCTCCGCGACACTCCGCACCAGGATCATCCCGAGCTGCCTGTCCTCCTCGCACAGCCGCAGCACCGCCGCCGCGTCGAACTCGTAGGCCCGCACCGGGCTGAACGCCTCCGCGCCGAAGTCCCACTGGTACGGCGGGAACAGCCAGGACCAGCCGAGCAGGTCGCCCGCGCCGAGCCCGGCCACGGTGACCCGCTGGTGGGCGGTCACCTGCTGGGTGAGCGAGACCGCCCCGGAGCGGATGACCCAGAAGCGGTCGGCCGTGCCGCCCGCCTCGAAGATGCGGTGGTCCTCGGGGAAGGAGACCTCCTTGGCGAGCGTCATCAGGCTCTGGCGCTGCGGCTGCGGCAGGGCGTTCAGCAGTTTCGTCGCTTTGGTCATGACGCGGGGCTCCTCGCCGGCGAGGGATTCCGGTGTTGTGCCTATGCCCATTTCAGCGGCTGCCGCCGCCCGGGGCACCTCGGCGGAGGTGAGGATCTGCTCATGGCATGGAAAAGCCCTGGCTGGACGGGGGAGGCCAGCCAGGGCAGTCAGAGGTGGTGCGGAGGAGGGTTTGCACCCCGTCACCACGTATGGATGAACCGTAAACCATCCATGGCGATTTCGCGCAATCGAATCCGGGGTGGGTGACCGGTTTCACTCGGAAGAGGCGTTTACCACCCTGATCGTCTCCAACTCGGCGTCGGCCGGATCCGGCAGGTTCATGCCCGCGGCCAGGCCCGTCCGCAGATACTCCAGCACCGGTTCGGTCAGCAGCTCGCCGGGCAGTACGGCGGGGATCCCCGGCGGATACGGCGTGATCAGCTCCGCCGCGATCCGTCCCGCGGCCTCGGCGACCGGTACGTTCTCGGCCGGCCCGAAGAACGCGTCCCGGGGCAGTCGCACCTGCTCCATCCGCAGCTCGGACGGCGGCGGCACGGACACCCGCGGAGCCGGACCGAACTCCGGCGCGGCCCGGGCGAGATCCCGGAGCGCGCGGAGCAGCTGGCCGGTGGTCTCCTCGTCGTCGCCATGGGTGATCTGCATGCCGATCCGGCGGTGGTCGGTGAGGTGGGCGTCGATGCTCCGGTGCTCGCGCAGCCAGTCCGCCGCCTGGAACCCGGTCACCCCGAGCCCCGTGACGTCGATGACGCAGGGCAGCGGATCGAAGTCGTCGGCCAGGCCGGGCCCGCAGAAGTCGTCCCGGTCGTTGACGTGCATCCCCTCGATCTCCTCGATCGCCGGCCGCACCCGGGCCGCGAGGTCGAGCGCCCCGCCCATCAACTCCTTGCCGTGCAGCGCCATCTGCCGGCGCCAGCCGTCGATACCGGCGTACAGCAGCACCGAGGGACTGGTGGAACCCAGCAGGTCGGCGCGCATCTTCAGCAGGTCCGGCGGGACGAGACCGCCCTGGAGGTGGAAGACCGACCCCTGTTCGAGACCGCTGCCCATCTTGTGGATGCTGGTCACGCAGATGTCGGCGCCCGCGTCCATGGCCCAGGACGGCAGATCGGGGTGGAAGGGCAGATGCGCGCCCCAGGCCTCGTCCACGATCAACGGCACCGAGCGGCGGTGGCACACCTCGGCGATGTCCTCGAGGGCCGCGCAGCCGCCGTACGGCGTCGGACTGACGACCAGGGCGCCCTTCGCGTCCGGGTGGGCCTCGAAGGCCCGCTCGAAGTCGGCGGCCGACGGCGGGTGCGCGAGATGGCGCTCGGCGTCCCACCGCGGATCCACCCACACCGGCTCGATCCCCGACAGGATCAGCCCCGACACCACCGACTTGTGGGCGTCCCGCCCGATCAGCAGCTTCTCGTGCGGGCCCGCGACGGCCAGCATGGCCGCCTTCACGGACAGCGAACTCCCGCACGTGGTGAAGAAGGTGTGCTCCGCGTGCACCGCGTCGGCCAGCAACTCCTCGGCCCGCTCCAGCACCCGCCCCCGGGTCAGCCGGTCGTCCAGACCGCCCGAGGCCAGCACATCGCCCAGGAAGACCGCGTCACCCAGCACCTCCCGCACCGCGGGGTCGGCCCCCCGGGCCTGCTTGTGGCCCGGCGGAGCGAACGACAGCCGCCCCCGGCGGTGGTAGTCGGCCAGGGCGTCCAGAACCGGTGCTTGCGTGTGATCGGCAGTCATGGGGCCCCGGGTGCCCGGACCGCACCTGCGTCAACCAGCCTGGGCCGGACCACCGGAGGGCCCGCGGCTGCCCGGCCTCAGCACCTCGTCCAGCACCCGCGTCACCGCCTCGTAGGCCAGCGTGCGGACGGTCGCGTCCCGGGCGGCGTCCGTGTCGGCGGAGGCCAGCTCCTCGCTCCGGGCCCGCCAGGACCGCTCCTCCTCGGCCGCACAGGCCCGGGCGCGCTGGATACGGCGCAGCAGTTCGTCTGAGTCCACGACATCGGTCATGCAGTCCGCGTACCCGCGCAATGCCGTCGGATCACCGGGAGATCCGCCCGAAACAGGAAGGTTTGACCGGGCGGGCAGAGGTGAGCCGATGAGAGAGGCACACGGGGAGCGCGCAGCGCACACCGCGGTCACCGTGTTCGCGGGCCGGGCCGGGCCCGGCTTCCGCAGCACCGAACAGACAGCCAGTCGTTCCACCGATCAGGAGCCACGTCATGTGCGAGGAGCACAGGACCGACGCCACCCCCGAAACCTCCGTGGCGTACCGTCACGCACCCCCACGTCCCTACCGGCCGGCCGAGGCGCGCCGGGCCGTCGAGCGGGCCGTGTCCGAGCGGTGCCGAGCCACCCACACCCCCTGCGACGCGCAGGCCCTCTCGGACGCGCTGCTCGTCACCTCCGAACTCACCACCAACGCCATCCTGCACGGCGGCGGCATCACCGACTTCGACGTCAGTGTCGAGGGGCAGGGCGTCCGCGTCTCGGTGAGCGACCGCAGCACCGCCCTGCCGGTCGCCAAGGAGCCCGTCGACCGGCAGGGCCGGTGGCGGCCCGGCGGTCACGGCTGGCCCATCGTCTGCCGCCTCGCCCACGACGTCCGGGTCACCGATCTGCCCACGGGCGGCAAGTGCATCACCGCGATGGTGCCCCTGAGCTGAACCGACACTGCTGGGACAGCTCCGGAAACGGAGTTTTCGCCAACGGTGTTTGGGCCCCATACAGCAGGGCAGACGCAGTTTCGTGCTTCGGACCGGAGGCGCGCCAGCGGGAGCTGTACGGCTGCTGCGGGCCCCTCTTCTGCGGTCCCGGCGGCGTACCTCCCGCGGTCAGTCCCTGAACCCGTTCTTCAGGAGCGAATCCGCATGCTCACCGACACGTCGACCAGCCGTCCCACCACCCAGGACCGTCCCACCACCTCCGGCAGGCGGCGGCACGACGACGCCCCCGACACCATGGCTCTCTTCACCCGGCTGGCCGGGCTGGAAGAAGGACCCGAACGAGACGCCCTGCGCGACGAACTCGTCACCGCGTGGCTGCCCATGGCCCACCGCATCGCGGGCCGCTTCCGCGACCGCGGTGAGTCCCTCGAGGACCTGCGCCAGGTCGCCGCCCTCGGGCTCGTGAAGGCCATCGACCGGTTCGAACCGGAACGAGGAGCCTTCGAGAGCTATGCCGTCCCCACCATCACCGGCGAGGTCAAGCGCCACTTCCGCGACCGCATGTGGGCCCTCAGGGTGCCCCGCCGGGTGCAGGAACTGCGCAACAAGGTGCGGGTGGCCCGACGCGAACTCACCCAGAACCCCGGTTCCCCCGAACCCTCGCCCGCCGACCTCGCCGCCCACACCGGTCTGACCGAGGAAGAGGTCACCACCGGACTGGAGGCCCTCGAAAGCTTCAGCACGCTGTCCCTGGACGCCGAACTGTCGGCCGGCGACGACGGCTACAGCCTCGCGGACACCCTGGGCGGCCCCGACACCTCGTACGACGTCGTGGTCGACCGCGAGTCCGCCAAGGAAGGGCTGCGCAGGCTGCCCGAGCGTGAACGCGCCATCCTCTACATGCGCTTCTTCGAGGACATGACCCAGAGCCGCATCGCCGACCAGCTCGGCATCTCGCAGATGCACGTCTCCCGGCTCATCAGCCGCAGCTGCGCCCGCGTGCGTGACGAGGCGCTGGCCGACCGGGCGAGGCGGCACGCCGCCGACGGGCCGGCCGAGGCCTGAGAGTACGAGGAGGGAGTCAGATGCTGATACCCGACCCCGCGTTCCTGCGGCGGCTCGTCGAGGAGTACGAGGCACTGCGGGCCGCGGAGGCCCGCACGGTGTCCGAGCCGAGCCCGCGGGCGCGGGACCTCGCCTACACGCTCTGTGTGTCGACCGGCACCCGGGACGTGCGGCTGGCCCTGGAGACCGCCCACCGTCTCCTCGGGGCCGTCCCCGAACGCGCCCGACTGGCCGACTGACCGTAGCCGTGCGACCGCCCGCCCAGGGCATGAGGAACCCAGGAGTGGACATGAACACGAGCACCATGGCACAGTCCGGCCGCCTCGGGGCCAGGCGTGCGGCGCGCGGCTCCGCGGTGGAGTGGGCCGCCCGGGTGGGCTTCACCGCCCGTGGCGTGATCTACCTGCTGGTCGGTGTGCTGGCGCTCCAGATCGCCTTCGGCGACGGCAAGCGCCAGGCGGACCGCGGCGGCGCCCTCGCCGCCGTCGCCGACAAGCCCTTCGGCTCGGTGGTCCTGTGGGCGCTGGGCATCGGGCTGGTCGGCATGGCCCTGTGGCGGCTGTCGGAGGTCGTCTTCGGCTCGGTCGGCCCCGACGGCCGCAAGGTCACCAAACGGCTGATGTCGGCGGGCCGCTTCCTCTTCTACGCCTTCGTCGCGTACTCCGTGCTCTCCTTCGCCGTGGGCTCCGGCTCCGGCGGCAGCGGATCGAGCGACAAGCAGTCCAAGGACATCACCGCCCGGGCCCTGGAGTGGCCCGGCGGCCAGTGGCTCGTGGGCGCCGCGGGCGTCGGCGTCGCGGTGGCCGGTGTGTGGATCGCCGGACGGGCGCTGTTGCGGTCCTTCCACGACAAGCTCAAGCTTTCCGAGATGGGCCCGCGCGTCCGCAAGCTGGTGGACGTGACGGGTGTGGGCGGCGGAGTGGCGCGTGGCGTGGTGTTCGCCGCGGCGGGCGCGTTCGCCGTCCGGGCCGCGGTCGACTACGAGCCGAAGAAGGCCAAGGGCCTCGACGACACGCTCCGCTCGTTCGCCGACACCCCGCTGGGGCCCTGGCTGCTCGTGCTGATCGCCGTCGGGCTGGTGCTGTTCGGGGTGTTCTCGTTCGCGATGGCACGCTGGCGGAAGGTCTGAGCGGCGGCTCGTGGGGAACCCGAGGCGTATGAACGAACCCGAGCTTCCGCCCGACGGTAGGCCCGTGGACGTCTACCTGGACCTTCTGCGCATCCGCATGGCCTCGGAGGACTACGAGCTGCTGCTCAGCGTGGTCCGCCCGGTCCTGCGGGCGATCGACGAACAACAGCTGCCCGCCCTGGACTTCGCCCTCGAGGACAGTCAACAGGACGGGCTGCCCCAGGAGATCCGCGACGAGGCCGCACTGGTCATCGCCACCGCCGTCACCGGGCGCATGGACAACAAGGTGATCGAGCTCCACGTCGACGAGAAGACCGGCCCGATCCGGGTGGTCACCGACGCGGACACAGCCGACGACCCGGTGCGCCTCGGTGAGATCGCCGACTACATCCGCGAACGCCGGCGGCTCGACGACGAGTTGCGGGGCATCGCCGAGGTGAGCGGTCTGCCCACGGACCTCTGAACGCGAGGCGCCGGCCCTGCTGAACGCCGGGTCGTGCGCTACCGCTTCGGCGCCGAAACCGGCACGTGCAGCGGCCGGGCCAGGCCCACCAGGGTCTCGTCCAGCCGCTGCACGTGCCGCAGCACCCGGTCGGTGACCCGCCCGAACCGCGGAGTTCCGGGGACCTCCGTCTCCAGGAGCGACGCGATGCTCGGCCCGGTCTCGACCGCGGCGGCGGAGTGCTCGTCGGCCAGATGCGCGGCGATCGCCGCGATGTTGTCCCCGATGCGCCGGCCCGCCCGCCGCAGCCGGGGGTCCGCCGCGATCGAGGGATGCGTGGGCAGCAGTTCGGCCGTCGCCGCCAGCGAACGCGCGTGGTACGCGCAGGTCTCCAGCAGCGCCACCACGTAGCGGGCCGTGTCCCGCCGGGCCCGGAGCGGCGTGATCGGATGCGTGAGCGGCTGGGTGGCCGCCCGCAGATCGGCCAGCGCCTGGTCCAGGTCGCGTGCCTGGTCGAGCAGTTCGACCGGGGTGCCGCCGCTGAGCTGGTCCACGGCGGCCTCGGTGACCTCGTCGAGCCGCTCCAGGACGGTGACGAGCAGGTCGTTGGTACGGCGGTCCGTGCGCACCGGCAGGACGAACGCCGCCGCGATGACCCCGCAGGCCGCGCCGAGCGCGGTCTCCTCCACCCGCAGCACCAGGACCGAGAGGCTGTAGGTGTGCAGCAGGGTGTAGAGGAGGCCCAGGGCAGCGGTGACGAAGAACGACATCAGCGTGTAGGAGAGCGGCGCGGTGTAGAACATCGCGAACACCAGCACCAGCACCAGGGCGAACGCGGTCCAGGTGTGCTGCCCGACCACCCCGGCCAGCACGATCCCGGCCAGCACGCCGAGGACCGTGCCCAGCAGACGCCGGTAGCCCTTCACCAGGATCTCGCCCGTGGACGCGGTGTTGAGGAAGACGATCCAGCAGGTCAGCACGGCCCAGTACCAGCGCTGACTGGACAGGAACTCCCCGCCGACCATGGCGAGCGCGGACCCCACGGCCACCTGCACCGCGGCCCGGGTCGTGGGCCGCTCGAGCCCCGTGAGCTCCTCCTGCGCCTCGCCCGCGTCCATCACGGCGTCCTCGGCGTCCAGCTCCTCGCGCGAACGGGCCGTCGCGGGGGAGTCGTCCGACTCGTCCTGCGGCCCGTCCAGGGCGATCCTGAGGCCCAGGACCGCCCGGGCGGTCTCGCCGATGCCCCGGAAGACGTCCTGCACGGCCGGTGGCGCGGGCGGCAGCCTGTCCTCCTCGCGGTAGCCGAGGAGCCGGTTGCGCACCTGGGACAGAGCGGTACCGGACCGCGCGGCCACCGGGCGCAGCACCAGCAGCCGCAGCGCCTCCAGATCGCGGCGCACCTGCGCCATCGCCTCGTCCCGGCCGGGCATCCGGCCCGCCCGCGGGGCCGGCGCGCCCGGCAGATGCAGGGTCAGGGTGTCCGCCTGCTCGGCACTGCGGGCCGTCAGCAGCAGCAGGCCGAGCCGCTCGGCGGCGATCTCGGCGTCCGCGATCCGCCGCTGCACCAGCCGTGCCGTGGCCTCGTCGGCGGTCCCCTCCTCCAGCCGCCCCTGGATCATCAGCGCCGTCTCGTGCAACCGCGCGGTGCCCTCGCGCACCGTCTCCAGCACCTCGTCGATCTCCCCGGGCCCGGCGTCGAGCAGCCCGAGCTGCGCGGACACCAGCTGCGCCAGCCGGGCCCGGAAGGCCTCCCGCAGGCGCTCCAGAAGGCCCGCCGGGGTCTCCGGCACCAGCAGGAACCGCGCCGCCGCACTGCACAGGAAGGCGACGCCGAGGACGCCGTAGAGCTCGGGCAGGCCGGAGACGGTGGCGCCGACGAACAGGGACACGAAGTAGACCTGGAAGCCGATCAGACCGAGCGCGGTGCCCCGCTCGCCGAAGCGGCGGCCGTAGACCGCGCAGAAGATCAGCACCACGAAGAAGAGGTCACCGGCCACCACCCGGGAGCTCAGCAGCGCACCCAGCGACAGGGAGGCCAGCGCCACCGGCAGGCCCAGGGCGAGCGTCACCGCCTGCGGGGCGCGCTGCTTCTCGCGGATGGCGAAGGTGGCGACCATGGCGGCGATGGCGCCGGCCACCAGATGCGGGACGCTCACCCCCAGCACGCCGAGCACGGCCAGCGTGAGCGCGATCGCGCCGACCGTGCGCAGACCGGCGGCCAGTCTCAGCAGCCCCGGGTCCGACGCGGCGATCCGGTCCCGCAGCCTCGCTGTGTTCACTCCGCCGTACTCACTCCCGTGTCACGTCATGATCCGTTTCCAGCATGGCACGGCGGAGCGGATCACCTCCCCTTGGCCTCCGCGAGGGTGTGGGCCACCAGCGCGTTGGCGTGGCCGTGTCCCAGGCCGTGCTCGGTCTTGAGCCAGGCGACCAGTTCCATGTGCCGGGTGAGCGGCGAGGAGCGGATGAGTTCCTGCCACTCTGCGATCGGGCGGCCGTACTTCTTCTCAATGGAGGGGAAGTAGCTGGCGGGGCCCTTCACGGTCTCGGCCATGGCGGTGTCCTTTCGGGAGGCGCTGTGCTGTCCTTCCTACGACCGCCGACCGGCGGGAAACCGATCGGCGGCCCCAAGTGACGTGCGCCACATCTACGGGTCGAGTGGCTTCGGCCCCTCGACCTGCGCCCGGACCTGTTCCGGCGTCAGATACGCGTCGGTGTACTCGAAGTCCTTCAGCTTGGCGGGCTTGCGGGCCTGGAAGCCGGTGCGGACGAAATCGTCGCCCGCGACGGCGTTGAGCGTCCAGTTGGTCGCCACCCGGACCTTGGCGACGTTGGTGCGCAGCGCCGCCCAGTGGTAGCCGCGGGCGGCGAACTGGGCGGGCAGGCCGCGCAGTTCGATCCCGAGCGGCTTGGAGACGGCGTCCGTGCCGCCGAGGTCGACGACCAGGCCGAGGTCCTTGTGGACGTACGGCTTCAGGGCCTGGCCCCGGAGTGTCGCGATGACGTTGTCGGCGACCGTCTTGCCCTGGCGCATGGCGTGCTGGGCCGTGGGCGGGCAGACCGCGCTGTCGTCGTCCTTGGCCTTGTCGGGCACGGCGGCGGAGTCACCGAGCGCGAAGACCCCGTCATGGCCCGGCAGGGTCATCTCGGCCGTCACCGCGAGCCGCCCGCGAATCGTTTCCGCGCCGAGCGTGGCGATCAGCGGGCTCGCGACGACCCCGGCGGTCCAGATCAGCGTCCGGGTGGGCACCACCCGCCCGTCGGTGAAGGTGACCTCCTCGGGCCCCGCTTTCTCGATCGACACGCCCAGCGACACGTCGATGCCACGCCGCTTGAGGATCTCCTGCGCGCTGCGACCCAGCTTGTCGCCCAGCTCCGGCATCAGCTTCGGGGCGATGTCGATCAGATGCCACTTGATCAGCGAGGGGTCGATGCGCGGGTAGCGCTTGACCGCCGCGTGCGTGAGCTTCTGCAGACAGGCCGCGGTCTCGGTGCCGGCGTACCCGCCGCCCACCACCACGAACTGGAGCCGCGCCGCCCGCTCCGCCGGGTCCTGGCTGGCGTCGGCCAGGTCGAGCTGGGAGATGACGTGGTCGCGGATGTAGGCCGCCTCGGCCAGCGTCTTCATGCCGAAGGCGTGCTCGGTGAGGCCGGGGATGTCGAAGGTCCGGGTGATGCTGCCGGGCGCCAGCACGATGTAGTCGTACGGCTCGTTGACGATCTCGTCCGTGATGGTGCGGATCACACAGACCTTGGACTTGAGGTCCACGCCGATCGCACCGCCCGGGATGATCCGGGTGCGGTACTTCTTGCTGCGGCGCAGGGAGACGGCGATCGACTGCGGCGTCAGCACGCCGGAGGCGACCTGGGGCAGCAGAGGGAGATAGAGCTGGTAGGCGAACGGCGTCACCAGGGTGACGTCGGCTTCGTCCGGCGAGAGCTTCCGCTCCAGCCGGCGCACGCACTCGACACCGGCGAAGCCGGCGCCGACCACCAGGATCCTGGGTCGTGTCACGGTGTTCATCCCTTTCTGCGGCTCCAGGCGGTCTGCCTCGAACGCCCTTCGTCTGCCCGTGCGGACGCGACGAATGCGTCGAGGACCACCATGCCCGTCCTGACCTGAAAACGCACCGGGAGAAAGGTGAAGGAGGTGCGCGGAGCGGAGGACCGGAAACCGCTTGTGACGGGCCGTTCGTCGAATGCGCGTGCGGCAGACGGGTATTTGGTGCAGTGGGCCCGTGCGTTGCCAACCACCGGGACCCGTGCAGCGTTCGGGAGGGAAGGAGCAGCGTGACCACCGACAGCATCTGGTCGTACGCGCCGGACAGCGGTTACGTCGAGGGACAGGACCTGACGGGCTTCAGCGTTGTCGCGAGCGACGGCACGATCGGGCACGTGGACCGGCAGGCCGCCCCCGGGGGACTGGCCCACCTCGTCGTGGACACCGGCGTCTGGGTCTTCGGCCGGAGCGTCCTGGTCCCGGTGGGCGTCGTGACCCGTGTCGACACCCAGGACCGCCGGATCACGGTGGCCTGCACCGGGTCGGAGGTGAAGGCGGCCCCGCGCTTCCGCACCGACAGCGAGACCCGGGACCCCGCCTACCTGTCGGAGGTCGGCGCCTACTACCTGCGGCTCACGGCCACCGCCTGAGGGGAGCCCGACACCTCACCACGGCAGGAAGACGTGCACGTCCTTGCCGCGATCGTCCGGCACCACGCTGACCTGGTCGCACAGGGCGTGGATCAGATGCCAGCCGATGCCACCGCCGCCCGTGCGGGGGTTGAAGGAGCGGGGGGCGGGCGGCGTCGGATTGGTGTCGCGCAAGGTCACGTGCACGCCGTCGAACGTCCGCCGCATCCTGAGCGCGAAGGGCCCAGGAGCGTACTGGACGGCGTTGGCGGCCAGTTCGGTCACCACCAGCAGGATGTCGTCCCAGTGCTCGGGACTCGCGGGGGGCACGCTCTCGCCGAGGTCGCAGAGGAATTCCTCGGCAGCGAGCCGCGCACCCGTCACACAGTGCGGTTCGCCCGCGAAACGGGTGGTGCGGCTCGGAATCGCCTCGGAAGTCAGTGTCTCTCCCAACGCGGATCGGGCGTCGTGCCGCTCGCGCGGCCCGGCGTCAGCGGGGCTGTCGGACATCGGTCATGGTGCCATTGATCCGTGTTCCCGACGGCGCGCCGCCCAATCGTTCCCACCTCCCCGAACGCGCCAGGCGGCGCCCCGGTCAGCGGAACACGTCGTCCGAGTCGTCCCAGCTCAGCAAGTCCTCCGTCGCGGTGCGCCGGGCGCCGGCCGAGCGGGCCTGGTACATCGCGTCGATCTCGGCGGCGTACCGATGCACGATCTCGTCCCGGCGCAGCTTCATCGACGGCGTCAGCAGCCCGTTGGCCAGGTCGAACGGCTCCGACAGCACCCGGAACACCCTGATCGACTCCGAGCGCGAGACGGTGCTGTTGGCGGCGGCCACCGCCCGGGCGATCTCCTCCCGCAGCAGGTTCTCCTCCCGCGCCTCCCGCGCCGAGGGATCCTGCTGGGCGAGCAGGACCCCGCGCCAGTGGGCCAGGAACACCGGGTCCACGGTGAGCAGGGCGCCGACGCA
The DNA here is from genome assembly GCF_036345115.1 of Streptomyces griseorubiginosus. GTDB lineage: Bacteria > Actinomycetota > Actinomycetes > Streptomycetales > Streptomycetaceae > Streptomyces > Streptomyces griseorubiginosus_C. Next base: position 9,082,046 of record NZ_CP107766.1, read on the forward strand.
GGGCCGGTTGTCCCCGACGACCACCGCCTGGTGGATCAGCGGATGCATCCGCAGCCGGTGCTCCAGGGCGGCGGGAGCCACACTCTTGCCGCTGGTCGTGACGAGGATGTCCTTCTTGCGGCCGGTGATCGTCAGATAGCCGTCGGCGTCCAGCCGGCCCAGGTCCCCGGTGGCCAGCCAGCCGCCGTACAGCGCGGCCCGGGTGGCGGCCTCGTCGTTGACGTACCCCTGGAACACCGAAGGGCCGCGCACCAGGATCTCCCCGTCGTCCGCCACCCGGAGATCCACGCCCGGCAGCGGCTTGCCCACGGTCCCGGACTTCTCCCGGCCCAGCGGCTGCATGGTGATCCCGCCGCAGGTCTCGGTGAGGCCGTACCCGTCGTGCACGTAGAGACCGATGCCCTCGTAGAACAGGGAGAGCTCGCGGTTGAGGGTCGAGCCGCCCGAGGTGCCCCGGCGGGCCCGGCCGCCCAGCGCGGCTCTCAGTCTGCGGTACACCGTCCGCTCGTACAGGGCGTGCTGGAGCCGCAGGTCGAACCCGGGGCCCGGGCCCTCGCCCAGCCGCTGCCGCTCACAGGCCAGGGCGAAGTCGCGGGCGGTGTCGGCGGCCCGCTCGAACAGGGCGCCGCGGCCCGACTGCTGGGCGGCGCGCAGGAAGTTCTTGTAGATCTTCTCGAAGACGGAGGGGACCGCGTAGAAGTACGTGGGCCGGAACGACTGGAGGGAGGCGGCCAGCGCCTCCTCGTTCAGGTCGGGCTCGTGGGCCATGAGGAAGCCGCCCCGGATGCACACGCCCTGGATCATGAGGCCGTACACGTGCGAGAAGGGCAGGAAGGCGAGCACCGACGGCTGCTCGCCCGGCGCGGCCGTGATCTGCCGCCAGCCCTCCAGCAGGGTGTCACAGGGGCTGGCCAGGCCGCGGTGACTGAGCGCGCACCCCATCGGACGCCCGGTGGTGCCGGAGGTGTAGGCGACCACCGCCGTGGAGTCCGGCAGCACGATGCGGCGCAGTGACTCGACCGTCGCGAGCGGGATCAGCTCGCCCCGCTCGGCCAGCTCCTCCAGCGCCCCCGCGTCCAGCTGCCAGACGTGCCGCAGCCGGGGCAGCGCGGCGCACACCGAACCGACCGTCATGACGGCCTGCTCGTCCTCCACCACCACGGCCACACAACCGGCGTCCCGCAGGATCCACTCGACCTGGTCGCGCGAGGCCGTCGGGTAGATCGGCACGACCTCGGCGCCGACCGCCCACAGCGCGTAGCTGAGAACCGTCCACTCGTACCGGGTGCGGGCCATGATCGCCACCCGGTGGCCGGGCGAGATCCCGCAGGCGACCAGCCCCTTCGCGAGGTCCACCACCTCGTCCCGCAGCTCCACCGCCGTGACCTCCTGCCAGCTCCCCGAGGACCCCTCGGGACGGCGGGCGAGGACCGGCAGGGTGGGGTCGAGCTCCGCTCTCTCGAAGACGCTGTCGGCCAGACCGCCGCTGGAGCGCGACAGGGTCCGGGGAGCGAGGGCGAAGTCGCGCATGCGCTGCTCCTGACGTGTACGGGCTGTGACTGCGCCGACGAGCTCGGTCATCCGCGGTGCTCGAATCTAGCCCAGGAGACTGCGGGGGGTACCTGTATTACGGAAGTAGGCGGTCACCTGTGATCTCGCCGAGATCGGGGGACTCGGACCCCATGAGTTACACGAATCCCGATCCCGAACCCGAGCGCACCACCGGACTGGAGCCGGGCGGCGGCGTACCCCCGGGCGAGACCCCGCCCGCGGAGAGCAGCCTGCCCGAGGCCGGCCCCCGGGAGACGCACAACCCGACCAGGGGCTGGGCCAAGGGCCCACTGGCCCTGATCCTCCTCCTGGTGGTCCTCGTCGCCGCGTTCTTCCTGGTGTACGCCATCATGCTGGCCCTGTAGACCTATGCCTGGGTCAGCTTCACGCACTCGGTGACCACGTCCCGCAGACTGCCGGTGCGCTCCAGCAGCTCGCGCTGTACGCGGGCGCCGTTGCCGCGGCCCAGCAGTTCGGCACAGGACTCGCGGGCCAGGTCCAGGTCGCCGCTGTCGGCGAGCGCCTCCTCGACGTGCTCCAGCAGGGCGCGGACCACCGTCTCGGCGGGCATGCGGTGCATCGTCGCCGGATGGAGCAGCTCCTCCGACAGCCCGGAGCGCGCGGCCCGCCAGGCGGCCATCCGCAGCAGGCTCACGCTGTGCGTCACCGGCTCCCGGCCCTCCCGCCACTCACGGGCGGCGGTCTCCACCAGTCCCCGGGCGAGGGTCGCGAGCAGGACGGGGGTGTCCGCGTGCAGACAGACGTCGGCGACCCGGATCTCCACCGTGGGGAAGTTCCGGGACAGCCGCGCGTCGAAATAGATCATCCCCTCGTCGAGGATGACCCCGGTCGCCACCATGTCGGCCACCCGCCGGTGATAGCGCTCCGCCGAGCGGAAGGGCTCGGTCGGCCCGGCCGACGGCCAGCGCTGCCACACCCGGCTGCGGTAGCTGCTGTAGCCGGTGTCCTTGCCCTGCCAGAAGGGCGAGTTGGCGCTCAGCGCGGCCAGCACGCTCAGCCAGGGCTGGATCCGGTCCACCACGGCGACCGCCTCGTCGTCGGACTCGACGGACACATGGACGTGGCAGCCCATGACCAGCTGCTCCCTGGTGGCGATGCCGTACTGCTCCGCCATCCACTGGTAGCGGCGCCCGATGCCGACGGACGGGCTGACGGGCAGCGGCGAGGTGGCGAGGGAGGCCACCGCGCAGCCGCTCTCGCCGGCGAGCCGGGCGGCCTCCTTGCGGCAGCGCACGATCTCCGCGCGCAGGGCGTCCATCCCCGACTGCGGGTGGGTGGCGAACTCCAGCATCTGGTTGTGGAGTTCCTTCTCGAAGACGTCCTGGCCCGGCTCGTCCTGCGCGGCCCGCGCGAGTACGGCCGCGGACAGCGCCTGCGGCTCGCCGGTCTCCGGATCGACCAGGAGGAGCTCCTCCTCCACTCCGACGGTGCGCACGTGATGCAGCCCTTTCTGTGGCCCTTGGCGACGACGAGGATGCTCGTTCTCGTACGACCCCGACTGCCCCCTCGGGCCGGTCGGACACCTCCGCGTCGCCCGCGGACCTCAGCCGGAGACCGGGACCAGCCACACCGTCGCGAGCGGCGGCAGGGTGAGCCGCAGGACCCCGTCCTCCGCCTTGACCGGGTCGGGGGCGGTGACGTCGCCGCCGCCGTACCGCGCGGAGTCGGTGTTGAGGGCCTCCCGCCACAGGGGGAAGCCCTCGGGGACGGTGAGGCGGTAGTCCTCGCGCACCGCGGGGGAGAAGTGGGAGACCGCGAGCAGGGGGGTGCCCTGCGCGTCGAACCTCAGGAAGGCGAAGACGTTGTCCTCGGCCGCGTCCCCGATCACCCACCGGAAGCCACCGGGGTCGGTGTCCCGCTGCCACAGCGCGGGCGTCTCCCGGTAGACGGTGTTCAGGTCGCGCACGAGATCACGGACGCCCCGGTGGTCCGGCTCGGCTCTGTACGCCGGGTCGAGCAGCCACCACTCCGGGCCGTGCTCCTCCGACCACTCGGCGCCCTGGGCGAACTCCTGGCCCATGAAAAGGAGCTGCTTGCCGGGGTGGGCCCACATGAAGCCGAGGTAGGCGCGGTGGTCGGCCCGCCGCTGCCACCAGTCGCCCGGCATCTTGGACACCAGCGCCTGCTTGCCGTGGACGACCTCGTCGTGGGAGATCGGCAGCACGTAGTTCTCGCTGTACGCGTACACCATCGAGAACGTCATCTCGTTGTGGTGGTACTTGCGGTGCACCGGCTCATGGCTGATGTAGCCGAGCGAGTCGTGCATCCACCCCATGTTCCACTTCAGGCCGAAACCCAGGCCCCCGCTGTCGGTCGGACGGGTCACGCCGTCCCAGGCGGTGGACTCCTCGGCGATGGTGACGACCCCCGGCGCCCGCCGGTACACGGTCGCGTTCATCTCCTGGAGGAAGGCGACCGCGTCGAGATCCTCCCGGCCCCCGAACACGTTCGGGCTCCACTGGCCCGAGTCGCGCGAGTAGTCGAGGTAGAGCATGGAGGCGACCGCGTCGACCCTGAGGCCGTCGATGTGGAACTCCTCGCACCAGTACACGGCGTTGGCGACGAGGAAGTTGCGCACCTCCACGCGTCCGAAGTCGAACTCGTACGTGCCCCAGTCCGGGTGCTCCGCCCGCCGCCAGTCCCCGGGCTCGTACAGCGGGTCCCCGTCGAAGCGGGCCAACGCCCAGTCGTCCTTGGGGAAATGGGCCGGCACCCAGTCCATGATCACGCCGATGCCGGCCCGGTGGAGGGCGTCGATCAGGTACTTGAAGTCGTCGGGGGAGCCGAGCCGGGAGGTCGGCGCGTAGAAACCGGTGACCTGGTAACCCCAGGAAGGGCCGAAGGGGTGCTCGGCGACCGGCATCAGCTCGACGTGGGTGAAGCCGAGCTCCTTGACGTACGCGGGGAGCTCCTCGGCGAGTTGACGGTACGTCATCCCCTTGCGCCAGGACGGCAGATGGACCTCGTACACCGAGAACGGCGCCTCGTGCACCGGGACCTCGCCCCGCCCGGCCATCCACTCCTGGTCGCTCCACTCGAAGTGCGAGGAGGTCACCACGGACGCGGTGTCGGGCGGCACCTCGGTGCTGCGGGCCATCGGGTCGGACTTCAGGAACCGGTCGCCGTGGCGGGAGGTGATCTCGAACTTGTAGCGGGTGCCCTCGCCGATCCCGGGCAGGAACAGCTCCCACACCCCGGACGCGCCGAGCGAGCGCATCGGAAACGCCTGCCCGTCCCAGTAGGTGAACTCGCCGGCGACCCGGACCCCCTGGGCGTTCGGCGCCCAGACCGTGAAGCGGGTGCCGGTGACGCCCTGGTGGGTCATCGGCTCGGCGCCGAGCGCCTTCCACAGCTGCTCGTGGCGTCCCTCGCGGATCAGGTGGAGGTCGGTCTCGCCGAGCGCGGGCAGGAAGCGGTACGGGTCGTGCACCTCCTGCTCCCCGTCCGCGTACGCCACCCGCAGGGTGTAGTCGGGGATCGCGTCGAGGGGGAGCAGACCCGAGAAGAGGCCGTCGCCCTCCGAGGTCAGCGGGCTGCGCTCGCCGTCGATCACCACGCTCACCGAGCGGGCGAAGGGGCGCAGCGCCCGGAAGGCGATCCCGCCGGCGACCGGGTGGGCGCCGAGCAGCGCGTGCGGGTCGTGGTGGGCGCCCGCCAGCAGCCGGGCCCGGTCGCCGGTGTCCAGTGGCGGGGCCGGGGCCGGGGCGCGCCCGGCCGGTCCGGACGGCTCGGGCATCGAAGTGTCACGCAGGGCCACGGCTCAGTCTCCTCTCACGGCGAGGCGCTCGATCGCCGCCATCGGCACGGGCAGCCAGTCGGGTCGGTGTCGCGCCTCGTACAGGACTTCGTAGACGGCCCGGTCGGTCTCGTACGCCCGCAGCAGTCCGTGCTTCTTGCGCGGGTCCCAGCCGGCGAGGGCGGCGTAGCCCGCGCAGAAGGCCTCCCGGCAGCGGCGTGCCCACTCCGGACGCCAGGGGCGGCGCTGCCGGGCCGCGTAGTCGAAGGAGCGCAGCATGCCTGCGATGTCCCGCACGGGAGACTGCGCGGTGCAGCGCTCGGCGAGGGGCCGGGACGGCTCGCCCTCGAAGTCGATGACGAACCACTCGCGGCCCGCCCGCAGCACCTGCCCCAGATGCAGGTCGCCGTGCACCCGCTGTGCCGGTGGCCCGGCGTCGCAGGTGGCCAGCGCGCCGAAGGCGTTCCGCAGCCCGGGCACGAACGGTCGCAGCGCCGGGACGCTGTGCGCGGCCGCGTCCAGGCGTTCGGCCATCGCGGCCGCCATGGAGCCGTTGTCTCCGTGGGCCCCGTCACCGGGGAACGCGGCGGCCAGCGCGAGGTGCACCTCGGCCATGGCCCGCCCCAGCTCGTGCGCCTGCACGGTGAAGTCGTCACCGGAGGCCAGCGCGTGCAGGGCCAGCGTCCAGCCGTCGGAGGCGTCCCGCAGATACGGCTGGAGCACGCCGAGCGTGGCCTCCTGCGGGTGCGTGGTCCGGAACCAGGCCACCGGCGCGGGCACCCTGCGGCAGCCCTGCCCGGCCAGCGCGACCGGCGCCTCCAGGTCCGGGTTGACCCCGGGCTGGATCCGGCGGAAGACCTTCAGGATGAACTCGTCGCCGTACACCAGCGAGGAGTTGGACTGCTCCGCCTCCAGCAGCCGCGGGGGGAGCCCGGCGGGCACCGGCACCGAGGGGTCGCCCTCGAAGCGCAGGGGTCCGGCCGTGCCGGGCTGCCGCAGCCGTTCGAGGAGCAGCTGCGCCGAACGCGGGTCGTGCAGGGCGTCGTAGATCGTGAGGCCGGCCAGCGGACCCTGCTCCGCGCGGCCGATCAGGGCGCGGCCGAGACGCGGTGAGAGGTGCTTCCGCACGCCCAGCAGCAGCTGGTAGCAGTCACCGGCCGGGGTGGCGCAGCCCGGCGCGGGCACTCCGCCGTGACTGGCGTGGACCAGCAGATGCAGACAGCCCGGGAACAGCTCGGTCATGGAGAGCAGACCGAGTTCGCTCACGGGCCGGTCCTTGCCCGCGAACCACCGCTGGCGCGGCAGCCACTGGCGCAGCAGCCCGCCCAGCGACGCCATGAGGTCGCTCGCCGGCACGGTTCTGGGGCCGAGGGGTGCGGTCTTCGGCATGGTGACGCGTCCTTTCGTCGGCACGCTCAAGAGCGTCGACCGATGCGGGATGCGACTCGGGAGAGCCGGAACCAGTAGAAGCCGTGCCCGCCGAGGGTCAGCAGATACGGCAGTTCACCGATGGCCGGGAACCGCACCCCGCCGAACAGCTCGACCGGGTGTCGACCGGCGAACTCGCGGAGGTCGAGCTCGGTGGGCTGGGCGAACCGGGAGAAGTTGTTCACGCACAGGACCAGGTCGTCCTCGTACTCCCGCAGGAAGGCCAGCACGGCGGGGTTGGAGGACTGGAGCTCGGTGAAGGTGCCGAGGCCGAACGCCGGGTTCTGCTTGCGGATCTCGATCATCCGGCGGGTCCAGTGCAGCAGGGAGGACGGCGAGGCCATGGACGCCTCGACGTTGGTGACCTGATGCCCGTAGACCGGGTCCATGATGATCGGCAGGCTGAGCCGGCCCGGATCCGCCGTGGAGAAGCCCGCGTTGCGGTCGGGGGTCCACTGCATGGGGGTGCGGACGGCGTCCCGGTCGCCGAGCCAGATGTTGTCGCCCATGCCGATCTCGTCGCCGTAGTAGAGGATCGGCGAGCCGGGCAGCGCCAGCAGCAGGGCCGTGAACAGCTCGATCGTGTCCCGGTCGTTGTCCAGGAGGGGGGCGAGGCGCCGTCGGATGCCGATGTTGGCGCGCATCCGCGGGTCCTTGGCGTACTCGGCCCACATGTAGTCGCGTTCCTCGTCGGTGACCATCTCGAGGGTCAGCTCGTCGTGGTTGCGCAGGAAGATGCCCCACTGGCAGTTCTGCGGGATGGCCGGGGTCTTGGCGAGGATCTCGGAGACCGGGTAGCGGGACTCGCGGCGCACGGCCATGAAGATGCGGGGCATGACCGGGAAGTGGAAGGCCATGTGGCACTCGTCGCCCCCGGCCTGGTAGTCGCCGAAGTAGTCGACGACGTCCTCCGGCCACTGGTTCGCCTCCGCGAGCAGCACCGTGTCGGGGTACATCGCGTCGATCTCGCGGCGCACCCGCTTCAGGAACTGGTGCGTGGCGGGCAGGTTCTCGCAGTTGGTGCCCTCCTGCGCGTAGAGGTAGGGCACGGCGTCGAGGCGGAAGCCGTCGATGCCGAGGTCCAGCCAGAAGCGGAGGGCGGCGAGGATCTCCTCCTGGACGGCGGGGTTCTCGTAGTTGAGGTCCGGCTGGTGGGAGAAGAAGCGGTGGAAGAAGTACTGGCCGCGGACCGGGTCGTAGGTCCAGTTGGAGGCCTCGGTGTCGACGAAGATGATCCGCGCGTCCTGGTACTGCTTGTCGTCGTCCGCCCACATGTAGTAGTCGCCGTAGGGGCCGTCGGGGTTGGCGCGGGACTCCTGGAACCACGGGTGCTGGTCGCTGGTGTGGTTCATGACGAAGTCGATGATCACGCGCATGCCGCGCTGGTGGGCGGCGTCGACGAACTCCACGAAGTCGGCGAGGTCACCGAACTCCGGCAGTACGGCGGTGTAGTCGGAGACGTCGTAACCGCCGTCCCGGAGCGGCGACTTGAAGAACGGCGGCAGCCACAGGCAGTCGACACCGAGCCACTGGAGGTAGTCCAGTTTGGCGGTCAGGCCCTTGAGGTCGCCGACACCGTCGCCGTTGCTGTCCTGGAAGGAGCGGACCAGCACCTCGTAGAAGACCGCTCGCTTGAACCAGTCGGGGTCCCGGTCCTTCGCCGGAGTGTCCTCGAAGGTGTCGTGGACGGGCTCGTTGACAGTCACGCTGTGGATCCTCCGCTCTGAGGCGCCGACCTACGGACCTGGAACACGTGCGCGGGTGCCCGGCCGGGCTCCAGGCGCACGTAGTTGTTTCTGCCCCAGCGGTAGGTCTCACCCGTCAGTTCGTCGTGGACGGAAAGGGACTCGTGCCGTTCCAGGCCGAGTTGCGGCATGTCCAACGAGACCGTGGCCTCCTGGGTGTGGTGCGGATCGAGGTTCACGACCACCAGGACCGCGTCGTCACCCGTGCGCTTGCTGTAGGCGATGACCGAGTCGTTGTCGGTGTCATGGAAACGGAGGTTCCGGAGCTGCTGGAGCGCCGGGTGGCTGCGCCTGCTGGTGTTGAGCTGGGTGATCAGGGGGGCGAGGCTGTCGGGGCTGTCCCAGTCGCGGGCCTTGAGCTGGTACTTCTCCGAGTCCAGGTACTCCTCGCTGCCCTCGCGCAGCGGGGTGTTCTCGGCCAGCTCGTAGCCGGAGTAGATCCCCCAGGTCGGCGAGAGGGTCGCGGCCAGGACCGCGCGCAGCGCGAACGCCGGCCGGCCGCCGTGCTGGAGGAAGGCGTGCAGGATGTCGGGGGTGTTGGCGAAGAAGTTCGGCCGCATGTAGGAGGCCGCCTCACCCGCCAGCTCACTCAGGTACTCGGTCAGCTCCTGCTTGGTGGTGCGCCAGGTGAAGTACGTGTACGACTGCTGGAAACCGATCTGCGCCAGGGTGTGCATCATCGCCGGCCGGGTGAACGCCTCCGCCAGGAAGATCACATCGGGGTCGGTGGCGTTGATGTCACCGATCACCCGCTCCCAGAAGACGACCGGCTTGGTGTGCGGGTTGTCCACGCGGAAGATCCGCACCCCGTGCCCCATCCAGTGCCGCAGCACCCGCACGGTCTCCGCGACCAGCCCGTCCAGATCCGCGTCGAAGGCGATCGGGTAGATGTCCTGGTACTTCTTCGGCGGATTCTCCGCATACGCGATCGTGCCGTCGGGGCGGTGGTGGAACCACTCCGGATGCTTCTGCACCCACGGATGGTCCGGCGAGCACTGCAGCGCGAAGTCCAGCGCGATCTCCAGCCCGTGCGCGGCAGCCTCCCGCACGAACCAGTCGAAGTCCTCGATCGTGCCCAGATCCGGGTGGACCGCGTCGTGGCCGCCCTCCGGCGAGCCGATCGCCCACGGCACGCCCACATCGTCGGGGCCGGCGGAGAGGGTGTTGTTGCGGCCCTTGCGGAAGGTGGTGCCGATCGGGTGGATCGGCGGCAGGTAGACCACGTCGAAACCCATCGCCGCGATCGCCGGCAGCCTGCGGGCCGCGGTACGGAACGTGCCGTGCGGCGTCTCGGGGGTGCCCTCCGACCGGGGGAAGAACTCGTACCACGAGCCGAACAACGCCCGCTCCCGCTCCACCAGCAGCGGCAACGACTCCGACGCCGTGATCAACTCCCGCAGCGGATGGCGGGCCAGGACCGCGTCCACCTCCGGGGTGAGCGCCCCCGCCAGACGGGTGGCGACCGGCAGCGAGTCATCGGCGAGCGTCCTGGCCGCGGCCAGCAGCACCGCCCGCTGCGGGCCCTCCGCTACGCCCGCCGCCGCACGGGTGTAGAGCTCGGCGCCCTCCTCCAGGACGAGTCCCGTGTCGAGGCCGGCCGGCACCTTTATGCGGGCGGTGCGCCGCCAGGTGCTCACCGGGTCGCTCCAGGCCTCCACGCGGTACGTCCAGCGCCCCTCGACGTCCACCGTCACCTCGGCGCCCCAGCGGTCGGTGCCCGGGGCCAGCTCCCGCATCGGGGTCCAGGGACTGTGCCGGCCCTCCGGGTCGGTGAGGACGACGTTCGCGGCGACCGCGTCGTGCCCCTCGCGGAACACGGTGGCGGTGACCTCGAACGTCTCTCCCACGACCGCTTTCGCCGGGCGCCTGCCCGACTCGACGGCAGGACGGACGTCCCGAACGGGGATGCGGCCGATGGCCGGGGTGGTGCTCATGCTCTCGCCTCCGTCGTGCTCGAGGCCGGGCACTGAGGGCGCCCGGCCGGGGGATCGAAGCTGCGCCGGAAGGCTGTCACCTCCCCGCGGGGGAACGTTCCGCCGATCTCGGAGGACCCCGTCTGACGGCGGCGCTCGCGTGCGGGAGGTCGCTCTGCTCCTGCAGATAGGCGATCACGCTGCTCCGCAGATAGCGCTCGGCCGCGTCGGCGGCCTCGCGGGCACAGCGCTTGCCCATCAGGACGCACAGCGTGTAGCCCGAGTCCTCGAAGGTGCTCCGGACGGCGCGGTCGGCGGGGGAGGCGAGCATCCGGCGCTCCCAGGCGCGGTAGCGCCTCAGTTGCCTGGCGACTTCGGCTTTGGCCGGTAGCAGCATGGCGCCGTTCACCTTTCGGAGGTGGGGAGATGCGGGACCCGCGAGATCTTCACTCATGGTGCACGGGTAACGACTCAGCGTCTTGTTGGGTCTTCAACGACCTTTATGCCGCCTCATCCGCCCCGACCGGCTTCATTCGCCTCGCGAATCGCTCGTGTTGCACGAATGGCGTAGCACTCCCACTCTGGAGTGACTCTGAAGCGAACAGCGCTCACGCTCCGTGTGTTTCGGGGCCCGGCCCCGCGGGGGCCGGGAGGAGCGGGAGCTTCGCCGGTGAGGAGCGACGACGATGAAGACCGCAGTGCCCTGCTACTACCACCTCGACGTGGAGGTCAGCCCGGAACGGGTCGGGCAGGTCAGGCGCATCCTGGCCGCCCATCTACGGCTCTGGGACCTGGAGACCCTGGTCGAGCCCGTCTGCCGCGGTGCCGTCCTGCTGCTGAAGGCGATCGACGAGCACGCGACGGACAAGAACACCTCGATCGAGCTGTGGTGGAACGGTCAGCACCTCATCACGGCCATCGGCGAGAACGACTGCGATCTGCGCCCGGACCTGGATCTGCGCGCCTGCCTCGAGCGCATCGCCGCGATGAGCGACGGCTGGGGCTGCTGCGCCACGGAGACCGGCAGCAAGGTCATCTGGTTCTCCCAGCGGGCCCGTGCGGGCGAGCGTGTCCCGCTGGTGCCGACCGTGCCCGCGCCCAGCCTGCGGGAGGGCCTCCAGGTGCCGCGCGAGCTGCCGGTCGCGGCCCTGGCCGCCGCTGCCGCCGACGGCGGGTGCTGACGTGCCGGCGTCCAGGAGGAAGCCGTCCAAGAACGGGAAGCGGGTGCCCGCCTGGAGCGGGCGCCCGTACCCGCTGGGCGCCGCCTACGACGGCGAGGGCACCAACTTCGCGCTGTTCAGCGAGGTCGCCGAGCGCGTCGAACTCGTCCTCGTCGACGAGCGGGGCGGCCACAGCGAGGTCCCGCTGACCGAGGCCGACGGATTCGTGTGGCACGGCTATCTGCCGGGTGTGGGGCCGGGACAGCGCTACGGCTATCGGGTGCACGGCCCCTGGCAGCCCGAGTTCGGCCACCGGTGCGACCCGTCGAAGCTGCTGCTCGACCCGTACGCCAAGGCGGTCGACGGCCAGACGGACAACCACCCGTCACTGGTCACGCCCCAGGCCGACAGCGCCGGGCACACCATGCTCGGCGTGGTCACCGACCCGGCCTTCGACTGGGGCGACGACCGACCGCCCTGCCGGCCCTACGCCGACAGCGTGATCTACGAGGCGCACGTCCGCGGACTCACCCGCACCCACCCCGACGTCCCGCCCGAACTGCGCGGCACCTACGCCGGTCTCGCCCACCCCGCGGTGATCGGCCACCTGACCTCGCTGGGAGTGACGGCCGTCGAGCTGATGCCGGTGCACCAGTTCGTGCAGGACGGGGTGCTCCAGGACCGCGACCTCTCCAACTACTGGGGCTACAACACGATCGGCTTCTTCGCGCCCCACAACGCCTACGCCGCCCACGGCACCCGCGGTCAGCAGGTCGCCGAGTTCAAGACGATGGTGAAGGCGCTGCACGCGGCCGGGCTCGAGGTCATCCTCGACGTGGTCTACAACCACACCGCCGAGGGCAACGAGAAGGGGCCGACCCTGTCCTTCCGGGGCATCGACAACGCCTCCTACTACCGGCTGGTGGACGGCGACTGGGGCCACTACTACGACACCACCGGCACCGGGAACAGCCTGCTGATGCGACACCCGTACGTCCTTCAGCTGATCATGGACTCGCTGCGCTACTGGGTCACCGAGATGCACGTCGACGGCTTCCGCTTCGACCTCGCGGCCACCCTGGCCCGGCAGTTCCACGAGGTGGACCGGCTCTCCGCGTTCTTCGACCTCATCCAGCAGGACCCGGTGATCAGCCGCGTCAAGCTGATCGCCGAGCCGTGGGACGTGGGGGAGGGCGGCTACCAGGTCGGCAACTTCCCGCCGCTGTGGTCGGAGTGGAACGGCAAGTACCGGGACGCCGTACGGGACTTCTGGCGCGCCGAACCGCACACGCTCGGGGAGTTCGCGTCCCGCCTGACCGGCTCCTCCGACCTGTACCAGCACAGTCGGCGCCGTCCGCGCGCGAGCGTCAACTTCGTGACCGCGCACGACGGCTTCACGCTGCGCGACCTCGTCTCCTACAACGACAAGCACAACGAGGCCAACGGAGAGGGCGGCCGGGACGGGGAGAGCACCAACCGGTCCTGGAACTGCGGGGCGGAGGGCGACACGGACGACCCCGCCGTCCTCGAACTCCGGGCCCGCCAGCAGCGCAACTTCCTCGCCACGCTGCTGCTCTCGCAGGGCATCCCCATGCTCTGCCACGGCGACGAACTCGGGCGCACCCAGGGCGGCAACAACAACGCCTACTGCCAGGACAACGAAGTCTCCTGGATCGACTGGGCGCTGAGCGAGGAGCAGCGCGAACTCGCCGCGTTCACGCGGTACGTGATCGGGCTGCGGGCCGCGCATCCAGTGCTGCGCAGGCGCCGCTACTTCCGGGGGGAGACCGTGACGCACGCGGGGCAGCCGCTGCCGGACCTGGTCTGGCTGCTGCCGGACGCCCGCGAGATGACCGAGGCGGACTGGCAGCGGTCCGACGCCCACTCGGTCGGTGTCTTCCTCAACGGCGACGCCATCGCCGAACCCGACCCGCGCGGGCGCCGGGTGGTCGACGACTCGTTCCTCCTGCTGCTCAACGGATACTGGGAACCCGTCGACTTCCGCCTCCCTGACCCCGCGTACGGCGACCGCTGGACGACCCTGCTCGACACGGCCGAGCCGCAGGGCGCCGACGAGTCGGAGCACAAGGCCGGCACGGAGATGACGGTCGAGGCCCGCAGCCTGGTGCTGCTGTCCCGGCCCTCCCGCACGGGCGCCTGAACAAGAGCCCCGCACCCGGTCGACGGGTGCGGGGCTCTTCGCCGGGTGGTCCCGGGACGCTCAGCGTGTCCGGCGCGATGTCACCGTGAACCGGGCTCCGTCCGGGTCCCGCAGCACGGCCTCGGTGCTGTGCTTCGTCAGGACGCTGCCGCCGTGGGCCTCGGCGGCCTTGGCACAGGCCGTGACGTCGGTGACCGCGAAGTGGACCTGCCAGTGCGGGCGGATCGTGGGGTCGGGCGCCGAGCCCAGGGCTCCCGACTCGATGCGGGCCACCACGTCGCCGCCGCTGCGCAGCACCACCTCGCCGCCCTCGTAGTCGACCTCGCAGCAGCCGGGGCGTCCCGTCGCCCACTCGAGGACCTCGCCGTAGAAGATCGCCGCGTCGAACGCGTCACGGGTGTGCAGCCGCACGAAGGCCGGCTGGGCCCGGCGCCACACCTCCCAGTTGGCGATCAGCTCGCCCTCCCAGATGCCGAAGGTCGCGCCGTCCCGGTCGGAGAGCAGGGCCGCCCGGCCGGGCGGGAAGGACAGCGGGCCCACCGCCAGCGTGCCGCCGCGCTCCTGGACCCGGGCCACCGCCTCGTCCGCGCTGGGCACCGCGAAGTACGGCGTCCAGGCCACCGCCATCTGCCACATCGACGCCACCGCCGCGATGCCGGCGACCGGCGTGCCGTCCGCCAGTGCCACCCGGAAGCGCTCCCCGAGCTTGGCCGGCTTCCACTCCCAGCCGAGGACGGCTCCGTAGAAGTCCTCCGTGGTCTGCTGGTCGCGGCTGGTCAGGCTCACCCAGCAGGGGGCCCCGAACACATGGTGGCTGGAGACGACGTCCGCGGTCGTGCCGGGGAGTCTCGGGTCGTGGTTCATGGCGGTCGCGTCCTGCTCTCGTCGGGCTGCGGCCAGTGGGTCTTTCACCCAGTGTCGTTCCGGAACAGCTGTGGCCGCCTGCCGAGTACCCCGCGGGAGCCGCCGAAACGGTGCCCCTTCCGGCCTCCGGCCCGGTGGCGCCGGGCCGTCCGAGTGACAGGATGGAGGGGTGCCAGGCATCCCCGAGGAACCGGCCGCGGAGTCGGACCGGATCTTCGCGCTCCAGGAGGAGATCGACCAGCTGAAGGAGGCGGTCGTCTCCCATGCCGTCGTGGACCAGGCCATCGGGATGGTCGTCGCCCTCGGCAGGGTGACTCCGGACGAGGGCTGGGCCGTACTGAAGGACGTCTCCCAGCACACCAACATCAAGCTGCGCAGCGTCGCCGACCTCATCCTCATCTGGGGGCGGTCCGGGGACATCCCGGGGGAGGTCCGCGTCGAGCTCGAAAAGGCCCTCGACCAGTACGGGCCGACGCAGATCCCGGGGGCGCCGCCGGAGTGACGGCGGCCCCGGGCTCCAGGCATCAGCCGGCGTCGGCCAGGACCTCCTCGCGCAGCCGGTCGAAGCAGGTGCTGAGCAGCCGGGAGACGTGCATCTGGGAGATGCCGAGCTCCTCGGCGATGCCGCTCTGGGTCATGCCCTTGAAGAAGCGCAGGTAGAGGATGGTCCGCTCGCGGTCCGGCAGGGCTTCCAGACAGGGCCGGACGGCGACCCGGTCGACGACGACGTCGTAGCCGGGGTCGGGGCCGCCGAGCGCGTCGCTCAGGGCGTAGCCGTCCGTGCCCGGCATCTCCGCCTCCAGCGAGAGCGCCGAGAAGCACTCCAGCGCCTCCGCCCCGGTGCGCACCTCGTCCTCGGTCAGGTGCGCCAGCTCGGCGATCTCGGCGACGCTGGGAGTCCGGCCGGGGGTCTGCGCGAGCTCCTTCGAGGCCTGCCGGACCCGGTTGCGCAGGTCCTGCACCCGCCGCGGTACGTGCAGCGTCCACATGTGGTCGCGGAAGTGCCGCTTGATCTCGCCGGTCACGGTCGGCACCGCGTACGCCTCGAAGGCGCTGCCGCGGGCCGGGTCGTAGTGGTCGACGGCCTTGACGAGCCCGAGGGCGGCCACCTGGTAGAGGTCCTCGAGGGACTCGCCGCGGCCCCGGAAGCGGACGGCGATCCGCTCGGCCATGGGCAGCCACAGCTCCACCAGTTCGTCCCGCAGCGCCTTGCGCTCCGGGCCTTCGGGCAGGCGCGTCAAACGCTCGAACGCCGCGTTGGTGTCAGGGGCGTCGTCGTGCGGATGGGGCTTGGTTCTGGTGGCGACGGTCATGTCGCGCACCTCCCTGAGGGGGTGCTGGATGGACAGACCCGTGGGAGGAACGCACGCGGACGGTGAGAGACAGACATCCGAAACCCGCTCGGCGGGCTCCCACGGAGGTGCCTCCTGTCCGAAGCACTGTTGTACGGATTCCCGCTATCGGGTGAAACGAAACAAAAGCACAGATCGCCCGATATGGGCCCGAGGTGAGTGTGTATGGGCCCGAGGTGCGTGCTTGACTCGCTCTTGGTCGAGATTGCCTCTGACACAGAGGTAATCTCGCGGCATGGACGAGGAGACCTTTCCCGAAGAGCTGGCCGACGCCCTCGTCGGTGTCCAGCGGCTGCTCAGGCGCAGGTTGCGCGCCGGACTGACCGTGCCGCGGCTGCGCGGTGCCGAGGTCGAGCTGCTGCGCCTGGTCGAGTCGCGGCCCGGCATCGGCGTCTCCGAGGCCGCCAGGGAACTGCACCTCGCCGGGAACTCCGTCTCCACCCTCGTCAACCAGCTCGTCAAAGAGGGGCACCTGGTCCGCGAGACCGACCCCGCCGACCGGCGCGCCGCCCGCCTGCTGCTCACCGAGAAGGCCGAGACCCGGCTCAGGGACTGGAAACAGCGGCGCGTCGCACTCGTCGGGCGGCACGTCGCCCGGCTCGACACGGCCGACCAGGAAGCCCTGCGAGCCGCCCTGCCGGCCCTGCGCGCCCTTGCCGTCACCCTGCACGAGGAGGCCGAGGAGTCATGACAGCCGACGCTGTTTCCTGCACCGGGCTCGACTACGCCTTCGGCGACACGAAGGCCGTGGACGCACTGGACCTGACCGTGGGGGAGGGCGAGGTCTTCGGACTGCTCGGCCCCAACGGCGCCGGCAAGACCACCGCCATCCGCTGCATCACCACCCTGCTCCCGGTGCCGGCCGGCATGATCCACGTCTTCGGCCGCGACACCGCCGAGGACGCGATGGCCGTACGGCGCCTGCTGGGCTACGTCCCGCAGCAGCTGTCCGCCGACGCGAACCTGACCGGCCGGGAGAACATCACCCTGTTCGCCCGCGTCTTCGACGTGTCCCGCAAGGAACGCGCCGAGCGGGTCGCCCAGGCCCTGGCCGCCGTCGACCTCACCGACGCCGCCGACCGGCTCGCGGGCACCTACTCCGGCGGCATGGTCCGGCGCCTGGAACTCGCCCAGGCCCTGGTCAGCGCGCCCCGGCTGCTCATCCTCGACGAGCCGACCATCGGCCTCGACCCGATCGCCCGCACCGGCGTCTGGGAGCACATCAACGCCGTACGCGAGGCGACCGGCATGACCGTCCTCGTGACCACCCACTACATGGACGAGGCCGACCAGTACTGCGACCGGGTCGGCCTCATGCACCGCGGCCGCATCCGCGCCCTGGGCACCCCCGAGGAACTCCGGCGGGGACTGGCCGAGAAGCGGGGCACCGACACCCTGCCGACCCTGGAGGACGTCTTCCGGGACGTCGCCGGCAGCGGACTCGAAGACGAAGGAGGGGATTTCCGCGATGTCCGAAGCACCCGCCGCACCGCGAACCGTGTCGGCTGACATCGGCCTGCTGCTGAGGCCGCCGGAGCCCCGCGCGGGCTGGCGGCTGCTGCCCGCCCGGGTGGTGGCGATGTGCGCCGTCGAGCTGCAGAAGCTCCGCCACGACCGCACCGAGCTCTACACCCGCGCCGTCCAGCCCGCCCTGTGGCTGCTGATCTTCGGCCAGACCTTCACCCGCATCAAGGCGATCCCCACCGAGGGCATCCCCTACATCGACTACCTGGCGCCCGGCATCATCGCCCAGTCCGCGATGTTCATCGCCATCTTCTACGGCATCCAGATCATCTGGGAGCGGGACGCGGGCATCCTCAACAAGCTCCTGGTCACCCCCACCCCGCGCTCGGCACTGACCACCGGCAAGGCCTTCGCGGCCGGCGTGAAATCACTGATCCAGGCCGTCGTCGTCATCCTCATCGCCGCCCTGCTCGGGGTGTCCCTGACCTGGAACCCGCTGAAGCTCCTCGGGGTCGGCCTGATCGTGATCCTCGGCTCGGCCTTCTTCTCCTGCCTGTCCATGACCATCGCCGGCATCGTGCTCAGCAGGGACCGCCTGATGGGCATCGGACAGGCCATCACCATGCCGCTCTTCTTCGGCTCCAACGCCCTGTACCCGCTCTCCGTCATGCCGGGCTGGCTCCAGGCCGTCAGCAAGGTGAACCCCCTGAGCTACGAAGTCGACGCCCTGCGCGGCCTCCTGCTCGGCACCCACGCCCATCTGGCGCTCGACTTCGGCGTGCTGGCCGTGGCCGCCGCGCTCGGCATCACCGCGGCCTCCTCGCTCCTCGGCCGGCTGGCCCGTTGATCACGCGTGTTGATCATGCGTGGGGAACGTGATGTGCGGCACGCCCGCGGAAGGGTTTTTCCGGCCGCTTGGCGGATTCTTCCTGCGCACGGCTTGATCAGCGATCAAAGGGGGTGAATTCCCTGGCCACAGCGCATTCCGCTCATTTGACAGTGCATTGAGCACACAGATAGGAAGCAGCTCTCTGAGGTCGAAGAGGTGCACTGTGTACGAGCCGAACGTGGTCGGGGACTGGCAGGAGTACGACGAGCATGCCGGTCTGCGTGTCCGCGTCCACCGTCTGGAGGCGGCCGAGCCGCCGCGGGGACGCGACGACGCCGCCGAAGGGCTCACCTACTTCAGCGTCCGCGTGACCGTGGAAAACCGCGGGGAGAAGCACCCGACGGTCCACCTGGAGGACGGCCAGATCGACGTCCGGATCGGTCCCGACGGGGAGAGCGCCTTCATCGACTGGCGCAACTCGCAGTTCATCGAGGGCTTCGACGTGTACCCGCTGCGCCGCGCCACCGCCGTGCTGTTCGCGGCGGGCCCGGAGGCGAGCCTGAGCCAGATCGACGTGCAGATCCAGCTGCGGGTCGACGACGAGTGGGCCGACCGCCGGCTGTGGGCCGGCGGCATCGGACTCGACGAGCGGACCGCGCACACGGGGGCGGGCCGCGAGGGCCTGGCCTGCCAGGTCAGCAACTTCCTGCGGGACCAGGCCGAAGAGGGCACGGCCTGAGCCGCCGTTCTCGGTTGCCGTGCGGCGGAGCTAGTGCGGGATGCCGTCGATGATCTCGCGGGCGCCCTGACGCAGCAGGGCCACGGCGACCGAGGTGCCCAGCGTGGCCGGATCCAGCCGGCCCGCCCACTCGTGGGCGTTCAGCCGCGTCTTGCCGTCCGGGGTGAAGACACAGGCCCGCAGGGAGAGTTCGCCGCCGTGGTCCACGCGCGCGTAACCGGCGATCGGACTGTTGCAGTGTCCTTGCAGCACGTGCAGGAACATGCGCTCGGCGGTGGCCTCCCGGAACGTGTCCGGGTCGCCCAGCGCGCTGACCGCGTCGATCAGCTCGGTGTCGCCCTCACGGCACTGGAGCGCGAGGATGCCCGCGCCGATCGGCGGCATCATCGTCTCCGGCGAGAGGATCTCGGTGATCACGTCCTGGCGGCCGATGCGCTCGAGCCCGGCGACCGCCAGCAGCAGCGCGTCCGCCTCACCCGCCGCCAGCTTCGCGAGCCGCCGGTTGGCGTTGCCGCGGAAGGGCACGCACTCCAGATGCGGATGGGTGGCGGCCAGCTGGGCCACGCGGCGCACCGAGGAGGTCCCGATCCGGGTCCCCTCCGGAAGCTCGTCCAGGGTGAGCCCGCCCGGGTGGATCAGGGCGTCCCGGACGTCGTCCCGCTTCAGGAAGGCGGCGAACACGGTGCCCGCCGGGAGCGGCCGGTCGGCGGGCACGTCCTTCACGCAGTGCACCGCGAGATCCGCCTCGCCGGCCAGCAGCGCGGCGTCGACCTCCTTGGTGAACGCCCCCTTGCCCTCGACCTTCGACAGGTCGCCCATCCACTTGTCACCGGTCGTCTTCACCGGCACGACCTCGGTGCGCACACCGGGATACAGGGCGGTCAACTCGCTTCTGACACGCTCCACTTGAGCCAGCGCCATCGGCGAGTCACGGGAGACGATGCGGATCAGTTCCGGGAGGGACATGCGGGACACGATAGACCCTGCGGAGGTCCGGTGTTTGACGCTCAGGGAGTAACGGGTAGGGAGTAGCGCCACTTCTGCTTGGCCCGGGCGCCCAACCGGTCGTAGAACCGGATCGCCCCGTCGTTCCACGTCGGCGTCTGCCACTGCACCTCGCCGAGCCCGAGCGCCCGGGCCTCGGCGGCGACGGCGTCCATCAGCAGTACGCCCAGTCCGAGACCGCGGTGTCCGGGCAGCAGGAACAGGCAGTCCATGTGCAGGTATTCGCGGCCTTCCCAGGTGGAGAGTTCGGGCGCGCAGGTGGCGTAGCCGACGAGCTCGCCGTCCGGGAGTTCGGCGACCAGACAGCGCAGGCGGGGCGCGGGGGTGTCGAAGAGCAGGCCGGCCAGTCTGGCGGGCAGGTCGTCCGGGGGTGGTGTCGCCTGCTCGTACTCCGCGTGCCGGGCGGCGAGTTCGGCGACCCGGGGAACGTCAGCGCGCTCGGCGTGCCGGACGCGGGGAGTCCCGCTCATCGGACCTCACCCGTGAGGGTGTCCTCGGCCCAGGCGGTGAGACGGTCGGCGAGCGGCCCGGTCCCGTCCAGGACGCGCCGGGCGTACGCGTCCCGTTCGTGCGCGAGTACGGCCGCCTCCCACACGCAGGGCGAGAGTCCCGCCCGGCCGGGCCGCAGCGCGTCCGGCTCGCCGGCGGGTCCGGTGAAGACCGCCAGGTCCGCCATGTCGCCCTCGATCCAGGTGTGGACCAGCACGTAGTCGCCGTCCCCGCCCGCGTGCACGAGCAGCACGGCGAGTCCCAGCGAGCCCCGCAGCGGGCCGAGGCGGAGATGGCCCGCCGCGATCCGCAGCGCGGCCTCGGTGTCCCGCTCGGCGACCGTGCGCCCGGGCGCCTCCACCGCGTACACCTTCACCAGGTGATCCGCGGCCTCCCTGGTGCCCAAGGGCCGGACGCGACGGGCGTGATGGGAGCCGGCCAGGTCGAGCAGGGCCCCCGCGTCGACGGCCGCGGGCAGTTCCTCGTGAAGATCCATTCGGCCATCATCGGACGCCCTGCTCCGGCGCGTCCACCGTCGCCCGCGTGACGACGGTCGCCGGCCAGGACAGCACCAGCAGCGCCACCGCGGTGAGCAACCCCCCTGCCAGGAACGTGCCGCGGGTCCCGGTCAGCGGCAGCAGCACCCCGCCGAGCAGCGCGCCCGCGGCCACCCCCACGTTGAACGCCGCCGAGTTCGCCGCGAGAGCCGTCTCGGTGCGCCCCGGCGCGACCAGCAGCACCTGGCTCTGCGTCGCCATGAACGCGGGTGCCACCGAAGCGCCCAGCAGCATCAGCAGCACCACGGTCGCCGCCTGGCTGCTCCCGGCCGTGTACAGCCCGACCAGGGCCACGACCTGGCCCGACACCGGGATCACCAGCGTGGCCCGCGGATACCGGTCCAGCAGCGGCCCCACCGCGGCGACCCCGGCCAGCCCCGCCGCCCCGAACGCCAGGAGCACGGCGCTCACCGCGTCCCGCCCGAACCCGCTCACCTCGTCCAGGAAGGCGACGAGGTACGTGAACCCGGTGAACGCCCCCGTCACCGAGAGGGCGGTGGTGGTGAGCACCACCGCGAACCGGCGCCGGTCCGGGGCGGCGCCGTAGGCCGCGTGGCTCTCCCGCGGACGTGAGGTCGGCAGCAGCACGGCCACCGTGACCAGCGAGACGACGGCGAGCGCACCGAGCACCGCGAACGGCACCCGCCAGCCGCTGTGCCCGCCCAGCCAGGTCCCGGCCGGCACCCCGACCACCGTGGCCAGCGAACCGCCGACCGACAGCAGCCCGATGATCCGGCCCCGCCGCTCGGGAGGGAACAGCCCGACCGCGACCGGCCCCATCACCGCCCAGAACAGCGCCTGTGCCAGCGCGGTTGCCACCCGGGCGGCCAGCAGCAGACCGTACGACACGGCGGTGAGCGCGGACAGCCAGCTCGCCAGCGCGAGCACCGCGAGGAGGCCGGACATCAGGTACCGGCGCGGCACCGACCGGGTGACGTGGGCCAGCGGCAGCGAGCCCACGGCCACCGTCAGGCCGTAGCCGGTGACCAGCGCGCCCACCGCCGTGAGCGAGACCCGCAGATCGTCCGCCATCAGGGACAGCAGGCCCACCGGCAGGTTCTCGGTGGTGTTGAAGGTGAACGCGGCCAGCATCAGTGCCGCGACGACGGCGGCCCTGCGCCAGGGGGCCGGACGTACGCTGCCCATCCAAGTGCCTTCCGGGGGAGGGGAAGTGGGACGGCCAGCGTGCTGCGCCGGACAGCTCGGTCCTACTCTTTCGGTCCAGGACGAATCACTCACGGCCGCCGGGGAGGCTGTTGTGGCGCTGACCCTGCGTCTCGGAACGGACGACCTCAGGCGGTGCCGGTTCGCGGTCTCACCGCTGTGCCAGACCCACGAGGCGCTGCGCATGCTGCGCCGGTCCGCCCGGCACGGCTACCACCGCGCCTGGCTGCGCCGCGCGGCACCCGCGGTGGCCGGGCTCGACCTGTCACCGCTGTGGCTGTTCATCCCACCGGTCGGCGGCTACACCCCGGACTTCCTGGGCCCGCCGCCCGAGGAGCCGTACCCCCGCTTCGAGGACGAGCTGGCCCGGGTGCGCGCCACCGACCCCGCCCTCGCCCACGAGGAGATGGCCCGCTCGCTCGCCTGCACCCCGGGCCTCGCCGGGTCGCCGCGGGGCCGGGCCGCCCTCGACGACCCGGCCGGGGCCGTACGGCGCCTCGCCGATCTCACCGAGCAGGCCTGGCAGGCGCTTCTCGCCCCGGACTGGGCGCGTCACCGGGCCGTGCTGGAGGCCGACATCGCCCATCGCTCCCGGCAGGTGGCGGACGCGGGCCTCGACGCCCTGTTCGCCGATCTGCACCCGGACGTCGACTGGGCCGACGGCATCCTCACCCTCCCGGTGCGCGGTGACATGACGGACGCCCAACTGGCCGACGGGCGAGGCGTGTTGCTCATGCCGAGCGTGTTCGTCTGGCCCGACGTGGTGAGCGGCTTCGCCCGGCCCTGGCAGCCGACGGTCATCTACCCCGCCCGCGGGATGCGCGCCCTGCACTCCGCCGAGGCACCCCGCCCGCCGGAGGCACTCGCCCGGCTCCTGGGGCGCGGGCGCGCCGCCCTCCTGGCCGGGTTGACCGACCCGGCCTCGACCACCGACCTGGCCCGTCGCCACGGTCTCGCCCCGTCGACCGTCTCCGCCCATCTGTCGGTGCTGCGCGAGGCGGGCCTGCTCGGCTCGCGGCGGCAGGGCCTCCAGGTGCTGTACGGGCGGACGCCCTTGGGCGACGCGTTGGTGGCAGGCGCCTAGGTGAGCGGTTCGCTCATCTCGACCGAGCGGAGGGCGGCCGAGAGGGCCTGCTCGTCACCGATGTCCAGGGCGGTGTCGGTGAGTTTGATGACGTGTTCGTCACCGTGGGCGAGGGCCCGCTCCACGACCTCCTCGGGCGTCAGCCGCCCCGGCGGGGTGTAGTCGACCGGCGCCACCGGCGCGTACATCGCCGTGACCGCCGCCGAAGCCGTCCAGGCCGCGTGGAGACTGGGGGCCCACTGGTCCCGGGGGAGCGAATCCAGGGTCCGCAGCACGGCGTTGGGGGCCGTCGCCGCGTGGACGAGCATGGTCGGCTCACCGTGGCCGTGGGTGGCGTAGCGGTGGGTCGCGGCCCGGACGAGTTCGGTGAGCCGCTCCTTGGCGGTGTCCGGGTCGGTGACCTCGTCCGCCCACACGGGCAGCCGGCGCACGGCGGCCAGACGGTCCCGGAACCCCACGTGACCCGGCTCGATCGCGGGTACGGCGTCCAGGGCCTGTCCGGCGGTCGCCGCGCCCGGCAGAGCCAGGAGGCCGGTCACAGGTTGGTGCCGCGCGGCCCAGTAACCCAGCGCGTGGGCGAGTTCGGTGCGCCGGGGCGCGTTCTCCTCGGCGGCCAGCGCGCGCACGGCGTGGCCGACCCGGATGACGGTGTGCGTGGCGCCGCCGTACAGTCCGGGCAGCAGGCGGGGCCACCACTCGGCGAGGACGTCCTTCCAGGGGCGCTCGGCGAGCGTGCGGGAGAAATGATCGGTCCAGTCCGCTATCCGGCGCGGATCACCCAGCGCCGCACGCCAGTTGTCGTCCGTGACGGGGGCCGTGCGGTCGGGGAAGTCCTCCAGCCTGTCCTGGTACAGGTCCAGCCACCGGTGCACCGAACCGGCCTGTCCGTGCGCGGCGAGCGCTTCTACGACCATGGGTGCGTGGTTGGACAGCCAGCCCTCCCGCTCCGGGCCGGACGCGTGGACGCGTTCCAGGGCCTCTTCCAGGTGTCCGCTGGTGTCGCTCATCTCGGTCGTGTCCATGAACGGGACGCTATGCCGGGGGAGATCGGCGGGGATCGGGCGCGGGACGGAAAGCGGCGGTGCCGGGAGTCCTAGGTCCCGCGCCCGAAGGCACCCGAAGGTGTCCGCGAGCGCCTGAAGGGCGTTGCGGGGGTCAGGCGTTGGGGTCGAAGGAGATCCCCGACGGCTTCGCCGACGTCAGGTGGGCGGCGAAATTGGCGTCCTTGAGACCGAAGTTGGCGCTGCCGAAGTCATAGGCGCTCAGTTTGTCGCGCAGGGCCGTCGACGGGTAGCCGTTCCAGCCGACCAACGGCGGGTACTGCCAGGTGCCCTTGGCGTTCTCCGGCGGCTCGTCGTTCGAGTTGGCCAGCCGGAAGCAGTGCGTGCTGATGCCGTCCTTGTGGTAGACGATCTTCGCGTGCGTGCCGTCGAAGCGGACGCCGGAGGCCGCGGTCACCGTGAACGAGCCGTGGTTGGACGTCGACACGTACTGGACCGCGCCGTTCTGCACCCAGATCACGACGTGCTCCCAGTCGTGCCGGTGCCCGCCGATGCTGCTGTTGGCGAGGGCCTGGTCCTTCTCGAAGTACAGGCCGTACATGTAGGCGCACCAGCCGTTGTTGCACTTGTAGCGCGAGTACGTGTTGGTGTTGTTCAGGTCCGAGAGGTCGTGGCAGTCGCCGCTGAGCGAACCCGTGGGGTTGAGGCCGCCGTTGACGGTGCCGTCGGGGCCGATCGCGGGAGAGGAGTAGCAGCCGTCCGTGTCGTAGTCGAAGGCCGGCTGGTAGGTGTACTCGGCGCTCTCGGCGTTGGCGGGCAGCGCCTGCGGCGGGGCGGCGAACGCGGCTGAGGGGAACGCCACCACGAGCGCGGCGGCGCCGGCCAGGCCGGTGAGCCATCTCGTGCGGTGCTTCTTCAACGACGGTGACGACACTGCGTCCTCCTCGTGTCCGGGCGCAGCCCAACGGCTGTGGGTTACTGGGGAGTTCAGCTTCCCGGCTTTTCATGTCCGCGCCAAGAGGTAGAAGGCGTCGCTCCGGTTACGACCCGCCCAATACTCGGATCATGGAGGCGGCTCCGGGAGGTCGGCGGCGGAGTCCTCCGGGGCGAGATCGGGGCGCAGTCGCAGCCAGGAGGGCTGACGCAGCAACCCGGCCCGGGTACGGGTGCTGTAGCGGACCTCGCCGACCAGCCGGGGCAGCACCCAGTGGGCGCCCGGAGCCGGCGGCACGGGATCGAAGGGGCACACGTCGGTCGCCGCGGCCGCCAGCAGCGCGGCGAGTTCGCTCCGCTCCGCCTCGCTCCAGCCGGTGCCCACGCTGCCCACGAACCGCAGCCGCCCTCCTGCCCGCTGACCCACCAGCACCGCGCCCGGCAGGCCGGTGAGCCGCCCCTTGCCCGGCAGCCAGCCGCCCACCACGACGTCCTCGCTGCGCATGTTGCGGATCTTGACCCAGGCGCGGGAGCGCACACCGGGTTCGTACACCGAGTCCAACCGCTTGCAGACCAAGCCCTCCAGGCCGTGCTCACGCGTGGCGCGCAGGGCCTGCTCACCGTGGCCGACGAGGGCGGCGGGCGTCGACCAGCGAGGTCCGGTGAGCTCCAGCTCCTCCAGCCGTGCCCGCCGCTGCACATAGGCCAGGGGGAGCAGGGAGCGCCGCCCGAGGTGCATCAGGTCGAACAGCACGAGATGCACGGGCGCTTCGGCCGCCCGGCGTGCGGCTCTGCCAGGAGCGTGGGCGAGCCCCATGCGCTGCTGCAGCAACTGGAAGTCCGCACGCCCGTGTTCGTCCAGCGCCAGGATCTCCCCGTCGAGCACGGCCGCGGTGCGCCCGAGCGCGCTGCCCAGCGGCGTGAGTTCGGGGTAGGCGCCGGTGATCTCCTCCCCGGACCGGGCGCGCAGTACCGCGCTGCCGTCCCCGGCGAGATAGACCACGACCCGCTGGCCGTCCTGTTTGGTCTCGTAGGCCCACCGGGCGTCCTGCGCGGCGGGCGGCAGGGTGCCGGGCGTGGCCAGCATGGGCGGGATCAACGGGAGGGTCACGGGTGAGTTGTCGACACGGGCGCCGGCCGCCACGCGCTCCGGGTGCGGGGTTCCCCTGAACGGGCGCGGGCGCGGGCCGGGGCTTGGGAGTCGGGGTGTGGGGGTGGTCGGGGGCTGTGACATCACGGTGGTGGGGGTGACGCTGCGGTGGTGGGGTTGTGATGCCGCGGTGGTCGGGGTGACGCCGCAGTGGTGGGGGTCGTGATGCCGTGGTGGTGGGGGACCGTCTCGGCGGTACGCACGGGACCGGCGGGGAGCGGTGTGCGGGGGTGGTCGTGGGGAAGGCGGGCGGCGGCAGCGGCGGGCACGGTGGGCGGTGGCGGTCCTGGGAAGGGTGGGCGGTGCCGGCCGAAGGGGAGGCGTCACGCGGCGGCTGCCGTGGGCGAGTGTGCCGGCGGGCCACGGGTCTCCTGGTGGAGGTCGATGGAGGGGCCGTCCGACCTCGCAGCCGCTGCGGAAGGGATTGCCCCGCTCTCCGTCGCCCCCGTGCGGCAGACGGGCGGCCCCGTGGCAGATAGCCGGCCCCACGGCAGACGGGCAGTCCCGCGGCAGACGGGCGGCCCCGTGGCAGATAGCCGGCCCCACGGCAGACGGGCAGTCCCGCGGCAGACGGGCGGCCCCACGGCCGACGCCCGTCCTGCGGCAGACGGCCGCCCCCAGAGGGTGACGTGGTTGCCGTATGCGTCGGCGGCCGGTCAGATGATGCCTCCGTTGGCCCGCAGGACCTGGCCGTTGACCCAGTGGCCGGCCGGGCTGACCAGGAACGACACCACGTTGGCGATGTCCTGGGGGGTGCCCAGCCGTTCCAGCGGGGGCTGGGCCGCGAGGCGGGCGACGGTCTCCTCGTCCTTGCCGTCGAGGAAGAGGTCGGTCGCGGTCGGGCCGGGGGCCACGGCGTTGACGGTGACGTCCCGGCCGCGGAGCTCGCGGGCGAGGATCAGTGTCACGGCCTCGACCGCGCCCTTGCTGGCCGCGTAGGCGCCGTAGCCGGGGAAGGCCAGGCCGACGACGGAGCTGGAGAGGTTGACGAGCGCCCCGCCCGGACGCAGTCGGCGCGCGGCCTGCTGGTCGACGACGAAGGTGCCGCGGATGTTGGTGCGGTACAGCGCGTCGAGTTCGGTGAGGTCGAGGTCCGCGATCGGGGACAGGGGCATCCGGCCCGCGGAGTGGACCACCGTGTCGACACCGCCGTAGGTCGCCTCCGCCAGGTCGAACAGGGCGCCGACCTCGGTCTCGTCGGCGACGTCCGCGCGGGCGGCGTACGCGGTGCCGCCCCTCTCCTCGATACTGCGCACGGCCTCGTCGGCCGCGTCCTTGTTGCCCGCGTACCCGACGACGACCGCGAATCCGTCGGCGGCCAGCCGCTCGGCGATCTGGCGTCCGATGCCGCGCGATCCGCCGGTCACGATCGCTACGCGCTGTTCCGTCCCGGGCTGAGTGGTCATGGCTGCATCCTTTGTTGGCTTGTTAGCGCTGCTACGTTTGCTTCGTATCGACGATAACACGGAATCGTAGCGCCGGTAACCCACCGCTCGTATCGCCGCTACGAATGTCGTACGGTGGGGGCATGGATGCGAGGGAAAAGATCCTGGAAGCGGCCACCGAGCTGCTGGCCGGCGCGTCGGCCGCCGATGTCTCCACGCGGGCCGTGTGCGAGCGGGCCGGGGTGGGGGCACCGATGCTCTACCGGCTCTTCGGCGACAAGGCCGGTCTGCTGGCCGCCGTGGTCGACCGGGGGTTCGAGCGCTACCTCGCGTCCAAGCGCGCGGCGCGGCCGGGTGAGGATCCCGTCGAGGACCTGCGGGACGGCTGGGACAACCACATGCGCTTCGCTCTGGAGCACCCGAGCCACTACCGCCTGATGTACTCACCCGAACTGACCGTGCCCCCGGCCGCCGCACAGGAGGCGCACGACCTGCTCCACGGCATCCTCGAGCGCTGCGCGGCCGAGGGACGACTGACGGTGCCGCCCGCGCTGGCCACCCGGATGATCATGTCGGCGAACGTCGGCGCGGCCCTGTCGATGCTGACCCGGCCCGAGCAGTACACCGACGGGAAGTTCGCGGAGCGGCTGCGCGACGCGGTGCTGGACTCGGTGACCCGGCCCGCCGACACCGCCGTACGGGACGAGGGGCGTCAGGTGTCCGTCGCGGCCGCCACCCTCGCGGCGAGACTCCGGGCCGATCTGCCGCCGACGCTCACCGTGGCGGAGTCGGCCCTGCTCCAGCAGTGGCTGGACAAGCTCTCCGAGAAGTGAGACGGCAGCGGTCCCGGGGTCAGTGCTCCCGGCCTCGGTGCACCACTGGTCAGCGCTCCTCCGGCGGCAGCGCCTGCACCAGACCCGACTGGTAGGCCATCACGACGAGCTGGGCGCGGTCCCGTGCGCCCAGTTTGGTCATCGCGCGGTGGACGTGGGTGCGGACGGTCAGAGGGCTGACGAAGAGTTTCTCCGCGATCTCCTCGTTGGAGTGCCCCTCGGCCACCCAGGCCATCACCTCGCGTTCCCGGGTGGTGAGGCCGGTCAGGTCGTCGGCGGCCGCGAGCCGGGTGCCGAGGCCGGGGGCCGAGAGGAAGCGGGTGATCAGGGTGCGGGTGGCCCCGGGGGAGAGCAGGGAGTCGCCGGCCGCCACGGTCCGGATCCCGGCGAGGAGGTCCTCGGCGGTGACGTCCTTGCCCAGGAAGCCGCTCGCGCCGGCCCGCAGTGCCTGGGCGACGTACTCGTCGATCTCGAAGGTGGTCAGGATCAGCACCCGGGTGTCCGACAGCTCCGGATCCGCGCAGATCACGGAGGTGGCGGCCAGGCCGTCGGTGCCCGGCATCCGGATGTCCATGAGGATCACGTCGGGGCGGTGGACGCGCGCGAGGTCCACCGCCGCGGCGCCGTCGGTGGCCTCGGCGACCACCTCCATGTCGTCGCACGAGTCGATGAGGATCCGGAAGGTGGCCCGCAGCAGGGCCTGGTCGTCGGCGAGCAGCACGCGGATGGTCATGGTGTCCGTTCCTGGCGTTCCGGGGCGGTGGGGTTCAGGGGGAGCCGGGGTGCCCCACCTCGTCCGGCGATCGGTTCCGGAGTCGCCCTCACGGCCGTACGGACATGATCGTCGGCGTGGTGCCGCAGGGGCATGCTCATCGGCTCTCCGGTCGTGTCCTGGAACGGCTCCAGTCTCCCTGACCCCGGCCGGCTCGTCGTCGTCTCTCCGTCGACAGTCACGGCTACTGAGAACGCAGTACGCGCCAGGGTCGCCTCCTCCCTGGGCAGGACTCCTTCGTAAGACCCCCGGGTGGGACCGGGCGCGCCGGAAACGCCTGATGGCCGCCGGGCGGCGGCCATCAGGGGGAGCTCAGTGCCCGGAGGGCGTGCCCGCCGACGTCTCCTCCGCGGCCGGTGCGAGGGAGGCCGCCGTGGTCGCGGCGCGCGGGCGCGGGATGAACGAGGCGATGACGAAGGCGAGGAGCGCGGCTCCCGCGCCGATCGCCATGACGGTCTTGAAGCCGTTCTCGGACGGCAGCGCGTAGCCGCCGAGATCGATCGTCATCTGCGCCAGGACGACACCGGCGATGGCGCTCGCCGTCGACGTGCCGATGGACCGCATGAGCGTGTTGAGGCTGTTCGCGGCCGCCGTCTCCGAGGCGGGCACGGCGCCCATGATGAGCGCGGGCATCGAGCCGTACGTGAACCCGATGCCGGCGCCGATCACGCAGGAGATCAGGACCAGGTGCCAGACCTCGGACATCAGCACGATGTTGAGTCCGTAGCCCGCGGCCACGATCAGCGCGCCGATCATCAGCGTCACCTTGGGGCCCTTGGCCTTGGAGACCGCCGCCGAGACCGGGGCCAGGGCCATCATCACCAGGCCGGACGGCGCCATGACGAGACCGGCGGTCAGCAGGGACTTGCCGAGGCCGTAGCCCGTCTGGGTGGGCAGCTGGAGCAGCTGCGGCAGGACCAGCGACATCGCGAACATCGAGAAACCGATCGCGATCGAGGCGAGGTTGGTGAAGAGCACCTGACGGCGGGCGGTGGTGCGCAGGTCGACCAGCGGCTGGGCGGTGCGCAGCTCGAAGAAGCCCCAGGCCAGCAGGATGATCACGGCTGCTGCGAACAGGCCGAGCGTGGTGCCGCTGGTCCAGCCCCAGTCGGCGCCCTTGGAGATGGCCAGCAGCAGGGAGACCAGTCCCGCGGCCATGCCGACCGCGCCGACCGCGTCGAAGCGGCCGCCGGTGCGCACCCGGGACTCCGGCACGAAGGCCAGGACCAGGACGAGGGCGATCGCGCCCATCGCGGCCGACGCCCAGAACAGGACGTGCCAGTCGAAGTTGTCCGCGATCAGCGCCGCGGTCGGCAGCCCCAGGGCGCCGCCGACGCCCAGGGAGGCGCTCATCAGCGCGGTGGCCCCGGCCAGGCGCTCGGCGGGCAGTTCGTCACGCATGATGCTGATGCCGAGCGGGATGACACCGGAGGACAGGCCCTGCAGGGCACGGCCGACGATCATCGGGACCAGGGCGTCGCTGAGTCCGCAGACCACCGAACCGACGACCAGCATCACGACGCTGACCAGCAGCATCCGGCGCTTGCCGAACATGTCGCCGAGCCGGCCGACGACCGGGGTGGCCACGGCCGCGGCGAGCAGCGTCGCCGTGACCGCCCACGCGGTGTCCGAGGCCGGCGCGTCGAGCAGCTTGGGCAGCTCCGGCACGATCGGGATCACCAGGGTCTGCATCAGCGAGACGACGATTCCGGCGAAGGCCAGCACGGCCACCACGGCGCCCGGCCGCGGTGGGGTCTCAGCACCCGCGTCGGCGGATCTGGCGGGAGCGTCGGACATGAAAGAGCCTCCAGGGGCAGGGAAACAGGCCGAGGACTCGGCCGAAATTAAGTCAGGTGCTTGACTTAGCTTACTGGGCCCGGAGAGCGCCCGCCCGGCCCGGTCGGCCTGATCATGCGGCGAGGGTCGGACGCCGTAGGCTTCCGGCACTGGAGCTCGCCGCACCGTCGGCGGACCTCGGGCGGCTCGAGGGGCTGGCCGTCGGAGGGTTCAGCGAAGTCCCGGTGCGGTGGTGAGCATGGCGGGCAGGACGGTACGCGAGGAACAGGTCAGCGCCACCAGGGAGCTGATCCTGACCGCCGCGGAGCGCCTCTTCGCCGA
Source organism: Streptomyces griseorubiginosus (assembly GCF_036345115.1). Classification (GTDB taxonomy): domain Bacteria; phylum Actinomycetota; class Actinomycetes; order Streptomycetales; family Streptomycetaceae; genus Streptomyces; species Streptomyces griseorubiginosus_C. Next base: position 9,113,500 of record NZ_CP107766.1, read on the forward strand.
GCGCGGGGTCCTCGCGGTGTCCAACCGCCAGGTCAGCGAGGCCGCGGGACAGGGCAACAACGCCGCGGTCGGCTACCACTTCGGTACCAAGGCCGACCTGGTCCGGGCGATCGCCCGCAAGCACCACGTCCGCATCGAGGAGATCCGGGCCCGGCTGCTGGCCGAGGCCGGCGACTCCACGGACGTACGCGACTGGGTGGACTGCCTGGTCCGGCCCGTGCCCGAGCATCTGGCCGCGCTGGGCAGCCCCACCTGGTTCGCCCGGTTCTGCGCACAGGTCATGACCGACCCGGTGCTCCAGCAGATCATGGTCGAGGAGTCCATGACCTCGCCGTCGTTGCAGAAGATCGTCGAGGGGCTGAACCGCTGTCTGCCCGAACTGCCCGCCGAGGTACGCGCCGAGCGCGGCGAGATGGCCCGCCATCTGATCGTGCACATGGCCGCCGACCGCGAACGGGCCCTCGCGGAGAACACCCCGACCCCCCGCGCCAACTGGCACGACGCGGCCACCGGCCTCGGTGACGTCGTGGTCGCCATGTGGACGGCCCCGGTCACCCCGACCGGACGGCAGGGACCTATTACTTGAGTTAGGCAAGGAGAGGGTTAGGGTGGGGGTGCGCCGTCCCCCACGAAACGGTCCCCGCATGCATGGCAGTTCCAGCGAGAGACCGGCACTCGCCCGCGGTGCCGGTCAGCGCCTCCTGATCGTCGCGGGCACCTCGGATGCCGCCGAACTGCTCTCCACCACACTGGAGTTGGCGGGCTACCGGATCGTCGCCGTCGCGGCTGCCGCCGAGGGCCTGGCGCGGCTGTCCAGGGAGCGCTTCGACCTCGTGGTCGTCGATGCCACCCTGCCGGACGTGGCGGAACTGGGGCGGGTCCGGCCGACGTTGGCCCGCCGCCCACCGGTCCTCCTGCTGGTCGACTACGCGTCACTGGACCGGATCGTGCCCGAACTCGGCTTGGGGGAGCGGGACTACGTCACCAAGCCGTTCCGGGTGGCCGACCTCCTGGCCAGAGTGCGGATCCTGCTGCGCGGCACCGGGGCCGGTCCGGCCCGAGGTGACGGACTGGCCTACTGCGACCTCGTCCTGGACGACGCCCGGTGCGAGGCACGGCGTGGGACCCGTCTCCTCGACCTCACCCCCGCCGAGTACCGGCTGCTGCGCCACCTCCTGGTCAACGCCCACCGCGTGCTGTCCAAGGAGCAGATCGGCCGGTACGTCTGGGGCGACCACCGCGGCGACAACGCGATCGAGCAACTCGTGTCCCGGCTGCGGCGCAAGGTGGACCAGGACCCGCCCGGGCTGATCCACACCCGCCGCGGCTTCGGCTACTGGCTGGGGCGTGTCGACGCGGAGGCGTGACAGGCGGAGGCTTGAGGGCGGGCCTGCAAACACGGCAACCGTCACCCCGTGCGTGGCACCTTTTCGCCCACAAGTCCCCAGATGTGCATGCCCAGTTGGCGTATGTGACCTGTGTCACGTCAGCTTCGCGTCAGGCTTCCGGCGGCCAGGTGTCAGCCCCCTCTGTTTGCATGTGCTCATCGAGGCCTCGACCACTTCGCCCCGGCGCTCCGCCCCTTCGGCGAAGCCCCCACCACCGAGGAGAACCATGGCCGACACCCTGGCCGGTGCCGCGCACGGCGGCGCGGACACCGTCCCCGAGTTCCCCATGCCACGTGCCGCCCGCTGTCCCTTCGACCCGCCGCCCGCCCTGAAGGAACTCCAGGAGAAGGGGCCGCTCACCAAGGTGCGCCTGTGGGACGGCAGCGAGCCCTGGCTCGTCACCCGCTACGCCGAACAGCGACAGCTGCTCGGCGACCCCCGGGTCAGCGCCGACACCGACCGGCCCGGCTACCCCACCAAGGCGAGCCCCGAGGCCGGCGAGGGCAAGCTCAGCTTCATCATGATGGACGACCCCGAACACGCCCGGCTGCGCCGGATGGTGACGGCCCCCTTCGCCATCAGGAGGATCGAGGCCCTCCGGCCCGCCGTGCAGCGGATCGTCGACGGGCTGATCGACGACATGCTGGCCGGTCCCGCTCCGGTCGACCTGGTCGAGGCGTTCGCGCTGCCCCTGCCCTCCCTGGTCATCTGCGAACTGCTCGGCGTCCCCTACGACGACCACGAGGTCTTCCAGGGCAACACCAAGACCATGGTCCACCGGGACGCCACCCCCGAACAGCGGGGCGCGGCGAGCCGGGAGATCGCCGCGTATCTGGCCGCGCTGGTCGGCAAGAGGCTCGCCGATCCCCGGGACGACCTCCTGTCGAGCATCGCCGAGCGCATCACCGCCGGTGAGATCGACCACCGCGAGGCCACCGAGATGGCGTTGCTGATGCTGGTCGCCGGCCACGAGACCACCGCCAACATGATCGCCCTCGGCACCGCCGCCCTGCTCCAACACCCGGACCAGCTGGCCCTGTTGCGCGAGAGCGACGACCCGAAGTTCGTCGCTTCCGCGGTCGACGAACTGCTGCGCTACCTCAACATCACCCACCTGGGGCGCCGCCGCGCGGTCACCGAGGACATCGAGATCGCCGGCCAGGTCATCAAGGCCGGCGAGGGCGTCATCATGGTCAACGAGATCGCGAACCGCGACCCCGAGGTGTTCGAGGACCCCGACCGACTCGACCTCACCCGCGACGCCCGCCGCCACATCGCCTTCAGCTTCGGCGTCCACCAGTGCCTGGGCCAGCCTCTCGCCCGGATGGAGCTCCAGGTGGTCTACGGCACCCTCTACAGGCGCATCCCGACCCTCCGGCTCGCCTGCGCCCTGGAGGACGTGAAGTTCAAGCACGACGCGTTCATCTACGGCGTCCACGAGCTGCCGGTGACCTGGTGACGGCTCCCCGGCCGGCGGACCAACGCGCGGACGAGCCCGCGCGCGAACCCGCGGACGAACCCGCGAACAAGCAACCAGAACAAGGCGATTGAGCAGGGGGAATCCCATGAAGGTGGAGCTGGAAGCCGACAAGTGCGTCGCCTCGGGGCAGTGCGTGGTCGCGGCCATGGAGGTCTTCGACCAGGACGACGACGGCATCGCGATCCTGCTGACCGACGAGGTCGGCCCCGAACTCGTCGACGGGGTACAGGAAGCGGCGGCGGTCTGTCCGGCCGCGGCGATCCGGCTGGTCCGCCCGTGAGGCGGATCGCCGTCGTCGGAGCCTCGGCCGCCGGACTGGCGGCGGCCGAGACACTGCGGCGTGAGGGCTACGACGGCACCCTCACCCTCGTCGGCGACGAGCCCGAACCGCCCTACGACCGGCCGCCGTTGTCCAAGCAGGTCCTGGCCGCGGAGTGGGAGCCCGACCGGCTCGCCCTGCGCACCCCCGCCGGCCTGGCCGCCCTCGACCTGGACCTGCGGCTCGGTGCCGCGGCGACGGGCCTCGACCTCGTCGACCGCGCGGTGCGGCTGGCGAACGGCTCCGAGGTGCCGTACGACGGACTGGTCATCGCCACCGGGGTCCGGCCGCGCCGCCTGCCCGGGGAGGGCGCGCATGTGCTGCGCACCCTCGGCGACGCGCTCACGCTCCGCGAGCGGTTGTCCCCGGGGCGGCGGCTGGTCGTGGTGGGCGCCGGTTTCCTGGGTGCGGAGGCGGCCGCGGTGGCCTGGCGTCTCGGTGCCGAGGTGACCGTCCTCGAGCCGGCCGCCGTACCGCTGGCCCACGCGGTCGGCGCGGACGTCGGGCGGATGCTGGCCCGGGCCCATGCCGAGCGGGGCGTCGACCTGCGCTGCGGCGTCATGGTCTCGGAGGTGACGGAGGAGGGGGTCCGGCTGGCGGGCGGCGAGGAGATCGAGGCGGACGAGGTGCTCGTGGCCGTCGGCTCGCTGCCCAACACCGAGTGGCTCGACGGCAGCGGGCTGGCGATCGGCGACGGGGTGCTCTGCGACGAGTACTGCGAGGCCGCCGAGAACGTGTACGCGGCCGGTGACGTGGCCCGCTGGTACAACCCGCTGTTCGGTACCTCGATGCGGATCGAGCACCGCACCAACGCGGCCGAGCAGGGCATGGCCGCCGCCCGCAACCTGCTCGCCGCCCGGGAGGCGCGCAAGGCGTTCGCGCCGGTGCCGTACTTCTGGTCCGACCAGTACGACATGAAGGTCCAGGCGTACGGCTACCTGCGCGGGCACGACGAAGTCGCCGTCGTGGAGGGTGACTTGGCGGAGCGCCGGTTCGTCGCCGCGTACCGGAGCGGGGACCGGGTCGGCGGCGCCCTCGCGGTGGGCATGGCTCCCAAGGCGATCCGGCAGTGGCGGCAGGCCATCGTGACCGGCGCTAGCTGGCACGAGGCCGTGCGGAGCGGGGTCTGAGTCCGGCGGGGGACGGCGGGGGACGGCGGGGCCGAGGGGTCCGGCGCCCCCCCGCTCGTGCCCCGGTCGTACCTCCGCCGTACCTCCACTCAACGCTCGCCGTAGATTACTTGAGTTACGCAACAAGATGGTAAACTGGCGTGCATGCCCTCACAGCCGCTCCCCGACACCCCCGCGTCCCCGGAAGTCATCGAGATCGAGCGGGCGCTCACCCGCGTCACCTACCTGAGCACCCGCGCCCGGCAGCACGACCGGCTGGTGTCCCTGGCCGAGGTGCCGCTGGACCGCGCCGCCGTGGCCCTGCTGCGGCAGGTCGCCGACACCGAGCCGATGCGTCCCGGGGAGCTGGCCAACCGGCTGGGCGTGGAGGCCTCCCACGTCACCCGGACCGTCCAGCAGCTCCAGAAGTCCGGCTACGTCACCCGTGTCCCCGACCCGGACGACCGGCGCGCCCAGCGCATCCAGCTCACCGAGACCGGGCAGCAGGCCATCGACCGCATCCGGGACGTCGGGGCCCGCGGCATGCAGCTGGCCCTGTCCGACTGGTCGCCCGAGGAGCTGCGGCAGCTGGCCGGTCTCTTCCACCGGATGGTCGACGACTTCCTGTCCTACTCCTTCGACGACGAGAGCGAGGAGCCGGCGCCGGCCGGGACCGCCTGAGTCTCTCCGCACGGGCAGTCCGGGGTCGCCAGGGTCTCGCCGCACCGGCAATCCGAGGCCGCCTGAGTCTCACCGCACCGGCAGCCGCGGGCGCGTGGCCGGTGTGGGCTCGGTGAGCCCCCTCAGCAGCAGTCCTCCCAGCGCGGGCAGTACCACCAGCGGGAGCAGTGCCGTCCGCAGTGAGGCGGCGTCGGCCAACGCCCCCAGTGCCGGCGCGGCCAGCCCCCCGACGCTCACCGTCAGTCCCAGCGTGACCCCGCTCGCCGTCCCCACCCGCCCGGGCAGGTAGTCCTGACCGAGGGTGACGTGCAGGGAGAACGGCACGTACAAGCCGGCTGAGGTCAGGGCCACGAAGACATACACGGTCGGGCCGGGGGCGAGCACCACGCCCGCCACCGCGAGCACGGTCAGCGCGTACGCCCCGCGCATCACCATGAGACGCCCGAACCGGTCGGCCAGCCGGCCCCCGGCGACCGTGCCCAGGGCACCGCCCGCGTACAACACGCACAGCGCCGCCGTACCGGCCACGTCCCCGCCCCCGGTGCGCTCGCGGACGTACGACGAGACGAACGCGCTCAGTCCGACGAACACCACCGACCGGCACACCACCGCGCCCGACAGCCGCAGGAACGACGGCCAGTCGGCACGCCCCGGGCCCGCGGCCCGAGGACGGTCGGCCGGGTCCGGCCGCGACCCGCGCACCGCGGCCGCGCACAGGGCCGCCCCCGCCACGGCCGGAACGGCCAGCAGGGGAGAGGCGTCCAGACCGCCCGTGGCGATCACGGCGGCGACCAGCAGCGGGGCCAGCGCGAAGCCGACGTTGCCGCCCAGCGCGAACCACCCCATCCCCCTGTTGCCCCCGGGGGCGAGCGCCCGCGCGGCCCTGGCCGCCTCCGGGTGGTACGCGGCGACCCCGATCCCGGACACGGCGACCACCGCCAGAGTGAGCGGATAGGAGCCCACCACCCCGCTCAGGGCCACCCCCGCCCCGGCGGTCAGCGCGCTCAGCGGCAGCAGCCACGGCATCGCCCACCGGTCCGTGAGCGCGCCGAAGAGCGGCTGGACGACCGACGACAACAAGGACGCCGCCAGGACGACACCCGACGCGGCGGCATAGGACAGGGCGCGCTCGGCGACGAAGAACGGCACCAGGGCGGCCACCGCCCCTTGGTACACGTCCACGCAGGCATGCCCCACGGACAGGAGCGTGAGGGATCGGTTCTCGGACACGGAACGAGCCTCGCGGCAGCGAGGCATGGCGCGCTTTCGATAATCTGCCATGTCATGACGGATATCCGCCACGCGCCGGTGGCGCCCACCCGCACCCAGCAGCTGACGGCCGGCGCATGCATCGACGCCCACCGGCACGACGACCACCAGATCGTCTACGCCGGTTCCGGAGTCCTCGAGGTCAGCACCGACGCGGGCACCTGGTTCGCGCCCGGCACCCGCGCCATCTGGGTCCCCGCGGGCACCGTCCACGCCCACCGCGCCCACGGCCGGCTCGACCTGCACCTGGTCGGACTGCCTGCCGCCGACAACCCGCTCGGTCTGGACGACCCGACCGTCCTCGCCGTGGGGCCGCTGCTGCGCGAACTGATCCTCGCCTACACCCGGGACCCCGACGACGACAGCCCCGAACGACACCGCCTCCTCGTCGTCCTGCGCGACCAGCTGCGCGCCTCCCCGCGGCAGCCCCTGCGGCTGCCCGCCCCCACTGATCCACGCCTCGCCGCGGTCTGCGCACTCGTCCATGCCGACCCCTCGGACCCCCGCACCCTGGCCGCGCTCGGCGCCGCCACCGGAGCCTCGGAACGCACCCTCAGCCGGCTCTTCCGCGACGAGTTCGGTATGACCTTCCCGCAGTGGCGCACCCAGTCACGGCTCTACCACGCCCTGCGCATGCTCGCCGACGACCTGCCCGTCACGGCCGTTGCCCACCGCTGCGGCTGGTCCTCCGCGAGCGCCTTCATCGACGTCTTCCGCCGTTCCCTCGGCTACACCCCGGGCACCCACAACCGCCGGTCCCCGTAGGGGCGCGGGCCGCCGTCGGGGGTGTTTGTACCGTCCAGTAATGTGCGCGGCAGCCCCCCGAAGGAGGAACCGTGTCACGGTCCCCACGTTCGCCCCTGCTGCTCGCCGGCCTGCTGGCCACCGCGGGCGTCGCCCACTTCGCCACCCCGCGTTCCTTCGACGCGACGATCCCGCGGGCCCTGCCCGGGGAGCCCCGCACCTGGACCTACGCGAGCGGCGTCCTGGAGCTCGCGCTCGCCGCGGGTCTTGCGCTGCCGAAGACCAGGCGTACCGCCGCGCTGGCCAGTGCCGCGTTCTTCGTCGGGGTCTTCCCCGCCAACGTCAAGATGGCCGTCGACTGGCGCCACCGCCCCGCACCGCAGAAGGCGGCGGCCCTCGGACGGCTGCCACTCCAGATACCGCTCGTGCTGTGGGCGCGCAGCGTCGCGAAGAACGAGGAGGGCCGGGCATGAGCAAGGCGATCGAGACCGGCGACACCGTCGAGGACTTCGAGCTCCCCGACGAGACCGGCACCCCCCGCAAACTCTCCGAGCTGCTCGCCGACGGCCCGGTCGTCCTCTTCTTCTACCCCGCCGCCCTGACCGCCGGCTGCACCGCGGAGGCATGCCACTTCCGCGACCTCGCCGCCGAGTTCGCCGCCGTCGGCGCCCAGCCGGTCGGCATCAGCGGCGACACCGTCGAACGCCAGCAGGAGTTCGCCGGGCAGCACACCCTCGGCATGCCCCTGCTCTCCGACACCGACGGCACCGTGCGCGAGCTGTTCGGCGTCAAGCGCGGCTTCTCCCTGGCCCCCACCAAGCGGGTCACCTTCGTCATCGCACAGAACCGCACGGTCCTGGACGTCGTCCGCAGCGAACTCCGCATGAACACCCACGCCGACCGCGCCCTCGAAGCCCTGCGCGCCCACCGGACGTGACGGACGGGGCCCGGTTGCCCCGTTTCGGTTGATGCGGTCCGACAAAGGGACCATCCTGGACGATATGGAGCACGTCTCCGCTACGGCGGTCACTGATGCCGCAGGTGTTGTGACGGGCTGGAGCGAGGGCGCCCGGCGGCTCACGGGACACACGGCCGAGGAGGTCGTGGGACGCGCGGCCCGGGAGCTGCTCGCCCAGGACCCGCCGGAACCGGCCGTGGCGGCGCTGAAGGGGACCGTCGTCCTGCGACACCGCGACGGTTCCCTCCGCACGCTCTTCGTGGAGGCGTGTCCCGTCCTGGGCACCGACGGCACCGCGACCGGATACGTCGTCACCGCCCGGCCCCCCGGCTCCGGCGAGCCGACCCTCGCGGGGCAGGCCTTCCAGCAGGCGGCCATGTCCATGTCGATCTTCGACACACGCCAGCACTACCTGCGCCTCAACGACGTGGCCTGCCGTGTGATGGGGGTGTCCGAAGAGGTCCTGCTGGGCCGCTTCTTCTCGGACACCGTCGAGGACGCCGAACACAGCCGGGGCTTCCTGGCCAACCTGCGCCAGGTCGCCGAGACGGGCAGGCCGGTCCGCTACGAGAGCTTCACCGGCGCGCCCGCCCTCAACCGGGAACACGCCTGGACCATCGAGATGTGGCCCGTCCGGGAGGACGGCACCGAAGAGGTGGCCGGCGTGGCCCTGGCCGCCTTCGACAGCAGCGACCAGTACTGGGCCCGCCAGCGGCTCGCCCTGCTCAACGAGGCGGCGGCCGCCATCGGCACCACCCTCGACGTGGTGCGCACCGCCGAGGAACTCGTCGAACTGCTCGCACCCCGCTACGCCGACTTCGTCAGCGTCGACCTCCTCGACTGGGTGCTCGGCGCCGACGAACCACCGACCGTGCTCGAAGGCGACATCGTCCTGCGACGCGTCGCCCACGGATCCGGCCACGAAGGCACCCCCGAGGCCGCCGTCCACCTCGGCGAGGCCGACGTCTACCCCTCCTTCTCACCGCCCGCGCGAGCCCTGCGGGAGGGCCGGGCGGCCCTCAGCCAGGCCGGCGAGCCCGCCTTCATGCGCTGGGTCGCCGAACGCAACGCCCGCGCCCCGGCCGGCCGCTCCTACCGCAAGGGCGTGCACTCCATGATCGCGGTGCCGCTCAAGGCCCGCGGCACCACCCTGGGTGTGGTGGTCGCGGTGCGCATCTCCCACCCCGACGACTTCGGCGAGGACGACGCCGTCCTCGGCGAGGAACTCGCCAGCCGGGCCGCCGTCTGCATCGACAACGCCCGCCGCTTCGCCCGCGAGCGCACCACCGCCCTGGCCCTGCAGAACAGCCTCCTGCCGCGCGGGCTGCCCGGACAGGCCGCCGTCGAGGTCGCCCACCGCTACCTGCCCTCCGGCTCACTGGCCGGCATCGGCGGCGACTGGTTCGACGTGATCCCGCTCTCCGGCAGCCGGGTCGCCCTCGTGGTCGGTGACGTCGTGGGCCACGGCATCCCGTCCTCGGCCACCATGGGCCGCCTGTGCACGGCCGTGCGCACCCTCGCCGACGTCGACCTGCCGCCCGACGAACTCCTCACCCACCTCGACGACCTGGTCACCCACCTCGCGTCGGACGACCGTGAGGACGACGCCGCCGAACTGGGCGCCACCTGCCTCTACGCCGTCTACGACCCGGTCTCGCGCCGCCTCACCGCGGCGGGCGCCGGCCATCCGCCGCCGGCCCTCGTCCTGCCCGACGGCACCGCACGGCTCGTCCCGCTGAGCGCGGGGCCCCCGCTCGGGGTCGGCGGACTGCCCTTCGAGGCCACGGAGATCGAACTGCCCGAGGGCGCCGTCGTCGCCCTCTACACCGACGGGCTGATCGAGGACCGGGACCGCGACGTCGACCACGCAACCGACGAACTGTGCCGCGCGCTGACGGCGCGGACCGACACCCTCGACGACCTGTGCGACACCGTCCTGAAGGCCGTACTGCCCGAAGAACCCGGCGACGACGTGGCCTTGCTGCTGGCCCGGACCCGGGCCCTCGGGGCCGACCGGGTCGCCACCTGGGACGTCGAGCCGGACCCGGCACACGTCGCCGCCACCCGGCAGGCCGCCACCGAGCAACTCGCCGCCTGGGGGATGGAGGAGGCCTCCTTCGTCACCGAACTCGTCGTCAGCGAACTGGTCACCAACGCCATCCGCTACGGCGAACCCCCCATCCAGCTACGGCTGATCAGGGACCGCACCCTCATCTGCGAGGTCTCCGACGGCAGTTCCACCTCACCGCACCTGCGGCGCGCCCACGCCTTCGACGAGGGCGGCCGCGGACTGCTCCTGGTCGCCCAGCTCACCCAGCGGTGGGGGAGCCGGCAGACCGGCAGCGGCAAGACGATCTGGGCCGAACAGTCGCTGGAACCGCTCGACTTCTGATCACCGGGTCCGCCGGGCTCACTGTGCTCACCGGGTTCACCGGGCTCACTGGAAGGAGCAGCCGGGGTTCGGCACGTCCTCCGAGTACGGCGAGCCGTGCGGGAGGACGTACAGCACCTCCAGGACGAGCGTGGTGGTCCCCTCGTTGCGGCCCAGGTGCACGTCGCCCGGGCCGCCCGGCTCCCGCACGACGGTGCCCTGCGGATAGACGCCGTCACTGGCGCAGTCGGCGTGGTAGTGGCTGAGGGTGCCCTGCTTGACGTACCCGTAGACCGGGCCGTCGTGGTAGTGCCAGCCGGTGGCCTGGCCGGGCGGCACGGTGATCTCTCTCAGGACGTAGTCGGTGTCGCCCACGGTCTTCTGGGCGATCAGCGTGCCGACCACTCCGGGTCCCGGCGGGGTCGCGTGGGCGGTGGTGCCGCCCGCCAGCACGGTGGCGGTGACGACCGCGCCGGTCAGGGCGGTACGGAGCGCGATGCGCATGGGGAAGGCCTCCTGGCTCGGATGCGGGAGCGACGAGGTGTCGCAGTGGCGTCGCTGTGAACATAGAGGCAGGGAAGGCGAGTTGGGGCCGAAAACCCGGATGACACCGGAGGTCGGCACGGCCAGCATGGAGGGATGGCGCGACTTCTCGACGTCGTCTTCGACTGTGCCCACCCGGCGAGCGTCGCACGCTTCTGGGCCGCCGCCCTGGACGACTACGCGGTGGCACCCTACGACGAGGCGGAACTGGCCCGGCTGCGCACTCTCGGCATCGACAGCACCGAGGACGACCCGACCGTGCTGGTCGAGCCGGCGAACGGCGGGCCCCGCCTGTGGTTCCAGCTCGTGCCGGAGGGCAAGCGGGGGAAGAACCGCGTCCACCTGGACCTGGTGGCCGTGGACCAGGAGGCGGAGATCCGGCGGCTGACCGCGCTCGGCGCGACCGTTCGCGCCCGGTACGAGGACCACGTCCTGCTGACCGATCCCGAGGACAACGAGTTCTGCCTCGTGACGGACTGAGGGCTCAGCGCTCCGCGTCGAGGACGGCGACCTGCGCGAGGGTGCGGCCCGTCCGTGCCGAGCGGGCCCGGTGCGGATCCGGCGTGCCGTGACCGCGGGTGGGCCCCTTGGCGGTCCGCACCAGCAGCCAGTTGTTCTCCCGGAACCGGGTGAGGGCGTACTCGCCGCGCAATTTCGTCCCGTGGAGGCGGAACGTGGCGTGCCCGCGCTCCAGGGACTCCGCGAAGTCGACGGGGTTCCCCTTGCGGTCGTGGCTGAGGGGCTCGTACGTGCCGTGGTCCCAGACGATCACGGTGCCGCCGCCGTACTCGCCCTCGGGGATCACGCCCTCGAACTCCTCGTACTCCAGCGGATGGTCCTCCGTCGGTACGGCGAGGCGCTTGTCCTTCGGGAGGTCGGAGGGGCCCTTCGGGACCGACCAGGACCTCAGCACGTCACCGACCTGGAGCCGGAAGTCGAAGTGCATCGTGCTCGCGTCGTGGATCTGCACGACGAACCGCGGCTCGCGGCCGACGGGCCCGTCCCGGCCCTCGGGCTCCCCGGTCCGACCGAAGTTCCGCTTGCCGTGGTAGTTCCGCAGACGCTCGTTCATGCTCCCCGAGTGCCCCTCCCGCGGTTCAGAACTCCTCGTGCACCTCCGGGTCCCCGCCGAGGCGCCGGTGCGCGCGGTCGGCGATCGCCGCCATCTCCGCCTCGGTCAGCTCGAAGCCGAAGACGTCGAGGTTCGCGCGCTGCCGGTCGCGGTCGCCGGACTTCGGGATCGGCAGGGCGCCGAGCTGGACGTGCCAGCGCAGGACCGCCTGACCGGGGGTGACCTCGTGCGCCCGGGCCACGGCGGTCACGGCCGGGTCGTCCAGCAGGTCCGAGCCCCGGCCCAGCGGGCTCCAGCTCTCGGTGACGACGCCCTTCTCGGCGTGGTAGGCGCGCAGCTCGTCCTGCGGGAAGAGGGGGTGCAGCTCGATCTGGTTGACGGACGGCAGGACCCCGGTCTCCTTCTCCAGACGCTCGATGTGGGCGACCGTGAAGTTGGAGACCCCGATCGACCGTACGAGACCGTCCTCACGGAGCTTGATCATGGCCCGCCACGAGTCGACGTACTTGTCGACGCGGGGGAGCGGCCAGTGGATCAGGAACAGGTCCACGTACGCCAGGCCCAGCCGGGCGCGGGACTCCTCGAAGGACGCCAGGGTCTCCTCGTAGCCGTGATGGCGGCCCGGGAGTTTCGTCGTCACGACGATCTCCTCGCGCGGGACGCCGCTGCCGGCCACGCCACGACCGACACCGGTCTCGTTGCGGTAGTTGGTCGCCGTGTCGACGAGCCGGTAGCCGCTCTCCAGGGCGGTGCCGACCGCCCGCTCCGCCTCGGCGTCGTCCATCGGCCAGGTGCCGAGTCCCACGGCCGGGACCGTCGTACCGTCGTTCAAGGTGTGCGTCGGGATGCTGATCACGTGCGGACCTTCCCTTGACTGTGTCGTCCCCCCAGCCTCACGGATAGGGTGAGCGGTGATCAACCTGACGGGCGGGGACGAGGACAGCGGACGGCATGGGAAGCACCGAGGAGCAGCGGCCGGCGGGATCCGCACGTGCCACGTCACGGGACGTCGCCCGGCTCGCCGGGGTGTCCCACACCGCCGTCTCCTTCGTCTTCAACGGCCGCGCCGAGGGCAACCTCTCGCCCGCCACCCAGGAACGCATCCGTGAGGCCGCCGCGGAGCTCGGCTACCGCCCCGACCCCGTCGCCCGCGGACTGCGCCGCCGCCGTACGGCGGTGATCGGCCTGGTCACCGACGAGATCGCCTCCTCGCCCTTCGCCGGACGGCTGCTGCGCGGGGCCATGGAGACGGCCTGGGGCAGCGACCACCTGGTCCTGACGGTCGACTCCGGCGGGGACCGTGCCAAGGAGGACGCCGCCGTCGCCGAACTCCTCGACCGGCGCGTGGACGGCATCATCTACGCGGCCATGTCGCTGCGCCGCGTCCGGGTCCCCGAGGGCCTGCACCGCACCCACTCCGTCCTCGCCAACTGCGTGCCCGACGACGGCTCCCTGCCGGCCGTCGTCCCCGCCGAACGAGCCGGCGGCCGTACGGCGGCCCGGCTGCTCCTCGACCAGGGGCACCGCAGGATCGCGCTCGTCGGGGGCCAGGACGACATCGCGTCGGTGGAGCGGCTGCGGGGCTTCAGGGACGCGCTGCGGGCGGAGGGGATCACCGTCCCGAAGGAGTGGATCGTGCGCACGGGCGGGGAGATCTCCAGCGGCCACGAGGGCGCCACCCGGCTCCTCGACGGCGTCTCCGCGGACCGGCGCCCCACCGGGATCTTCTGCTACAACGACCGGGTCGCGGCAGGCGCCCTGCACGCCGCGACCCGGCTCGGCCTCACCGTCCCCGACGACCTCTCCGTGGTCGGCTACGACGACCAGGAGCACATGGCCGCCTTCCTCACCCCGCCCCTCAGCTCGGTCGCGCTGCCGCACCGGGCGATGGGCGAGGCCGCCGCCCGGCTGCTCCTGGACGCCATCGACACCGGGAGGACGCCGCCCGCGACGGTACGGCGGCTCGCATGCCCGGTGATCAGCCGCTCGTCGGTGGGACCTGCTCCCATCCGGTGACCGCGGCGCCCTCGCCCGTGACCAGGAGTTCGCTCACGTCGTCGGGGCGCCGGTAGATCCGCTCGGTGACACTCGCGCGGTCGTCGACGAAGAGCTCGAACAGCGAGCCGTCGACGAGGAGCCGGACCGTGATGTCCCGGCCCCGGTCGCCGGGAGTGCCCACGGTGACGTCCCGGCCCCGGTTGCCGGGAGTGCCGACGGTGACCGGTCCCTGTCCGCCGGTGCGGGGCCAGCCGTCGCGGTCCAGGATCACGCTGCCGTCCTCCGGGTCCAGCACCACCGTCAGCTCCGCTCCCGACGCCGAGCGGGCCAGGGACACGGTGGTGCGGGAGCGGGCGGTGACCGTCAGGTCGTAGGCCCCGGGGAGCGGCGCCCGGACGCCGGGTTCCGTGACGAACGGCTCGGGGGCACGCAGGAGTTCGAGTTCGGGGGCCGGTGCCACGCGCAGCGCCCCGTCCGGGCCGACGTCGATGACCCGGGGCGCGGTGAGGACCCCCGCCCACCCGGCCCGGTCCACCTCGTCCTGCCCGCGCGCCTCCCAGGACCAGCCCCAGAGCAGGGCCCGGCCGGGTTCCTGGAGGAGGGTGGCGGCGTAGAGGTCGCGGCCGTGGTCGAGCCGGCCGCCGCCGCGTGCCGCGAACCGACCGGCATCGACCCGGCCCGTCAGATACGCGGTGGCGCACGGGGCCCCGTCCCAGAGGGACACCACCAGCACCCAGTCCCCGCCGGGAGTCCCGTACAGCGCCGGGCACTCCCAGCCGGTCGCCCTGTCGCCGAACACCTCGGCGGCGACCGGGTCCCGGCCGTCGAGGAAGACGCCGGCGAACCGCCAGTCGAGCAGGTCCTCGCAGTCGTACAGCAGGACCGACGGCGTCCCGTCGGCGTGGCCCGCTCCGACCAGGGCCCAGCGCCGTCCCTCGGCACGGAAGACGAACGGGTCGCGGAACATCACCACGTCGAGGCCGGGAGGCGGGCCTGCGACCACCGGGGTGGGCAGCGGCTTCCAGTCGGTCAGGGTCTCGTCGTCCGGGACGACCGCCCGGGCCAGGCAGATCGTGCCGAGACCGGTGTGCCGGTGGTCGACGCCGGTGTACACGGCGGTGGGCACGCCGTCGTCGTCGACCACGCACCCCGACCAGCAGCCCGCCTCGTCCGGGCCGCCGGGCGTCGGGGTGAGGGCGATCGGATGGTGTTCCCAGTGGACGAGGTCGGGGCTGGAGACATGACCCCAGTGGACGTTCGTGTGCACGGGTGCCTGCGGGTTGTGCTGGTAGAAGAGGTGGTGGCGGCCACGCCAACGGAACGGCCCGTTCGGGTCGTTGGCCCAGTGGGCGGGCGGACGGACCCGGAAGCGGGGGGCGTTGGGGTCGTGCGTCAACGGTTGACTCCTGCGGAGGTGATGCCCTCGCGGAGAGGACGCTGGCCGACGAGGAACACGGCGACGGCGGGGATCATCGAGAGCACGACCCCGGCGAGGACCACCGAGATGGAGCCGGTGCCGAGGTTGCCCTGGAGGGAGACCAGGCCGAGGGGGAGGGTGTAGTTCTGGCCGGAGGTCTCCAGGATCAGTGGCCGGAAGAACTCGTTCCAGTGGTAGTTGAAGGCGAGGACACCGACGATCGCGAGGCCGGGCGTGGCCAGTGGCGCGTACACCGACCGGAAGGTCCGCCAGGGCCCCGCGCCGTCCAGCATGGCCGCCTCGCCCAGGTCCTTGGGCATGCCCAGGAAGTACTGGCGCATCAGGAAGGTGCCGAAGGCGGTCGGGAAGGCCGGGATGATCAGGCCGAGCAGGGTGTCGGTCAGGTGCATGGACTTGAGCACCAGGAACACGGGCACGATCGTGACCTGCAAGGGCACCATCATGGTCGCGAGGACCAGCCCGAACAGGGGCTTCTTGAAGCGGAATTCGAGGCGGGCGAAGGCGTAACCGGCCAGCCCCGCGGTGATCATCTGGCCGACCGCGATCAGGGCGGTCACCAGCGTCGAGTTCAGCGCCAGCAGCCACACGTCGATCTGGTCGAAGACCCCGCGGTACGACTCCACGGTCGGGTTCGTCGGGATGATCTTCGGTGGCAGGTCGAAGGACTCGGCCGGGGTGCGCAGGGAGGTGGAGACCGTCCAGATGACCGGGCCCAGGGTCAGCAGGGCGCACAGCGTCAGTCCGGCGATCCGCGCCCAGGGGGCGAGGGTGTGCCGGGTACGGCTCATCGTCAACGTCGCTTGGCTCATGGGGACTTCACCCGGCTCACTGGTAGTGGACGAAACGCCGGCTGAGCCGGAACTGGAGGGCGGTGACCGCCATGATCAGCACGAACAGCAGCACGCCCACCGCGGACGCCTCACCGAAGCGCAGCTGCTCGAACGCCGACTCGTAGATCACCATCACGACGGTGCGGGTGGAGTCGCCGGGCCCGCCGTCGGTCAGCACGTACGGCTGCTCGAAGACCTGGAGCGCGTTGATGACCCCGACGACGGTGGCCACCAGCAGGGTCGGTGACAGCAGTGGCAGCGTCACGTGCAGGTGCTTGCGCAGCCCGGTCGCCCCGTCGAGGGAGGCCGCCTCGTGGATCTCCTTGGGGATGTTGTTCAGCCCGCCCACGAACAGCAGGAACGAGAAGCCGAACTGCTGCCAGACATAGACCAGGATCACCGCGGCCATCGCCGAGTTCTCCGACGTCAGCCAGGGCACCGGGGCGATCCCGATGAGCCCGAGCGCCCAGTTCACGACCCCGAAGTCCTGGTTGAACAGGTACTTCATCACCACCGAGATCGACGCCGCCGACAGCACCAGCGGGAAGAAGAACGCCGAGCGGAACACCGACCGCAGCCACACCGGCATCCGCCCGTTCACCGCGAGCGCCAGGGTCAGGGCGACCAGCAGCTGGAGCGCGACCGCGAGCACCATGAAGACGAGCGTGTTGCGGAAGGAGACCAGGACGGTCGAATCGGTGAAGACCTCACGGTAGTTGGCGGCCCCGGCCCAGCTCGGGGAGTCGATGACGTTCCAGTGGAACAGGCTCAGCACGATCGAGCCGACGATCGGCACCACCGTGAAGACCACAATGCCGACGACGGTCGGCGCGAGGAACAGCGTGGCCAGCAGCCGGGTGCCGCGGTCACGGGCCGAGGGCGGCGCGGTGCCGGCGCCGGTGGCGGGTGCGGGGGCGGGCCGTGACGGTCGTACGGCGGGAATCTCGGTGTTCGTCATACCTCACGCTCCATGGCCTTCTCCAGATCGCTCTGCATCCGGCGCAGCGCGGGGCCCACCGAGCGGCGCGAGGACAGCGCGGTCCCGGTGTGCTTCAGCAGCACCTGTTCGACCTCGGCGACCTGCGGCGGCGCCGGGATCGGGCCGGTGTCGGGGAACTTGTCGAGGGTGTCGTAGAAGACCTGCCAGTGCCGGGGACCCATCTCCCGGTAGCGGTCCGCGGTCAGCATCGAACGGCGGGCAGGGGTCGTCTGGTTGGTCTCGAACAGCCGCATGAGGGTGTCCCTGCGGGCGGCGAACTTGATGAACTCCCAGGCCTCGTCCTGCATCTTCGAAGTGCGCAGGAGCGCGTAGCCGGCCGCGCCGAACTGCATGCGCTGGGTGCGCCAGCGGGGGAAGTACTGCACGTCGAAGCTGCCGGGCCGCATGCCCGCGAGATGCAGACCGCCCGCCCAGAAGCCGCCCGCCGGAGTCACCCCGACCCGGCCGGTGGAGAACACCCCGATGAGGTTCTGGCCGTTGCCTCCCTCGGGGCGGGTGCACAGGTCCTCCTGGATGAGGGAGGCGAGATAGTCGTACGACTCCTCGACCCGCGCGTCCGTGGCCTGCGGGGTCGTCCACCGGAAGCCGCCCCCGCGGCCCCGGCGCTCGGCGCTCGGGTAGAAGCCGTCCCACAGCCAGGCGCCGCCCGGGGCCTTGGACTCGGCGAGCAGGTTGGTGCCGTTGGCGAAGAGCCAGGGGACCACTCCGCCCCACAGGCGGTTGGTCCAGAAGTAGGGCGTGAACTGCGAGCCGCTCGACTTCTTCATGTCCCGCAGCAGTTCGGTGAAGTCGTCGCGGGTCCAGTCGGCCGCCGGGAAGCCCGCCCCCGCCCGCTTGAGCACCTGGCTGTTGAGGTACATGTCGGCCGCGTTGAACTCGACCGGCAGCTGGTAGAGGCTGCCCTCGTACATCATCGACTCCACCAGCGAGGGGTGGACGTCGGCGAAGTACTCGCGCAGTTCGGCCGCGTCCCGCTGCACCCACTTGTCGAGGGCGACGCCCAGGCGCTGGGCGAACAGCTGGACGCCCTCGGTGGCGACGTAGACGAGATCGGGGGCGGTGCCCGCCGCGATCTGGGTGAGGATCTTCGCGAAGAA
Organism: Streptomyces griseorubiginosus; assembly: GCF_036345115.1. Taxonomy (GTDB): domain Bacteria; phylum Actinomycetota; class Actinomycetes; order Streptomycetales; family Streptomycetaceae; genus Streptomyces; species Streptomyces griseorubiginosus_C. The sequence goes on from NZ_CP107766.1 coordinate 9,131,797, forward strand.
GTCCGACCAGTCCGTGGCCTGCACGGCGTTGATCCGCAGCTTGATGTCGGGGTGGACCTTCTTGAAGCCCTCGGTGAGCGTGCGGATCGCCTCCGGACCGTAGGCGGGACCGAGGGTGGCGACGACGAGGGAGCCGTCGTCGCGGCCGGGAATGTCGGCTCCGGTGAGCCGGTCCCAGCTCGCGGCGGTGCCGGCGAGCGCGGCGGCGCCCGCGCCGTAGGCGCCGTACCGCAACAAGGTGCGACGGGTGACGTGCGAGTCGGTCATCCAAGGGCCTAACTCGTGTTAGCCAGATTCTGATGCCCCAGATGATGGGAAGCGGCTCAGCGCCCTGTCAAGGCCCGCGCACCCTTGACCTTTAACGAGTTAGGTCCCACAGTCCTGATCCACATGAGCCGCCGTTTCGTCAGCGAGAGGAACGATGTGTGATGCGTGGGATCTCCAGGAGAGCCCTGTTCGCGGGATCGGCCGCGGGGGCGACGGCCGCGTTGCTGCCCGTGGGGGCCGGCCGCGGCGAAGCCCAAGTCGGCCGCCGGGTGCGCGAGTTACCGTGCCGAGTACCACTTCACGGTCCCCGACCAGTGGAAGAACGACCCGCAGCGACCGGTGTGGATCGACGGCGAGTACCACTACTACTACCTCTACAACGCCGACTGGACAGCTGGTGCCGTCGGTACCGCCTGGCGCCTCGCCACCAGCTCCGACCTGGTCTCCTTCACGGACCGGGGCGTGGCGGTACCCAAGAACACGACGGCGAACGGGGACGTCTGGTCGGGCTCCGCGGTCGTCGACACCGGCAACACCGCGGGCTTCGGGGCCGGCGCCGTCGTCGTCCTCGCCACGATGTCCCCGCACGACGGGGACGCCGACCAGGCGCAGTACCTGTACTGGTCGACCGACAGCGGCCGCACCTTCACCAACTACGGGACCGATCCCGTCCTGGCGAACCCCGGTGGACGCGACTTCCGGGACCCCAAGGTGATCCGCGACGAGGAGCGCGGACGGTGGGTGATGGCGCTCGCCGAGAACAACAAGGTCGGGTTCTACCACTCGCCCGACCTGAAGTCCTGGACGTACGTCAGCGGCTTCATCAAGGACGGGATCGGGGTGCTGGAGTGCCCCGACCTGTTCCGGATCACGGCCGCGGACGGCACGCGCAAGTGGGTGCTGGGCGTGAGTGCGAACGGGAAGGGCTCCGGGCTGCCGAACACGTACGCGTACTGGACCGGCTCCTTCGACGGTACGACCTTCACGGCGGACGCCTCCGACCCGCAGTGGCTGGACCACGGCTGGGACTGGTACGGGGCCGTCACCTTCGAGAAGCGGTCCCCGGGCGGGGTGGTGGACGAGGCGAAGCGGTACGCGATCGGGTGGCTCAACAACTGGGACTACGCGAACATCACACCGACGATCGACTGCGACGGGTTCAACGGCACCGACTCGATCGTCCGCGAGGTCTCGCTGAAGCGGGACGCGTCCGGGGTGTACTACCTGGCCTCACAGCCGGTGGCCGCGCTGTCCGACCACGTGTCCCGGACGGTGGACCTCGGCGACCTCGAGGTCACCGGCACTCGCGTCCTGGACTACACGGGCATCGCCTACGAGTTGAGCTGTGCGATCAGCTGGGATCAACTCCGGGGTGCGGGCGTGCAGTTGCGCCGTTCCCCGGACGGGAGCCGGCACATCGACGCCGGTGTCTACGGCGACTACGCCTTCCTCAACCGGCGCGGCACGGTGAACCCGGACGCGACCGGCCGGTGGCAGGAGAGCCACAGCCCCTTCTCGGGGGACCGGGTGCGGCTGCGGATCCTCGTGGACCGGACCTCGGTGGAGATGTTCGTCGACGACGGGCGGTACGTGCACTCCTCGGAGGTGTTCCCCTACCTGATCGACGCCGGGGTCGCGTTGTTCTCGATCGACGGTACGGCGGTGTTCGAGGACGTGGTGATACGGGAGTTCGCGGTCTGAGGCGGGCCGCCAGGGGCACTGGGGGGTGATCCTTACCGGTTTTTAATAGGCTGCCTATATAGGTCGGTGATACAAATGGGGCTGTGGACGAGATGGAGCCCGAGGAGATCGCCGGGGCGCTGGCCGAGGTCGCGGGGGTCGTGATCCGCAGTCTCGCGGACCGCAGGGGCATGAGCTTCACCACCGCCTCCACGCTGGGCCGGCTGGAGCGGGAAGGCCCCGCCCGGCTGACCGCGCTGGCGGCGGCGGAAGGGGTCGCGCAGCCGTCGATGACCCAGCTCGTGCAGCGGCTCGAGAACCAGGGCCTGGCGGTGCGGGTGAGTGATCCCGGCGACGGCCGGGTCACGCTCGTGGCCCTGACCGACGCAGGTCGGGAGGTGCTCGCCGAGCGCAGAAAGGAACGGAACGCCCGGCTGGCCCGCCTGCTGGCCACCCTCTCGGAGGAGGAACGGCGGGAACTGGGATCCGCGATGCGGACGGTCGCGCCTCTGGTACGTCGACTTGTCGATGAACCGGCTCTCGCGGATGCCGGGGGCGACGAGGCCTGAGCGTCACGGGACTCCGGTCGGCGGCGTGGGTTGAGCCTGGGTCGGTGTGACCGTGCCTGGGTCGGCGTCACCTGTGCCTGGGCCGGCGTCACTCCTGCCCGGGACGGAGTCGCCCGTGCCCGCGCCGGGGAGCGTGCGCCGGCGGGCGGTCCCGCGCTCGGCCGTCTCGTGATCGGCCTGTCGAGAACACCGTCGGTCGCTCCACGGGCTCCGGCAGAGAACAGCAGAGAGGGCAGTCAGTCATGGCCACCGACGAAACGATCCAGCACACCGCCGACACGGGACCCGTCCGGCATCGGGGACGCAGCGCGTGAACAGGCGTCGAGCATCCCCGCTACAAGTGGGTGGCCCTGACCAACACCACGCTCGGCATCCTGCTCGCCACCATCAACAGCTCGATCGTGCTGATCTCCCTGCCGGGCATCTTCACCGGCATCCGCCTCGATCCGCTCCAGCCGGCCAACGTCAGCTATCTGCTGTGGATGCTGATGGGCTACATGCTCGTCACGGCCGTGCTGGTGGTCGCCCTGGGCCGGCTCGGCGACATGTGGGGCCGGGTCCGCATCTACAACTCGGGGTTCCTCATCTTCACCCTGACCTCGGTCGTCCTGTCCCTGGACCCGTTCCACGGCGGCAGCGGGGCGCTGTGGCTGATCGGCTGGCGGATCGTGCAGGCCGTCGGCGGCGCCATGCTGATGGCCAACTCGGCCGCCATCCTCACCGACGCCTTCCCCGCCCGGCAGCGGGGCATGGCCCTGGGCGTCAACATGGTCGCCGGTATCGCCGGGTCCTTCCTCGGCCTGGTGCTGGGCGGGGCCCTGGTGACGTGGAACTGGCGCTCGGTGTTCTGGGTCAACGTGCCGATCGGGCTGCTCGGGACGGTGTGGGCGTACAAGTCCCTGCACGAGACCGGCGTGCGCACCCCGGGCCGCATGGACTGGTGGGGCAACCTCACCTTCGCCGTCGGCCTGACCGCGCTGCTGGCGGGCATCACCTACGGCATCCAGCCCTACGGCGGCCACACCATGGGCTGGACCAACCCCTGGGTGCTCGCCGGGCTGATCGGCGGGGTGGCCGTACTCGTCGCCTTCTGCGTGATCGAGGCGAGGGTGGCCGAACCCATGTTCCCGCTGCGGCTGTTCCGGAACACCGCGTTCGCGGGCGGCAACGCGGCCGCTCTGCTGGGGGCCGTCGCGCGCGGCGGACTCCAGTTCATGCTCATCATCTGGCTCCAGGGCATCTGGCTACCGCTGCACGGCTACGACTACGCCGACACCCCGCTGTGGGCCGGCATCTACATGCTTCCGCTGACCGTCGGCTTCCTGGTCGCCGGGCCGGTGTCGGGATACCTGTCCGACAAGTACGGGGCCCGGTTGTTCGCCGCCGCCGGGTTCGCGGTGATGGCGGGCTCCTTCGGTGGACTGCTCGCCCTGCCCACCGACTTCGACTACTGGGTCTTCGCGCTGCTGATCTTCCTCAACGGACTCGGCGGGGGCCTGTTCGCCGCGCCCAACACCTCGATCATCATGTCGAGCGTGCCGGCCGAGGCCCGCGGCGCCGCCTCCGGTATGCGCGCCACCTTCCAGAACGCCGGCATGGTGCTCTCCATGGGCGTCTTCTTCTCGCTCATGGTGGCCGGTCTGTCCGGCTCCCTGCCGCAGACGCTGTCCTCCGGGCTGACCGCCCAGGGCGTCCCCACCCAGGCCGCGCACGCGGTCGCCGGGCTCCCGCCCGTCGGCGTGCTGTTCGCCGCGTTCCTCGGCTACAACCCGATCCAGCACCTGCTCGGCAGCAGCATTCTCGACCACCTCCCGGCGGCCAACGCGGCGAGGCTGACGGGGCAGGAGTTCTTCCCCCACCTGATCTCGCACCCCTTCCACGACGGCCTCGTTGTGGTGTTCTCCCTGGCCATCGCGATGTCACTGGCGGCCGCGGCGGCTTCCCTGATCCGGGGCCGCGTCGCGGTGGGACCCGCCGTGGTGGGGGCCGTGCCGGTGGCAGCCGTCGCGGGGGCGCCGGTAGCGGCGGAGCCCGTCTCCACGGCGGGCGGTGTCGCGGGTGCGGCCAACCCTACGGACGCGGGCGGCACGTCCGGGCTCGTCTGCCGTGTCCAGAACTCTTTTGGGCGACCCGTCGCCGGTGCCGCGCTCACCCTGATCGACCGGAGCGGCCGCCTGACGGCCCGGGCTCGCACCCGGGAGGACGGCTCCGGCACGATGCCCCGGCCCCACCCGGGGGCCTACACCCTGGTCGTGGCCGCCGAAGGACACCGGCCCCAGGCCACGAACCTCATGGTCGGCGACGGGCCGGCGTCCTGCACGGTGACACTGCCGGGCGACGCCGTCGCGCCGGGTACGGCGGGTACGGCGGGTACGGCGAGCGTGCACGGTGTCGTGTGCGACGCGGAGGGCACGCCGCTGGCCGGGGCGACCGTCCTGATCCTCGATCCGGCGGGTGACGTCGTCGCCCGCAGCACCTCGGGAGCGGGCGGCGACTACGCCCTCTCCGGCCTGCGCCCGGGGCAGTTCACCCTCCAGGTCAGCGCGCCAGGACGCCGTCCGGCGGCCGTACCGGTCGAGGTCGAGGCGAGCGGCGGCGCCCGCCACGACCTGACACTGCACCCCGCGGGCGCCCTCACCGGGACGGTCCGTCAGGGCCGCACCGGCCGACCCCTCGCCGACGCCCGCGTCACCCTGCTGAACGCCGACGGCGTCCCCGTGGCCTCGTTCGTCACCACCGACGACGGCACCTACACACTCACCGACCTCGCACCCGGCGCCTACACACTCGTGGCCGCCGGCTACCCGCCTGTGGCGTCCAGGCTCACCCTCGGCCACGCCGACGCCGCGACCCTCGACCTGGACCTCGCGCAGCCCGCGGAGTGACCCTGGGACACCCCTCACCTCAGTGGGCGCGCCACCAGCGGCTCACTGGGTGAGCGCGTGCACCGTCCCGCCCTCCGCGGCCATCGACTCGGCGATCAGCCGGTGGTTCCGCCGCCGCTCCTCCTCGGGGAGGGGCGGCAGGAGTTCCTCCCACACCGGCAGGAAGGTGCCGCGCAGCTGGAGCAGGCCCGCCGGCCGGGCCAGCAGCCAGAAGTGCAGGTGTGCGGCGCCGTCACCCCAGCGGTTGACATGGACCCGGGCGACCCCGTCGAGACCGAGCACGGCCCGCTCCGCCCGCTGGAGCAGGGGGCCGAGTTCGGTCGCGCGCTCGGCGGGCAGATCGGCGAGGTCGTAGTGGCCGCGTGGTTGCAGCATGACGACGGCCGGGAGCCGGGACTCGGTGCCGATCGCGTCCAGGCGCCAGTGGTGGTCGGCCCAGAGTGCTTCCGCGACCGGCTTGAGGCAGGTGTGGCACTGCCCGGGGCCGCCCTCGCCGTGGCGGGCGGGTTCGGGAAGGACGGGGGGCTGCACGTGCTTGACCCGGAGTTCACCCTCGAAGGGGAACGTCTCCCAGTCGGCCACCGAGCGGGCAGGCATGGGCAGCCGCTCGCCCGTGGGAACGCGCCGTACGAACGCGCTCGGTTCCTGGGCAGGTGCGTCCGGGTCCTGGGGAGTTGAGGGAGTGGCCACGGTGGGCAGTCAACCATGGGTGACGCGCCCCGCGGGGTGCGGAGCTTCAGAGGCACGACGGCCACGGCGATCTACGGAGCATGCATGACGACGGACAACGGCACGGCGGAGTGGGACGCGGGCCTCGAGGTGAACCCGGTCGCGGGGCACATCGGAGCCGAGATCACCGGTGTCGATCTCGCCGGTGATCTTGACGACGAGGTGGTCGCCGCGATCCGGGCCGCGGTGCTGCGGTGGAAGGTGGTGTTCTTCCGCGGGCAGAAGCTCGACCACGCCGGGCACGTGGCCTTCGCCCGCCGGTTCGGTGAGCCCGTCGTCCTGCGCAAGCGGGGCAGCGCCTCACCCCCGGACTTCCCCGAGGTCGAGACGACGGCCGACCGGCTGGAGCTGGGCGGGAAGTTCGGCATGGAGCACGAGGAGTGGCTGCAACGCCGACGGCACACGCTGCTGCGCGGCTGGCACTGCGACCACGGCGCCCGGATCGACCCGCCCGCCGCGACGATCCTGCGCGCCGAGACGGTCCCGCCGTACGGGGGCGACACGCAGTGGGCCAACCTCGCGGCCGCCTACGCCGGACTGTCGGGCCCGGTAAGGGAGTTCGTCGACGGTCTGCGCGTGGAGCACCGGCTCGGCGTCGGCTACCAGCCCCGGCCCGGCGACGACGCCTACGTCCGGCACCTGCTGGACCACCAGGTGGCCTCCCTGCACCCGCTCGTACGGGTCCACCCCGAGACGGGGGAGCGGATCCTCTACGTCAACGGCTACTACGTCGAGCAGATCGCCGACCTCTCCCGCGCGGAGAGCCGGGCGATCCTCGACATGCTCCTCGAGCAGGCGGTCCGCCCCGAGTACACGGTCCGCTTCCGCTGGGAACCGGGCAGCGTGGCCTTCTGGGACAACCGCGCCACGATCCACCTGGCCCCCAGCGACAACGCCCACCTCGGCTTCCCCCGGACCATGCACCGGGTGATGCTGGCCGGGGACGTGCCGGTGGGGGCGGACGGCAGGGCGTCCCAGGCGATCACCGGGACGGAGGTGGGGCGGTGGTGAGGGGGCAGCAGCGGACGCCCCCGGCGCCCGAGCGGACCTACACCCCCGGCCGCCACCCCAGCGCCGGACCCAGCTTCGTCGCCATGTCCGTCAGGATCTGCACGTAGTCCTCGTGCTCGAAGGTGAACGGCAGGGCGAAGGCCACCTCGTCCACCTCGCGGAACGCGGCGTGCGCGTGGAGGCGTTCGGCGATCTCCTGCGACGTGCCGACGATGTCCGGCGCGAACATCAGCCGGGCCGGACCCTGGGGCGAGGCGGTGCGCGGGGTGCGCTTCGCCGCGTACTCCTCGTACCTGGCCCGCTGTTCCGGCGACGCGGAGTCGGTGGGGATGACGACGAGACCCTGGGAGACCCGGGCCTCCTCGCCGTCGGGATGTGCGGCACGGAAGGCGCGGATGTGCGAGAGCTGGATCTCGGCGAAGTCGTACGGCCCCTCGGAGCCCTCAGCCTTGACGACACTGCTGGTCAGGAAGTTCATGCCGTGCTCACCGGCCCAGCGCGCCGAACTCAGGCTGCCGCCGCCGTACCAGAGCCGTCGGCCGAGCCCGGGGGAGTGGGGTTGCACCCGGTCCGAGAAGACCTCGAAGCCCTGCACCCCGCTGAAGTCGCTCGCCGGCTTGCCGCGCACCAGGTCGAGGAGGCGCCGTACCCGCTCGTAGGAGAAGTCCTCGACGTCGGCCGTGTCCGGGTACAGCGCCCCCTTGACCTCGTCGAAGTGCATCGGCGGGCCCACGCTCACGCCCGGGTTGATCCGGCCCCCGGACAGGATGTCCACGGTCGCCAGGTCCTCGGCCAGCCGCAGCGGGTTCTCCCAGCCGAGCGGGATGACGGCCGTGCCCAGCTCGATGCGGCGGGTGCGCTGCGAGGCCGCCGCCATGACGGCGACGGGCGAGGAGATGCCGTACTGGAGGTGGCGGTGGCGCAGCCACGCGCTGTCGAAGCCGAGCCGCTCACCCAGTTCGATGATCTCCAGCGTCGACTCGTGGCCGCGTCGCGGATCCGCCTCGTCGAACAGTCCGATGGTCAGGAAGCCCAGCTTGCGCAGGGGACGGGGGGTGGACGGCACGGGCTCCTCCGGGAAGCTTGACGAATCAAGTAGTACGGCTGTGGCAACCCCGGCGCCGGCCACCGTGTTCCCGGGTCAGCGCAGCGGAATGATCACTTCGTCCTCGACGGGCGGTTCGATCTCCTGGGCGAGGTTGCCGGTGGCCGCGAAGCAGCGCAGGTGCACCGCTTCGGGGGTGACGTCCAGCCGCAGGAAGCACTTGAAGAACGGCGGACTGTACGTCGCCGAGCTGGGCGAGAACAGCTGCGTGTAGATCTTGCGCACCGGGAGCCGGAACCGCGAGGTGCGGTCGGGGCGGCCGCCGGCGCCCAGGAGACTGGCGACGAGACGGGTGCGGAAGGTGACGCGGGCCGGCTCGCCCGGCAGACGGGTGGGCGGGATACCGAGCCGTTCGGCGATCACCGCGGTGGCCTCGGCCTCGGTGAGGGTGAAGAAGCGGCGCAGGTGCAGGCGGCGGCCGTAGAGCCGGCTGTAGAAGGCCAGCGAGTCGCCGCGCAGCGGGTAGCAGCGGAAGTCCTGCTCGGTGACGTCGGCGACCGACACGCGCGGGATGGTGTGGGTGGCGTGCATGAAAGCGCCGCCGCCGCCCGAGACGACGTACTGGATGGTCCGCCCGTCCACGTCGACCGGGTAGCGCTGATAGTTGTGGATGTCGCCGCCGATCGACGCGACGAAGTGGTGCGCCGGGTCGCGCACGATCGCGTCGACGGTGCCGCCGCCCTCGATGGCGCAGGGGTGGTGCTCGCCGTCCACGTACAGGGGCGAGCCGGTGATGAGGATCTTCGGGCGGGGGCCTCGGGAGACCTCGCGCAGCCACGCGCCCTGTTCGGCGTCGAGGGTGCCGAGCAGCCCGGTGTCGATCCCGATGATGCGCAGCGGTCCCGCGTCGACGGCCCAGTACGGGCCGGGCTGGACGGCCTGTTGAGCCGGGTCCGCACGCAACTGGCGTGCCTGGTCGAGGCGTTGGCCGTCGTGGGGGCGCGGCCGGTGCCACAGCAGGGTGCGCAGCCAGGCCCGGCTGAACGGGCGCGGCGCGGGTTCGGGAGCCAGGGGCGGTGCGTCGTCGCAGAAGACGCGCATGAAGGCGCCGAGATCCTCGTACCAGTCGTGGTTGCCGGGTATCGCGTAGATCGGCGCCGGATAGTCCTGGTACGGGCGGAAGAACTTGGAGTCGTAGTCGTCCGCGCTGCCCACCGGGTAGATCACGTCACTGGCGACCACCGCGAACCGGGTGTCCTGACTGATCTTCAGAAACCCCGGTACGACGGCGTACTGGGGGTCGTCGCCCTCTCCGGTGTCGCCGATGACCATGAACGAGAAGCGTTCCGGGTCCTCGCGCCGGATCACCTTGTCGGCGGGTGCGCCGGCCGCCGCGCGCTGGGCCACCCAGCGGCTTCGGGTACGGCCCGTGGGGTCCCCGAACCAGGAGGCCACCACGCCGTTGCGGGCGGCCCACAGCGTCCTCGGGTTCAGCCACGAGATCTTCTCGACCTTGGGCGGCATCAGCCGCTTGTACTCGCCGAGTTGGGCGGAGCCCCAGCCGGCGCCTTCGGCGGTATCGCGTGAGGAGTCAGACACCGGTGCACCGTAACAACGATCTAGAACCGGGCCGACAGGGGAGTCACCTTTGCGGTCCGCGGGGTGCCGCCCAGTGCGGGTCCTGCGGGGCCCGGGCCTGGACCACCCGGCGCTCCCGGTCGTCCCGGCGCTCCTTCTTCTCCTGGTCCTCGAAGAGCGAGTCGGACTGCGGGGCGGTGCGCGCGGCCGAGGTGGACCGGCGGTTCCAGTCGCCGTCGCCGAGCACCAGGAGCGGGTCGAACATGACCACGACTCCTGCCAGCAGCAGGAAGATCGCCGGGCCCAGCAGCATGGGCAGCAGCAGCGAGGTGGGTGAGTCGCCCGCCCACGATCCGCCGAGCCTGCTGTGCACATGGACGCTGACCGCGGACATGCCGGTGTAGTGCATCCCGGTCACCGCGACACCCATGATCAGGCTGGCCCCGAGGCTCGTCAGGAAGCCCCGGATGGTGACGGCCGCCCACAGGGCCGCGGTCGCGGCGACGATCGCGATGACCACGGACAGTGCGACGATCGCGGGGTCGTAGTGGATCGTCCCGTTGAGGTGCAGTGCCGCCATGCCGAGGTAGTGCATGGCCGCCACGCCGAGCCCGGTGATCACGCCCGCGAAGGACAGATTCAGGGTGCTGGCGCCCCGGTAGCCGACGATGAACACCCCGATGCCCACGACGACGATCGCCACCGCGAGACTGAGCACCGTGAGCCCGACGTCGTAGCGGATCCGGGTCTCCACCACCTGGAAACCGATCATGGCGATGAAGTGCATCGTCCAGATGCCGCAGCCGATCGAGGCGGCGCCGAGCGCCAGCCAGCCGGGCTTCCACGACTCGTGGCTGAGCAGGGTCCGCACGATGCAGCGCAGCCCCAGAGCCCCTCCCAGGCACGCCATCAGATACGCGGCGACCGGGGTCACCACGCCGTAGCGGAACCCGTCAACCGTACCTTCCATAAGCCAACTCCCCCCAGAGTCTTGGCTGGTTGTGGAGGAAGAGTGGCGGCAGTGAATCGCGTAAATCAAGGCATTACCGGGGGTAAACGAAGAAGTCCCCGGTGGCGCGGTTGAACTTTAGTCACATGACGACGAGTTTCGGCCAAGCGGGCTCATGGGGCGCAGGGATGTGCCAGAGTTGAGCAATTTTCAGCATTTCCGTGTTCTCGGGCACCCGGTTCCGATCAGGAAAAGCGGTTGTCGGCCTGCCGTCACTCGGGGACGATCTCAGCCCGTGACGACACGCACCGAAGCCCCCGCTCGTCCGCTCGCCCTGATCACCGGAGTGGGCCGCACCGTCGGCATCGGCGCCGGGATCGCGCGCCAACTGGCGGCCTCCGGATGGGACATCGCCTTCACCTACTGGACCCCCTACGACGCCCGCATGAGCTGGGGCGTCGAACCCGGCGCGACCGCGACGATCGAGCGGCTCCTCGCCGAGCGGGGTGCCGCCACCGCCGCGATCGAGGCGGACCTCGCCGACCCCGGCACCCCGGCGCGGGTCTTCGGCGAGGCGGAGCGCCGGATCGGCCCCGTCACCGCGCTGGTCATGAGCCACTGCGAGTCCGTGGACTCCGGTCTGCTCGACACCACCGTCGAGAGCTTCGACCGGCATTTCGCCGTCAACACCCGGGCGACCTGGCTGCTGATCCGGGAGTTCGGCCGCCGCTTCACCGCGACTCCGGGCACCAGCCGGATCATCAGCCTCACCAGCGACCACACCGTGGGCAACCTGCCCTACGGGGCGAGCAAGGGCGCGATGGACCGCATCACCCTGGCGGCCGCCCACGAACTCGCCCACCTGGGCGTGACCGCCAACGCCGTCAACCCAGGTCCCGTGGACACGGGTTGGATGTCCGAGGAGATCCGGGCGCACTGCCTCGAAGCCACCCCGCTCGGCCGCCTCGGCACCCCGCAGGACACCGCGCACCTGGTGGACTTCCTGTGCTCACGGGAAGGGCAGTGGGTCAACGGCCAGCTGCTCAAGAGCAACGGGGGCCTCGCGTAAGGGCGGTTGCGCCACTCGCCCTACCATCGGCGGTCGGCGCCGGGCGCAGCGGGCCGGTCGAGGCCCGGGTCGGCTCCATCCCACCTGCACCTGAGGGGGGAGCCTTGGCGAACCTGCCCGATTAGAGCGCCACCACCCGGCCGCTGCGGCCCTGGAGCCTGACCGCGGCCAGGGTCGCGCAGACCGCGGCCGTGCCGAACAGCGTGCCGCAGGCCACCGCCGCCGTGTGGGTGTCCCCCGCGAGAGCGGCCCGCAGGCCGTGCGCGGCCCAGTAGCCGGGGGAGACCGGGGCGACGTCCGCGACCCAGGCCGGCAGGACGGCGAGCGGGACGAGCGCGCCGCCGACGCTGCTCAGGAGCATGCCGCCGATGTCGTAGGCGGCGGAGAGCTCACCCATCGACCGGACCAGCACACCGAGCAGCGCCCCGAGGCCGAGCAGCGTGCAGCACCAGCTGAGCAGGACCCCCAGCAGCAGGAACGGATGCGGCACGCGCAGTCCGAACACGCACACCCCGAAGCCGACGATCAGCAACTGCTGGGCGAGCAGCGCGGTGAGGACGGGGACCGCCTTGCTCAGGAGCAGCTCCGCCGGATGCAGGGGCGTGCCGCGCAGACGGTCCCAGGTGCGGCCGAGACGTTCGGAGAGGATCGCGTTGCCGGAGATGCTGAGCGCGAGCAGCGAGAAGGTGACCAGCGTGCCGACGACCGCCTGCTCGGTACCGGCCGCCCGGCCCTGCGCCGACAGGTAGAGCGGGCGCAGCAGGGTCATGAAGACCAGCGGCAGGACCATCCTGCTCAGCAGGGGGCCGGGTTCGCGCAGCATCAGCAGCGCGTTGTGGCGGATCAGGACGCTCAGGCGGGTCGCGGACTCATGCGGCGGCATCGTGGGGTTCCGTCCTCTCGGGCGCCGTGGTCTTCGGCGCCATGGCGTCTCCGGCCGTGGCTTCGGGCGGTGTCGATTCCAGGGAGTGGTAGAGGTCGTCCAGTCCGGGCCGGTGGACGTCGACGGAGGCGGGTGTGCGGCCGGAGGCGAGCAGGGCCGCAAGGTCGGCCCCGGGATCCGTGCTCGGCATACGGACCTCGGGTTCGGCCGGGTCGGCGAAGGCGACCCTGAGCTCTGCGGGAAGGTGCCGGGTGAGTTCCTCCTGGGTGCCGCGCGCGATGACCCGGCCGGCCCGCGCGAGCGCCAACGTGGCGTCCAGGTCGACGAGTTCGGGGAGGTAGTGGGTCGTGTAGACGACGGCGGCCCCGGCGTCGGCGCGAGCCCTCACGGCGGCCAACAGGGCGGAGCGGGTCTCCGGATCGGCGCCGGCCGTCGGCTCGTCTAGCAGCAGCAGGGGCGGTGAGCCGACCATCGCGGTGGCCGCCTGGACCCGGCGCCGCTGTCCGCCGGACAGGACACCCACGGTCCGGTCCGCCACCGCCGACAGCTGAAGCTCCTCCAGGACCCGCGTGATCCCGGCATCCCGTCGCCGGCCCCGGAGACCGGCCAGTCCGGCGAACAGCCGCAGGTTCTCCCGCACGGTGACACTGCCGTACAGGGCGAGCTCCTGCGGAGCCATCCCCACGAGCCGCCGCGCGGCCCGGCCCTCGCTCAGCGCGTCGTACGGCCCGATGCGGACGCGGCCCGCGTCGGGCCGCACCAGGCCGGTGACGGTCTCCACGAAGGTCGTCTTGCCGGCGCCGTTGTGGCCGATCAGGCCGACGATCTCGCCCGGTTCGACCGTCAGGTCGAAACCGTCCAGCGCGCGATGGCGGCCGTAGGACTTCACCAAGCCGTTCGTGACGAGCATCGGCCCTCCCCTTGTCTACGGCGTACCCGTCTACGGTGTACACGTCTACACTGTAGACCCATGAGTGGCAGACGGGAAGAGATCCTGGACGCGGCCCTCGCCATCGCCGACGAGCGTGGCCTGGAGGCGGTGTCAATGCGTGCGCTGGCCGAGCGGGTCGGCGTCACGCCGATGGCGCTGTACAGGCACGTCAAGGACAAGGCGGCGCTGCTGGACGGCATGGTCGGACGCCTGCTGTCCGCGCTGCTGCCGACCGACGCGGCGCAGGGGGCGCGGGAGCCGACCTGGGACGAACGGCTCGACGCCCTCGCCCACGCCTGCCGGCAGGTGACCCAGCGTCACCCGTGGGCGGCGCACCTGCTCTTCTCCCGACCCGCCGTCACACCGGACGCCGTGCGCGCGGTGGACATCATCTACCTCGCCCTCCTCGAGGCGGGGGTCCCGGACTCGGAGGTGCCCCGACTGGAGCGGCTGATCAGCACCTTCGTCATCGGCTTCGCCACCTCGGAGGCCTCCGGCCGCTTCACCCCCGGCGCCCTCGACCCGCGCGGGCGCCGCGGACAGCTCCCGGACAGTGAACTCCCGGGCCACAGCCGGCTCGGTCCCTGGCTGGACCTCCCGGTCGACCTCACGGCGGAGTTCGAGGCCGACCTGGCGGACATCCGGCGGCTGGTGCTTGCGGCGGCGCGGGGTGACGAGTGAGGGGGAGGGGAGACGACGTGGACAGCGGTGAGGTCGTGTCACCGGCCGCAGCGGATCGGGCGGGCGGACCGCCCGTGCGGATCGGTGTTCTCGTTCCGCTGACGCGACCCGGCTGGGTCGAGGCGGGTCAACACCTGCTGGCCGGGATCGAGTGGGGCGTCGGCGAGGTCAACGACGCCGGTGGCATCGGCGGCAGGCCGCTCGAACTCGTGGTCCGGGACACAGCGGCGGATCCGCACAGGGCCGAGGCGGCCGTGGACGAGTTGGCCGGGCTGGGAGTGGTCGCGCTGGCCGGGGAGTACCACAGCGTCGTCGCTCGCGCCGCCGCGACCCGCGCGGACGCGCTCGGTGTGCCGTTCCTGTGCTCGTCGGCGGTCCTCGACGCACTCACCGAGCAGCCGACGGACCAGGTCGCCCGACTCTCACCGCCACAGTCCCGCGGTTGGCGCGTCTACGCCGACTTCCTCCTCGACGCGGGCCACACGCGCCTCGCCGTGGCGACCCAGCCGAGCGTGTACTGGGCGTCCGGAGTCCGTGTCCTCCGGGACCACTTCGGCGCGCGCGGTGGCACCGTCGTCGAACTCGATGTGCGGGAACATCCCCCGACGTCCCTGTGCGACGCGCTCGTCGAGCATCGCGCGACGGTTCTCCTTCTCCTGGTCGGCTCCCCGGAGCCCGCGGTGCCGATCGTCCGTGCCGTCCGCCGTGACCGGCGTCTCGCCGAGCTCCTGACGGGTGCTCCGGCCGGCCAGCCGGAGTTCGCCTCATGGAGGAAGCTGCTGGGCGACGACGGTGCCGGGATCCCCTTCCTGCGCTATCTGCCGGAGAAACTCAGCCCGCTTGGCGCACGAGTCGAGGCGGGCCTTCGCGAGCGGCTGGGCCAACCCCCCTCGTTCGTCGGGTACGAGGGCTACGACACGGTCGCCGTCCTCGCTGAGGCGCTGCGTCGGCACGGCACGGACCGGGCGCGCATCGCCGAGTCCTGGCCGGGCGTCACGGTCGAGGGCACCCGGGGGCGGATCGGGTTCGGACGGGCGCCGGGGGGCAGCGTGTGGCAGTGGGCCGGGGCACCGGTCCAGGTGGCGGACCGGGACCCGGCGGACCCGGACCGCTTCCGTGTCCTGCACGTGGGCTGAGATCGCTTGCGTGTCCCGCAGGTCGGCCCATCGTGGCCGTATCGACCGCACCGAGGAGGCCCGGCATGGCAGTACGGCGCATGGACAACGTGCTCATCGTCGTCGAGGACCTGGACGCCGTCATCGCGTTCTTCGTCGAACTCGGCATGGAGCTGGAGGGCAGGGGCCCGGTGGAGGGGCGCTGGGTGGAGCGGGTCATCGGGGTCGACGACGTCCGCCAGGACGTCGCGATGCTGCGCATCCCGAACGCTCCCGGCCGGATCGAGCTGGCGAAGTTCCACACACCGAAGGCCATCGGCTCGGTACCGGAGGACTCGCCGGCCAACACCCTGGGCATCCGCCGCGTCATGTTCGCCGTGGACGACATCGACGACGTCATCGCCCGCCTGCGCACCCACGGCGCCGAACTCGTCGGTGAGGTCGAGCAGTTCGAGAACATCTACCGGCTCTGCTACGTCCGCGGCCCGGAGGGGATCGTCATCGGCCTGGCGGAGGAACTCGGTTGAGGCGGCAGGGCGAAGGTGGGACGGCAGGGGTGGACCGGGTCGTACCGGTCCACGCCCATCGGGCGGTCAGCCGCCGAGTGCGACCGGGCCGAGCGGTGACGGGAGATGGCGTACGGCCATGGCCACGGCCTCGTGCGCGGTGGGGAAGGTGCCGAGGTCCGGGGTGACGAACCCATTGCCCACCCCGTACGTGCCGTCGCTGTTCGCGCTCAGGGACGGTCCGACGACGGTCAGAGCCGGCCGGGTGGTGGTCGAGAAGCGCAGGGCCCAGTGGCTCGTGAAGGGGTAGAGGGCGCGCAGGGCCGGCTCGGCGTGGGCCGCCTCGACGAGGGCCTGGTACGTCTCCTGCCAGGCGTATGTCAGTTCGGCGGCCTCCCGCCGCATGCCCTGCCATTCGGACGCCGTCAGGCGCCCCGGGTCGTTGTCGGGGACCTCGAACCGGCCGGTCAGATGCACGAAAGGGGCTGCCCGGCGGACGGCGGCCGGCGCTTCTCCGTCGTGCCAGGCCCGGGCGGCCCTGGCGAGCTGTGCGAGGTCGGTCGTCAGGCCGTCGACGAGGGCCAGGGTCTGGAAGGGCTCCTCACCCCGGATCCACCATCGCCGTTCGTGTCTCCACGCGGTGATCTGGAGTGGCCCCCGGTGCGGCAAGATGCTTGCCACGGCCGCGTGGAGCAGCGGCTCGGCCTCCGAGGACGTGACGGGGACGGCGTCGAGGCGGCCCTCCGCCCCGGCTCGGAGTGCGGCGGCGAGGCTGCCGTGCGCCGCGATGTCGGGGTAGAGGACGGCGGGATCGGGAGGTGTGGGCACGGTCGGCGATTCTGCCTGATCCGTCGCCGCCCCGTCCTGAGGGGCACCGCAGATTAATCGGTCGGGGCGGCGCGCTCGCCTTGGTACGGTGCGCCTGTCGGACCCTTCGCACGATCATCGCGGAGCTCACGGGAAGGACCGGGCGACGATGCGGGTCTCGGAGGTTCCACGGGCGGTGGCCGCGGCCAGGGCGATCGCCGCTTCACTGGGCCTGACGGCCGACGACGCGATCGTTCTCCATGACTCCAACAAGCTCACTCTGCGTCTGCTGCCCTGTGACGTCGTGGCCCGGGTGGCGCCGGTGGCGGATCAGGTCGCGCTGCTCGAAGTCGAGCTCGCTCAGCGGCTCACCGAGCTGGGGTGCCCGGTGGCCGCGCTCGATCCCCGGGTGGCACCGGGCGTCCATGAGCGCGCGGGCTTCGTGGTCACGCTGTGGACCTACTACGAACCCGTGCCCCCTCCAGAGGTCCCGCCCGCCGACTACGCCCACGCGCTCACCCGCCTGCACGCCGGAATGCGTGAACTCGACGTCCCGACCCCGCACTTCACCGATCGAGTCGAACAGGCCCAGCGACTCCTGGCGGACCACGACCGCACTCCGGCGCTGGCCGACGCGGACCGGGAACTGCTCGCCGACACCCTGCGAAGCCTGCGGCGAACGATCAGCGAGCGCGGCACCGCCGACCAGCTGCTGCACGGCGAGCCGCACCCGGGAAACCTGCTCCCCACGAAGAACGGACCGATCTTCATCGACCTGGAGACCTGCTGCCGTGGCCCGGTCGAATTCGACCTCGCCCACGCGCCCGATGAGATCGCCGGGCACTGTGCGGGGGTCGACCAGGACCTGCTGCACGACTGCCGGCTCCTCGTCCTCGCGATGATCACCACCTGGCGCTGGGACCGGCACGACCAACTCCCCGACGGCCGTCGCCTGGGCGAGGAATGGCTCGCCCGGATCCGGGCGGCGCGCGTACAGCCCCCGGCTCGTTCGTCACCGCGGGGCGGTCGACCTGCCCGCGGTGTGGCTGACCGATGATTTTCGCGCCCCGTGCTGGTCTGTACGCCGAAGACCGACTCACGGGAGGCTGCCGCCATGCCAAGACTGACCTTCGCCATGAACATGAGCCTGGACGGCTACATCGCCGCGCCCGGCGACGACCTCGGCTGGAGCGTGCCGAGCGACGAGCTGTTCCAGTGGTGGTCCGACCGGGTGGCCGCGACGGGCCTGGCGCTGTACGGGCGCAAGCTGTGGGACACGATGAGCTCCCACTGGCCGACCGCCGACAAGGAGCCTGATGCCACACCGGCGGCGATCGAGTTCGCCGGCCGCTGGCGGGACATGCCGAAGGTGGTGTTCTCCTCCACGAGCCGCACGGTCGACTGGAACACCCGTCTGGTCACCGGCGACGCGGTCACCGAGATCGCCAGGCTCAAGGCCGGCGACGGCGGCCCCATGGACATCAGCGGCGCCACACTCGCCGCGGCGGCCATGCGGGCCGGGCTGATCGACGAGTACGCCATCGTCACCCATCCGGTCCTGGTGGGCGGCGGCACACCGTTCTTCACCGCCCTGGACCACTGGGTGAACCTGCGCCTGGTGGAGACCCGGACGTTCCCCGAGGGCCTGCTGCTGACCAGGTACGAGACCAGGCTCTGAGCGCGGCGGTCAGTAGCGGCTTTATTCGAACTTGAGTTTTATTAATCGGGTCGGTGGTAGGACACCGTCATGCCCCTCACCACCCTCCCCGAACAGCTCGTCCGCACCCTGCGCTTCACCCGCGGCGTCCCCGGGCGGTTCGTCGTCTCCGGCGGTGGGGAGACCGTGCTGTTCCTGCGGGGCCGCACCGGTGACGACCCGGTGACCTGTCTGTGGGCGCTGGATGTCGCGTCCGGGAGGGAGCGGTTGCTGGCCGATCCCGTACGGCTCCTCGGAGCCGGGCAGTTCGAGCGGAGGGTACGGGTGGGGGGCATCGAGGCGTACGGCACCGACGAGGCGGCCGGGGTCATCGCCTTCGCCCTGGGCGGTGGGCTCTGGAAGGTGGACTCGGGCAAGGGGGAGCCGCGGCGGCTGCCCGTCGTCGGACCGGTCTCCGATCCCCGGCCCGACCCCACCGGCCGCCGCATCGCCTACGTCTCGCACGGCGCCCTGCGGCTGGTCGAGACCGACGGCACGGAGGACCGATTGGTGGCCCAACCACCCGGCCCCGACGTCGAGTTCGGGGTCGCCACCCACACCGCCACCACCTCCCTCGACGACGCCCGAGGGCACTGGTGGTCGCCGGACGGGAGCCGACTGCTGTTCGCGCGGACCGACTGCACGGCGGTCCAGCCCTGGCCGACAGCCGATCCGGCCGACGGCGGGCACCTGACCGACCCGGCCACCCCTCCCGACCGGCCCCACCCGGGCGGCGCGGACCGCGAAGTCCGCCGCACCGCCCTCGCCGGCACACCCAACCCCGACGTCACACTGTGGCTCTCCGGGCTCTCCGGGCTCGACGGCCCGCCGGTGCCGGTGGGTTGGGACCGGGTCGCCCACGAGTACGTCGTGGGCGCCGGATGGGACGCGCACGGGCCGTGGGCGCTGGTGCAGTCCCGGGACCAGTGCTCCGTCCGCCTCCTCGGCATCGACCCCGGCGACGGCCGGACCACCGTCCTGGACGAGCAGCGCGACGAACGCTGGGTGCACCTCGTCCCCGGACTGCCCGTCCGCACGGCGTCCGGCGCCCTTCTCACCCCTCACGACACGAACGGGACCCGGCATCTCGCCCGGGACGGAACAGACGTCACGCCCGAGGGACTTCAGCTGCGAGCCGTGCTCGCCGTCGACGGCGACGACGTCCTGTTCACGGCCTCCGACGAACCCACCGAGACCCACCTCTGGAGCTACAGCCCCAAGTCCGGCCTACGGCAACTGAGTTCCGGACCCGGTGTGCACTCCGGCGCCCGCAGCGGCGGCACCCTGGTCCGGATCACCCGGGACGCGGAACGGCCCGGCGGGCGCGCCGAGGTGCTGCGCACGGGCCGACCGGCCGTCACCGTCCTGTCGTACGCCGAACGCCCGGTCCTCGACGTCCACGCCGAACACTTCGTCCTGGGCCCCCGAGCCTTGCGCGCCCGGCTCCATCTGCCGTCCTGGCACCGCCGGGGCAGTGGCCCGCTGCCGGTGCTCGTCGACTCGTACGGCGGGGCGGCGCTCCAGCGCGTCACCGCGGAGCTGGACTCGCGGGTCCTGCTCTCGCAGTGGTTCGCCGAGCGGGGATTCGCCGTGCTCACCACCGACGGCCGCGGTACGCCCGGCCGCGGGCCCGACTGGGAGCGCGAGGTGTACGGCGACCTGTTCGGACCCGTCCTGGACGACCAGGTCACCGCCCTGCACGACGTCGCCCGCCAGTGCCCCGACCTCGACCTCGGCCGGGTCGCCTTCCGGGGCTGGTCCTTCGGCGGAGCGCTGGCCGCGCTGGCCGTACTGCGCCGCCCCGATGTCTTCCACGCCGCCGTGGCCGGCGCGGGCGTCACCGACCAGCGGCTCTACCACGCGCACTGGCGCGAGCGGTTCCTCGGCCATCCCGACGCCCACCCGCAGCGGTACGAGGTCTGCGACCTGCTCCGCGACGCACGGCGGCTGGCCCGGCCGCTGCTGCTCATCCACGGGCTCGCCGACACCAACGTCCCGCCGGTCAACACCCTCCGCCTCTCCGCCGTACTCAAGGCCGCGGGGCGCCCGCACGAACTCCTGCTCCTGCCCGGCATCGGACATCAGCCCATCGGCACGACCGTCACGCGGCAGCTGCTGGAGCGGCAAGTGAGCTTCCTGCGGCGCCACTTGGGCAGCGAGCCACCCCGGCCTCCCTCCGCCGCCGGGGCGCCGCCCCCGTCCTAGAAGGTGCGCTTGAGCAGGTCGAGCAGTGCCGCCCAGTGCCGCTCGTCGCCCTCCGGGTGGTACGAGGCGGTGTCGGCCTGGGTGAAACCGTGCGGGGCACCCTCGTAGACCTCGCAGCGGTGCCGGACACCGGCCTCGGTCAGGGCGGCCTCGAGGCGCTTGATCTGCTCGGGCGGCAGCGAGTGGTCGTTGTCGGCGTGACCGAAGTACAGCTCGGCGGTGATGTGCTCGGCGACCAGGTGCGGGCTGTCCGGGGTGTCGGTGGCCAGGCGCCCGCCGTGGAAGCCGGCCGCCGCGGCCACCCGGTCCGGGTAGGTGCCCGCGGTGAGCAGGGACAGCCGCGCGCCCATGCAGTATCCGGTGAGGGCGACCGGGCCCTCGGCGACCTCGGGCCGCTCGGCCAGCCAGCGCAGATACGCCCCGGCGTCCCGCATCGCCAGCTCGGGCGTCAGGGCCTGCATGACCGGCATGATCTTCTCGAAGATCTCCGGCCGCGCGGCGGGGTCGATGAACTCGGGCAGCTCGAAGACCGGCGAGCGTCCGTGCCGGTAGAACACGTTGGGCACGAGAACCGTGTAGCCGGCCTCGGCGAGCCGGTCGGCCATCGACCGCAGCTGGGGGCGCAGCCCGAAGGCGTCCTGGAACAGCAGGACGGCGGGCCGGGGCGCACCGTCGGCCGGGTGGGCCAGATAGGCGTCGGCGACGCCGTCCTCGGTGGGGATGTCGACGTCGGTTCCCTGTACGGAGGTCATGGGGGGTGCCTCTCTGCGCATACGACGGCGAGCAGGTCGCCGGCCCGGCGGAACCGGGGCCGGGCACATGTTTGCACGCACCATCCAACCGGCCGCCGCGGCCCCCTCCCACTTGAAAACGGCTTTACTCGAACCGGCTGGTGTCGCCCGCGCCGTGCCTCACGATCTCCGCCTCGCCGCCGGAGAAGTCGATCACCGTCGTCGGTTCGGTACCGCAGTCGCCCGAGTCGACGACCGCGTCCAGTACGTGGTCGAGACGGTCCTTGATCTCCCAGCCCTGGGTCAGCGGCTCCTCCTCGTCGGGCAGGAGCAGGGTGCTGGACAGCAGCGGCTCGCCCAGCTCGGAGAGCAGTGCCTGGGTGACGACGTGGTCGGGGATCCGGACACCGACCGTCTTCTTCTTCGGGTGCTGGAGCATCCGCGGCACCTCCTTCGTCGCCGGGAGGATGAAGGTGTAGCTGCCGGGCGTCGACGCCTTGATCGCGCGGAACACGTCCTTGTCGACCCGTACGAACTGGCCGAGCTGCGCGAAGTCCTGGCAGACCAGGGTGAAGTGGTGCCGGTCGTCGAGATGACGGATGCTGCGGATCCGGTCGATGCCGTCCCGGCTGCCGAGCCGGCAGCCGAGCGCGTAGCAGGAGTCCGTCGGGTACGCGATCAGCGCGTCCGACCGGATGCTCTCGGCGATCTGGCTGATGGCACGGGGTTGCGGGTTGTCGGGGTGCACGTCGAAGTACTTGGCCATCCGCCGAGCTTATGCCGTCGCGGGGGGACGAGGACGGAGGCCGAGCAGCGGCACCGCCGCCGGCTGGTGCCGGGCCCAGCGGCGCCGTACGACTCCGGGCCCGCGTTGCTGCGACGCGACGGCAGCGGAGGCCGTGCAGGTGCAGGTGAAGGAGCGGGGGCGGTGCGAGGGCACCGGTTCGGCTTCGCGGTCGACGAGGACCTGCGGTCGGTGAACGCGACGTCAGCGGTCAGGGGCGCGGGGAACTGCGCGACCAGCCCCCACCCACCCGCAGTCGCCCACCGCCCGTCAGGCTCGTCGTCCTCAAGTGCTCCACACCCGGCGCTCCGCCTTCATGCGTCCACATCGCCCAACTCCCTGCCACTCCACCACACTTTCCGCTTGACCGTCACCTTCATGCCGCCTTCTGCACACCTGGCCGCGTCCGGCCCGACGACCACCGGCCGTGCGTGAGGTAACGTCCCGAGCGGTATGTCATGAAGGACGCGAGGGGCGAGGAGAAGGGTGACGTGGCAGGTCAGGAGGGTGGGTCCGGCGGGAGTCGGGCGCGGGACGTCGGGGAGTCGACGTGGGCGCTGGAACTCCTGGACCAGCTGCGGCCGACCGGGCGTGACGTCAGCAGGCTCGTCACCTGGCTCGCGGAGTCGGTGAACGGCACGGCCTCCCTCCACGACGACACCGGAACCCTCGTCGCCGGTCCCGGCATGCCCCTGGACGACACCCTGGTCGCGGACATCCGCGCCGGCCGCATCGCCTCCGCGGCCTCGGCGGACGAGGTCACCCATCTCCGCCTGCTCAGAATCGAGTACCCGGACCCCGCGAAGGCCGGCGTGCTCGCGGTGGCCCGCCAGTCGCCCTTCGACCGGCGCACCTCCGACATCCTCACGCACACCGCCCAGATCCTCGAACTCCTGCTGCGCGCCCGGGAGACGGCCACGGCGGGACGGCGCCTGAAGCGGGCCACCTCCGATCTGCGCCTGGCCATACTCCAGTTGCTGATGGTGGAGGACACCGTCGCCGCCCGCCGCGTCGCCGCTGGGCTGTGGCCCGGCCTGCTCGACACCGACACGGCCTGTGTCTACGTCCTCGAGGGCGACGCGGCGGAGCGCGACCGGCTCGCCGAGGAGTGCCTCGGGGTCACCGGCGACCGGGCCCTCGTGGTGCGCTGCCCGGCCATGGACGGACACGTGATCATCGTGACCACCGGGGACGCCGCGGGCACGGCCCTGCGCTCGCTCGTCGACCGCAACCCCGGCACGCTCCTCGGCGGCAGCACCCGCCAGAGCCTCGCCCGGACCGCCGCCGCCTACGGCCAGGCGGTCAGCGCCCTCGCCGTGGCGCGCGTACGGCCTGACAAGGCGGCCGTGTACGCCGAACGCAACCACCCCGAACGGCTGATGGACCCGGTGGCGCTGCGCGCCTGGACCGCCCGGCTGCTGCGCCCCCTCGACACCCTGCCGCACCACACCCGCGCCGAGCTGCTCGTCACCACCCGCCTCGGTCTGGAGTTCACCGCCGTGAGCGCGGCCAAGGTGCTGGGCGTCAGCCGCAACACCGTCCGTGCCCGCATGGAGCGCGTCGAGTCCCTGCTGCGCACCGACTTCACCGACCTGACCGTCCGCGCGACCGTCCATCTGGCCCTCAGCACCCAGGTCAGCCTCGCGGACGGGCAGGCCGCCCCCGCGGGCGCGGGGCAGGCCCGCGCCCGGCTGGGTGATCTGCTGGCCGGGCCCGCCCTGGAGACCTGGGCGCGGGAACTGCTCGGGCGCCTGGACAGCGACCCCCGCGATCTGCGCCGCACACTGCGCAGCTGGATCGCCGCCGGCGGCAACGCGGAGCGGGCCGCGCAGACGCTGGCCGTGCACGCGCAGACCGTGCGGGAGCACGTGCGCAGCGCCGAACCGGTCCTCGAACGCCAACTCATCGCCTCCGGCGGTGACCTCTACGAGGTCGTGCTGGCCCATCTGGCGACCGGCGAGCTGGAACACCCCGTCTCGTTGCGGGATGATCCGGGCCATTCGGACTCACCTGTGCACGGGTGAGTCCTGTGCCGCGCACAGCGGGCATCGGCGCGATTCACAAGAGTCCGCAGGTCACGTAAGTTCGACGCACCGCAGGGGGAACGACCGGAACGGGGGACCGGTCGCGCCCCCTGCGAGGCGTTTCCGCCACCCTCCCGCGCGACGCCCCGCGGCCGCCCGCGAGGCGTTTCTCCCGCGTACGACGGGTACTCGTCCGGCTCCGGAACGACTACCGCTGGAGGAGGCCCGGAATGACCAGCAGCACGGAGACCGGCGGCGCGACCGGCACGTCGGACAAGGACTACAACCTCATCTGGTATGTGGAGGCGTGCCTGAGCAACGCGCTGCGGCTGGAGAGCTACATCCAGGACGCGGAGCGCGGCAAGGACACCGAGGTCGCCGACCTGTTCCGCAAGGCCCAGGCGGACAGCCGCAAGGGCGCCGAGATCGGCAAGGGCCTGCTGCGCGCACGGTTGAACGGCGGCTGACCCTGCGGGCGCGGAGGGGCCGGACAGACGGGTGTCCGGCCCCTCCGCACGCGCACGGAAGCCCCGGGAAACGGGCCCGGCGTGGCCGGCCGCGCCGCCCCGCGGGCCCACTGGACGCCCGCGGCGGCTCACGCTCCCCGGACGGTGAGCTCCCGCAGCGCCTCGGCGACGTCGGCCGGGGTCTCCTCCGCCATGAAGTGGCCGCACGAGACGGTCGTATGGCGGAGGTCGTCGGCCCAGGACGCCCACAGGGCCCTGGCGTCGTAGCCGAGTGCGGCGCCCCAGTCCTGCTGGAGGACGGTCACGGGCATGCCCAGCCGGTTCCCCGCGGCCCGGTCGGCCTCGTCGTGCTCGACGTCGATGCCCGCCGAGGCGCGGTAGTCGGCGACGATCGACGGCACCGCCTCGCGGCAGGCCCGCAGATACTCGGCCCGGACCCGCGCCGGGATCGCGTCGGGCCGGTTGGCCCAGACGTCGAGGAAGTGGCCGAAGAACGCGTCCGCGCTCGCGGAGATCATCCGTTCGGCCAGACCCGGCGGCTGGGCCATGAGGTAGAGGTGGAAGGCGACTGCCGCCGACCTGCCGTGCAGGGCGTCCCACATGTCGAGCGTGGGCAGGATGTCCAGGAGGGCCAGGTGGGACACCGCGTCCGGATGGTCCAGGCCCGCCCGGAAGGCCACCAGCGCGCCCCGGTCGTGCCCGGCCAGCGCGAACCGGGGATGCCCCAGCCGGCGTGCGAGTGTGACGACGTCCTGCGCCATGGTCCGCTTGGAGTAGGTGCCGGGGCCGCCCTCGCGGGGCTTGTCGCTGTCGCCGTAGCCGCGCAGGTCGGGGCAGATCACCGTGTGGTCGGCCGCCAGGTCCGCCGCTACGTGGCGCCACATCAGGTGGGTCTGCGGGAATCCGTGCAGCAGGACGACGGGTGTGCCGGTGCCGCCTACGGCCACGTGCAGGCGGACGTCCTCGCCGACGGACACCCGCTGGTGGTCGAATCCGGGGATGGTCGGTTTCACGGTGGAGCTCTCCTCGGTCGGGCGGTACGGGGGAGGCGTCAGGGCCCGGTGACGCCATGCCCCCAGGGTCCGGGCGGCGAATGAGCAACGGATGAGCGCGTGTACGTTGAGGGACGTGCGCGTGGTCGAGTTCGGAGTCCTGGGGGCCGTGGCCGCCTGGGACGACACCGGGGAGCCGATCGCTCTGAAGGGGCCCAGGCATCGCGCGGTGCTGGCCCGTCTCCTCGTCGCCCGCCGCAGGGTCGTGCCCGTGCCCCGCCTGGTGGCGGACCTGTGGGGAGACGATCCGCCCGCGGACGCGGTGGGTACCGTCCGGACCTTCGTCGCCGCACTGCGGCGCGCGCTGGAACCCGAACGACCCCGTCGAGCCCCGGCCCGCCTCCTCGTCACCGAAGGCCCCGGCTACGCGCTGCGGGCCGAACCCTCCCACGTCGACGCCTGGCGGTTCGAACCCGCCGTCGCCTCGGCCGTCGACCTGCCTCCCGCGCGGGCGGTGACCCGGCTGACCGAGGCCCTGGAGCTGTGGCGCGGCCCCGCCTACGCCGACTTCGCCGAGGAACCCTGGGCTCGCGCCGAGCGCGCCCGGCTCGCCGAGCTGCGGCTGACCGCCGTGGAACGCCGGGCCGAGGCCCAGCTCGCCCTCGGCGCGGCCGCGGACGCGGTGGCGGACCTCGACGCCCATGTCGCCGAGCACCCCTGGCGGGAGGACGCCTGGCGGCTCCTCGCCCTCGCCCTGTACCGCTCCGGCCGCCAGGCCGACGCCCTCTCCGTCCTCCGCCACGCCCGACACCTGCTGCGCGAACACCTCGGCGTGGAGCCGGGACCACGACTCCGCCGCACAGAGGAGGCCCTCACGCACCCCGGCGGACAGGTCGATGCGCGTCCCGTCGGGCGGGATTCCTTGCGCCTCGGCGGGCGGGATTCCTTGAGCCTCGGCGGGCGGGACCCCTCGCACCTCAGTGGGCGGGACTCCTTGCGCCTTGGTGGGCGGGACGCGCCTCCCAGAAGTGGGCAGGACCCCTCGCCCCCCCAGGGGGCAGGACACCTCGCCCCGAAGCAGGCAGGCCCCCTCCCACCCCACCAGCCCTGACACCCCACCCCCCAGCGACAGGGACACCCGACCCCCCACCGGCCAGAACACCCCCCTGCACCGCACCGAGCAGGACATCCTCCGGCACGCCGACCACCTGGACCCGGCCCCCTCCGACACCGCCGCAGAGATCTGGGCGCAGGCCTCCGCGTCGTACGCCGGCATGGTCCCGCTGCGGGCCGGCACCCGGCTGGAGTCCACCGCGGGGCTCATGCGCGACCTCGCCGTGACCGGTGGCGGCGGTCTGGAAGCGGCCCGTCGGCACCGTGCGGCAGCCGTGGTCGCGGCCGAGCAGCTCGGCGATCCGGAGCTGACGGCCCGCGTGATCGGCGTGTACGACGTCCCGGCCGTGTGGACTCGCTCCGACGACCCGGCCCAGGCCGAGCGCGTGGTGGCCGCGGCCGAGCGCACCCTGCTCCTCCTGCAGCCGACCGCGCACGAGGCGTCGCGGGCCCGGCTGCTGGCCACCGTCGCGCTGGAGTCCCGCGGCACCCTCCCCGACCGGGTCCGCGCCCTCCAGGCGGCCCGGCAGGCCGTGGCGAGCGCACGCCTGCTCAACGACGCGAGCCTCCTCGTCTTCGCCCTCAACGGCCTGTTCATGCAGACCTTCGAACAGGCCGGACTAGCGGCACAAAGAGACGAGATCGGCGCCGAGATCACTGCCGTGGCCGCACGCCACGGACTGTTCACCTACGAGGTCCTCGGTCATCTGATCCGGCTCCAAGCCCACTGCGCCACCGCCGACTTCACGGCGGCCGAACGACACGCGCAAGCCGCCGAGGCCCTCGCCGAACGCCACGAACTGCCCCTGGTCGCCGTCTTCACCACCTGGTACCGCGCCCTGCGCACCGCGACCACGGAGCCCGCGCACCTCGGCGAGCGTGCGTACCGGAACGCCGCCAAGTCCCTGGAAGGCGCCGGGATGCCGGGCCTGGAGCGAGGCCTGCTGCCCCTGGCCCTGCTGTGCCTCCGACTGCACCACGGCCTCCCCGTCACCCTCGACCCGCCCACCGACCCGCTGACCGATCCGCTGACCGCCCCGCACACCGACTGGGGCCCCTACGAGCCCTGGGTGCGCCCCCTGCTGCTGCTCGCCGACGGCCAGGAGCGGGCCGCCGTAAGCCTGTTGGCCTCCGTCCCCTCCCCACCCGGTGACCTGCTCCACGAGGCGCTGTGGACTCTGCTGGCACGAGCGGCCGTTCAGGTGGGCGACCGTCCCCTGATGCGCCGCGCCCAGCAGGCGCTCGCGCCCGCCGACGGCGAACTGGCGGGAGCGGCCAGCGGCTTGCTCACCGCCGGGCCCGTCTCGGACCACCTCGACGCACTGACCGCCGCACTCGCCCGGCACACATCTTGACCTTGACCGAACCCGAGGCTTAGCGTTCCGGCGTCGCACGTGATTGAAACGATTCAACAGCGAAGTTGGGGCACCCGCATGCATGAAGCCATCCGCATATCGCGACGCACGGTCCTCGCCGCCGGCGTGGCCGCCGGACTCGCCGCGGGCGCCGCCACGGCGCTCGGAGCGGCGGTCCCGGCAGCGGCCGTCCCGGCGGTGGGGCCGGGCGCCGACTGGTTCGCGGACCCGGCGACGTCGGTACGCCCCAGGTTCCGCTGGTGGTGGCCGGACGGACTCGTCGACCCGGACGAGATCGCCGACGAGATCGACCAGATCGCGGACGCCGGGTTCGGCGGAGTCGAGATCGCCGCCGTCCACCACAGCATCAAGGACAAGTCGGTCCTGGACACCGCGCACCACGGCTGGGGGAGCAGACCCTGGCGGGGCGGCGTCGAGGCCGCGCTGCGCCGGGCCGCGAGACGTGGTCTCACCGTCGACATCACGCTCGGCCCCAGCTGGCCCGTCGCCGTCCCCGGCCTGACCCCCGACGACGAGGCCGCCGCCCAGGAACTCGCCCACGGCCGTGCCGCGTTGACCGGGGGATCCACCTACCAGGGCCCCGTCCCGCCGCCCGTGCACGCCCCGGCCGCAGGCGTCACCCGACAGCGGCTCCTCGCCGTCCAGGCCGCCCGCGTCGACACCGCCAACTCCACCCGCAAGGAGACCGGCCTCGACCCGGCCGGCGTTCAGGACCTCACCGCGACCGTCACCGACGGCACCCTCACCTGGACCGCGCCCGAGGGCGGGGACTGGGTGCTCATCTCCTACTGGGTGCGTGGCTCGGGCCAGCAGCCCGAATCCGGCCCCCACTCGGCACCGGCCGCCTACGCCGTCGACCACTTCAGTGCCGCCGGCACTACCGCGGTCACCTCCTACTGGGAGGACCACCTGCTCACCCCGTCCCTGCGGCGGCTGTTGCGGGCCGCGGGCGGCTCCTTCTTCGAGGACTCCGTGGAACTGGAGACCGACGGCCTGAACTGGACCCCCGGGCTGCCCGAGGCCTTCGAGAAGCACACCGGGCGGCCGCTGCTGCCGTATCTCCCGGCCCTCGTCCTCGACAACGGCAACCAGGTCTTCGCGTTCGAGGCGCAGCTGACCCGCCAGATCCGGCACGACTTCTGGGAGACCGTCTCCGGCCTCTTCAACCGCAACCACCTGAAGGCCCTGCGGGACTGGGCGCACACCCTGGACATGACCCTGCGCTCGCAGCCCTACGGCCTCCAGACCGATGCCATCGCCTCCGCCGCCCTCCTCGACGTCCCGGAGGGCGAGTCGCTCGGCTTCAAGAACCTGGACGACTACCGCTGCCTCGCCGGCGGGCGGGACATGGCCGGGCGGACCGTCCTGTCCTGCGAGGCGGGCGCCTACAACGGCTCGGCGTACAGCACCACTTGGGACCGCTTCCTGCGCACCATGGGCGGCGCCTACGCGGCCGGCGTCAACCAGACCGTCATCCACGGTTTCTCCTACGCCACCGCACCCGGGGTGAACTGGCCCGGATTCGCCGCCTTCAGCCCCTACAACGGCGCCGCCGGCTACGGCGAGTCGTGGGGCCCGCGCCAGCCCACCTGGCGACACGCCGAGGACATCTCCGGATACCTGAGCCGGGTCCACCGGGTGCTCCAGAGCGGCACGGCCCGGGCGGACGTCGCCGTGTTCCGGCAGACCGGCTACACCGCCACCGGCATCGGCGCCTCCTGGTTCACGGCGACCGGCGTCCCGCTCGGCTGGACCCACCAGTTCCTCAGCGGCCCCCTGCTCGACCTGCCCTCCGCCACCGTCTCCGGCGGCCGGCTCGCCCCCGACGGCCCCGCCTACAAGGCGCTGTTCGTCGAGGGCGACTTCTTCTACGGCTCCACGCCCACCCTCTCCGTCGAGGACGCCCGGAAGATCCTCGTGCTGGCCGAAGCGGGCCTCCCCGTGGTCCTGTTCGGCGCCTTCGACCAGGCACTGACCCCGGGCGTCCCGGACCCGGGGGAGACGGACCGGCTCCGTGCGCTCCTCACCCGGCTGCTCGCCCTGCCCCATGTCCGCAGGGTCACCGACAAGGCGCTGGTCGGCGACGCCCTGGCCGCGCTGGGCGTGGGCGCCGACGTACGGCACGCGACGCCGTCCACGCTCCTCAACGCCCACCGGGTCACCCCCCAGGCGGACTTCTACTACCTCTGCAACGGCAAGCACGCCGAGACGGTGAAACCGCCCGTGGCCGCCATCGACCACGACGTCACGCTCCGGCGCACCCGGGGCGGCCGGACCGTGCCGTATCTGCTCGATGCCTGGACCGGCGAGGCGGTCCGGCTCGCCCGGTACACCGAGGACGGGGACGACATCACCCTGCGGGTCGCCCTCCAGCCCGGTCAGACCATGATCGTCGCTCTGGGGCGGCCGGGGCTGTTCGACGACCGGCACGGCAACAGCCCCCACGCGGAGGCATCCGACGCCGACGCGGTCCTGTTCACCGAGCGCGGGCTGACCGTGCGCGCCCGGACCGCCGGGACCTGGACCACCCGCCTGTACCGCGGCCGCACGGTCACCACCCGCACCCCCGCCGTGCCCGCGCCGATCACACCGGCCCGCTGGACGCTGGACGTCGAGGACTGGTACCCGGGGCCGGAACCGACACGGACCGAGCGCGTGCGGCGCACGCTGACCCTCGACACGCTGAAGCCCTGGTCGCAGATCCCGGAGCTGGCCGACTCCGCGGGCGTCGGCCGCTACCGCACCACCGTCACCCTGCCGGCCGACTGGACGCCGTCGCACGGCGCCGAGTTGGAGCTCGGACAGGTCAGCGACACGTTCCGGGTGAGCGTCAACGGTCGGCGGCTGCCCCCGGCCGACCGGCTCCACCCCGTCGTCGACCTCGGTTCCCGGCTGCGGCGGGGGGAGAACACGATCGAGATCGAGGTGGCGACCCCGCTCATCAACCGGCTCCGGGTCGTACAGCCCACGGTGTTCGGCGGGGTCGCCCGGCAGGACCACGGGCTGGTGGGACCGGTCAGGCTGGTGCCGTACGTGCAGTCCCTGGTTTCGGGGGTGTAGGTGGCGGGGCAGGGCGCCGACCGATGATCAGGCCGATCCGAGGTCCTTGCCGTACCAGACCTCCCTGTACGGACCCGTGCAGTACGCCGGGATCTCGGCGTAGCCGTGGCGGACATAGAGGGCGCGCGCCTCGACCAGGTCGAGACGCGTGTTGAGGACCATCCGACCGGCGCCGAGCGAGCGGGCCTCCTCCTCCAGCAGCTCCAGCAGGAGGCTCGCGCCGTTCTTCCCACGGAAGGCGGGGCGCACATAGACACGGGTGAGCTCAGCCCGTTCGGCGTCCAGCATCAGGATCCCGCCGCAGGCCGCGGCCTTCTCGCCGTAGTGCCCGACGACGAACTGGCCGGTGGGCGGGGTGAGCAGTTCGGCACCGTCCCCGGCCAAGCCACGGTCGATCTCCTCGGACGTCGCCGGACGCTTCCAGTAGCGGCTCGCGACCTCGTCGTAGTAGTCACGGCGCAGACTGGTCGCGCTGACCGAGTCGAAGGCCTCACGGGCCAGGGTCCAAGTCGTCATGACCCCATCCATAACCGGGCCGCAAGCGTCATGGCCAACGAAATTACGGAGGAGCCCGAACACCCCGCCGCGCCCCGCTGCCCGAGCTGGATCAAGCAGAAGGAAGTCGGCCGTACACGAACAGGTGTGGCTCGGCCGCGCCCTCGGGGTGGTCCGGCGTGAACTCCACGACCTGCTCGAACTCCACCACGAAGCCCGCGCCGCGCACCAACGCCACCACGTCCTCGGCGGCGAAGCTGGTGGCCCGGACCGGTTGCCCCATGAACTCGATCGCGAGGTCCTCCACGTCGGCGGGCACGGTGGCGAGCACCAGGCTGCCGCCCGGACGCAGTGCCCGCGCGAGCCGGCCCAGCACCTGGGACTGCTCCGCACGGGACATCTGGAGCAGCGAGAAGTACACGCACACCGCGTCGAACTCGCCTTCCTCCAGCGGCAGTTCGCGGATGTCGGCAAGACGGAAGGTGGCCCGCGGCACCTGCCGGGCGGCGAGGTCCACCATCACGGGGGAGACGTCCACCCCCAGCACTTCATGGCCCGCGTCGGCGAGAGTCGACGCCGTGGGACGGCCTGTACCGCTGCCGACGTCCAGCACCCGGCTGCCCGGCGCGAGCCGTTCGAGCAGCCAGTCCAGGGACGCCAGATGTGCCTCGGATCGGGCGAACGCCTTCTCGTACGTCAGCCCCAGCGCGTCGAAGACCACTGCTGCCCGCTGTCCCTCTTCGGCCACGGCCTGCTCCCCCCTCGCGGTGTCCCGGCATCGTAGCCCGGCGGCACCCGGACTCGGCCCGGCTTGCGGACGAAAGCCGAGGCAGGGCAGGGTGCGAGGGTGGCCACCTTGCTGATCGTGCATCACACCCCCTCGCCCAACTGCCAGGCGATGTTCGAGGCCGTCGTCTCCGGAGCGACGGCCCCGGAGATCGAGGGCGTCCGCGTCGTACGCCGCGCGGCCCTGTCCGCCACCGCCTCGGACGTGCTGGAGGCGGACGGCTACCTGCTCGGCACCCCGGCCAACCTCGGCTACATGTCCGGCGCCCTCAAGCACTTCTTCGACCAGGTCTACTACCCCTGCCTCGACGAGACGCGCGGCCGTCCGTTCGGCGTCTACGTGCACGGCGGCAACGACGTCACCGGAGCCCTGCGCGGCATCGAGTCGATCACGACGGGCCTCGGCTGGCGCCGGGCGGCCGAACCGGTGACCGTCACCGGCGAACCGGCCAAGGCGGACATCGAGGCGTGCTGGGAACTGGGGGCGACGGTCGCGGCGGGGCTGATGGAGTGACCCGCCGTCAGGGGCCCCGCGCCCCGGGCACCCACCGGCGAGAGCCACCCGCCGTCAAGAACTCCCAGGCGTGATCAGCCCGCTCTCATAGGCCAGCACGACCGCCTGCACCCGGTCCCGCAGCTCCAGCTTCGACAGAATCCGCCCCACATGCGTCTTCACCGTCGTCGGACTGAGGAACAACCGGTCGGCGAGTTCGGCGTTGCTGAGCCCCGTCGCGAGCAGCCGCAGCACCTCCAGTTCCCGTGGCGTGAGTCCGGACAGGTCGCGTCGCACCTCGGCCGACGGCACGGCCTCCTCCCGGTGGGCGAAGCGCTCGATCAGCCGGCGTGTGATCGCGGGCGCCAGCAGGGCGTCCCCGGAGCGCACCAGCCGTACGGCGGCCACCAGATGCTCGGGCGTGACGTCCTTGAGGAGGAAGCCGCCGGCCCCCGCGGCGAGCGCGGCGTACACGTAGTGGTCGAGGTCGTACGTGGTCAGGATGATCACCCGGACGTCGCCCGCGGAGTCGTCGGCGAGGATGCGCCGCGTGGCCTCGATGCCGTCCATGCCGGGCATCCGGATGTCCATGAGGACGACGTCGGGGCGGGTCCGCCGGACCGCGGCGACCGCCTCCGCGCCGTCGGCCGCCTCCGCCGTCACCTCGATGCCGTCCGCGGCCAGGATCATCCCGAACCCGGTCCTCACGAGGGCCTGGTCGTCGGCGATGACCGCTCTCAACCCGTCCGCGCTCACACCGTCCGCCACGGCAGCTCCGCCCTGATCCGGAAGCCGCCGGCGAGAGTCGGACCGGCCGTCAGGTCGCCGCCGTAGACCGCGAGGCGCTCGCGCAGTCCGATCAGCCCGCGCCCGTTCCCGTCCGCGGGAACCCCGTCGCGCACCCCGCCGGTGTCCCTGACCTCGATCTCCATCAGGTCGTCGGACCAGCCGACGGTGACGACGGCCTCGGCGCCCGGCGCGTGCTTGATGGTGTTGGTCAGCGCCTCCTGGACCACCCGGTACGCCGTCAGGTCCACCCCCGGCGGCAGCGGCTCCGACGGCAGGGACACCGCGACACCGACCGGGGTCCCCGCGGCCCGCACCCGGTCGATCAGCGCGCCCAACTGCCCGAGCCCCGGCTGCGGTTCGAGGCCGTCGGCGGGGGAGTCGGGGCGGCCGGTGTCGGTGGCCGCCAACAGGCCCATCACGTGCCGGAGTTCGGCCATCGCGGCCCGCCCCCCGGCCTCGACCGCGAGCAACGCCTGCTTGGAACGCTCCGGCGCCGCGTCCATGACCTTGCGCGCCGCCCCCGCCTGGATCACCATCACGCTCACATTGTGGGTCACGACGTCGTGCAACTCGGCGGCGATCCGGGCGCGTTCCTCCTCCACGGCCCTGCGGGTCGCCTCCTCGTGCGCCTGCTCCAACGCGGCGAACCGGTCCCGGCTCGCCGCGAGCCGTCGCTGCCCGAACCGGACCACGCTGGCCAGCACCCCGGCCACCAGCAGCACCACCCCGGGACTCGACCAGCCGGGCAGCACCGGGTCCGTCGCCCGGAACGCCACGCCGGCCAGCACGGCCGCGACCACCAGCCCGGTCATCGCCCCCGCCCGGTACCGGCTGTACATGACCGCGCTGTACGTGCCGATGACACAGGTCAGCACATTGATCCAGGAGGCGTCGTCACCGATGCCGAGCGCCGCGCCGACCACCACCGCGAACACGGCCAGCGGATACCGCCGCCGGGCCGCCAGCGGCAGCGCCGACAGCACGACCAGGACCCAGGGCGGGGAGACCGGTTCCCCGGCATCCGCCCCGGGCACGGGTGGCCGCGGCGGCGACGGGGGCGCCGGCACCCCGTACTCGACCTGCGACATCCGCACCGGCCCGTCGCCCGGATAGCGCGCCGCCACCACCAGCGCGACCACCGTCAGCAGCACGGCCAGCAGCACGTCGAAGTACACCGACCGCCGTGACAGCGGCGCGCCCTTCGCCTCCGGCCGCAGCGCGCCACGCACCTGCCGACGCCATCCCCGCAGGTACTCCGTCTCCATGCGCCCATTGTCGTGGGCCAGAAGCCGCTCGCGCGTCCCTCCGCATGACCAGCGTCCCCTCCGCCGGGCGTACTTCGCAGGGATGACCCCGCCCCGGATCCTCCCCGCGGAGGGCCCTGTCTCGGTGCTCCGGCCGACGCGCCGAAGACCCGCCCGTCCGTACCTTCGCCATGCCGCCACAACCGCGTGGCACGGTCGCGCCTCGCCGGCGCCGGCACGGACCCGCCCCACGACATCCCGGAAGAGGACCTCCCATGACCCAAGTCATCGAACTGAGGGGCGTGGCCAAGCGCTACGACGACTCCGACGCACCCGCGCTCGGACGGCTCGACCTCTCCGTCGCCCAGGGCGAGGCCCTCGCCGTGACCGGACCCTCCGGCAGCGGGAAGTCGACTCTGCTGAACCTCGTGGCCGGACTCGACAAGCCGACCGAGGGCACCGTGACCGTCGACGGACAGCGCATCGACCGGCTCGGCGAGCACGCCCTGGCCCGGTTCCGCCGCGAACGGATCGGCATGGTCTTCCAGTTCTTCAACCTCCTCGACGACCTCACCGTCCTCGACAACATCCAGCTCCCCGCCCAGCTCACCGGAGTCTCAAGGCGCACCGTGCGGGCCCGCGCGACCGAGTTGATGGAGGTCCTCGGCATCCAGAAGCACGCCCGCGCCCACCCGGGTCGCCTCTCCGGCGGCGAACGCCAACGCGTCGCCGTGGCACGGGCGTTGGTGAACCGCCCGGCCCTGCTCCTCGCCGACGAACCGACCGGCGCCCTCGACAGCGCCTCGGGCCAGGACGTCCGTGACCTCCTCGTCGACCTGCACCGCGGCGGCCAGACCATCGTGCTGGTCACCCACGACCCGGCCCTGGCCGAGGCCTGCGCGAGCCGTACCGTCCACCTCGTCGACGGTCACGTCGCCCTCGACTCCCGTACGGAGGCCGTGCGATGACCGGGCCCCTCGTCCGCGTGGTCCGCTCCGGGGTGGGCCGGCGCCGGGTGCAGACCGTGGTCATCGCGATCGCCACGATGATGGCCGTGGCGGCCGCCGTGGTCGCCGGCTCGCTCATGGTCGTTGCGAACGCGCCCTTCGACCACGCCTTCGCCGAGCAGAAGGGCGCCCACCTCACCGCCGGTTTCGACCCGGCCAGGGCGACCGACCAACAGCTGGCGGCCACGGGCGAACTTGACGGGGTCACCGCGAGCGCCGGACCGTATCCCACCGCGATCCTCCAGGTCACCGACTCGGCCGGCCGCAAGCCCCCGGCGATGACCTTCGTCGGACGCACCGGCCCGCACGCCGCCGTGGACGACCTGGACCTCACGGCGGGCCGGTGGGCGAGCAGACCCGGTGAGATCGTGCTGAGTTCCTCCTACCAGGGACCCGCATTCGAGCTGGGCGACACCCTGACGGCGTCCGGCACGACCCTCACCGTCGTCGGCTTCGCCACCTCCGCGAGCAGAACCGCCGACGCATGGCTGACCCCCGCACAGGTCACGGCACTCG
The DNA here is from genome assembly GCF_036345115.1 of Streptomyces griseorubiginosus. Classification (GTDB taxonomy): domain Bacteria; phylum Actinomycetota; class Actinomycetes; order Streptomycetales; family Streptomycetaceae; genus Streptomyces; species Streptomyces griseorubiginosus_C. The sequence goes on from NZ_CP107766.1 coordinate 9,168,280, forward strand.
GCTCGAAGGACGTACCCGTCACCCGGCAGATGCTCTACCGCTTCGACGCGGCCGGCTCGAAGGGCGACATCGCCGCCGACCGGAAGACACTCGCCGCCGCCGTCCCCGCCGGGGCGCTCATGGGCACCCGGTCCTACCTGGACACCAAGCGCGCCGCCGACAGCGGGGCCGCCCCGACCATCCCCTTCCTCGTCGCGTTCGGCGTCCTCGGCCTCGTCATGTCCGTGATCATCGTCGGCAGCGTCATCAGCGGCGCGGTCGGCACCGGCCTGCGCAGGATCGGCATCCTCAAGGCCATCGGCTTCACCCCGCGCGAAGTCGTCCGCGCCTATGTGGCACAGGCCCTCATCCCGGCGGGCGTCGGCATCGCGCTCGGTGTCGTCCTCGGCAACCTGCTGGCCGTACCTCTCCTCGACGACACCGAGCAGGCGTACGGCACCGCCACCCTGTCGGTCGCCTGGTGGGTGGACGTCGTCGTCCCGGCCGGCGCCCTGCTGGTCGTCGCGACCGCCGCCTTCGTCCCCGCGCTGCGGGCCGGGCGGCTGCGCACGGTCGAGGCCATCGCCGTCGGGCGGGCCCCGCGCAGCGGACGCGGTCAGTGGGCCCACCGCGCGGCGGGCCGCCTGCCCCTGCCCCGGGCCGTGACCTACGGCCTCGCAGGCCCCTTCGCCCACCCGGTCCGTACCCTCGCGATGCTGCTCGCCGTGGCGTTCGGCACGATCGCGGCGACCTTCGCCGTCGGGCTCACCTCCTCCCTGAACGAGGTCGGCCGGATCCAGGACCCCGAGGACCGGGCCGCGGTCACCGTCTTCACCGGCGGTCCCGGCGTGGCGCACGGCGAACACGTCCCCGCGCCCGGCACCCCCGAGCCCCGGCAGGCCGACCCGGCCCAGGTGAGCGCCGCCATCGAGGCGCAGCCGGGCACGGCCTCGTACTACGGCGAGACCCAGCAGGACGCCACCGTGGCGGGGGTGACCGGAACCGTCCGGGCCACCCTGTTCCACGGCGACTCCAGCTCCGGCGCCTACGCGATGACCTCCGGGCACTGGCTCGACGGCACCGGTCAGGTCGTCGTGCCCGGGCAGTTCCTGGAGACCACCGGCACGGAGATCGGCGACACCGTGCGGGTCACGATGGGGAAGGAGACGGCCGCCCTGCGGATCGTGGGCGTGGCCTTCGGCAGCGCGGACGACCAGCTGGAGATCCAGGTGAACGCCGCCGACTTCCCCGCGACCAAGCCCCAGGTGTTCCTGGTCGACGTGAAGACGGGCGTCTCCCCGACCGCGTACGCCGAGAAGCTGTCCGCCCGGGTCCAGCCCCTCGGCGGCGACGCCGTGGCCAACTCCCCCTCCCAGCAGCACAACATGGTCCTCATCCTGAACACCATGGCCGTGCTCCTCACGCTCATGCTGGTCTCCGTCGCGGGCCTCGGCGTGCTCAACTCCGTCGTCCTCGACACCCGGGAACGCGTCCATGACCTGGGCGTGTGCAAGGCCCTCGGCATGTCACCCCGGCAGACGGTGAGCCTCGTCCTTGCCTCGGTGGCCGGCATCGGCGTGCTCGGCGGCCTCGTCGGAGTGCCCGTCGGATACGCGCTGCACGGGTTCGTGCTCCCGGTGATGGGACACGCGGCGGGCACCGACCTGCCGCGCTCCGTCCTCGACGTGTACGACACGCCGCAGCTGCTCCTGCTGGGCCTGGCCGGCCTGGTCATCGCCCTGCTGGGCGCCCTGCTCCCGGCGGGCTGGGCGGCCAGGGCCCGTACGGCGACGGCCCTGCGCACGGAGTAGCCGTCACTCCTGCGGGCGCAGCCCGAGCACCAGGTCGCGGGGCAGACCGTGGGTGTCGTGGAGGTAGTCGTAGTCCTCCTCGCTCAACGGCCCCCGGTACCGCGGCCCGGACAGCAGTCGGCGGCCGCGCTCCAGCAGCCTGTCGAAGCCGCGCTCCTCCTCCAGCAGCACGTCCCGGACGGGACCTGTCCCGCAGGTCTGCCGGAAGTGGTCCAGCGTGTGCTGGAGGAGCTCCACCGGCAGGTCCGAGAGGGTGCGGGACGGGTCCTCGCGCCGCAGGGTGGTCAGCAGGCGGCGGACCAGGCGGCGCGGGACGTATCCGCGCCCGGTGTTGGACGGCCGTACCCCGTCGCCGATGACGACGACGCCGGCGCGCAGATGGTCGCTGACCAGGCGCAGCGACGGCTCGTCCAGGGACCAGGGCAGCAGCCGCCTCCAGGGCTCGAACAGGTCGGTGTCGTGGACCGAGTCATGGCCCTGGAGGACGGTGACGAGGCGCTCGAGACCCATGCCGGTGTCGACGCCGGGACGCTCCAGGGGCTGGAGGGAGCCGTCGTCGAGACGGCGGTACCGCATGAGGACGTGGTTCCAGACCTCCACCCAGCGCGGGTCCGTCGTGGGCGTGCCCCGCGGCGGGCCGTCGCCGGTCCACACGAAGATCTCCGAGTCCGGGCCGCACGGGCCCACGGGACCGTTGGACCACCAGTTGTCCTCCCCGGTGAGCTCCACCGGGACCCCCGACTCCTCCCAGGTGCGCAGCGAGTCGAGGTCGGGGCCCACCTGCTCGTCGCCGCCGAAGACCGTGGCGTGCAGTCTGTCGTGCGGGATGCCGAAGCCCTCGCGGAGCAGCTCGTACCCCCAGCGGAGGCTCCGCGAGTGCCCGTAGTCGCCGAGCGACCACGAACCGAGCATCTCGAACACCGTCAGGTGCGTGGAGTCGCCGACCTCGTCGAGATCGGTGGTGCGCAGACAGCGCTGCACATTGACCAGACGGCGCCCCCGGGGATGGGGGCGGCCCTCCAGGTAGGGCGTGAGCGGGTGCATCCCGGAGGTCGTGAACAGCACCGGGTCGCCGGGCGGCGGCACCAGCGTGCCGCCCGTGATCAGGTGGTGTCCGCGCTCCCGGTAGAAGTCGGTGAAGACGCGTACGGTCCGGTCGGTGTCCATGGCGGGGGTCCTTCGGTCTCGTGGGACCGGAAACGACCGCGGGAACGGGTGACGACCAGAGGTCCGGCACCGGCGGTCCGTTTCCGGCCGCCGGGGGAGTGGGTGAGGTCAGGCGTCGGCAGCCGGCGAGCTGGTCGCTCGCGCGGCTGCGGTGTGCGTACGGCTGATGACCTTCATGCGACCAACCTTAGGCGCGGGCCCGCCCGCCCGTCACTCGGGTTTCCGGGCCAGGGTGCCGCCGTAGCCCTCGCACCAGTGCTCCCGCCGCACCAGGGGCCGGCCTCCGTGGATCGCGCGCGCCTCGGTCAGCGCGATGCGCAGGGCCGGTCGTATCTCCGGGGGCAGCGTGCCGGCCTCGGGCCAGCGCACGACATGGCGGGCGATGTCCCGCAGCTTGGTGTTGGTGCGCTGGGAGACGGCCTTCAGGACCTCCCACCCCTGCTCGGGGCGCAGACCGCTCAACGCGACGAGGACCCCGATCGCCTGGTCGACGACGGCGTGGGAGACAAGGGCTTGCCGGAGCTGGGCGATCTCCTCCTGGAGTTCCTCGATCTTCCCGGCCAGCTCTTCGCGTTCCGTCATGTACAGCCCTGTCGCCCTCTCCCCCTACCGCACGACGACTCCGCCGGTCGCCGACTCTCCAGTCTGCACAGCCGGGTCCGCGGGCCGCGAGCCACTGAGCGCACACCTTGTGACCAGGCAGGACAGAAAACGAAACGGCGCACCGCAGCTTTGTGGCATTCGCGGGTAGGCGGCATGGAGAAGCGGAGCCGAGAGTGGAGGACCTGACCGCGTGGAGACGCTCACGTTCGACAGCGACGACCTGGAGCGCACCGAGGAGTTCCTCAGTCACGCCTACGCGAGGATGCGCATCGGCAACGGCACCCCGGACAGCAGCCGCGCCCGCATCCACCGCAGCGCCATCGACACGGTCAGCGTCGACGAGCTCGACCTCGACTTCGACATGAGCTACGCCGTCACCCCGCTGGGCCGGATCTGCCTGTGCGTGGTGCACGAGGGCACCATCGAGGACCACGTCTACCAAGGTGTCTCGGACTCCTTCGGGCCCGGTGACGTGGTGTCCTTCGCCCCGCCGGAGCTGTCCTACGCGGGCCGCATCCGCGCGGCCCGCTACAACATCACGATGCTGGACCCCGAGCTGCTCACCCAGGTCGCGGGGACCGCGGGTCCGCTGCGCCAGGAACCGGTCCGGCTGACCGGACACCGGCCGCTCAGCCCCGCCGCGGGCGAGCGGCTGCGGTCGACCATCCGCTACGTGCAGGACCACGTGCTCGCCGACCCCGCCGTCGCCGACCAGCCGCTCGTCGCCGCCACCGCCGCCCAGCACCTGGCCGCGACCGTCCTGGCCACCTTCCCCAACACCGCGTCCGCCGACCCGACGGGCCCCGACCGCCAGGACGCCCATCCGGCCGCACTGCGCCGCGCCCTCGCCTTCATCGAGGGCCACGCCGACCGGCCCCTCACCGTCGCCCAGATCGCTGACGCGGCCCACATCAGCGTCCGTGCGCTCCAGTACGCCTTCCGCCGGCACCTGGGCAGCACCCCGCTCGCCTACGTCCGCCGGGTCCGCCTGTCCCACGCCCACGACGAGCTGGCGGCCGCCGACCCCGAGGCCGGAGCCACGGTCGCCGACATCGCCGCCCGCTGGGGCTTCTCCCACCCCGGCCGCTTCGCCACCCTCTACCGGCGCTCCTACGACCGCTCACCGGGCCGTACCCTGCGCGACGACTGACGGCTTCCTGCGCCTGGTGACAAAGCGTCCACCAGGCCCTGCGTTCTTGTGAGCAACCCCCGAGAACCCCGCCCGTGGCGTCCTACGGTCCCGGCATGAACACGAGTCGCAGCAGAGCAAGAACGTGGCGTACCGCGGCGCTGGCGGCGCTGCTGACCACCGGGGCGTTCACCGCGTCGGCCTCCGCTTCCGCGGAGGGCGCACGGACCGAGACGGCCGTCGGGTCGGCCGGTGGCGTGACCGAGACCGTGGTCCGTGTGAAGGCACCCCTGCCGGCGTCCTTCGGCGCCCGGCCCGCGGCGTGCGACTGGCTGTCGTACCTGCGCTACCGGTCCTCCGCGGGCCCGGCGTCCTCGGCCGACGCCGACCGGGTCCTCGTCGCCCAGCCCGGCATCCTGGAGGGCGCCGGCGCCTTCGACAGCGTCGCCCGCAACACCGTGACCCGCGCCGCCCAGCAGGGCCGGCACATCGAGTTCTGGGCCCTGGACCGGCGCTCCAACTGCCTGGAGGACCACACCGGAACCGCCACCGGCGACCAGCACACCGCCGTCGACTACTACTACCGGGGCAAGCAGGTCGGGGGCCGCACCTTCGCCGGGTTCGTCGGCAACGACCAGCTCGGCTGGATGGCCAAGCTCGGCATCGAGCAGACCGTGCGGGACGAGTACGACCTGCTCGCCGCCGAACTGCCCGACCAGAGGGTCCGCAAGGACAAGGTGCTGTGCGGCGGCCACTCGCTCGGCGGTGTCATCACCGGCTACTTCGCCGCCGCCGACTTCGACGGCAACCCGGCCACCACCGCCGACGCCGGCCAGAACCAGTGCGCCGGGTACTTCGCCCTCGACACCACCGTCTCCACCTCGCTCGCCGACCTGAGCGGCAGCATCCCGGACGACACCAACCTGCCCGACGTCGGCCTCGGTTACGGCGTCGTCCAGGCCGGACTCGACAGCGGACTCCTCCCGCGCTCGCTGTCCGCGCCCGTCCTGCTCAACCCCGAGACCATGACCCTGCTCGCCATCGCGGGCGTCGGCGCCGTACAGGACCCGGACGGCGAAGCGGACCTGCCGAGCTATCTGCCGCAGAACACCAACATCGAGGCCACCAACCGCTTCCTGTTCTCCAAGGACACCGCCACCTTCCTCACCGGCTCACCTGCCGTGAAGGACTTCCGGCTCACCAACGAGGCCGTGCTCGGGGCGCTCATGGACGACCAGTCCGTCCCGCTCGCCTTCCTCCAGAGCAGTGTCGGCTTCTTCGACGGCGGACCGGTCACCGACAAGAACTTCCCCGTCACCAATGGGAGTTCGGCCCAGCCCGGCCTCTTCGGCACCGAGTACAAGGCCATCCCCGCCGTACCGCACGGCCCGCTCTACACCTGGCGCGACTACGACCGGGTCGGCGACGCCGACGACCCCGGGTACAAGTCGTCGGACGGCACGCCGTTCACCGCCGCCGGCAAGGAGGTCACCGACATCCAGGAGCTGGCGCGCAGCATGGGCACCCAGCCACTGGACTTCACCGAGCAGTACTTCCCGACCAAGCTCGTCACCGACCTCGAACTGTCCACCTCCCCGCAGGTGAAGCGGCTCGTCGTGCACCCCGACGGGCTCACCGCCAACCCGACGCTCACCGTCCTCGCGGGCGACGGGCTGCTCGCGGGCCGGGTCCCCGCCGAGCTGCACCCCGTCGTCGCGGACGGCTACCAGCACCTCGACGTGCTGACCGCGGCACCGGTGCAGAACAACGGCCGGCCCGAGCCGGTGTCCACCGCGCTGACGGAGTTCGCCCGCGATCCGCGATAGGCGCCGGGGCCCGGGAGGAAATCCCACGCCCCATGGGGAAGGGCCCGGGAGGAACTCCTCCCGGGCCCTTGCCCTTGCCGCCAGTCCGCTCAGACCTTGCCCGCCGCGAAGGCCGCCGCAGCGTCCGCGTTCGCGGTGTAGCCGAGGTGCGCCAGCGTGTCGTTGCCGCCCGCCTCGCAGACCGGGTCGCCCTTGGCGCAGAAGTCGATCGTGCGGCTCTGGTACGTGCCGGTGACGCTCTTGCCGATGGCCCGGATCGGGTTGCCGAACAGCAGCACGGCGGCGACCTTCGGCTCCACCGCCGCGGGCAGGGTCGCCACGATGGGACTGCCGACCACCGCACCGGCGCTGCTGATGCCGATGGAATTGTCGACGACGTTCGCGCCCTGCGAATATCCGACCAGGATGAAACGCTGGTTCGGACACGCGGACGCCTGGCTGTTCACGTGGTTCACCAGGTCCGCGTTGCCCTGCGCGGCCGAGGTGAGGGAAAGGTCCGCGGGATAGTTCACCTTGTAGCTCGACAGGTTCTTGCCCGTCAGTTTCCGTTGCAGGGCCGAGAACACCGGGTCGCCGACGATGAAACCGAGCGTACCCGGCTCGAACGTGCCGCGAGCTGCGACGACGTCGATGTCCGAGCAGGCCGCGGCCGTCGCGGACGGCGCAGCTACGGTAGCCACCGTGGCCCCGCCGACCAAGGAGAGCGCGGCGAGGCATACGCGAATACGCATAGGGGGATCCTTTGAGGGTGGGGCGCGTGAAACGCCTGTGGAAAGGATGTCCCGAAGGTATTCGCTCGACCGGCGGAGGTGTTATGGACGGGAATTCAGGAATTCCTCGTTCTTTTGTGCCGTGGTGAGTGCCAGAATGAGATCCAGACGAGCGCCGGGATCGTGCAAGACCTCACCGAACACCTTGTCCAACTGACGCAGCCGGTAACGCACGGTCTGCGGATGCACATGGAGACGGGCGGCGACGTCGGGCACATTGCTGCCGCTGAGCAGCCAGGCGAGAAGCGTCTCGGCGAGCCGCTCGCGCTGCCCCTCCGACACCGCTTCCAGCGGTGCCAGGGCCCGGGTCCGTAACTGGTCGAGCATCGGCTCGTCGCTGTGCAGCAGGAGCGTCGACAGGTGGTCCGCGCAGCGCACCACCCCCTGCCGGGGCAGGATCCCGCGCCCCATCAGCCCCAGGGCCCGGGTGGCCCAGCGCAGCGACTGGGCGGCCTCCGCGAGCGGCACCGTCGGCCCGATCGCGGCCGGCCGCCCGCGCAGCGCGAGCCCGAACGCCCGCCCCCCGAACCGGCCGGAGCCGTCCGGATCGGGGATCAGCATCCGCGGCGGCCGTGACTCCATGTCCACCAGCGCCCCGGCGGCGGCCAGCGGCCACTCCTCGTCCCGCTGGTCCGGAGTTGCCGCGAGCGCCACGACCGCGACCTGCCGGGGCACCGACCACCGGGCGCCGTGCGCCAGGTCCTGCACCGCCGCGAGCGCCACCGGTCCGTCGCCGAGCAGCAGGTCCAGCAGCCGTCGGCGCCGCCGCTCCAGCTCGTCCGTGTTGTGCGCGCGGGTCTCGGAGTATCCGGCCGCCGCCGCCTCCGCGACCTCGTGCACGGTACGGAACGCCAGCTCACCCAGCGCCGTGACCACCGAGGAGTCCAGTCCCAGCTCCTCCGCCGTACGGCCCATCAGCCGCCAGGCGTGCAGCCCGCCGACCCGCAGCGCGGACTGCAGGGCGTCCAGGCTGCGCCCCTCCAGGGCCTCGCCGCGCCCGAGTTCGTAGTAGGTCGCCGCGATGGCCTCGCCGCGGCCACGCGGGTCGGCGATGTGGTCGACGAACAGCGTGAGGGCCTGCACGACACCGGCTCTCAGGTGCTCGCGGTAGGTCCCGTCGGCGGGACGCGCGTACTCGGGGACCTGCCGGCGGACCTCCTCCTCGACCTCGTCGGCGACCTCCTCCAACTGGGCGCGCAGCAGGTCGGCCAGATCGGGCGGTACCGCGGTGGCGTCGCGGCCCTCCGGTACTCCGTGCGGGGCGGGGGTGGCCAAGGCGGACCCTCCTTTCACCCGGAAGCGGCTCACCCGTGGGCCGTTGCCCGTGGGGCGAGGGGTAAGTCCTGTGTTGGACGGACGTCCCCTGCGATGCGTTCCGTGCCCCGACGGTACCGACATCACACCGGCACCCCCAGAGCGCGGGCGAGCATCGGCCACGACGCGGTGAACTCCTGCTTCCAGTACGCCCAGCTGTGTCCTCCTCCTGCGTAGAAGTGCGTGGTGACCGGGATCCGCAGCAGCGCCAGCGTGTTGGCGAAGCCCTGCGCGGAGGGCCACAGGGCGCTCTCCAGCGCCTCGGGCAGCCAGTCACCGGTGCCGCCCGCCAGACCGCTGCCCTGGGAGACGTACAGGGCGGTGCCGCGCAGGCCGGTGGCGCGGTCGCGGGGGTTGAAGTCGCGCCAGGTGAGCAGGTTCAGGATCGGGTTGCCCCACAGCGAGGCGGGCGCCAGGTTCTCGCGGGCCACGATGGCGTCCATCAAGGTCGGGACGCCGGGTGCCATGGTGTCGAGGATCCCGCTGTAGGAAGCCGCCGCGGTGAACAGGCCCGGGTGCCGGGCCGCGTGCGCCATGGCGCCGTAGCCCCCGGTGGAGACCCCCGCGACGGCCCGTACGCCGGAGGCCCGGTAGCTGCGGGCGAGCAGCGCCGGAACCTCCGTCAGCTGGAAGGTCTCGTAGTCGGGTCCGCCGCGCCAGGCGGTGGGGATGCCGGTGGGGCCCGCGTCGGGCATCGCGACGATCAGGTCCCGGCCCGCGGTGAAGGCCTCGATGTCCGTCTCCCGGGTCCAGGACGTGTAGTCGTCGTGGGCGCCGTGCAGCAGGTACAGCACCGGGTAGGTCCGGGTGGGCTGCGCGTCGAAGCCCGTGGGCAGGATCAGCCGCACCGGCGCGCTGCGGCCGAGCGCGGCGGAGGACACGGACACGTCCACGGTGCGCGACGAGAGCGCGGCGGCGGGCCGGGCGCCGATCAGGGCGGCCAGTCCGGCACCGGCCGCGGCCTTGGTGACGGTACGTCGGGACACTGCGGTGGGGCGACGGTGCATGGCGGCTCTCCTCGGATCACGTTCAGCGGGTTCTCGCGGCGAGTTCTCGCCCCAGGTGCGCGGCGATCTCGTCGACGTGCGGCGGGTCGAGCAGCGACAGGTGGTGTCCCGCGACCGGCACGACGGTCAGGTCCGGGCACACCTCGTCCCAGCCCAGCGCCTGGTCGTCGCGTTCGTAGGCCGGATCACGCACGGTGTGCGGGGCGGGTTCCGTGGCCCGGTACAGGACCACCGGCCCCTCGTGAAGGCCCGGCCGGTGGGCCTCGCCGATCCTCAGGTCCAGGTAGGAGGAGCGCTGGTGCTCCAGGGCGGCGGCCGGCACCTCGGCGCGGGCGCGCAGGATCCCGAGCACGGTGTCGATCCGCTCGCCGTCGTCGTCCATCGCGAGGAGTTCGTCGTACGGCAGCTCCAGCCGGACCCCGTAGACCTCCGAGACGTGCCGGGCGAACCCCTCGAAGTGGGCGCGGACCCGGTCACCCGGTGTGCGGTCGGGCCGGGGGAGGGGCCGCACGGAGTCGATCAGCGCCACGAGCTCCACCTCCCGCCCCGCGGCGGCGAGTTGGCGCGCGGTCTCCTGGGCGACGAAGCCGCCGAAGGACCAACCGCCCAGCAGACAGGGTCCGTCGGGGTGGACGGCGGTGACGGCCTCGGCGTAGCGGCGCGCCTTCTCGGTCACCGTGCGGGCGTCCTCGATGCGTTCGAGTCCGTACACCGGCCGCTCGTTGCCGAGGCGTTCGGCCAGGGCCCGGTAGACCTCGCTCGTGCCGCCGGCGGCGTGCACGAGGAAGACCGGGGGACGGTCGCCGGTGGCGCGGAGCGGGCGCACCACGGCCGGCACGGCTGGCCGGAGCCGGTCGGCCAGTTCCTGGACGGTGGTGGCGCCGAGCAGGTCGCGCAGGGGCAGTTCGACGGCGAACTCGCGCTCCAGGGCGGTACGGATCCGCACCGCCATCAGGGAGTCCAGCCCGAGGTCGGCCAGCGCGGTGGCGGGGGTGACCCGGTCTGCGGGGTGGCCGGTGACGGTGGAGATGTGATGGCACAGGCGGCCGGCGACGGAGGTGTCCTGCGCCGCGTCGGGTTTCCTGGCCCGCACTTGGGCAGGGGCGGCCGGTGCGTTCGCGGGGACCGCCCCCCGCCCGTCCGTCCACCAGTACCGGACATGCTTCCAGCGCGGCGCCGGCAGATCGACGACCCGTCCGGCCGGGAGCGGCAGCCGTCCGCCCGCGCAGTAGAGCGAGCCCAGCTGGGTGAGGAAGTCCGCGCAGCCGTCGCCGTCCCTTCGGAGGGTGCCGATCGCGAGGGCACCGGGCGTGGTGTCGGTGACGGCCCGCGTCAGGACCGGGTGCGGCGAGATCTCGACGAAGACGGAGTGACCGTCGGCGGCGGCCGCGGCGACGGCCCGGTCCAGCCGTACGGGCCGGCGCAGGTTCGCGGCCCAGTGGGCGGCGTCGAAGACACTGTCGCCGCGCGGGTCGTCCAGGACGGTGGAGTAGACGGGCACTTGGGGCGCGCGACCGCCCAGATCGGCCAGGGATTCGGTCAACTCCGCGAGGAGCGGTTCGACTTGGGGGGAGTGACCGGCCCCGACCACCCGCATGGACCGGGCCGCCCGCCCCTGTCCCTCCAGCCATCGCACCAACCGCGCCACCGCCGGTTCCGCGCCGGTGACGACCTTCTGGCCCGGCGAGGAGTGGACGGCGACGTGGACGTCGGGGAAGTCCCGTGCCAGGGCGTCGAGTTCACCGTCCTCCAGGTCGACGACCGCCATCGCCCCGCCCCGCAGCCCGCTCAGCAGCCGGGCCCGCACGGCGACGATCCTGGCCCCCTCCGACACGTCGAGGGCGCCCGCGCACACCGCGGCGGCGACCTCGCCCAGGGAGTGGCCGATGACGGCGGCGGGCTCGACGCCGTAGGAACGCCACACCTCGGCGAGCGCCACCTGGAGTCCGAAGAGAACGGGCTGGGCGACCTCCAGCCGGTCGAGTGCGCACCCCGATGACAGCCGCTCGTACAGCGACAGCCCGCACTCCGCGTCGAGCTTCTCCACGGCGGCGGCGAAGGCGGGTTCCTCGGCCAGCAAGCGGCGCCCCATCCCGGCCCACTGACTGCCGTACCCGGAGAAGACCCACACCGGGCCCCGCCCGACGAGGTCCCGGTCACCGGTCACGACCCGTCCGTGCATTGACGCCCCGGACCGGTGTCCCCGTGCCAACGCGTCCAGTCCGTCCGCGAGTTCGGCGCGGTCCCGGGCGACCACCGCCGCCCGTACGCTCCCGCGTCCCGCACGGCCCGCCAGTGTGCGGGCCACGTCGGCGGGGTGCTCGGAGGCGGTGCGGAGCCAGTCGGCGAGCCGGGCCGCGGTGTCCCGCAACCGCTCCTCGTCCACGTCGGACAGGACGTGGAGCCGGGCCCCGGGTTCCTCCCCCGGACGCGAGGGCAGGACTCCGGGCCGCCATTCCTCCAGCACTGCATGGGCGTTGGTGCCGCCGAAACCGAACCCGGAGACCCCGGCGGTGGCCGTACCGCCGTAGCGCGTCCAGGGCTCGCCCTCCGACACCACCCGCAGCCGCTCGTCCTCCAGGGCGCTGCCCCCGGAGCAGTGCAGGGACGGCGGGATGACGTCATGGTGCAGGGCGAGGACCGTCTTGACCAGCCCGGCGATGCCCGCGGCGGACTCCAGGTGCCCGAGATTCGACTTCACGGAGCCCAGCAGCAGCGGTTGGTCGGGGTCGCGGCCCGCACCCAGCACGGCACCCAGGGCGCCCGCCTCGATCGGGTCGCCGAGCGGCGTGCCGGTGCCGTGCGCCTCGACGTAGTCGATGTGCGCCGGGGACAGCCCCGCCCTTGTGCAGGCGGTCGCCAACAGGGCTTGCTGGGCGGCCGGGTTGGGGGCCAGGAGGCCGTTGGAGCGGCCGTCGGAGTTGACGGCGGTGGCGCGGATGACGGCGAGGACGCGGTCGCCGTCGCGCTCGGCGTCGGACAGCCGCTTCAGCAGCACGGCCGCACAGCCCTCACCGCGTCCGATGCCGTCGGCGTGCGGCGAGAACGGCTTGCACCGCCCGTCCGGCGCGAGGGCACCCGCGCGCCGGAACGCCACGGTGACGGTGGGGGAGAGCAGCAGGTTGACGCCCGCCGCGATCGCCGTGTCGCTCTCGCCCGTGCGCAGGCTCACGCAGGCATGGTGCACGGCGACCAGTGAGGACGAGCACGCGGTGTCGACGGCCATGCTCGGCCCCCGCGTGTCCAGCACGTACGCCAGCCGGCCCGCGGTCACGCTCAGCGCGCCGCCCGCCGGCGCCCAGGGGTCGACGGCCGCGGGGTCGGCGCCGGTGAGCGCGCCGTACTCCGGCGCCGAGACCCCGACGAAGACCCCGGTGGCGGTGCCGGCGAGGGAGGCGGCCGGGACGGCGGCATGGGCGAGCGTCTCGTGCACGACCTCCAGGAGGATCCGCTGCTGCGGGTCCATCACGGCGGCCTCGCGCGGGGTGATCCGGAAGAAGTCCGCGTCGAACCCGGCGATGTCGTCGAGGTAGCCGCCGTAGGGAAGCGCGTCCTCGGGCGGGAAGGCGGTGAAGTCGCGCCACCTGTCCTCGGGCACCCGCCGGATCGCGTCGACCCCGTCGGTCAGCAGCCGCCAGTAGTCCTCCGGGCCGTGAACCCCGCCGGGCAGACGGCAGCCGAGGCCGATGACGGCGACGGGCTCCCCGAAGGCCGAAGGTGCCGCCGCCGCGGGGACCGGACCCGGTTCGGGCCCAGCGGCCGTCCGGCACAGGTGCGCCACCAGTGCCTCCCCGGTGGGCGCCTCCCACAGCAGTGTCGCCGGCAGCTCCCGCCCGGTCAGCCGGGACAGCTCCCCGGCCAGCACGACCGCGTCCCGCGAGGCCATCCCGAGATCCGCCGGCGGCCGGTCCATCGGCACCTCGGTGACCGGTGTGCCGGTCCACTCGGCCAGCCGCTCCACCACCAGCCGGCGCACCGCGCCCGCGTCCACGGCTCTCACGCGGCACCGCCCACCGCGTAGGCGCCCGCGAGATACCGCTCCCGCGTGAGCGCCCGGGACACCTTGCCGCTGGACGTGCGGGGCACGGTGCCCGGCGCCACCAGGACGACGTCGGCGAGCCGCAGTCCGTGCCGGGCCGACACGGCCGCGCGCACCGCCCGCACCAGAGCCGGTACGTCGAGCTCGGCGAGGCTGGTGGTCCGGGTGTGCTCGGCGACCACGACCACCCGCTCACCCGAGCCGCCCGCCACCCCGAACGCGGCGAGCCGGTCCCGTCGCAGTGCCGGATGCGTGTCCTGGACGGTGGCCTCCACGTCCTGCGGGTAGTGGTTGCGGCCGTCGACGACGATCAGGTCCTTGAGCCGCCCGGTGACGAGCAACTGCCCCTCCAGGACGGTCCCGAGGTCACCGGTGCGCAGCCAGCCGTCCGCGCCGAAGACGCGCCGGGACTGCTCCTCGTGGTGGAAGTAGCCGCGGCCCACGTTGGGCCCCCGCACCTGGATCTCACCGACCTCGCCCTCGGACAGGACGGCCTGCGAGAGGGGATCGGCGATCCGGATCCGCTGTCCCGCCGGGGCACCGCAGCCCGCCAGCAGGACGGCCCTGGGATCGTCGGGGCGCGCCGGCAGCGCCTTGCCCTCGGCGAGCGCGTCCCGGTCGAGCGCGAACCGGCGCAGCGGCTGCCCCGGGCGGGCGGCGCTGACGAAGACGGTCGCCTCGGCGAGGCCGTACGAAGGACAGTGCGTCCGCGCGCCGAGCCCCTGCTCCGCGAAGGCCGCCTGGAAGCGGTCGGCCGTGGTGGGGCGGACCGGTTCGCTGCCGTTGATGAGCGCGAAGACGCCGTCCAGGCGCAGCTCCGCCTTCTGCGCGTCGGTCACCGTCGAGGCGCAGTAGTCGTAGGCGAAGTTGGGCGCCGCGCTCAGCGCCCGCGGATGCGCGGACAACAGCCGCAGCCAGCGGGCGGGTTCGTGCAGGAAGGCCACCGGGTCCATGAGCACCGACAGCAGCCCCCGTACGACCGGGGCGGCGACACTCAGGACGAGTCCCATGTCGTGGTAGAGCGGCAGCCAGCCCACGCACGTCACCGGGTGCGCGTCCGCGCCGTAGGCGGTCAGTGCCTGACGGGCGTTGGCGACGACGTTGCCGTGCCCGATCTCCACGCCCGCCGGGGTGCGCGTGGACCCCGAGGTGTACTGGAGGTAGGCGACCTCGCCGTCCACCGGCTCGAGGTCGCCCGCGGCGGCGTCCGGCACCTCGTCCACGGCGACGACCCGGTCGCCCGACTCCCTTACCTGCTCCAGGTGTCGGCTCGTCGTCAGGACCACGGCGGGCCGCGCGTCGGCCAGCACCGCCGTGAGCCGGTCGTCCTGTCCGGGCAGACCCGGCGGATACAGCGGTACGGCGACGAGGCCCGCGGTGAGCGCCGCCAGGAACCCGGTGACGTACTCCAGCCCCTGGGGGCACAGCAGCGCCACCCGGGCCCCGGGCTCGGCCTCCTCCGCCAGCCGGGCGGCCACGGCACGGACCCGCAGGTCCAGCCGGCGCCAGGTCAGGGTGCGGTGGACGCCCCGCGAGCCGGGCGCGGGATGGTCGACGAAGGTGAACGCCCGTCGCTCGGGCGTGGTCTCGGCCCAGTGCCGCAGGTACTCCGGCAGCGTGCGGAAGGCGGGGGCGAGCGGGGGACGGCGGCTGTCCATCAGGCTGGTCTCCTCGCGAGACGGGTCAGAGCGGGATGTTGCCGTGCCGGCGCTCCGGCATCGGGGCACGCTTGCCGCGCAGCGCACGCAGGGCGCGGCAGATGTGGGCGCGGGTGTCGTGGGGGGCGATCACGGCGTCGACGTAGCCGCGCTCGGCGGCGAGATAGGGCGTGCCGTGGGTGTCCTCGTAGGCGGCGACCAGCCGGGCCCGCAGCGCCTCGGGGTCGTCGGCGGCGGCCAGTTCCCGCCGGTGCAGGACGCCCACCGCGCCCTCGGCACCCATCACCGCGATCCGCGCGGTCGGCCAGGCGAGGTTGATGTCGGCGCCCAGGTGCTTGGAGCCCATCACCGCGTACCCGCCGCCGTACGCCTTGCGCACCACCACCGTCACCTTCGGCACGGTCGCCTCGGCGTAGGCGTACAGCAGCTTGGCGCCGCGCCGGATGATCCCGGCCTGCTCCTGCCGGACCCCGGAGAGATAGCCCGGCACGTCCGCGAAGGTCAGCAGCGGAATGCCGAACGCGTCGCAGAACCGAACGAAACGCGCCGCTTTCTCGGAGGCGTCGATGTCCAGCACCCCGGCCGCGTGCAGCGGCTGGTTGGCGACCACCCCGACGGACCTGCCCTCGACGAGCGCCAGCGCGCAGATGATGTTCGGCGCGAACAGCTCCTGGACCTCCAGGAGTTCACCGTCGTCGACGACCGCCCGCAGGACGTCCCGCATGTCGTAGGCCTGCCCGAGCCGGTCCGGCACGATCTCGTCGAGCGGGATGTCGGATGGCGGCGGCAGGGGCGCGTAACTCGGCGGCCGCTCCAGGTTGTTGACGGGCAGGTACGACAGCAGCTCCCGTACGGTGTCCAGGGCCTCGGTCTCGTCGGCGGCGAGGAAGTGGGCGTTGCCGTTGAGGGAGTTGCTGGTGCGGGCGCCGCCCAGTTCCTCGGCGGTGGCGCGTTCCCCGGTGACCGCCTCGATGACGTCGGGCCCGGTGACGAACATGTGCGAGGCGCCGTCCACCATGACCGTGAAGTCGGTGATGGCGGGGGAGTAGGCGGCCCCGCCGGCACACGGTCCGAGGACGACCGAGATCTGCGGGATCACCCCGGACGCCTGCACGTTGCGGCGCACCAGCTCGGCGTAGAGGGCGAGGGAGACGACCCCTTCCTGGATGCGGGCGCCGCCACCGTCGTTGAGTCCGATCACCGGGCACCCCGTGCGCAGGGCGAGGTCCATGAGGGCCACCGTCTTCTCGCCGAAGGCCTCGCCCATGCTCCCGCCGAACACCGTGGAGTCCTGGGAGAACACACAGACGGGCCGCCCGTCGATGGTGCCGCACCCGGTGATCACCCCGTCCCCGTAGGGGCGGTCGGTGCCGTCCCCGGTCGGCCGGGCCCGCACGAACAGGCCGGTCTCGGTGAACGAACCGGGGTCCAGCAGCAGGTCGATCCGCTCGCGGGCGCCGAACTTGCCGCGTCTTCTGGGCCGGTCCCCGGCCACGGCCCGCGCCCGGCGGGCCTCCAGCGCGAGAACGCGGTCGGCGGTGCGGTCGGGCAGGCGTGTCGTCGTCACCTCTACTGTCACTGCCACCTCCGAAGTGGCCTTCGAATATGGCAGCGCCCCCAGGTCGTGCCGAGCCCAACGCCGTTCTGTTTGCGCGAGGTGAGTCCCGCAGAGCCGGCCTTGCTCCGTGGGTGACAAGCGCCCGTCAGCGACGGGGGAGTCCCCTGTGCACTGCATTTGAGACAACCTGGCCGGAGAGAAGGTGCAGACCTATTCGGCGGGCCCGCCTTTTCGCAGGCCGTGGGATGGCGCGTACATGTATCGCAGCGCGTGAATGAGTCAGCTCCGAGATCGGGTTGTACCGGCCGGTTGATAGTTCAACGGCGGCGCTGCAACAATCCCGGTCCCGGCCACGTCGTCGACCCGACCCATCGGCCGTAACCCCCACCAGGCTCCTCGAGAAGCGCGCAATTCGCATCGCGTGAATTCCGGATTCACGAACTCCCCACAAGTCCGCTCAGACCATGGCTCCGGTGTGCCTTTGTCGGGCGACCGGCGCGGCAGCGAAGAAGGTGCATGTGTCACGGCATTCCACGGGGCTCGGCGGACCGCCGTTCCCCTACGAAACAGGCCCCGAAGCCGGTCTCGGCGGCGGCGAGCGGCCGTCGGTGTCCGGCCGGCCGGAGTATCAGGCGCTCCGCCGCGCCCACCGCCGGTTCGGTGTCCGGGCCACCGCCGTGGCCGTCGGCGGATTCCTCCTGTACGTCCTGCTGTCCAGCTTCCTGCCCGGCCTCATGAACACCCCCCTGAGCGGCCACCTCACGATCGGACTGGCCCTGGGGCTGGGGCAGTTCGTGCTGATGGGCGTGATCGTGTGGCGCTACCTCGTGCACGTGCGCAGTAACGTCACCCCGGTGGTCCGCGGTCTGCGCGGCCTGGTCCGGCACCAGGAGGGCGAGGACCGCCGCCAGGGCGCCGGAGGCCGCCGGCACGGCGCCTTCGAGGCGCGCGCCGGCCGGCACGGTGAGGAGTTCCGCCCGTGGTGACGTTCGGCGCCTCCGTCGTGGACCGCCTCAGCCTCCAGCTGACCCTGGTCCTGTTCCTGTCCGTGGTCGTCGTGACCCTGTTCACCGCGCTGCTGACCGCCCCCCAGCGCGACGAGATCGGCGAGTTCTACCTCGGCAACCGGGTGATGTCGCCGCTGCGCAACGGCCTGGCCATGTGCGGCGACTACCTGTCGGCCGCGACCCTCCTCGGCAGCACCGGCCTGGTCGCCCTGACCGGGTACGACGGACTGCTGTACCTGTGCGGCACCGCCGTCGCGTGGATGATGGTCCTGCTGCTGATCGCCGAACCCCTGCGGAACACCGGCAAGTTCACCCTCGGCGACACCCTCGCGATCCGTCTCTCCCGGATGCAGCGGCCGGTCCGGCTCGCCCTGGCACTGTGCACGCTGACCATCACCGTCCTCTATCTGGTCGCCCAACTCGTCGGCAGCGTGGCCCTGTTGACGCAGTTCACCGGCGAACCCAGCGCGGCCACCCGGACCCTGTGCGTCGTCGTCATCGGTACCGTCGTCATCGTCTACGCGGCCATCGGAGGCATGCCGGGCGCCACGTTCATCCAGGTCGTCAAGGCGGTCATGCTCATCTCCGGTGTCACCGTGACCGCCGTGATGGTGCTCCACCGCTTCGACTGGAACGTCGGGAACCTCCTCGCCGCCGCCGCGGACAACAGCGGTCAGGGCGCGCGGTTCCTGGAACCCGGCCTGCGCTACGGCGGCAGTGTCACCAGCAAACTCGACTTCCTCAGCCTCCAGTTGGCGATCGTGCTCGGCCTCGCCGCCCTCCCGCACGTGATGATGCGGCTGCTCGCCCCGAAGTCGGTCGACGTCCTGCGCACCTCGGTGGTGTGGGCGATGGGCCTGGTCAGCCTCGTCTGTCTGGCGGCCGGCATCCTCGGTCTCGGCGCCACCGCCGTCCTCGGCAGCGACACCATCGCGCGCAACGACCGCACCGGGAACGCCGCCGTCCTGCTGCTGGCGCACGACCTGGGCGGTGCCGTCCTGACCGCCCTGCTGTCCTGCCTGGCCTTCGTCACCCTCCTCGCGGTCGCCGCGGGCCTCACCCTGGCCGCCGCGTCCTCCCTCGCCCACGACCTCTACGGCGAGGTGATCCGCAAGGGCCGGGCCACCGAGACGGAGGAGCTGGCCGTGGCCCGGCTCGCGGCCGCCGTCATCGGCATCCTCGGCATGCTGCTCGCGCTGATCTCCTGGGGCGCCAACTCCGCGACCCTCGCCTTCCTCGCCTTCGCCATCGCCGCCTCCGCGATCCTCCCCACCCTCGTCTTCAGCCTCTTCTGGCGGCGCTTCACCGCGCAGGGCGCCCTTCTCAGTCTGTGCGGGGGCCTGCTCTGCTCGGTGGTCCTCGTCGTCCTCTCCCCGGTCGTCTCCTCGGCGCCCGCCTCGCTCTACCCGAACGTCGATTTCGCCTGGTTCCCCTTGCAGAATCCCGGAATCGTCTCGATCCCGGCCGGCTTCCTCCTCGGCTGGCTGGGTTCGATACTCAGCCGTCCCGAAACAAAGGAGACATACGAGGACTTCGAAGTACGCAGCCTCGTAGGGGTCGACTAGCCGATTTCGCCCCTCATTTCCGAGAACCGTGTGGCGAACACGTGGATATTTCGTCTGCGGCCGATCAAGGCTTGCGGCGACAACTCGCGTGCAGTAATTAGGTGATGCATGAACTTGTTCAACCGTGGCACCATGTTCCGTCGCACGGACCGCGCGGAACCCGCCGACGTCTCCCAGCCCCCCACCGGGTCGTCGGCCACTGCCACAGCCGTCCTTCCGGACCCCGGACTGGCGGCCCTGACCGGGGAATGGGCCATCGACCCCGCGCACAGCAGGATCGGCTTCTCCGTGCGTCACGCCATGGTGACCACCGTGCGCGGGGCGTTCCTGGAGTACCAGAGCCGCCTCTACTTCGACGGCCGCGACCCGTCCCGCTCGCAGGCGGAGATCATCGTGTCCACCGGGAGCGTCGACACCGGCGTGGAACAGCGGGACGGGCACCTGGTGGGCCGGGACTTCCTGGACTCCGCGAACTACCCGCGCATGCGGTTCGTCAGTACCGGCGTCGAGGTCGCGGGCCCGGACCTGTACCGGATGACGGGAGACCTCACCATCAAGTCCGCCACGCGTCCCGTGGTCCTGGAGCTGACCTACATAGGTCATGTCACCGACCCGTTCGGCTACCAGCGCGCCGGCTTCGACGGCACCACCACCATCAACCGCTCCGACTGGGGCCTGACCTACAACAGCAAGCTCGCCGAGGGCGGCGCGATGGTCAGCGAGAAGGTACGCCTCCAGTTCGACATCGCGGCGATCCGGACGCCCCCGGTCGGCTGACGGCAACTCCGGCGCACGAAGGGGGGCACGCACTCGCGTCCGAGTCCGTGCCCCCTTCGGTCCCTCAGACCTGCGTCAGCGTCCGCGTACCAGCCCCGCCAGATAGCGCCACAGCGACGAACGCGGTCGTACGGCGGTCCCGTCGGCCGGGGTGTCCGGGCCCGAGCCGGCCGGTGCCGGGAGCGGCGGGCCGGAGGGCACCGGCAGGGCCTGCGCGTCCGAGAGCGTGTACCGCACCGGCAGCGAGCGCAGCCCGCGCATGAACGGCGAGGAACGCCACGGCAGTTGGTCGACCGGCAGGGACAACTCCAGTCCGGACAACCGCTCGAAGAGCCTGCTCACCCCGATCGCCGCCGCACCACCGGCCAGTTCACGGGCCGGACACTGCCGGGGACCCGCACCCCACGACAGATGCGCCCGGGTGCTGATCGTCGACTCGGGGCACACCTTCGCGGCGAAGGCCGGGTCCGCGTGCGCGGCGCCCACCGACACCCACACCGGATCGCCCGCGGCGATGGTGTAGTCGCCGAGCTTCATGTCGGTGAGCGGGAACCGCGGCACGAAGTTGATCAGCGGCGGCTTCTGCATCACCACCCGGTTCATGGTCTCCCTGATCAGCCCCGCCGACAGACTGGCGCTCGCGGGCAGGTTGCCGGTGATGACCTCGACGACGGTGTTGGAGATCAGGATGCCGACGTGGTCCGACGTCATCCCGAGCAGCATCATCAGCTCGCGCGACAACTCCTCGACGCTCAGGCCGGGATGGGAGGCGAGCAGATAGGAGGGGAAGTCGTTGCCCGGCTCCTTCATCTTCGACTCGCCGAGCTCCGACAGCGTGGCCAGCAGCCGCTCCAGCGCGGGTCCCGCGTCGGGGCCCGCGTCCAGCACCCGCCACATGTCCATCAGCGCGTCGTCGTGCTGCGAGCCGGGGAAGCCGAGCAGATGACTGGCGAGCATGAGGGGCAGCGGCCGCGAGAACTGCGCGGACAGATCCGCGAAGCCGGTGCGGCCGCCCTGGGTGAACAACGTGATCAGTTCGTCGGCGTCCCGGGTGATCTTCGCCTTGAGCTGCTTGGCGACCGGATGCCGGGGGTCCTGGAAGGGGCGCAGCGCGGTGTCCCAGGCCACCTTGAGCCCGCGGTAGCCCTCGCCGCCCTGGATCAGCACATGGTTGACGTCCAGTGAGGGCGCGAGCGGCCAGTCCGCGGGCAGCCGGCCCTCCCTGCGCGCCCGCCAGTTCTCGAGCCCCTTCGGCCACGCGTGGTCGTCCCGGAGCACCTCCAGCGACTCCTCGTAGCCCAGCACGAGCCAGACGGGCACGCCCAGCAGGTCGACCGGTGCCACCGGGCCGTGGGTCCGGCGCAGCCGCTCGTACACGATCGCCGGATCCCGTTCGTAGTCGCGGGTCATCAGCGGTTCGAGGCTCATCGACTCCAGCGACTCGTGACCGGCTGCCGAGCCGCTGTTCACTTGGACCCCCATGGCTTCCTTCCCTCGGTCGGGCGTACGCCAGAGTAATGTGACCCCCTGCACTGCCTTCATGGCGGGGGGTGATTACCGGCTCGGGGGCTCGAGGCAGCCGGGGCGACGGCGAACGGCACCGCCCGGGGACGGTGCCGCTCCGGTCCGAAGTCGCCCCCTACGGGGTCCACTTGATGTTCGGGTTCACATTGCCGGTCCAGTTGAAGACGGCCATGTTGTCCCAGCCGTTGCCGCTGCCCGAGATGTTCGTCGGGTCCCAGCCGTTGCCGGTCACCGCGTACCAGGTGGGCTCCCAGTAGAAGACGCCGATCGCGCCGTTGCTGCGGGCCGCGTTCTGCACGGCCGTGAAGTTGCTCGCCTGGCCCTGCCAGGTGAGCGGATAGCCCGAACAGCCGGTCGTGATGGAGTTGGCGGTGCTGTCGGCGTTGGCCGAGGTGAACGGGTAGGCCGTCTCGGCGATGATGACGTCCTTGCCGTAACGGGACTTCATGTCGGCCACGACACTGCCCATGTTGGCTATCGTGCCGTGCCACGGGCAGTAGTACGACAGCCCGGTGATGTCCCAGTTGACGCCCTTGGCCTTGATGCCGTCGTAGAACCAGCGGGCGTTCGCGTCACTGTCGGCGTCGGCGGTGTGGATGATCACCTGGGTGCCGCTGTTGCACGCCTTGGTCGCGTTGTAGCCCGACTTGAGCAGCAGGCTGAGGTTGGTGAAGTCGTTGTTGACGACCTTGCCCTCGTTCCACAGCATGCCGACGTTGATCTCGTTGCCGATCTGCACGCTGTCCGGGGTGGTGCCCTGCGACTTGAGGCTGTTGCAGACGTCGTACGTGTAGTTGTAGACGTCGGTCTGCAACTGGCTGATGGTGTGCCCGGCCCAGGCCGCGGGCTTGTTCTGGTTGCCCGGGTCCGCCCAGGTGTCCGAGTAGTGGAAGTCGACCAGCAGCTTCAGCCCCTTGGCCTTCACCTGCTTCGCGTACGACAGCACCTTGGCCTTGTTGTTGTAGCCGCTCGCGGGGTTGTTCCAGACCCGCAGGCGGACGTAGTTGACGCCGAGGCCCTTGAGGATGTCCAGGGGGTCCTTGGCGGTGCCGCTCGCGTCGTAGTACTTGGCGCCGAGGTCGAGCGCGCGCTGGGCGGTCGACACATCGGCACCGAGCATGGTGAGCGAGCCCGCGGCGGAGGCGCTGGTGGGCGTGGTGAGCAGGGATGCGGGCAGGGCGAGGGCCGCCGCCAGGAGCATGGCGGCTCTCGCGAGGCGGCGCGGACCTTTGACGGTCATCCCGACCTCCTTGTCTGACATGACCATGGGGATAAGTTCTGTGAACGTTCACGGTAAGAGGCGTTGCTGGCGCTGTAAATACATCTGTCATGCGGACTTGTGGCCTGTGTACGTGCACAAATCCCGTGCGACGATCTCCACGCGTGGGCAGAATGCTCGCCATGATCAACGGACCGCGCACTTTCCACGACCGCCTCGTCGCACAGCCGCGTCCGACCGACCTGGCCCTGGCCCCGGACGGCACCCGTCTGATCCTTTCCGTGCAGGCCCTCGACGAGACGGGATCCCGGTACACGTCCGAGCTGTGGGAGGTGGATCCGGCGGGCGAGAAGGACCCTCGCCGGGTGCCCGGCTCCCGACAGGGCGACTCCGCCCCCGCGTTCAGCGCCGACGGCACCCTGCTGTTCCTCGCGGACCGCGGCTCCGGCGAGTCCGGAGAAGAGCCGGGACCGTCCGTCTGGTCGCTCCCGGAGCGCGGTGAGGCCGAGCGGATCGCCCAGCACCCGGGCGGGACAACGGCGTTCACCGCCGCCGCCCGCGCCGACGCGCTCGCCTGGACGGCCGCTCTGCTGCCCGGCGCCGCGGACGCCCGCACCCACGCGGAGCTCCTGGGGCGGCGGCGCCGCGCCGGTGTCAGCGCCGTGCTGCACGAGGTGGCCCCCGGCGACGACGGTGGGGAGCTGGGCCCCGCCGAACCCCACACCTTCGTCCGCGCCCGGGACGCCGAGCCGGTCGACGCGGGCGGCCAGGGCCTCGAAGGCGCCGCGGACGTGGCCCTCTCGCCCGACGGAACCCTGGTCGCCTACACCCGTTCGCCCACCGTGGCCGCTCCCGACACGAACACCGTGGTGATGGCCGACGCACGCACGGGTGTGCGGCGCCGGACGCTCTCCCGCCCCGGCCACCAGTACTACAGCCCTGTGTTCACCGCCGACGGCACGAGCCTGGTCTGCGAACGCCAGCGGGAGGAGACGTACGACTCCGAGTGGCAGGTCACCCTCGTCGCCATCGACCCCGTGTCCGGCGAAGAGACCGACCTCCTGCCGGACTTCGAGAACTGGCCGTGGCCGGGAAGGGCGGTCTGCTCACCGGTCCCCGGGGACACCACGCTGTGGTTCACCGGCGACGAGCAGGGCCACCGCCCGGTCTTCCGCCGTGACCCGGACGGCACGGTCACCCGTCTGACCGCCTCCGGCGCCTACACCTCCCTCTGCGTGACGCCCGACGGCTCCACTCTCTACGCGCTGCACAGCGCCTTCGACCGCTCCCCCCACGTGGTCCGGCTGGACGCGGCCAAGGCCGACCAGCACCCCGCACCCCTGGGAACACCGGGAGGCGACCTGGGCCCCCTGCCCGGCACGCTCACCGAGGTGCACACGACCGGCGACGACGGCTTCCCCCTGCGCGGCTGGCTCGTCCTGCCCGAGCAGGCCGCGGCCGAGCACCCGGCACCGCTCCTCGTCATGCCCCACGGCGGACCCCAGGGGTCCTGGAGCGACTGGCCCTGGCTCTGGAACCCCTGGCCGTTCGCCGCCCGGGGCTACGCCGTACTGTTGCCCGACCCGGCCCTGTCCTCCGGGTACGGGCAGCGCATGCAGGAACGCGGACGCGGCGAGTACGGCGGCCGGCCCTACCGCGACGTCCTCGCGCTCACCGACGCCGCACAGGCCCGCACCGACCTCGACCCGACCCGGACGGCCCTCGCCGGCTGGTCCTACGGCGGCTACCTAGCCAACCGGGCCGCCACCCGCACCGACCGCTTCAAGGCTCTGGTCTCCCACGGCGGGCTGTGGAACCTGGAGTCCTTCCAGGGCGGCACCGACATGCACGCGTACTTCCGGAAGATCTTCGGTGACCCGCGCGTCCGCCGCGAACGCTACGACGCCGACTCGCCCCACCTCGACGCGACGAAGCTGACGACACCGATGCTGGTCGTGCACGGCGGCGCGGACACCCGGGTCCCCGAGGCGCAGTCCCGGGAGCTCCTCCACGACCTCCGGCGCCAGGGCGTGCCCACCGGGTTCCTGTACTTCCCCGACGAGTCCCACGGCGTCGAGGCCCCGAACCACCTGGGTCTGCTCTACGAGACGGTCCTCGCCTTCCTGGACCACCACGTCCTGGGCGAGGACTGGAGGCGCCCGGCGCTCCTGTGACGGCGGCTCAGCGGGTGGGGATGCCCAGGTCGGCGGCGACCGAGTCGGCGCGCACGAACACGGACACCGGGTACTGCTCGTCGCAGTACTTGTTGCCGCTCGACACGATCCCCACGACCTTGCCGCCGCTGATCAGCGGACCGCCGGAGTCGCCGGGGCAGATGCTGTCGGTGGTCCCGGGACGCGGCAGGCCGCACAGCATCGCCGCGGGGTCGGTCTCCGGATCGGTGTAGGGCCGGCAGTCGGCGACGGGGGAGATGACCAGCCTGGCCTGCTTGAGCCGGGTGGCCTGCTCGCCGGGGCCGGTGCGTCCCCAGCCGACCACGGTGGCCGTCCGGCCTGCGGCGACCAGCTTGCCGTCCTTGGGCCCGGCCACCGGGATGGTCCGGTACGGCATCGGCCGGTCCAGGGTGAGCACGGCGGCGTCGTAGGCGTAACCGGGCGCGCCGTACCGCGAGTCCAGCCGGTAGGAGGCGACCTCCCGCACGGTGCCGTCCGTGCCGTCCACGTGGGTGCGACCACCGATGACCCGCAGCGTGGAGACGTCCCCGGCGCTCTCCACGCAGTGGCCGGCGGTGAGCACCTTGGTGGGCGCGATCAGCGTGCCCCCGCAGAACTGGCTGCCGTTGTACTCGATCAGCATGGCGTACGGCCGGGCCTTCGTGGTGGCGGGACCGCCGCCCTTGATCGCGGAGGCGGGAGCGGCGGTGGACCAGAGCGCGGCCGCGGCGAGCACGGCGGTGGTGACGACGGCGGCGGCCCGGGAGCCGGGACGAGCGGATCTGCTGGAGCCTGCGGTCATTTCGGTTTCCCCCTGAACTGCGTGGCGCGGGGCGCGACTTGGCCCCGCACGGTGTGGTCGGTGGGGAGGACGAGCCGGGGGAGCGGGTTGGTTTCACACGGCACGTGATTTCTGCTCCGTCCCGGTAGTGTCCGTCTGTGCCGCCACGCCGCCGCAGGTCAGGCGCGTCGCAACCGCAGCGTGAGGATCTGGAACGGCCGTAGCGTCAACCGGACACCACCCTCCGTCTGCCGGTGGCTCGTCGGATCGTCCAGAGGACGTTCCAGCAGGTCCGTCGCCACGGCGGAGGCCAACGGGAAGCCGGTGCGCAGTGTCGCCAGCGCCCGGGTCCCGCGGGACTCGTAGAGCCGTACGACCACGTCCCCGCTGCGGTCGTCGGCGAGCTTGACCGCCTCCACGACCACGCCCTCGTGGTCGACCGAGACCAGCGGGGCGACCGTCGCACTGCCCGGCACCACCCGTTCGGGCAAGTTGAAGCGGTACCCCTCGCGCCGCGCGTCGCTGACGTCGGCGCCGATCAGCAGGGCGTAGCCGAGCCGGTGGGTGCCCTGGTCCTGGTCGGGGTCGGGGAAGCGGGCGGCGCGCAGCAGGGACAGGCGGACCGTGGTGGTCGTACCGCCGTCGGCGCGGACGTCGCGGGTGACGTCGTGCCCGTAGGAGGAGTCGTTGACCAGGGCGGCTCCCCAGTCGGGCTCGCCGACGTGCAGGAAGCGGTGCGCGCAGGTCTCGAACTTGGCCGCCTCCCAGCTGGTGTTGGTGTGGGTGGGCCGCTCGACATGGCCGAAGGGGATCTCGGCGGTCGAGTGGGCGGCCCGCACGTCCAGCGGGAAGGCCGCCTTGAGGAACTTCTCCCGCTCGTGCCAGTCGACGACGGTGTCGATGACCAGCGCACGGGACCCGGCCGGCAGCGTCAGCGTCTGCTCGATCCGCGACGCCCCGAAGGCCCGGACCACGCGCACGCCGTCGTCGCTCGCCGTGACCGACTCGGCGTCGGTGAGGTCGCGGACCGTGTTGCGGTAGAAGACGTCGACGTCCCAGGCGTCCCACTGGTTCGGGAAGTCCTGGTGCTGCTGGAGCAGGTTGCCGACCGCTCCGGGGGCCAGCGCCTCCCGGCCGGCCGTGTGGTCGTAGGCGGAGGTGATCAGTCCGTCGGCGTCCACCACGACGCGGACCAGGCCGTTGTCGAGGACGAACCCGTCGCCGTCGGGGCGCGGAGGCGTGGGCTGGTGGACCGTCTCGGGGCGCGGGCTCGCTCCGAAGGCCGCGACACCGGCCCGGGCGTGCGGAGCCGCGTTGAAGACGACCGTGCCCTCGGGCTCCCCGGCCAGCACCTCCTGGGCTGACCCGATCAGCTCCTCCAGCTCCCGGGCCACAGCCGCGTACGTCTCCTCCGCCTCCCGGTGCACCCAGGCGATCGACGTCCCGGGCAGGATGTCGTGGAACTGGTGCAGCAGCACCGTCTTCCACAGCCGGTCCAGGTCGTCGTACGGATAGGGGTGCCCGTGCCGTACGGCGGCGGTCGCGGCCCACAACTCCGCCTCGCGCAGCAGGTGTTCGCTGCGCCGGTTCCCCTGTTTGGTGGCGAGCTGACTGGTGAGGGTGCCGCGGTGGAGCTCCAGGTACAGCTCCCCGGACCACACCGGTGCGCCGCCGTTCGCCTCGTACTCGTCGTGCGCGCGCCGGAAGAACTCCGCCGGGCCCTCCAACGCGACGCGGGGTGAACCCTCCAGGTCCCTGAACCGGTCGGCGCGCGCGAGCATCTCGCGGGTGGGGCCGCCACCGCCGTCGCCGTAGCCGAAGGGGATCAACGAGTGGTTGGAGCCCGACTTGTCCTGGAAGTTCCGCACGCTGTGGGCGACTTCGGCGCCGGACAGCTCACCGTTGTAGCTGTCGACCGGAGGGAAGTGGCTGAAGATCCGGGTGCCGTCGATGCCCTCCCACCAGAACGTGTGGTGGGGGAACTTGTTGGTGGTGTTCCAGGAGATCTTCTGCGTCAGGAACCACTTCACCCCGGCCAGCTTCATCAGCTGCGGCAGGGCAGCGTTGTAGCCGAAGGTGTCCGGCAGCCACATCTCCTCGGTCTCGACGCCGAACTCCTCCAGGAAGAACCGCTTCCCGTGCACGAACTGGCGCACCAGGGCCTCGCCGCCGCTGATGTTGGTGTCGGGCTCCACCCACAGACTGCCGGCCGGCAGGAACTGCCCGGTCTTCGCCTTCTCCTGCGCCCGCGCGTACACCTCGGGCCGGTGCTCCTTCAGCCAGGCGAGCTGCTGCGCCTGGGACATCACGAACCTGAACTCCGGGTGGTCGTCCATGAGATGAGTGACGTTGGAGACCGTCCGGGCCACCTTGCGCACGGTCTCGCGCAGCGGCCACAGCCAGGCGGTGTCGATGTGCGCGTGTCCGACCGCGGAGATCCGGTGGGCGCTCGCGTGCGCGGGGGAGGCCAGCACGGGTGCGAGAGCGGCGCGTGCGGCTCGCGCGCTGCCGCTGACGTCCTGCAGGTCGACGGCGTCCAGGGCGAGTTCGACCGCTCTCAGGATCTGCCACCGGCGCGGGGAGTCGGGGGACAGCTCCGGCATGAGCTGGCGCAGCACCTCCAGGTCCTGGACGAGTTCGTGCACCTCCCGGTCGAACACCGCGAGGTCCAGACGCCGCAGCCGGTAGAGCGGCTCCCCGGGGTCCGC
Source organism: Streptomyces griseorubiginosus (assembly GCF_036345115.1). GTDB lineage: Bacteria > Actinomycetota > Actinomycetes > Streptomycetales > Streptomycetaceae > Streptomyces > Streptomyces griseorubiginosus_C. The sequence continues at coordinate 9,196,896 of NZ_CP107766.1, forward strand.
GGCCGGGTCGCCCAGCCAGGGTGCCCGGCCGCCCACCGACGTGGGCCCGAAGGTCAGTTCGCCGGGAGCGGTGTGCATGACCACCGGATTGGCGGCGGCCTCGATGTGGACCACGAACTCCGCGCCCCCCACCGCCTGTTCGGCCACGGGGAGCCAGGTGTTGCGCGGGTTGAGCGCCTTCACGGCCGTGCCGTCGGGCCGGTAGACCAGCCCCTCGGCGGAGAAGCCCGCCGAGTGGGTCGCGAACCCGAGATCCAGGACCGCCTCGACCGTCTCGCCCGCCCACTCGGCCGGGATCGTGCCGCTGACCTTGAACCAGCTCGTCGACCAGGCGGGCCCCCACCGGTCGCCGACCCGGGCCGGACGATAGGGAGCGGCCAGCCCCTCGGGGACCGGCACCGGCTCACCGGCGACGCTCCACACCGCCACGTCGAGGGGGACCGACCGGGCGTGGACGGCGGGCCGTATGCGCTCGTCGAGCACTCGGGCGAGCCGCTGTTCGGTGAGGTCACGGTCGTTGTGCATCAGATCTCCGTACAGGTGGGGGGAGTCAGCCCTTGAGCGCGCCGCCGAGCGCGAAGCCGCCGCCGAGCCTGCGGGCCAGCAGCAGATAGAGCAGGACGACGGGCATCGAGTAGAGGAGGGAGAACGCCGACAACTGCCCGTACTGCGTCTGGTCGTGGGCGCTGAGGAAGGTGAACACGCTGACGGAGGCGGGGAGTTTCTCCGGCGACAACAACAGGATGAAGGGGACGAAGAAGTTCCCCCACATGCCGATGAACGTGAAGATCGTGACCACCATGACCCCGGGCCGCATCAGCGGCAGCACCACCCGCCACAGCACCTGCATGGTGTTGGCGCCGTCGATGCGGGCGGCCTCCTCCAGGACGATCGGTACACCGTCCATGAAGTTCTTCATCAGCCAGATCCCGAACGGCAGCGCGGACGCGGCCAGGAACAGGGTCGTGCCCGGCACCGAGTCGATCAGGTTCAGCTGCACGAACATGCTGTAGACGGGGATCATCACGGCCGTGATCGGCAGCCCCGTGGAGAACAGGATCGTGTAGAGGAACGGCCGCCGCACCCGCGACCGGTAGCGGGACAGCGGGTAGGCGCACAGCACCGACGCCACCACGGTCACCGCCGTGCCGAAGCCGCACAGCAGCAGGCTGTTGAGCATCGGCCGGTAGGTGGTGTCGACGTTGAGCACCGCGTCGAAGTTGTCGAGCGTGAGCGCCGAAGGCCACTTCAGCCGGAAGGAGTTGGTGCGGCTCACCGAGGCGAGCAGCATCCACAGCAACGGCAGGACGTACAGCACGGACACGGCGAGCAGGACGAGGTTGACGGTGAGGCGCCCGGGACGGACGCGGCGCCCCCGTGGGGAACTCGGCGCGACGGGGACCTTGTCCACGGTCCTCGCGGGCGGGGTGGCGACGGCGGCCATCAGTCGTCCTCCAGTTTCAGCAGCCGGATGTACACGACGGAGAACAGGGCGCCGACCACCAGCAGGACGAGCGCGATGGCGGTGCCGTAGCCGATCAGGCTGTTCTGGAAGGCCTGTTGGTACATGAAGATCGGCAGCGTCTCGCTCTTGTTGCCCGGGCCGCCGCGGGTCATGGTGTAGATCAGCCCGAAGACGGACAGCGTCTGGAGCGTGATCAGCATCAGGTTCGTCAGGATCGACGGTCTGATGACCGGCAGGACGACCCGCCACAGACGCTGCCAGGGCCCCGCCCCGTCCATCTCGGCGGCCTCCACCAGCTCCTGGGGCACGTCGTTGATCGCCGCGGTGAAGACCATCAGAGAGAACGCCGTGCCGCGCCACACGTTGGCCAGGCACACGGCGAGGATCGGCATCGTGTACAGCCAGTTCTGGTCCGGCAGGTGCAGCGCGTCCAGCAGCGAGTTGAGCGAGCCCTGGTTGAAGAAGAAGGCGTACATCAGATAGCCGGCGACCACCTCGGGCAGCACCCACGCGGCGATCACCACCCCGTTGACCAGGGCCCTGACCGGCCTGGTCGCCTTCTGCATCAGGACCGCCAGTGCCAGCCCGAGGGTGTTCTGGCCGACCACCGCCGAGCCGACCACGAACACGAGCGTGAGCCACATCGCGTTGAGGAAGTCGGTGTCCTTCAGCGCCCGGGTGAAGTTGTCGAAGCCCACGAAGTGCGTGCCGGAGGCCCCGGTGAGCTGCATGTCGGTGAACGCGTAGTACACGCAGTACGCGATGGGGCCGGCCAGGAACACCACCAGCAGGACCACGGCCGGGACGGTCGGCAGACCCCGCAGCAGGGAGCGGACGGCGGGGGCGGGAGACAGGGCGGGCGCCCCGCGGGACCGGCGGTCACCGCCGGTCCCGCGGGGCGCCGGGGCGAGGGCGGTCACGAAGTGCCCTCCACGGTCTTGTCGTCGCCCACCGCCGCCTTGACATCGTTATCGAACGTCGAGGCGGCCTTGTCGACGGAGGCCTGACCGGTCGTCACGGACTCCATCGCCTTCTGGATCGCGGTCGAGACCTGGTTGTACTCGGGCAGGCCGGGCCGGTAGTGGGTGTCGGCGACCAGCTCGGTGAAGAACTTGTTGGTCGGCACCGAGTTCAGGTACGCCGGGTCGGAGGCGACGTCCGTGCGCACCGCGATGTTGGCGTTGGTCACGTTCCACTTCGCGGCGTTGGTCTTCGTCTGGAGCGTGGTCGACAGGAACTTCCAGGCCAGGTCGGGGTTCTTGGCCTTCGCCGGGATCGACCAGGCCCAGCCGCCCGACATGCTGGTACGACCCGGTGCCTGACCGTTCTGCGTCGGCATGGCCGCGGTGCCCATCACCGACTGCCACTCCTTCCACGGCTTGGCCGCGGCCGAACTCCAGTTGTTGGGCATCCAGGAGCCGTCTATGTCGATCGCCAGCTTGCCCTCGGGGATGAGCTCGGTGCCCACGGTGGTCCCGAAGTTGGCGCCCAGCGCCTGCTCCTTCGACGGGCCGAGACCCTCGCTGTACACGGTGTGCACGAAGTCCAGCGAGTCCTTGAAGCCCTGGCTGCCCACCACCCACTTCTTCTGCGAGGCGTCGTAGAGCGACTTGTCGCCGGCCGGGGTGCCGTACAGCAGCATCTCGAAGCCCTGCATGGAGGACGCCTCGCCGCCGGCCTGACCGGTGTAGAGGTTCAGCGGGGTGACGCCGGGCAGCTTCGCCTTGATCTTCTTGGCGGCGGCGATCACGTCGGCCCAGGTCTTCGGCTGCCAGGGCACGGCGATCCCGGCCTTCTGGAGGAGCTGCTTGTTGTACCAGATCCCGCGCGTGTCGGTGTCGTCCGGGACAGCGTAGGTCTTGCCGTCCGAGGCGCCGGTCACCGCGCCCTTGGCCGCCTTGGCGTACTGCGACCAGTCGGCCCACTTCGCGGTGTAGGCGTCCAGCGGCTTGAGGTAACCGCCCGCGATGTCGGAGTTGATCAGCGCGGTGTCCTCGTAGACCAGGTCGGGCGCGGTCGCGGGGGAGCGCATCATCAGCTGGAGCTTGGTGTAGTAGTCGTTCTCGGAGGCGACCACCGGGACGAGGGTCACCTTGGTGCCCGGGTTGGCCTTGGTGAACTCCTTCACCATCGAGGCGAGGAAGTTGGCCTGGAGCTTGTTGGCGCTGTCCAGGTTCTGCCAGTAGACGACCTTGATGGACTTGGCCGAGCTCCCTGACGAGCCCGAACCGCAGCCGGTGACGGCCAGGGCGGTGGCGGCGGTGAAGGCCGCGGCGGTGACGATTCTCGAGCGCACAGTGGTTCCTCCGGAACGCGAAACCTGAGGGAAAGCCGCGAGTTTTCTGGGGCCGGGAGGCCAGCCCGACAGCGCTCCACGCTCGGCGCCACCTTGCGCTGACTGGCCTGGATGGCCGGATTTTGTGGGCGTCAGCTAAATCCATTTGATGGATGAAGTCAATGCTTCGAGTATGTAAACTTTCGCCCTGGGGCGCCGCAGACGGCGGAGGTGAGGGGATCGGATGACCATGCTCAGCGGGACGAACCTGCCACGGGTCGGCGGCTACAACCAGGCCGTCGTCCTGGACGCCATCCGCACCACGGGCCAGGTGAGCAGGGTCGAGCTGGCCGCCCTCACCGGGCTGACCAACCAGACCGTCTCCAACGTCGTCCGCAAGCTCCTCGACGCCGGACTGGTCGCGGAGTCCGGCCAGGCCCCCTCCAGCGGCGGCAAGCGCCGCACCCTGCTGACCATCCGGGCCGAGGGCGCCTGCGCGGTCGGCGTCCACCTCGACCCCGACGCCGCCGTCATCGTGGTGGTCGACCTGGCCGGCGAGGTGATCGGCAGCCGCCGCCTCAGGCTCACCGACCCCGGCGACCCGGCCGACGTCGTGGACCGCGTCGCCCGCACCACCGGACGCCTCCTCGACCGCAGCGCCGTGGACCGCACCCGCCTGCTGGGCCTCGGCATCGCCGCGCCCGGCCCGCTCGACGGCACCACGGGGGCGGTGGTCTCCCCGCCGAACTTCCCCGGCTGGGGCCGCGTCCCCCTCGCCGACATGTTCGCCGAGGCCACCGGGCTGCCCGTCGCCCTCGACAACGACGCCACCGCCGCCGCGATCGGCGAGCGCTGGATCGGCGGCGCCGACCGGGCGGGCAGCTTCCTGTTCCTCTACCTCGGCACCGGCGTCGGCGCCGGGATCGTCCTCAACAACACCGTCCTGCACGGCGATTCGGGCAACGCGGGCGAGTTCGGCCACATGGCGGTGGAACCCGGCGACCGCGTCTGCCACTGCGGCGCCCTGGACTGCCTCGGCCCGTACGTCAGCCCGGCAGCGATCATCGACGACCTGCTGCGCCTGCACGGCCGGGCCGCCGGCGACCGCATCGGCCTCACCGGCACGCCCGACTCCGTGCACCACGACTGGAAGGCCCTGCGCCGAGCCGCCCGCGCGGGCGACACCGACGCCTGCGATGTCGTACGACGCGCCGCGCGCCGTATCGGCGAGGCCGCGCGCGGCGCCGCCAGCCTCCTCGACGTCAGCCGGGTCGTCCTCGGCGGCGAGGCCCTGCGCGGCATCGAACCGATCATCCGCGAGGAGGTCGAGGCCGCCGTCAACCGCACCTCCGTCGCCCGTACGATCCGCTCGGTGACCGTCGAACAGAGCGTGATCGGCGAGACGGTGGGTGCGGTCGGGGCGGCGTCACTGGTGCTGCACGGGAACTACGCGCCGGGGTGGCGGATGCTGACGGATGTGACGGGCTGACGCAGGCCCGGGGGGCGGACCCGGCGAGGGCGGCCGGCGCCCATGTAGTGCGTCGGCACCAGGAGGCGTGAGCGGGTGGTCCGGGCGCACCAGGGGAAGACGGCGACGCAGGACGATGTCCGGGCGGATGCCGGGAGGAAGGGTTGGGGGCGTGCGAATTCCGCACGTTCCCCCTTGCTACCGGTGTCTGGAGTGATCAACAGGTGGCTGCTTTTCTTTACCGGATCGGACGGTGGGCCTTTCGGCGGCGCCGGCTCGTGGGCGGTCTGTGGCTGGGAGCCGTGGTCCTTGCGATCGCGGCCGCGGCCCTGGCGCCGGCCGCGGAGGACGAGGACCTCTCCATGCCCGGCACCGAGTCGCAGAAGGCCTTCGACCTGCTCGATCAGCGCTTCCCGCAGGACAACGCGCAGGGCGCCGAGGCCCGTCTGGTGTTCCAGGCACCGGACGGGCAGCGGGTGACGGCCCAGCGGAACAAGGCGGCCGTCGAGGACGCGCTCGGCTCCCTCGACAACGGCGAGCAGGTCGCGTCGGCCACCGACCCCTATGAGACCGGCGCGGTCAGCGAGGACGGCACCATCGCCTACTCCACGATCACCTACACCGCGGACGCCGTCGACCTGACCGCGCAGACGAAGACCGCGCTGGAGAACGCCGCCAGCCGGGCCCGGGACGCCGGACTGACCGTGGAGATCGGCGGCTCGGCCCTGGACGCGGAAGAGGCGATGGGCGGCACGACGGAACTCGTCGGCGTGGTGGTGGCCGCCGTCGTACTGGTCCTCGCCCTCGGATCGCTGGTCGCGGCCGGACTGTCGTTGCTCACCGCCTTCGTGGGCGTGGCCGTCGCCTTCGGCCTGGTCTCCGCCCTGGCCGCACCGCTGGGGCTCACGTCCACCGTCGCCATCCTGACGCTGATGCTGGGCCTCGCGGTCGGCATCGACTACGCGCTCTTCATCACCTCCCGGTTCCGTGACGAGCGCGCCCGGGGCAGCGACCCGGAGGAGGCCGCGGGCCGCGCGGTGGGCACGGCCGGATCCGCCGTCGTCTTCGCCGGCGCGACCGTCTTCATCGCGCTGGTCGGACTCGGGGTCGTCGGAATCCCCGAACTCACCAAGATGGGCCTCGGGGGAGCGGGCGCCGTGGCCCTCGCCGTCCTCGTCGCACTGACCCTGGTCCCCGCTCTGTTCGGTTTCTTCGGCCGACGGGTGCTGTCCCGCACCGTCCGAAAGACCCGCCCGGGAGGCACCGGCCAGGCAGCCGCAGCGGGCCGGCCCGGTCTCGGCACCCGCTGGGCGCGGTTCGTGCTGCGCCGCCCGGTGGCCGTGCTCATGATCACCGGACTCGGTCTCGGCGCCGTCGCGCTTCCCGCGCTGAGCCTCGAACTCGGGCTGCCCGGCGACGAGTCCAAGTCGGTGGAGACCACCCAGCGCCGCGCCTACGACCTGCTGTCCGAAGGGTTCGGCCCCGGCTTCAACGGCCCGCTGACCGTGGTCGTCGACATGTCGGCGGCCCCGGACAGCCGGTCCACCACCGACCTGGTGGTCAGGACGGTACGGGCGGCCGACGGGATCGCGTCGGTCGGTGAGCCCGTATTCAGCCGTACCAGGGACACCGCCGTGCTGACCGCCGTCCCGCGGACCGCGCCGAACAGCGGTGAGACCAAGGACCTGGTGCACACGCTCCGCGACACCGTCTCCGGCGTCGAGGCCGACACCGGTGCCGACGTCCTGGTGACCGGCACCACCGCGATGAACATCGACATCTCCGAAGCCATGTCCGACGCCCTCGTGCCCTATCTGACCGTGGTCATCGGCCTGGCGGTGCTCCTGCTGACGGTTGTCTTCCGCTCGATCCTGGTCCCGGTCAAGGCCGCGCTCGGCTTCCTGCTGTCCGTGGGAGCCGCCTTCGGTGTCCTCGTCGCCGTCTTCCAGTGGGGCTGGGCGGGCGACCTGATCGGCATCGAACAGACCGGACCGGTCATGTCGCTCATGCCGATCCTCATCATCGGCATCGTCTTCGGGCTCGCCATGGACTACGAGGTCTTCCTGGTCAGCCGGATGCGCGAGGCCCACGTCCACGGCGCGTCCCCCGGCGAGGCGATCGTCAGCGGCTTCCGGCACAGCGGACGCGTGGTGGCCGCCGCGGCGATCATCATGACGAGCGTGTTCGCCGGATTCATCGGCATGAGCAATCCGACCATCCAGACCATGGGCGTCGGCCTCGCCGCCGCCGTCGCCTTCGACGCCTTCGTGGTCCGGATGGCGATCGCCCCCGCGGTTCTGGCACTGCTCGGCCGCCGGGCCTGGTGGCTGCCCCGTATCCTCGACCGTGTGCTGCCGAACGTGGACATCGAGGGTGAGGCACTGACCGGTCATGTTCCGGTCCCCACAACCGAGTTGGGCACTGCGGTACGACAGCTGCCGGTCGGCCGGGACTGAGTCGGCCATGACGGGGACGAGGAGCGGCGGCCCGCGACCACGCGGCACGTGGCGGCGGGAGGGAGCGATCACGGCGGCGGCGTTCGCGCTGTGGCTCCTCGGCAGCATGGTCCAGGACGACGTCAGCAGGCTCTCGGCGCCGCCTGCCGCCGCCTACCTCCTCGCGCTGGTGACCTGTGGCGTGCTGCCGCTGCGGCACCGGGCGCCCCTGGCCGTCATGGCGGTCACGACGGTGGGCGCGGTCCTGGGGCCGCCCCTGGGCCTCCTGCTGAGCCCGCTCCTCGTGGCGCCCACGGTGATCGCCGCCTACTCCTACGCGCTCACCGCGCGCACCGAACGGCGGGCGGCGAGCGCGGTGCTGCTCATCTCCGCGGCGCTGCTGGTCGCCTCCACCCCGTTGCTCGGGGCCCTGTCGTGGCAGGACGCGAGCAGGGTGGGACTGGTCGCGGCGTTCCCGGTGGTGGCCGGCGTGCTGGGCCACTCGGCACAGAACCGGCGGGCCTACCTGGCGGCCGTGGAGGAGCGGGCCCGGCGGGCGGAGGAGAGCAGGGACAGCGAGGCGCGCCGGAGGGTGGGCGAGGAGCGCGTGCGCATCGCCCGGGAACTGCACGACCTGGTGGCCCATCAGATCACCCTGGCCAACGCCCAGGCCACGGTCGCCGCCCACCTCTTCGACAGCCGCCCGGAGCAGACCCGCAAGAGCCTCAAGGAGCTCGTGGAGACCACCGCCGACGCGCTCGACGACCTGCGGGCCACGGTCGGTCTCCTACGGCAGTCCGGGGACGCGGCCGCACCCGCCGAACCGGCTCCCGGGCTGGCCCGGCTCCCCACGCTCCTGGAGTCCTTCCACCGCGCGGGTCTGGAGGTGTCGGTGCACGAGGAGGGCACGGCCCGGCCGCTGCCACCGGGGGTGGACCTGACCGCCTACCGCATCGTCCAGGAGGCCCTGACCAACGTGACCAAGCACGCCGGCACCGGCAGCGCCCGGGTGCGACTCGTCTGGAACCGCGACCGCTTGACGGTCACCGTCGCGGACGACGGAGGAACTGCCGGCAAGTCCGCCACCGCGTCGCGTGGAGCCACGGCCGCCGACCGCCCGCCCGGCTACGGTCTGATCGGCATGCGGGAACGTGCCCTCGCCGTCGGCGGCCGGCTCTCCGCGGGCAGGCGCCCCGAGGGCGGCTTCCTCGTCTCCACCGAGCTCCCCCTCCCACCCGCCAAGGACCCGCTGTGACACTGCGCGTGCTGCTCGCCGACGACCAGGCCCTGCTCCGCGGCGCCTTCCGGCTGCTGCTGGACTCCGCCGCCGACATCACCGTGGTCGGTGAGGCGGCCGACGGCAGGGAGGCCGTGCGGCTCACCCGGGAACTGCGCCCCGACGTGGTGGTCATGGACATCCGGATGCCCGAGGTGGACGGTCTCACCGCCACGGCCGAGATCTGCGCGGACCCGGAACTGCGGTCCAGCCGCATCCTGGTCCTCACCACCTACGAGACCGACGAGTACGTCGCCCAGGCGCTGCGCGCGGGAGCCGGGGGCTTCATCGGCAAGGGCATCGGGGCCGAGGACCTGCTGCACGCCGTACGGACGATCGCCGACGGCGACACCCTTCTGTCGCCCGCCGCGACCCGCTCCCTGGTCGCCCGCTTCCTGGCCACACCGGAGGAGGCGCCCTCCCAGGACCCCGAGCGGCTCGACGCGCTCACCCCGCGCGAACGCGAGATGGTGGCCCTGGTCGCGACCGGCCTGTCCAACCAGGAGATCGCCGAGCGGATGTTCCTCAGCCCCTTCACCGTCCGCGCCCATGTGCAGCGCGCCATGACGAAGCTGGGCGCCCGCGACCGGGCGCAACTCGTCGTCATCGCGTACCGGACGGGCCTGGCCCGCACCGGTCCCGACGGCGCGCCGTAGGACCGACAGGGGCGTGCGGGGCGCCGCGGTTCTCAGGTCAGGTTCAGGCCGCCGTCGAGGACGATGACCTCACCGGTCAGATAGCCGCTGCCGATCACCGACGCCACCAGGTCGGCCACGTCGGCAGGCTGGGCCGGGCGGTGCATCGGGGCGCGGTCGCGCCACAGCTCGTGCGCCTCGGCCCAGTCCTTCGTCATCGGTGTGTCCACCAGGCCGGGGGCCACCGCGTTCACCCGGACCTCGGGGCCGAGCGCGGCCGCGAGCAGCCGGGTCACGTGGTTCAGCGCCGCCTTGCTCGCCGCGTACGGCACCGAGGACCCCTTGGGCCGTACGCCGGCGTGGCTGGTGACGTTGACGACGCAGCCACCGCCGGGGGACCGCCGTAGCGCCGGAAGGGCCGCCGTGCACAGCACCCAGGGCGCGATGAGGTTGACCTCCAGCAGCTGCCGCCAGTCCGCCGGGGTCGCCGCCGCGAGGTCCGCGTGCGGGATCGGCCGGCTGATGCCCGCGTTGTTCACCAGCACGTCCAGCCGCCCGAACCGGCCGAGTACCGTCTCGACCAGCCCGCGGGCCTCCTCCTCCACCCCCAGGTCCGCCTGGACGTAGGTCCCGCCGAGCTCCGCGGCCAGCGCCAAACCGGCCTCGACGCTGCGCCGCGAGTGCACGACGACCCGCGTCCCGTCCGCCGCGAGGCGCCGTGCGACGGCCTCCCCGATGCCGGACGTGGACCCGGTGACGAGGGCGACGGGCCGGTCCCGCTCTTCGATGCTCATACGGTGGATCGTGTCACGGCTTGATGCCCACCCCGGCCCACGCGCTGACCTCGGCGTCCGTCGGTTCCGCAGCCGTGCCCCGCGGGTCGTCCGGGCGCCAGCGGTGGGTCAGGGAGATGCCCGGGTCGAGCAGGTCGAGGCCCGTGAAGAAGCGGGCCACCTCCTGCTTGCTGCGCACCTGGGCCCGGGTGCCCGCGGCCGCGTAGATGCCGACGAGCTTCTCCCACAGCTCGGGGGCGAAGTCGCCCGTGCAGTGGCTGACGGCGAGCGCGCTGCCCGAGGGCAGGGCGTCCAGGAGGCGGGAGACGGTGCCGTACGGGTCCCAGTCGTCCGGCACGAAGTGCAGGATGGCGTTGAGGGACAGGGCGACCGGACGGTTCAGGTCCAGGGTCTTGGCCAGCTCGGGGGAGTTGAGGATGGCCTCGGGGTCGGTGAAGTCGCCCTGGACGTACGCCGTGCGGCCCTCGGGCGTGTTGCGCATCAGGCGCTCGGCGTACTTGAGGACCAGCGGGTCGTTGTCGGCGTAGACGACCCGCGCCTCGGGTGCCACGGACTGCGCGACCTGGTGCAGGTTCGGCTCGGTGGGGATGCCGGTGCCGATGTCCAGCCACTGGCGCACGCCGTACTCCCGGGCGAGGACACGGGTGGCGCGGTGCATGAAGGAGCGGATCTCGCGGGCGCACGTGAAGATGCCGGGGTAGGTGGCCGCGACGGTCTCGGCCGCCTTCGTGTCGACGTCGAAGTGGTCCTTGCCGCCGAGGTAGTAGTCGTACATCCGGGCGGAGTGCGGCCGGCTGGTGTCGATCTCCCGCGCGGCGTGCGAGTCGTTCATCCTGTCCCTTTCAGGTGGTGTGCGTGGGGGTGTCGGGCAGGTCGCTGCCGGGGCAGGTCCGGCTCGGGTCGTGGGTCGGTCGGCCGTCGGACGGTCGACCAGGGGCCGGGGTCAGCCGGCTGTCAGATGGTCGGCGAGGCCCCGCTTGACGCCCGCGACGAACGCGGCGATCTCCTGCGGGGTGTAGATCAGCGCGGGTCCGGCCGGATCGGTCGACTGCCGCATGGCCACCCGGCCGTCGGCCAGGAGCTTGGTCTGCACGCACTGGCCGCCGTTGGGACCGCTCCACGGCGACTCCCAGCCCTGCTCACCGAGTTCGGTGGCCGGCATCCCGTTGTAGACGTGACAGTCGGTGCTGGTCATGAGTACTCCTTGCGCATGCGGTTCAGGAGCGCCTTGCTGTCCGCGTCCGAGGTCAGCAGGGACATGCGGTTGTGCGCCTCCAGGTGCGCCGCCACGTCCGCGCGCTGGTCCAGGTACATCGCGCCGGAGAGGACCTCGGTGTAGACGATGTCCGGCAGCTCCGGTTCCTCGAAGCGGAAGTACGTGAACGGGGCGCACGCGCCCACGTGGGCGCCGGCGGTGAACGGCACCACGTCGACGCTGACGTGCTCCAGCTCCGCGACCTCCAGGAGCCGTTCGATCTGCTCCCGCATGACCTCGGGGCCGCCGACCACCCGGTGCAGAACGGCCTCTTCCATGACCACCCACAGCGTGGGCGCGTCGGGTCTCTCCAGCAGGCTCTGGCGGCGCAACCGCAGGTCCACGCGTCGGCCCAGGTCGTCGTCGGCCTCGTTCGGGAAGCCGCCGCGCAGCACTCCGCGCGCGTACGCGTGGGTCTGGAGCAGCCCTGTCACATAGTGCGGCTCGTAGGTGCGCAGGGTCCTCGCCCCGGCCTCCAGACTGACGTAGGCGCTGAACCAGTTCGGGAGCACGTCCCGGTAGGTGTGCCACCAGCCCGGTTCGTTGGCCCGCTCGGCGAGCACGACGAACTCGTCGATCTCCTGCCGCTCGGCCCCGTAGGTCTCCAGCAGCTTCTCCACGTACAGCGGCTTGAGCGCGACCTCCGCCTTCTCCAGACGGCGGATGGTGAGCGAGGTCACCCTGAGCGCCTTGGCGGCGTCGTCCAGCGACCTGCCCGCGTCCTGCCGCCGCTCCTGGAGACGCCGGCCCAGGATCATGCGCAGAACGGTGGGGGCACTGGTGCCACCCGTGCCCGTACGGCCTTCGCTCACGTCCTGACCTCCTGAGGGGCTGTCACCGGCACGAGTCTGACAGCGACTTGATGACGCGACCAGATCGATACCGGCTGTCTGAAATTATCAGGGAGCTGGTTGCAGGTTGAACTTGGGTGCGAGCATGATTACTTCTGTGACCCGTGCCGCCGAACGCGCGCACGCGACGCCAACCGCCCCTACCCTTCGGCGGGTTGGCAACCGACTCCGACCCCCGATGCGTCTCGCCCGGCCGCGCCGCCGCCCCCACGGAAGGCCAACACCGTGTCCCCCCACACGACTTCGTCCCCCCAGCTGTTAGACGCCGTGGACCAGGAACGAACCCACTGGATCGAACTCCCCGCGCACCGCTCCAGCGTCGGGGTCGCCCGCCGCTCCGTCGGCACCCGGCTCAAGTCCTGGAGCCTGCCCGGTGAACTGTGCTCCGACGCGGTCCTGCTGCTGTCGGAACTGGCCACCAACGCGGTGTGCCACACCCTCAGCGTCCGCATCCTGTGCGGCATCGGGATGGTCACCGAGGGGATCCTCCGGCTGGAGGTGCACGACCACGACCACTCGGGGCCCCGACTGCGCCGGTGCCGGGCCGGGCTCGACGACGAGGGCGGACGCGGACTGTTCCTGGTGGAGGAACTCGCGGACACCTGGGGGGTCGACCGCTCCAGACTCACCGGCGGCAACGCCGTATGGGCGAATCTGACGGCCTGAACCAACCCGTGATCGGAGTGAGCAGCGGCCTGAACCAACCCGTGACCGGCGTGAGCAGCGGCTTGAACTAACCCGTGATCGGAGTGAGTTCGGCGAGCAGCAGGGTGCGGTCGTCCGCCCCCGCCGGGTCGGAGGCGGCATGCAGCAGCCGTCGGCACAGGGCGGGAAGCGGGTCCTGGCCGACGGCCGCCGCGTCGAGCGCCCCGGCGAGGCGGGCGATCTCCTGGTCTATGTCGGCGTCCCGGGACTCGACCAGGCCGTCGCTGTAGAGCACGAGCAGGGCCGGGTCCTCGATGCTCAGCACGGTCGGCTCGTAGCTGCCCGCGCCGAGACCCAGCGGCAGGCCCGCGCCGACCAGGGCGACCGGGGCGGTCCGGCCGTCCGGGCCGCGCAGCAGCGGGGGAGGATGCCCGGCGCCGACCAGGGTGCAGGTGCGGTTCCGCGCGTCCCACTCGGCGTAGATGCAGGTCGCGAAGGAGGCGCCCGGCGTCTCACTGGCGAGCGCGTCGAGCCGTCGTACGAGATCGGCGGGGGGAATGTCGAGGCCCGCCAACGTGCGTACCGCGGTGCGCAGTTGGATCATCGCCACGGCCGATTCGGGGCCGTGGCCCATCGCGTCCCCGACGATCAGGCTGACCCGGTCGCCCGGGCGTCTGAGCACGTCGAACCAGTCCCCGCCGATGATCGAGCCCTGTCCCGCGGGCAGGGACCCGTGAGCGATGCGGCAGCCCTCGACCTCCTGGATGGTGCCCGGCAGCAGGCTGTTGCGGATGGCGAGGGCGGTACGGCGCTCGTGCTCGTAGCGGCGCGCGTTGTCCAGGGCGACCGCGGCCCGTGCGGCCAGCGACTCCACGGCCGCGATCTCCGCGGTCAGGAACGGCCCCCTCCCCGGCCCGCGTGAGCAGGCGACGAAGCCGATCGCCCCGCCCCGCAGCCGCAGCGGCACCACGAGGAACGAGCGCGTCTTGAGGAGCTCGCCGATCCGCGTGTCCTGACCGGCGGACAGCGCGAGCCGTTCGGCCGTGTGCTCGTCGACCGAGTCGAGCAACTGCGCGTGTCCGTCGACCAGGGCACGGGCGTAGGGGGTCGCGCGGGGGAAGACGAGCACCTCGCCGACCGGCAGGGTGCGTTCCCAGGACTCGGGGGCGTCCGTGCCCACCCGGAGGGCCAGCCGGCGCGCCTCGATCTGGGCGGGGTCCGCGCCCGCGTACGTGGTCTCCTCGCGGCGCCAGCGCTCCAGCAGGTACAGGGACGCCGCGTCGCAGAAGCCGGGCGTCAGCGCGTGCACGACATGGCTGCCGGTCAGCCCCAGGTCGAGTTCCGATCCGATGACGTCGGCCGCGGGCGAGAAGGGCGATCGCCGGGGCGGGGGCACGGCGGTGGGGGTGTCCTCGGAATGTCGGTGCGGTTCGTTCCGCAGGGTCGTGGGGCCTTTCCGGGTGGGGGTCCGGGCGCCCGGCGGGGGACCGCTGATCGCCAGGCTTACCACGGCAACTATATGATGAGGCGTCAAGTACCCTGGTGGGAAAGGACGTTCTGGTGACCGACTTGGATGCTCTGCCGCCAGGGGCCGATCCGGACAAGGCGAGCGTAGCCCGGATGTACGACGCGATGCTGGGCGGGGAGCACAACTTCGCCATCGACCGGGAGGCGGTGGCGGCCGTCACCGCCATCGACCCCCAGGTGCGGATGCTCGCCCGGGCCAACCGCGCCTTCCTCGGCCGGGCGGTGCGTCACCTGGCCGGAGCCGGGGTGCGGCAGTTCATCGACCTCGGCTCGGGGATCCCCACGCAGGGCAACGTCCACGAGGTGGCACAGGCGGCGAGCCCGGGGGCCAGGGTGGTCTACGTCGACAGGGACCCGGTGGCCGTCGCCCACAGCACCACCCTGCTCGCCGACAACCCGCACGCCGACATCGTCGACGCCGACATCCGGCGGCCCGCGGATGTCCTGTCCTCGCCGCAGGTGCGCAAGCTGATCGACTTCGATCAGCCGGTCGCCGTGCTCATGGTCGCGATCCTGCACTTCGTCACGCGGGAGGAGGACCCGGCGGGCATCGTCGCCGCCTTCCGGGACGCCCTGCCGGCGGGCAGCTGGCTGGCCCTGTCCCACGCGACCGACCAGGACCGCCCGGACACGGCCGCGGCCGTCACCCAGCTGTACCGCTCCCGCGCCACCTCACCGGTCACGGTCCGCTCCCACGACGAGATCCGGGACTTCTTCACCGGCTTCGACCTGGTCGAACCGGGCCTGGTCCACGTCCCCCTGTGGCGCCCGGACGCGGCCGAGGACGTCCCGGAGAACCCGTCGGAGTTCTGGGTGTACGCGGGGGTCGGACGCAAGAGCGACTGACCGCGCGAACCGGCCGCGAGAGGGGGTGACCGTGACACGTGAACGCCTGATCGCGTTCACGTTCTTGAACATCACTCACGTGGGTGTACAGCCGTGCCCGCGCTGTGTCACGCTCGACCAACTCCCGTGCCCCCCGACCGAGTTGGAGGCGTGAGCATGACTGTTTCCCGCCGTACCGTTCTGGCCACGGCGACCGGTGCCGCGGTGGCCGGAGCCTCCTCGACACCGGCTGTCGCCGCACCGAACCCGCGGACGCTCCGCGCGGCCGCCGACTACGCCGTCGAGAAGCTGCGCGCGGTCGCGCCGACCGTGACCGCCTTCCCCGTCGGCACCAAGTTCGAGAAGTGGACCTACTCGCAGAACGGCGACTGGGTCGGCGGCTTCTGGCCCGGCACCCTGTGGATGGCGTGGCTGCACAGCGAGGACGACGACTTCCGCACCTGGGCCCTGGCCTCCGCGGCGAAGCTGGCTCCTCGTCAGTACGACACCGGCACCCATGACCTGGGCTTCCTCTTCTACCCGTCCTGGGTCACCGCCTGGCGGCTGACCGGCGACGAGACCTGGCGGGCGGGTGCCCTGCAGGCGGCCGACTCCCTCACCCGGCGCTACAACCCGCGCGGCCGCTTCATCCGGGCCTGGGGCGCACTCACCGATCCGAAGAACGCGGGCCGGGTCATCATCGACACGATGATGAACCTCGACCTCCTGGCCTTCGCGAGCCGGGAGACCGGCGACAGCAGATACCTGGACATCGCCACGGAGCACGCCAGGACCGCCCAGCGGGTCTTCCCGCGCCCGGACGGCTCGACCCCGCACGTCTACGACTTCGACCCGGACACCGGGGCACCGCTCGGCCCGGACACCGTCCAGGGCTACAGCCCCACCTCCTGCTGGTCGCGCGGCCAGGCCTGGGGCGTCTACGGCTTCACCACCATGTACCGGCGCACCGGGAACCGCGAGTTCCTGACCACGGCCCGCAGACTCGCCGACTTCGCGATCGGGGCGCTCGGCGCGGACCACGTCCCGGTGTGGGACTACCGCGCGCCGCAGCAGCCGTACGACATCAAGGACGCGTCGGCCGGCGCGATCATGGCCTGCGGTCTGCTCGACCTGTCCGCGGCCACCGGGCGCGGCTCCTACCGGGACGTGGCGCTGCGCCTGCTCACCGCGCTGGCGGAGACGTGCCTGACGCGGAACTCGGCCCGCGCGGAGGCGGTCGTCGCCCGCTGCACCCGCAACCGGCCGAACGAGGACGGGATCGAGATCTCGCTGCCGTACGCCGACTACTACCTGCTCGAAGGCATCCTGCGGGTGCTGCGGCCGCAGGACCTCGACCGGGCCATCGACCTGTCGACGTCCTGACGGCACTCGGCACCGGAATCGCTCACCCGGTCCCGGCGCTGCTCACCCCGCGATGGAGTCCAGCTGCTCCGCCGCCGGGCGCAGGGCCCACAGGTCGCCGCCGGGCGGTGCCTCCAGTCGCGGAACAGCCGTGCGGGCCCGTGCGTCACCCGCGTCGGCGGCCGCGTGCACCACGTCGGTGGCCGCGTACCGGAGGAACTCCAGCTCCGGATGCGGCCAGGGGGCGTCCCCGGTCGCCGCGGGCAGCAGATAGTCCACCGCCCCGAACAGGCTCTGCCCTTCCGGGCCCTGATAGGCCCACAGATCGACGCCGACGTGTCGGCCGATGGCCGCGAGCCGGGTGTAGGCGACCAGGTCGAAGGTCGAGTAGTGCCAGCTCCGGGTGCGGGTCAGCTCCTGGGGCTGGCTGCCGTCCGCCGCGATCTGCGGTGCGATGCGTCTGCTTCGGGCGTCCAGCACCGTCCGGCGGGCCAGTGCCCTGTCGCCGGTCGCGTAGGCGAGGCCGGCGAGCAGCAGGTCGTAGAAGGTGCCGTGGTTGTTGGCGGCGGCGCCCTCCTGTCTGCCGAAGTCGCTGTCCTTGAGCCAGCCGAGGAAGTCGCTGTTCCACCGCGCCATGCCGGTGCGGTCCTTACGGCTCCACCCCGGTGCACCGGTGTTCAGGAGGGCGATGGCGTCGATCACGCTGGTGTAGGACTGCGAGAAGTCGATGATGCCGATGGCGCGGCCGTCGTACTTGCAGGGGATGAACTGGGCGTGCTCCAGGTGGGGGTTCATCCGCGTGGCCGGATCGAGGAACCAGGTGCGCAGCACCTGCGCGGCCTTCTCGGCGTACTGCTTCCTGCCGGTGTAGTACCAGGCGAGGGACAGGTCGTAGGCGGAGTCGAAGGTCTTCTCGACGTCCTGGCGGTCGGTGCCGGAGTCGACCTCGGGATTGCGCTCGCCGTCGCGCTGCACATAGGGGCAGCCCCACGGGTTGTCGGAGGTCGGGGACTGCGACGGCCACCAGTACGGTGCCTGGCTGAGGTAGTCGTGGACATCGCCGCCGGGGGCGGGCCGGGGCTTGTCGACCACCGTCCAGGGGCCCTGGCCCAGCCACTTGTCGGCGCGCGTCGTCAACGCCCGGACCGCCGCGCGCAGTTGCGGATCACCCAGGCGCTTCTTGGTGTGCTGGAGACGGGCGCCGTCAAGGACCGCGGTGTCCGGGACCGTGGTCTGTGCCGCGACAGGAGTCGTCAGGCCGGACGTGAAGGCGGCAAGGGCCGTCAGGAGCACGAACCACCGGGAGCGCGCGCTCACCGGACCACCCCCTTGAGCCCGCGTTGGGCCTCGTAGAGGTTCCGCGGCCGCACCGCCCCCGGGCTGCCGTACAGCTCAAGGCGCGTGTGCAGATCGCCCGCGAGGTCGGGCACGTCGATCTGGTCGAACTCCGTGACCTCGTCGATGCCGACCGTCGCCGAGTACGGCGCCAGACCGTCGATCTTCACCAGCCCCGCGCGGCCGTTGGTGACCCGGACGTTCCAGTGGGTGAACCGGGCGCCGAACAAGGGCCCCGCGCTGGCGTCCCCGCCGTGGCGGCCGTTGTTGTTGAGGGTGATGTCGGTGCGCACATTGGCGAAGGGCAGGCCGCGATGGCTGTCGAAGGTGCCCATCCGCATGTCGCCGCGCGACCAGACGTTGTACGACGACAACCCCTCGACGTTGATGCCGTGCAGCTGGGTGCCCGCGGGCGCCGGGCTGGTGCGTTCCTCGATCGTGAAGTCCTCGACGAGGTTGTCGTGCGAACCTTCACGGCAGAAGTAGGGGTGATGGGAGCCGCGGCCCGCCACCCGCGTGCGGCGCAGGGTGCACGCGGAGGCGGCCACCAGACCGAATCCGTTGTCGACATGACGGACCGTCACGTCGTCGACCCAGCAGTCGTACGCGCACTGGAGCACGACGCCGTTGTGCCCCTTGTCCAGCAGATGCGGCTGCTGCGGGGTCTCGACCGCCTCCAGGGTCAGCCCCTCGACTCCCGCCCCGGTCAACTCGGGGACGTGCGTGGTCAGTTGCGGCTGCCACTCCGGACGCAGGTCGAGCGGCAGGGGGCGTTCGAGGGTGAGCTCGCGGCCGTGCACGCGGGTGATGCGGACGGGCCACTCGTAGGGGACGTACGACGTCAGCTTCGTCTTGTCGTCCCAGAAGTAGGCCTCGGGCCCCGGCCCGCCGCCGCACATGTGCTCCAGGAGGGTGTGGTCGCCGTCGTCCGCGAGCCGCAGCAGGACCAGGGCGCCCGGACGTAGCGCGGAGGCGTCGGCGACCCGCACCCTCCAGGCGCCCTGGCGGGCCGGAGCGATGGTCGTGAGCGTCCGCCACTCGTCGCGCCGGTTGCCCGTCCAGCCCTCGAAGGGCCACGCCCTGGCCCGGATCGCCGTGACGAGGGACTCCCAACGGGCCCTGGGCGCCAGCCAGATCAGACCTCCGGCCCATGACCAGGACGACTTGTCCCCGCCGTAGCGCGAGCCGTAGGTGCCGATGAGCTCGGTGAGGTTCTTCGTCGCGTACAACGTCGTACGGCCGCTGCCGGCGCCCTTGAGGATCACGTTCGAGCGGTCCACGCGGATGACGTCGTCGATACGGAACGTGCCCGGCGGGATGGTGACCGTGCCACCGCCGGCCCTCCCGGCAGCGGCGATGGCACGGTTGATCGCGGGAGCGGAGTCGGTGGAACCGTCCGCCACGGCGCCGAAGTCGCGGACGTCGGCGACGACTCGCCTGCGGGGGAAGCGTTCCGCCCCGGCGTGGCAGCCGGCTCGTCCGACGTAGGGGATCTGCGGGTGGGTGCAGGGGGTGCGGCTGTACTCCCGCCACAGGGGCGTCGGTCGGGCTGCGGACGCGGTCCCGGCGGTCAGGGCCACGGCTGCGGCGCTGCCCAGCAGTGATCGCCTGGTCATGCCCATGACATTGAACTCGTTCATGTGGATCGCCCTTCCCATGCTTTTTCATGGATGTGAACGATGTTCATGAGTGCGTTGAGCGGTGAGCATGCCACGACGCTGTGCTGGGCGAAAGAGGTTGCGCAGAGGTTAATGGGTCAGGTCCCTGAACCCCTGCACCAGCGGAGCCCCGTCGACAGGGCGCGCTGTCGACGGGGCTCCGTGGAGGGGGACTACCGCCGGCCGCTGCCGACGGCGACCAGGCCGCTGACCTTCGCGCCGGTCAGGTTGTCGTAGACGACCTCACCGCCCGCCTTCCCCCAGATGCGGAGGCGGAAGGTGTCCGGGGCGTCGGTGGCGGTGACCCGGAAGCCGTACCCGCTCCTGCCGTTGACCGTGCCGGAGCCCTGGTAGACGGCCTGGGAGCCGGTGACGACCAGCCAGTCGGAGCCCGTCGAGCGGAACTTCAGCCTGGCCGGGCCGAAGTCGAAGGACACCTCGCCCACCGGTGTCACGGGGCCCGGAAGGTAGGCCGCCGCGAAGGAGAAGGCGGCCTTGCCCGTCAGGTCCGGTCCGGCCGGGTAGGCGCCGGCCGGGGAGCCGATGACACCGGCACCGAGCGCCGGACCGGCGGAGCGGTCGTACACGATCAGCTCCGGGAGCGTCCTGCTGTCCGAGGCTCCGTCGTCGTCGGTGACCGTGACCACCGGGCGGCGGATGCCCGCCCGGGTGTACAGGTGCTCGGCCCTGCACCCGGTCGCGGTGACCGTGCCGGGCTGCGGTGGGCCGCCGTCCTTCCAGTCGACGGTGCAGGTGTGGGTGTCGCTCGCACCCGCGTCGGTGAACCCGGCCGTGACGACCGCGCGCTTGCCGACCGGCACCGGTTGCGGACCCGCCGCGGAGGTGATGACGGGCGCCGCGTTGGCGACCTTCACGGTGGCCGTGTCGTGGCTGCGACCACCGGTCAGCGTGACCGTGAAGGTGCCGTTGTCGGTGCAAGCGACGCTCGTCCGGGCGGAATCGGGGTCGGAGAAGGTGCAGGGCGCACCCGCCTCGACGGTCCACTTCGGGCTGCCCGCCCCGGAGAGGGTGCCGTGCAGCGCGATCGCCTCGCCCTCCTTCCCGCTGCCGTCCGCACCGGCGTGCACGACGCTCACCGGGTCGATGCTCGTCAGCGTGGGCACGACCTTCTTGATCAGGCCGTCCGCGTCGAACTCCAGCTTGTCGACGGTCGTTTCCCGATGTGTGCCGTCACCACCGGGGATCGCGAACCGGTGGTAGGCGATGTACCAGTCGTCCGTGTTCGGCACCTGGACGACCGAGTGGTGGCCGGGTCCCTTGATGCCGAGCGAGAGGTCCTTCTCCAGGATCACGCCCCGCTTGGTCCAGGGGCCGGTGGGGGAGGGGCCGGTGGCGTAGGCGACGCGGTAGTTCTCGTCGCGGGTGTCGTTCTCCGACCACATGAAGTAGTAGGTGCCGCCCCGCTTGACGACGAACGTGCCCTCGTTGTAGCCGCTGGGCGTGATGTCCTTCATCTTCGTGAGGTCGAGGGACGTCATGTCGGCGTTCAGCGGCGCCACGTAGGCGTGCCCGTTGCCCCAGTAGAGGTACGACTGCCCGTCGTCGTCCGTGAACACGGCCGGGTCGATCATCTGGCCGCTGAACTGGCCCGCCTTCAGCAGCGGTTGACCCAGGGCGTCCTTGAACGGACCGGTCGGCGAGTCGGAGACGGCGACACCGATGTTGGCGTCGGCGCAGAAGTAGAAGTAGTACTTCCCGTCCTTCTCGGCGATCGTCGGAGCCCAGGCCCTGCTGTCCGCCCAGGAGACGTCCGGGCCGAGGTCGAGGATGACGCCGTGGTCCTTCCAGTGGACCAGGTCGGTGGAGGAGTAGGCCTTGAACTGCGTGCCGTTCCAGCCCTCGAAGCCGTCGGTGGTCGGGTAGAGGTAGAAGGTGTCGCCGAACCGCACGATGTTCGGGTCGGCGTTGAGACCGGGCAGCACCGGGCTCTTCATGACGACCGCCGAGACCGTCCAGGTGCGCTTCCTGCCGTCGGACCCGGTCACCTCGTAGGTCACCGGCTTGCTGAAGTCCTGCACGCTGCCGGAGGCGGGGCTGATCGCCGCCCCGTGGGCGAGGGTGAACTCCGGTGCCAGCGCGGTGAGATCGGTGCCCTCCTTCATCGGCAGCGTGACCTTGCTGTCGGCGTTGTCCACGATGGCGTCGACCTTGAGCGCCGGGTGCGTGGCCTTCGCTATGCCCGCGGTGTTGCCGCTGAGCTCCATGACCTCGGCGGCGGTCAGGGCTCGGTCGTAGACGCGGAAGTCGTCGACCTCACCGCCGAAGGACGGGTCGCCCGCGTACAGGGACCTGCCGATGTAGCCGCTGTAGTCCTTGTGCGCGTCGTACAGTTCGGACGGCTTGATGGTGGTCGTCGTACGGGCCGCCTCGACGCCGTCGACATAGAGGACCAGCGCGCCGGTCGACCCGTCGAGGGTGACGGTGACGTGCCGCCACTCGCCCGGGGTGAGCTGCGAGCCGGCCGTCAGCTTCGACTCCGCCGACCAACTCGCCTTGGTGATCGCCGAGTAGAGGCTGTTGCCGCCGTTGGAGGGCGTGGCGAACAGGTACTTGTCGCTGTCGGGACCGAGCCCGAACAGCCACTGGAAGCTGCTGCCGCCCTTCCACTTGGCGTACGTCGACACGGTCACGCTGCCGGCGTCCTTCAGCACGCCGTTCGGGATCTTCACGTACGGCGACCCCGTCGCGTCTCCCGACATCTTGAAGGAGCCGTCCTCGACGCCGGTGCCGAAGGCGGGCGTACCGACGTAGGTGCCGTGGTAGCCGTGACCGCTGGAGTCGGTCGCGATGTTTCCGGACGTCTCGTCGAAGCCGTAGTGCAGCAGCAGGTCGGCCGGTACGTCGGGGCCTTCCTCGGACACCGTGACCTCGGCCCGGACCGGGATCGCGGCGCCGTCCGGCAGGCTGCCGGTGACCGTGAAGGTGCCGGCCTGCGCGTACTCGGACGCAGGAACGTCCTCCCAGGTGACGGCGACGGGACGCTTGACGCCGTCCGCGTAGGTGGCGATCACCGTGGCCGGCAGGACCGGTGCCTGACCGATCCGGGTCTTCACCTCGATGCCCTCGACGCTCTGCACGAGCTGGTCCGGCTGGTAGGACCGCAGCAGCCGGTCGTACTCGGCCTGGGTGACCGGCAGGACGGTGCCGTGGCGGGGCCTGGCCGGCAGGTCGTAGTCGGCCACCGGGGTCCACTTGCCGGAGTCGAGGTCGGTCGTCTCGAAGGGGAGGTAGCCGCGGCCGCCGAACTCGTCGAGGAAGGCGTACCACTTGTCCTCGGTGTTCGACTTGAAGACCAACGGCCCCTCGGCGGCGCTCATCGCGCCCTTGCCTATGCCCTCCGCGACCGCGGTCCACGAACCGAGGATCGAGTCGCTCTTCTCCTCGAAGATGAACTTGCTGTTGGGCGTGGAGGAGGTGTTGTTCCGCTCGTCCTTCGACAGCCGGTAGTAGGTGCCGTCGTGCTGGATCATCGTGGAGTCGATGACCGAGTAGCCGCGGTCGACCCAGACCCTGGGCTCGCTGAAGGTGTAGAAGTCGCGGGTGGTCGCGTACATCATGCGGTTGTACATGTCGCCCGAGTGCGCGTCGTTGTCGTACAGCTTCGACGCCCAGAAGACCACGTACTCGCCGAGCTTCGCGTCGTAGAACGCCTCCGGCGCCCAGGTGTTGCCCGCGCTGTCGGGGGAGACCTTGACCAGCCGCTGGTTCGTCCAGTGCACCAGGTCGGTGGACTCCCAGACCATGATGGACTTGCTGCCGGTGCGCTGGGAGGCGTCCCAGTCGCCGTTGCCGTAGATCCTGAGGTCGGTGGCGATCTGGTAGAACTTGTCGCCCTCGGGGGAGCGGATGATGAACGGGTCGCGCAGGCCCTTCTCGCCGAGCGTGGAGGTCAGCACCGGCTTGCCGTCGTTCAACTCCCGCCATTTGAGCGGGTCGTCGCCCTTGCTGAGCGCGGCGTAGAGCTGCTCGCCGTCCGAGGTGCCCTCGCCGGTGAAGTAGCTGAACATGTAGCCCTTGAGGGCTTCCTCCGCCGGGAGTTCGCGGACCTTCGCGGTGAACGTGCGGGTCGCCTTCGCCGCGCCCTTGGTGACGGTGGCGGTCAGTTCGACGCTTCTCGGGCCGTCGCCGTGCGCGGGGCGGTGGACCACGCCGTCGTCCCCGATGACCGCTTGGTCGCCGGAGGACCAGGAGACGGCCGTGCCGTAGTCGCCCTTGGACGGGAGGGTGAGGTTGCCCCGCACGTCGTCGACGTTGTGGACGGTGAGGTTCTCGGTGGCCTTGTCAGTGGCCGTCCGGTCGTCGAAGTCCGGCAGGACCGTGACGTCGAAGGTCTTGGAGTCGGTCGCGGAACCCTTCCTCAGGGTCGCCGTGAGCGTGGCGTGGCCGTCGGGCTCTCCGGCGGCGGGACGGGTCACCTTGCCCGCGTCGGACACCACGCCGGGGTTGTCGCTGGCCCAGGTGATCGTCGACCCGCCCGCCGCGCCGGACTTCGGCAGGACGAGGTCGGCAGTGACCGCGCCGGTGTCACCGAGGGTCAGCGCGGCCTTGTCGGCGGCGACGCCCTCCGCGGCGATCGGCCGGGTCAGCTCGTCGACCTCGGCGGGGGCGAGGGCGCGGTCGTAGACGCGGAAGTCCCGGATACGGCCCTTGAAGAGCTTGTCGCCCGAGTAGAGGGACTTGCCTATGTAGTTGGCCTTGGTGGTGCCGGAGCCGATGGAGCCGGGCGTGATGGTGACCGAGGTGTTGCGGCCGACCTCGACGCCGTCCTCGTAGAGGATGCCGGTGGTACCGGTCTGGGTGTAGGTGAGCTGCTTCCACACCCCGCGGGCCAGGTTGTGCGAGTCGCCGGGCCTGGTGTTCTGCTCGGTCGACCAGTTGCCGCTCGCGATCGCGGTGCGCAGGGAGTTGCCGGTGGCGAACAGGTACCCGTCGCCGTTGCTGCCGCTGGAGTTGCCGAAGCCGTAGACGAAGTACGGCGCGCTCTGCGCCGGGTCGATCAGCACGTCCGTGGAGACGGTGATCGAGGCCATGCCCTTCATGACGTCGTCGGGCACCTTGACGTAGGTGTCGGAGCCGTTGAAGGCGAGCCCCTGCCCCGGGTCCGACCAGTCGGCCGTGCCGTTCACGGTGCCGTCACGGCTGTGGCCGGAGGCGTCCGGGACGGTGCTGCCGGAGGCGCCGTCCATCTTGTACCAGAGGGCCAGACCGTCGGTGACATCCACGGGGTCCGCCGCCCGGGCGGGGACCGTGGGGGCGACCAGGCCCAGGAACAGTGCCGCCGCGGTCAGGCCGGTGAGGCGGCCCGCCCGGCGTCTCGCGCGGACGCGCGGACGTGCGAAGTACGTCATGTGGGGTTTCCCTGCTGAGGCATGGCGGGGCCCCGGCCGAGAGGCATGGCGGGGCCTCGACCGAGGGCACCCTGCCGTTTCGGCTGTGTGACGTCGTGTTGCGAGAGTGTCAATCGCGCCCCATGGGCACGTCAAGAGGTTCCGAACGATGTCCGATGGGTCGAACATCGCTCATTTCCCGGCATGCCCAGCGGAGTTGGGGGCAATCGGGGGGTACGCAACGCCATGACCTCAGACATCTGAACGTCATGACCTAGACATTCGAAGGGATGGGCAACATGCTCGCCATCATCTCCGCGGTCCTGTTCTTCATCTCCTTTCTGATCAACGCCGCGGACATCTCGACGAACGACACCTTCACCTCGACGAACATCATGCTGCTCGGCCTGATGGTGCTCGCCCTCCACCTGGCAGGCGTCGGCAGCGGCTGGAACGTCCGCGGCCGCAGGTCGTGAGGGCTCAACTCAGGCGCGGGGCAGCCCCCAGCGCGGTGCGTCCGCGTTCGGACGCACGGGCGCAACGCTCAGGTCGGGCCGGTCCCCCCTGGCGGTGACGAGCGCCGACTCGCCCTTCCGCAGCGCGATACGCACGGCCCCGTCACCCGCGTCCTCGTGGCGCAGGGGACGGCCGTGCCCGTCCCGCACCTCGATCGGGCCCGCGATCCCGTGCCGTACGACGCAGGGGGCGCCCGCCTCGCTGACCAGCCGCACCCAGCGGGTGATGCCGCCCCGGCGGACCGCGCTGAGAAGGAAGGCGCCCTGGGTGCGGAAGCGGTGCACGGTCAGGTCCTGCCAGGCGGCGGGCAACGCGGGGAACACCCTGATGACACCGCCCCACGACTGACACACCATGTCGTGCAGCGACTGGGCCGCCGACAGGGGGGTCTCGATGACCGGGCCCGACTCCTGGTACATGGTGTTCGGTTGGATGAAGCGGGTCATCAGCTCGCCGAGATAGTTCAGCGCGTCCTCGCCCTTGCCGAGCAGCGCCGACATGGACGCGGCACCGGTGAACGTATAGCCCTGGAGAGCCCCCTCGAAGCCCACCCAGTGCGCCAACGACCGCTCGATCAGGGCGCGTTCCTCGGGTGTGCGGCCGGTCACCTCGTACAGCGGATACACCGCGAGCAGATGCGAGTAGTGGCGGTGCGACTTGGCGAAGGGGATGTCCGCGCCGATCATGAAGCCGTTGCCGTCGACCGGGTACGGCGTGAGTCTGGCGAGGACGTCCCGCCAGCGGGGAGCCGACTTGTCGTCGATGCCCAGGAGTTCGGCGGACTCGACGAGGGTCCGGCACCCCCAGGTCAGGAGCATCAGGTCGTAGTTGCAGTCGCGCGAGTCGCCGCCGTACTCCGGTGAGAAGGTCGCGGGCAGATGCAGCCTGCCGTCCGGTCCGGGCTCCAGGAAGTGCAGGTAGTAGTTGATCGCCTTGCGCAGCAGTGGGAACAGGACGTCGCGGAGGATCGACTCGTCCATCGTGTGCCGGTAGCTCAGCCAGACGTTGTGCAACGCCCAGGTCAGATTGCCGACTTCGGGAGTCGGCGGGTCCTGCCCGGGGATGCCGACGCCGTAGCCCATGAGGGGGCTGATCGCGCCATTGACCAGCTGGGGGTCGGTGGTGCGCGGGATGCCGAGCGAGTCGGCGCGGTACGGCGTCGGCGTCTCCTGCGCGAGATTGTCCCGGAACTCGCTCAACGCCCGGGTGATGGCGTCCAGTTCGAGATGGTTGGAGCCGTGGATGAGCCAGTACTCCAGCTGTGCGTTGAGGTTCCACCAGGTGTTGGGCCAGGGGGTCGGCTCCAGCCAGGGCCCGCTGGTCGCCATCACGGGGGCGTCGCGGCGGGCGGCGGCCGCGGTCTTGTACAGCTGGATCCAGTAGAAGCGCTGGATGCGGGCGTCGGGGACGGACAGGAAGCTCTTGCGGTAGTAGGCGTGCCACCAGACGCGGTGGTCCAAGGCCAGTGCCGAGTAAGGGTGTTGGGCGGCGGCGCGTACCGTTTTGAGGGCCTGGCCGAGCGCTGTCGTCTTCGGGTACGAGTGCGCGACATGCGCGTACAGGGTCCGTGTCCGGCCTCTGCTTCGCTCGCGCCACGCGGTCACGTGCTGTCCGCCGGACAGCAGCGGCTGCACGGCGGCGGTGATGCCGTCGTGGTCGGCGACCTGGGCGGGCGGGTTGCCCCGGTAGCCGTCCGGGAGAGGCTTGAAGGCGGCGCGCGGGCTGATCGCCTCCGCGGGGTGGAAGACCCAGCGGAAGCCGCGCTCGCCCTCGCTCGGCGTCACCTCGACGGCGAGCACCGAGCGGTCGTTGTGCACCAGGGCACGCAGTCGGAGCGTGCCCTTCTCGGTGGTGAGTGTGCCGGTCAACTCGGCGTCGCGCAGCGACAGTCGCCAGTCGAGACCGGTGATCGCGCCCACGGGCTCCAGCGTGAAGTGGCCGATCGGCAGTCGGGCGAGGCCGAAGAGAGAGCCGAACTCCGGCCGGTGGTCCTGTACTTCGGAGTGCTGGACGTTGAAGCGGACGGCGGTGGAGGGCGCTCCCGGCTCGGCGTAGATTCCGGAGCCGAGGAAGCCGTTGCCGAGGAACGGGCCCTCGTACCAGGCCGTCGGCATCCGCTGCCAGACCAGGTCGGCGTCGTCGAGCACGGTGTGCCAGGGGTCGCGGGCCGGCTCGGCCGCGGTGGCTTCGCCGGCTTCGGTGGGCTCGGCCGCTGCCGTCTGCGCGGTCAGGCCCGAGGTCAGCAGTGCGCCGCTGACGGCGGTGCCGGTGGCGAGGACGGTGCGTCTGGACGAATCGGGGGCGGCGGGCGAGGACATGGTGCCTCCAGACAGGCTCAGCTCGGCTCTGTGTCAGGAATCATCGGAGCTATCCCGCATGGCAACTTAGAGTTGAGGCTGCTGGTCGTCAATGGAGTGGGATAGATCCGATGTGTATCACCGGCTCTGCATCCAGGCCCGGGTGCCGAACGAGGAGCAGGCCCGCGAGGCCGCCACGGCCGCACCGCGCAAGGCGTCGACGAACCCTCTTGGGGTCAACTCCCCCTGCGCGGCGAGGTGATGGGCGAGTGCCCCGTGGAGAACGTCACCCGCGCCGAGCGTGTCCGCGACCCGGACGGCGGGCACGTCCACGGTGCCGCCGCCGTCGGGGCCCGCCCATACGATCGGCCGCCCGCCGCGGCTGACCGCCGTCCAGGCGACCCCGTGCTCGCGCAGAAAACGCAGGGTGTCCTGGGGGCCGTCCGTGCCGGGAGGCCGGAAATCCGCCGAGCACACGGCCACGTCGATCGAGGACAGCAGTTCCTCCGTGCCGGGCTTCCAACTGCCCCCGTCGAGAACGGTCCGACGGCCGGCGGCCCGCGCCGCACGGGCGGCGGCCGTCGCCAGCTCCATGTGATGGCCGTCGAACTCGACGATGTCGCAGGCCGCCACCAGCGCGTGGAGGTCGGCGGGCGGGGCGAGCCTGGCACCGCTCGCGTTGGTCGACGCGACGGCACGGTCCCCGCTGGACGCGGTGACCAGAACGGACGACACGGCCGGCGGCTCGACCGAGCCGGCCGCCAGGTCGGACACGTCCACGCCCAGTCGGCCCAGATCCGCCGCGATCACGACTCCCAGCGGATGGGACCCGATCCCGGTGAGCAGCCGAGCCGAACCGCCCAGGTGGGCGAAGGTCACGGCCGCGTTCGCCGCCGGTCCGCCCGCGGCCACCACCTGCTCACGGGCCGTCAGTTTCTCGTTGGACCCCGGCACATGGTCCACGAGCTGAACGACGTCCAAGGTGCACAGGCCGATGAACAGCCCTTCGAGACGTGGGCTGTTCATCGGCTTGTGCATCTGTCGACCCCTCTTCCCGCTCGTGCTCCTCAGCCCGCCGCCCTCTTCACCAGTTCACCGATCCGCGCCTCGTCCGCCGCGGTGAGCTTCGTGAGCGCGAAGGCGGTCGGCCACATCGTGCCCTCGTCGAGGTTCGCCTTGTCGTTGAAGCCGAAGGTCGCGTACCGCGCGTTGAACTTCTGCGCGCTCTGGAAGAAACAGACGACCTTGCCGTCCTTGGCGTACGCCGGCATCCCGTACCAGAGCTTCGGCGCCAGGTCCGGCGCGCTCGCCTTGACCACGGCGTGGATCCGCTCGGCCATGACCCGGTCCGAGTCCTGCATCTCGGCGATCTTCGCGACCACGGCGGCCTCTTCCTCCGCCGCCTTGTCGGCCCGGGAGCTGCGGCGCGCCGACGTCTTGAGCTCCTGGGCGCGCTCCTTCATCGCGGCGCGCTCCTCGTCGGTGAACGTCTCGGTCCTCTTCGTGGTCTTCCGCGTGCTGGTCATGACGGTTCCTTCCGGCCTCGGACGGTCAGGGCGTGGTCAGGTGGTGGGGAGGGGCGGGCAGGGCGACGGGGCGGGGACAGGGCTCAGGGACATCCTCACGCGGGACGGCGCATCGCGCCGGTCAGCCCCACGATGGGCGGCGGGTCGCGCCGGTCGGCCCCACGCGGGACCCCGTATCGCGGCGGTCGGCCCCACGTGGGACGGCGGGTCGCGCCGGTCAGCCCCACGCGCCGGCGATCTGCCGGGTCGTGGCGTTGAGCCGGTTGAACAGGTTGGTCACACCGACCATCAGCACGATCGCGGCCAGCTGCTTCTCGTCGAAGTAGGTGGCGGCGGTGTCCCAGATCTCGTCGCTCACCGCGTCGGGACGGTCGGCCAGCCGGGTCGCCGCCTCGGCCAGCGCGAGCGCCGCCCGCTCCTCCTCGGTGAAGTAGGGGGCCTCCCGCCACGCGGCCACCGTGGCGAGCCGCTCGTCGCTCACCCCGGCCTTACGGGCGGTCTTGGCGCCGCCGTCGACACAGGCGCTGCATCCGTTGATCTGGCTGACCCGCAGATGCACCAGCTCCAACGTCTGCCCGTCCACGCCGGCGCTGTGCACGGTCTTCATGAGCTGCTGGATGGGCTGCATCGCGTCGGACAGGACGACGGCGGGGTTCTGCATACGGGACTGCATCTGACTGCTCTCCTTCGTCGGACTGTGCCCCGTCCCTGCGGGGCGTGATTCCATCTCAGCCGAAAGGGGTTGTCAGGACGACGGCCGTGGGACACCGTGGGACAGCCGCAACGGCGTTGAACAGGCACGATCCGGCCCGGACAACTACTGCCGGGGCGGGACAGGGGGCGGGGGACAACAGTGGTGGAGCACGACAGAACAGCGGGCCACGATCCGAAGGAGGAGCTGGCCGCGCGGTTGCGGATGCTCCAGGAGCTGTCCAAGCGAGGCGTACGGGCCCTCGCACGGGACGCAGGACTCAGTTCGTCGTCGCTGTCCCGCTACCTCAGCGGCCGAACCGTCCCGCCCTGGCCCGCGGTGATCGCCCTGTGCCGCCTGGTCCAGCGCGACCCCCGCCCGCTGCGCCCCCTGTGGGAGCGGGCCTCCAACCCCCTTCCGGCGCCGCCGAAGACCAGCCGCCAGGTCCCGCCCCCGGCGCCGCCCGCCGGGGTGCCGCGGCCGCCCCGCAACGACCTCCCGCGGGACGTGCCCGACTTCACCGGCCGCGAGGCCCAGCTGAGGGCGGTGCTGGACGGGATCGCCGACAGCCGGGTGATCGCCGTCGACGGCATGGCGGGCGTCGGCAAGACCTGCCTGGCGGTGCACGCCGCCCACCGGCTCATCGCCGACTACCCGGACGCCCAGCTCTACCTCGACCTGCACGGCTTCACCGCGGGCCGCGCACCGCTCGACCCCGACCGCGCACTGCGGACCCTGCTCGCCGCGCTCGACGTGCCCTCCGAGAAGGTCCCCCAGGAAGGCGGCGTCGAGGAGCTCGCCGCCTGCTGGCGCTCCGAACTCGCCCACCGGCGGGCCGTCGTGGTCCTCGACAACGCGGCCGACGCCGAGCAGGTCCGCCCGCTGCTGCCCGGAGCCGGTCCTTCCGTCGCCCTGATCACCAGCCGCAACCGGCTGCTGGGCCTGGACGAGGTCCCACCGGTCTCCCTCGACGTCCTCACCGAGCAGGAGAGCGCCGAACTCCTCGCCCGCGCCGGCGGCGAGGCCGACGACCCCGAGGGGCGTCTCGCCCGTGACCCCGAGAACACGGCCAAGGTGCTCCGGCTGTGCGGTCGGCTGCCGCTGGCCCTGCGGCTGACCGGGGCCCGGCTGCGGCACCGGCCGGGCTGGACGGTGGGCATCCTCGTCGAGCGGATGGCGGAGGGGGCGAGCGAGTTCGACACCGCGTTCGCCATGTCCGTACGGCAGTTGGACCGTGCGAAGGCCCGGCTGTTCCGTCTGCTCGGCCTGCTGCCCGGGTCGTCGTTCGACGAGTACGTGGCGGCCGCGCTGGCCGATGTGCCACTGCGCGACGCGCGGGCCATGCTGGAGGACCTCCTGGACGCGCACCTCGTCCAGCAGCCGGCGGCCGGCCGTTACCGGCTCCACGATCTGGTCCACCAGCACGCCCGCCGGACCACCCTCGAGCAGGACTCCGCGACGGAACGGGACCGGGCGCTCACCCGGGTCCTCGACTACTACGTGCACGCGGCCGCCGCCGCGGACGCCGCGATGCCGTTCCCGGGCCTGAGCCGCGCCGCCTCGGTGGGCGGCCCCGCGGCCGAAGTACCGCGGTTCGACCACAAGATCGCCGCCCTGATCTGGTTCGGCACGGAGTACCTCAACCTGCTGGCCGCGTTCGAGGCGGCGGAGAGCGCGGGCGCCGACCGGCACCTGTGCGAACTGCCGCGCTTCATGCGGGCGTACTTCGCCCGGCGCTGCGGCACCACGATGCTCAACGGCCTCTTCGAACGGTCCCTGGCCGCCGCGCGACGACTGGGCGAGCCCCTGCAACTGGCCGAGGCCCACAGCGACTTGGGCTTCGCCCGCTACAACGCGGGCCGGATGGCGGAAGCGGCGGCCGCGTACGAGACGGCCGCCTCGTTGGTGTCGGAGTCCGCTGACCTTCGCGTCGAGGCCGAACTGACCATGCGGCGCGGCTACTTGAGATGGGACGAGGGATACGTCGAAGAGCCCCTCGGCCTCTTCCGGCTGGCGGGAAAGCTGTACGCGGACGCCGACTGCCCCATGGGCACGGCCCACGCGACCGCGTACGAGGCCTGGGCGCTGCTCCAGCTGGGGCACCGCGAGGAGGCCGCGCAGCTCGCCCGCACGGCGCTGGAGGTCCCGCACGCCGACGGGGCGTGGCCGCCCACCCTGACGGCCCTGATCACCCTCGGCGTGGCCGTCGCGGACGAGGAGCCCGACGAGGCCACCGAGCACCTGACCCGGGCGCTCGCGCTCGCCCGCGAGGACGGCCACCGGCACAACGAGGCCTGGTGCCTGAACTGCCTCGGCGTGGCCCTGCGGCGGATGGGCCGCTACGACGAGGCGCTGGCCGCCCACGAGCAGGCGTTCTCGTTGCTGGACGAACTCTTCGAGGAGCACTGGAAGATCCACTTCCTGAACCCCTATGCCGAGACCTGCCGTCTGGCAGGCCTGCCCGAGCAGGCCCTGCACCTCCACCGCCAGGCCCTGACCCTCGCCCAGCGGCTCGGCAACCGCCCCGCCGAGGCCCAGGCCCACGAGGGTCTGGCAACGCTCCTCACCGAAACGGACCCCGCCGCGGCGAGGGAACACCGGGCGGCGGCGCGGGCGGTGCTGCCGGAGGTTCCCTAGAGCGGCCCGTCGTCCAGGACCCAGGCAAAGCCATCGGCATGAGGGAAGCGCTTCGACGCGCGAGCTTTTGAACTCCCATGCGGAACAGCCCGTTCACTACGTCAGCCGGTTGCGCTAGGCTCCCGCCGCATGTCGAAGCGCTTCGACGATAACGCATTCGACGACGCTTTCGACGATGACGCCGACGTGGCGGAAGCCCTTCGACTCAATGGAGAGTTCTATGCCGAGTTCAGCCGGTCTCACTCGCCGCCAGGTCATGACGACCTCCGCGGCCCTCGCCGTCACGGCGCTGTCCGTCCCGACGGCCGCCCAGGCCGCCGCCCGGTCCACCGGCTCCGCCACGTCGGCGTCCGCGCTGGACGTGGTGGCCGCCATGCAGCCCGGCTGGAATCTGGGCAACACCTTCGAGGCCATCGGCGCCGACGAGACCGCGTGGGGGAACCCGCGGGTGACCCGGGCGTTCCTGCGCAGACTGAAGGCGCAGGGCTTCAAGAGCATCCGGATCCCGGTCACCTGGGGCCAGCACGAGGGCCCGGCTCCGGCCTACACCCTCGACCCGGTGTTCCTGGCCAGGCTCAAGGAGGTGGTCGACTGGGCCCTGGCCGACGGCTTCTACGTCCTGATCAACATGCACGGCGACGCGTGGCAGTGGGTGCCGGACATGCCGACCCGGCACGACGAGGTCCTGGCCCAGTACACGGCCACCTGGCGGCAGATCGCGGCCGCTTTCCGGGACGAGCCGCGCCGGCTGCTCTTCGAGAGCATCAACGAGCCCTTCTTCAACGGCAGTTCCGGCGACGCGCAGAACGCCGTCCTGATCGACGAGCTCAACACGACCTTCCACTCCGTCGTGCGCGCGAGCGGCGGACGCAACGCCGACCGGCTGCTGGTCATGCCGACCCTGGGGGACACCCCGGACCAGCCCAAGATCGACACCCTGCTCGCCACCTTCGCCGCGCTCGACGACCCGAACCTCGTGGCCTCGATCCACTACTACAGCTTCTGGCCCTTCAGCGTGAACCTCGCCGGCTACACGACCTTCAACGCGGCCACCCAGCAGGACCTGACCGACACGTTCGACCTGCTGCACAGATCCTTCGTGGCCAAGGGGATCCCGGTCGTCGTGGGCGAGTACGGGCTGCTCGGCTGGGACTCCGGCCCCGGCACGGTCGAAGAGGGCGAGACGCTCAAGTACCTGGAACATCTCGGCTATTACGCGCGATACCGGGGCCTGACCACGATGCTGTGGGACAACGGCAGCCGCTTCAACCGCCGCACCATGCAGTGGAACGACCCGAGCCAGTACGCCCAGATACGTTCGAGCTGGACCGAGCGCTCCGGTACCGCGTCCACCGACCAGCTCTTCGTGCCCAAGGGCAAGACCGCGACGGACGCGACGATCACCCTGAACCTCAACGGCACCAGGCTGAAGAGGATCGACGCCGGTGGCCGCCCCCTGATCCGGGGCGCGGACTACACCGTCAGCGGCAGCACGCTGACGATCGCGGCGGCGACGCTCGGCCGGCTGACCGCGTCGCAGGAGTACGGCACGAACGCCGTCCTCTCCCTCCGGTTCACGAACGGTGTCCCCTGGGCCGTCAATGTCATCACCTATGACAAGCCGGTGCTGACGAGCGCGACCGGCACGACGACCTCCCTGGTCATCCCCACCGCGTTCAACGGCGACAAGCTGGCGACCATGGAGGCCGTATACGCCGACGGCACCGCCGCAGGTCCGCAGTCCTGGACGACGTACAAGCAGTTCAACGTGGCCTTCACGCCGGACCACACCGCGGGCACGATCACGTTGCCGAAGGCGTTCTTCGACGAGGTCACCGACAACGCCACCGTGACCCTCACCTTCCACTTCTGGAGCGGGGCGATCCTGACCTACACGCTGACCAGGTCCGGCACGGCGGTCACGGGCACCGCCGCCTGAGAACGGGCCGACGGAGGAGGCGGGGGCACGGCCACGCGGCCGACGCCACCGCCTCCGCATGTTTCCCGGTGGGCCCGCTCACACCCTGAGCCCGGCGACGAGGATCCCGATCAGCCGCCGCGGGTCGTAGCGCGGGTCGCTGTCCGCGCCGATGCAGAGGTTGCCGACGCCGCGCATCAACTCGTACGCCTGCACACCCGAGCGGATCTCCCCGGCCTCGGCCGCCGCGTCGAGCAGCTGGGTGCAGACGGGCACCAAGCGGTCGAGGAAGTACGTGTGGAGCGCGTCGAACCCCGCGTTGTCGGACTGCAACACGCCCGCAAGGCCGTGCTTGGTCACCAGGAAGTCGACGAACAGGTTGATCCACCGCTCCAGCGCCTCGTGCGCGGTCGGGCTGCTCGCGAGCAGAGCCGGGCCGGCCTCGGCGCAGGCGTCGACCTGGTGCCGGTAGACGGCGATGATCAGGTCCGCGCGGTTGGGGAAGTGCCGGTAGATCGTGCCCAGTCCGACACCGGCCTCGGCGGCGATGTCGCGCACCGGCGCCTCGACGCCCTTGGCGACGAACACCGCGGCCGCCGCGTCCAGCAGGGCCTCCTTGTTGCGCCGGGCGTCCTTCCGGCGCGGGGCCTCGCGCCCCGAGCTGTCGTTCACCGTGCTGCTTCCTCCGTCGCTTGCAAAAACGGAACGCCGTTCCGTATCGTTCCGGAACGAGGTTCCGTTTGCCCATGATGGCAGAGCGGGACTCTCGCGACCAAGCCATGCCCTTTGGGCTCCCGCTCCCTCGGAGGATCACGCTCATGCAGTACCGGCCCCTGGGCCGCACCGGCGTACAGGTCAGCTCCCTCGCGCTCGGCGCGATGAACTTCGGCCGGATCGGCCGCACCACGCAGGAGGAGGCCACCGGGATCGTCGACGCCGCGCTCGAGGCCGGCGTCAACGTCATCGACACCGCCGACATGTACGGCGACGGCGAGTCGGAGGAGATGGTCGGCAAGGCCATCGCGGGCCGCCGTGACGATGTCGTCCTTGCCACCAAGGCGGGCATGCCGATGGGCGAGGAGCGCAACCACCAGGGCAGTTCGCGCCGCTGGCTGGTCAGGGAGCTGGAGGCGAGCCTGCGCCGCCTGGGCGTCGACCACGTCGACCTGTACCAGATCCACCGCTGGGACCCGAGGACCGGCGACGAGGAGACGTTGTCGGCCCTGACCGACCTCCAACGCGCGGGAAAGATCCGCTACTTCGGCTCCTCGACCTTCCCCGCCCACCGCATCGTGCAGGCCCAGTGGGCGGCCCGCGAGCACCACCTGAGCCGCTACGTCACCGAACAGCCCAGCTACTCCATCCTCCAGCGGGGCATCGAGACCCATGTCCTGCCCGTCACCCAGGAGTACGGCCTCGGCGTGCTGGCGTGGAGCCCGCTGGCCTCGGGCTGGCTGTCCGGCGCGATCCGCGAGGGCCGGGACATCAGCACCCACCGCTCGGGGTTCCTGCCCGAGCGCTTCGACACCGCGGTCCCGGCCAACCGGACGCGACTCGCCGCCGTGGAGCGGCTGGCGACACTCGCCGAGGAGGCCGGACTCTCACTGATCCAGCTCGCCCTCGGCTTCGTGACCGCGCACCCCGGCGTGACCAGCGCCCTCATCGGCCCGCGCACACTCGATCACCTGCACTCCCAACTCGCCGCCGCGGACACGGTCCTGACCGCCGACGTACTCGACGCCATCGACGAGATCGTCACCCCCGGCACCGACCTGGCCCCGGAGGAGAAGTTCGACACCCCGCCGTCCCTCCTCGACGCGAGCCTGCGCCGCCGCTGACCACTGCCGCGTAGGAAGGGTGACGAGGAGGGCGGGGGAGTCGGGGCCGAGCGCCGCGGGTGCGGACGTGCACAAAGACGGCTCCCGGCCCGCGCCGCGCGTGCCCGCGCCGCGCATCACGGTGGCCGATGGCCCGCCCGCGCAGGACGGCGGCTCAAGGAGACCACGCCGCGCAGGACAGCGGCTCAAGGGCCGCACAGCGCAGGAAGGCGGCTCAAGAGCCACACCGCGCAAGCAGGTGGTCCAAGCGTCGTGCCGAGCAGGCGCGAACCCATGACCCCCGACTCACGACCCGCATCCCGCCGCACGCGGTGGGCTCGCCCCACACCTCACACAGCCGCCGACTTACAGGAAAGGCTTCCCACCCCATGCCCCACCACCCCCCGCCCAGCTTCGGCATCATGACCGCCCCCATGCAGACCGGCTACCAGGACATCCTCCGTGTCTGGCGCGAGGCGGACACGATCCCCGCCATCGAGCACGCCTGGCTCTTCGACCACCTCATGCCGATCGGCGGCGACCCCGACGGACCGGCCTACGAAGGCTGGACGCTCCTGTCGGCGCTGGCCGCACAGACCCGGCGCCTACGGCTCGGGGTCATGGTGTCCAGCAACCGCTTCCGGCCGCCCGCCCTGCTGGCGAAGATCGCGACGACCGTCGACATCGTCTCCGACGGCCGACTGGACTTCGGCATAGGCGTCGGCTCCCGCCCCGACCACCCCCTCGCGAGGCGTGAGTACGAGGCCCACGGCCTCCCCTTCCACGACTCGGCGCACGCGGTGGGCAGCCTCGACGAAGCCTGCACGCTGATCAAGCGCCTGTGGACCGAGGACAAACCCTTCGACGCCCACGGCACCTACCACCACCTCACCGGAGCCTTCGGCAACCCCAAGCCGGTCCAGCGCCCCCACCCCCCGGTCCTCATCGGCGGCCGCGCCTCCTCGACGCTGCGCACCACCGCCCGCCACGCCGACCTGTGGAACATCCCCGGCGGCGACATCGAGGACGCCGCCCGCCGCAGCGCCCTGCTGGACCGCTACTGCGAAGAGATCGGCCGCGACCCCGCGGAGATCACCCGCTCGATCCACCTCGCGGTCTCCTACGACGACCCCGCCCACGCGCGCGACGCGATCACCGAAGCCCTCACCGCGGGCTTCACCCACATCGTCCTCGGCCTGCCGACGCCCTACCCCGCCCACGTGGCCGGGTGGGTCGCCGACGAACTCATCACCCCGTCGCTCCGAACGGCCGTCACTTCCAGCCGTACGCGTACGCCGCCACCCACGTGATGTCGAGCTGTGCGCTGCTCCCCGGCGCCGCCCCCGGACCCTCCAGCGCGCTCTCGTTCTGGAGGACCCAGGACAGCGGCCGGGCCGGTACCCCGCGGGTGTCATGGCCCGTCAGCCGGCCGTCGACGAAGAAACGGACGTGGCCCGGCGTCCACTCGGTGGACACGGTGTGCCATTGCGTCCAGTCGTCACTGCCGGGGAAGTAGCCCTGCTCACCGCCACCGCACGGGTGGTGGAAGGAGCTGAGGGAACCGTTCCACTCACCTTCGGGATGGTCCATCTCGCAGCCCCCGCCGTAGTGCAGCCAGGCGGACTTGTACCCCGGAGCCGGCTTGGTGACCTTGATGCGCGCGCTGAACTTGCCGTACTTCATCTGCATCACCGCCCGCGGCACCAGCGCGGCGGCATGGACGGGGCCTCCGTCGGCCGGCCGCCACATCCGCACGGACATCCTGCCGTCGCCGTTCGCCGCGGGACCGACGCTCACGGTGTCCTCCGGATGGTAGACCCCCACCACCTCCCGGCTCCGGCTGCGGGCGGTGTCGGGCCAACCCGTCGGATACGCCCACCAGTTGTCGCGGTACTTCCCCTTCAGGCCGCCGCAGTAGGCCGCGGACGTGTCGACGTGGTGCTCGCAGTCGCTGAAGGAGCCCAGCGGCACCCGGTCGCCGTTGAAGTCCTCGGCGAGCACCTGCCAGAACGGCCCGCAGTCGCCGCGGGGCAGACGGTCGGTGGTGGTGCGGCAGGCGTCGGTCCCGGCGGGGGCGCCGGATGCCCGGGGGAGGCCCAGCAGGCCGCCGACCACGAGCAGGAGGCTCGAGGCCGTCACCAGGACTCGCCTGTGGTGGTGCGGCGCTGCGTGTGAACCCATCCCGAGGCTCCTTCAGGCCGACGGCCGAAGTCGTCCCTCCTTGCCGCGGGGAGCACCGGAAGGGCCCGTGCACCGCGGTGGGCGGACTGCACTTCGCGAAGGAACATCCTCACCCGCGAAGCCTCGCGACGCCATCCCCGTGCAGCCATCCCCGTGCAGCCGTCCCCCGTGCCGCCCATCGCCCGCGCTCGTAGCCGCCATCGCCCGCGTCGGCCGTCCCCGGGGCCGGCCGCGGACCCCGCGGCCGGCTCCGCGGTCCGGTTCAGAACTCGCTGTCGATGCCCGTCACGACCGCCGCGCCGAGCGCCGCGTCCCGCTCGGACAGGCCGCTGTCCCGCAGTGCCCGGGAGACCAGCCGTACGGCCTCGGCCTCGGCCTCGGACCGGTCGGGGGCCTCGACCTCGACCCGCGCGGCGAACACGCCGTCGTCCTCCACGCTCAGCAGACTCAGTTCCTCGCTCTCCCCGAGGTCGGTGTTCCTGGGGTCCTGGGGCCGCAGCCGTCGCCCGACGTCCGAGCAGACACGGTCGGGGACCTCACGCAGGAACGTACCGGGGACGGTGATGACGTAGGTGGTCACGGGGACTCCTTTCTGACGTCCTACCCGGTTCCCCACGACGTGGATCGGAACCAGGGGCGGCCGCCGGAACCCGAGAACGGTCGAGTTCGGGAGACGCCCGGGCATGCTCACGCGGATCGGGGGTAAACGCGGCCAGGACAACCGCAACCTCGGGATGGGCGGACGATGACGACGTCGCTGACGGCCGACACACGTACGGCGCCGCGGGAGGCACGGCCCCCGCACGGGACACCCGTGTGCCCCGCCGCGCCCACGCCGACCGCCTGTCCTTCCCCCCACCCCGTGGCGAGGACGTGCCCATGAGGTGAGATCGGCCACGGGGTCAGTGCCATCGGGACGGGTACCCCGCGGGGGCCACGCGGCCGGACGCGCGTGGCCGGTGAATCGGATCGTCGCTCTGACCGTTCCACGGAGTCGCCCCGGGCGGCGTCCGAAGGCAGACGACATGTTTGGGCTGGGGAGGTCGGGACCACAGTGATCTCGGAGACTGAGGCTGCCGAGTTGGTGTCGACGACGGCAGCCGGTGCCGAGACGGCGTGGGAGCTCTGGGAGCCGTCGGTGCTGCTCGTGGAGGACGATCCCGGCGACGCGTTGCTCGTGGAGGAGCTCGTCGTCGACGGCACCATGAAGATGGACCTGCGCTGGGTGCGCTCGATGACCGAGGCTGCCGAGGTGCTCGCCACCGAGACCCCCGACTGCGTCCTGCTCGACCTGCACCTGCCGGACGCCCAGGGGCTGGAAGCGGTCGACCGCGTCAAGGGGCTGGCCGAGCAGGTGGCGATCGTGGTCCTCACCGGGCTCGCCGAGGAGCAGACCGGCCTCGCCGCCGTCGCGGCCGGCGCACAGGACTACCTGGTCAAGGGGCGGGTGGAGCCCGAACTGTTCGGGCGCGCGGTGCGCTACGCGATCCAGCGCAAGCAGACCGAACAGGCCGCCGTGGCCCTCCAGGCCGGTGCGATCCAGGCTCAGGAGAACGCCCGCCTGGAACGCGGACTGCTGCCCCGCCCGCTGCTGCGCGCCGAGGGCGTCCGGGTGGTGGCACGCTACCGGCCCGGCCGCGCGCAGACCCTCCTCGGCGGCGACTTCTACGACATCGTCCAGGCTGCCGACGGCACCCTCCACGCGCTCATCGGGGACGTCTCCGGGCACGGCCCGGACGAGGCGGCCCTCGGGGTCGCCCTGCGGATCGCCTGGCGCACCCTCGTCCTCAGCGGGATCACCGGCGCGGAGCAGATGGCCCGCCTCGAGGAACTGCTGATGGCCGAACGTGCCCGTGACGAGGTCTTCGCCACCCTCGTGAGCCTGGCCGCGGTGCCGGGGGAGCAGCGGGCACATGTCGTACGGGCCGGACACCACGGTCTGCTGCAACGGACCGGAGCGGACGTCGAGTGGGTGGAGGTGCCCGGCGGACCGGCCCTCGGCATGGTCCCCGGCGGCGCGCGCTGGCCGACCGCGGAACTGCCGGTCCCGGCGGGGTCGTCGGTGATGCTCTTCACCGACGGCCTGTTCGAGGGTCATGTCAGCCGTGGCCCCGAACGCCTGGGTGAGGAAGGCCTGTTGGCCCTCGCCCGGGAGGGAGCGGACCTGAACCCGGAGGCGTTCGTCGACCGGCTGATCGAGAAGGCCGAGAGCCTGGCCGAGGCCCGCGGTGGCCTGGCCGACGATGTGGCCGTCGTCCATCTGAACTGGAACTGAGTGAGCGGGACGTGGGGTCGGAGCACAGAGTGAGGCACATGATGGGCGCGGTCCGGATCGGACGCCGACTGACGGTGCAGGGGTGGGTCTACCTGCTGCTGGCCGTCATGACGCTCCTGGTGGTGATCGGCAGTGTGGTGGGCGCGACGCTGCTGAACAGGACGGCGGAGGTGAGCGACCAACTGCTGCGGCGCGTCCAGCCCGCGCAGACCGAGGCGTACCGGCTCCAGGCGGCGCTGGTCAACCAGGAGACGGGCATTCGCGGTTACGCGATCACCGCCGACCGGCAGTTCCTCGACCCGTACACGCGGGGCAAGCAGGACGAGGCGAACTCGGCCGACCGGCTGCGGACGTTCATCGGCGACCGCCCCGAACTGCTCGCCGACCTGAAGGCGATCGAAAGCCAGGCGGCCGACTGGCGCCGCACCTACGCCGAGCCGCTCGCGGCCTCGGTCACCCCCGGCAGCCCGGAACCGCTGGACCAGGCCAAGGCCGAGCAGGGCAGGAAGGAGTTCGACCGCCTGCGGGCCCTGTGGGACCGGCAGGACACCGACCTGACGAAAGCGGTCCAGGACGGCCGCGCCCGGCTGATCCACGAACGCACGGTCCGTGACTGGATCCTGGGCGGCATGGTGGCGGCCTTCCTCCTCGCCGGTCTCGGCTGCGCCGTCCTGGTCCGGATCCTGGTGACCCGCCCCCTGGAGGCGCTGAGCACGGCGTCGCGGCGGGTCTCGGGAGGTGACTTCGGGTACGTCATCACCGGCCGCGGCCCGGCCGACCTGATCGCCGTCGCCAACTCCGTCGAGGGCATGCGCTGGCACATCGTGGCCGAGCTCGAGGCTTCCCGGGAACAGCAGCAGGAACTGACCCGGCAGGCCGCGGACCTGGACGAGCAGGCCGTGGAACTGCGCCGCTCCAACGCCGAACTGGAGCAGTTCGCCTACGTCGCCTCGCACGACCTCCAGGAGCCGCTGCGCAAGATCGCGTCCTTCTGCCAGCTGCTGGAGAAGCGCTACGGCGACGCGCTCGACGACCGGGGCCGGCAGTACATCGACTTCGCCGTCGACGGTGCCCGGCGCATGCAGGTCCTCATCAACGACCTGCTGACGTTCTCCCGGGTCGGACGCGTCAACGACGCACGGGTTCCCGTCGGTCTCGACCAGGCGCTGGACAAGGCACTGGCCAACCTGGGGACGGCCGTCGAGGAGTCCGGTGCCCGGGTCGACCGCCCCGAGCACCTGCCCGAGATCGTCGGGGACCCGACCCTGCTGACCATGCTGTGGCAGAACCTGGTCGGCAACGCCCTCAAGTTCCGCCGGCCCGAGCGCACTCCGCACGTGTCCATCACCTGCGGCACGGACCCGGACGAGCCCGACAGCCTGCTCATGACCGTCACCGACAACGGCATCGGCATCCCCGAGCAGTTCAAGGACAAGGTCTTCATCATCTTCCAGCGGCTGCACAGCCGGGACGCCTACGGTGGTACCGGCATCGGTCTTGCCCTGTGCAAGAAGATCGTGGAACAGCACGGTGGCAGGATCTGGATCGACACCGCACACACGGACGGCACGCGCTTCTGCTTCACCCTCCCGTCCCTCGTCGAGACCCCGGAGGCGTCCGGGATCGGCACCGAGGAAAAGGCCCTGACATGACCACCCCAGCCGCCAGCCCCATAGACGTGCTCCTCGTCGAGGACGACCCCGGCGACGAGCTGATGACCCGTGAGGCGTTCGAGGACAACAAGATCGGCAACACCCTCCATGTGGTGCGGGACGGCGAGGAGGCGCTGGACTTCCTCTACCGGCGCGGCGACCACACCGATGCGCCGCAGCCCGACCTGATCCTGCTCGACCTGAACCTGCCCAAGTACGACGGCCGTCAGGTCCTGGAGAAGATCAAGTCCGACCCGGAGCTGTCCCACATCCCGGTCGTCGTCCTCACCACCTCGGCGGCCGAGGAGGACATCCTGCGCAGCTACAAGCTGCACGCCAACGCCTATGTCACCAAGCCGGTCGACCTCGACCAG
Organism: Streptomyces griseorubiginosus; assembly: GCF_036345115.1. Lineage (GTDB taxonomy): Bacteria > Actinomycetota > Actinomycetes > Streptomycetales > Streptomycetaceae > Streptomyces > Streptomyces griseorubiginosus_C. Next base: position 9,239,934 of record NZ_CP107766.1, read on the forward strand.
TTCATCGCCGCGGTCCGCCAGATCGACGACTTCTTCGTCCAGGTCGTCCGCCTGCCGCGCCACTTCTGAGGAACCCGGCGAGGGGCGGGCGTCTCCAGCCCCTCGCCGTAGGTACACCTCCAGCTCCGCCACCCCCGGCATTCCACCGTCGCCCCGCTCGGCCCGGCCCATCTGACGGCCAGTGACGCCGACGTGCCCGTCAAGGCGTCCCCCGGGGACCGGCGCAGTCGAACTCACGCTCCCTCACGCGTGGTTCGTTCGAATCTACAAACTTCCGGCGCAGTGGGTTACTGATCGCGCCGCGCACTGGTAGGAAACATTCCTAACAATCAGGTCCGGACCAACTCTCCACCCCCCACCTCCACTTGGAGTCCCCGTGGAACCTGACACAGTGCCCCCGACCACCCACACCTCCCGCCGCACCGTCCTCGCCCTCATGGGCGCGGTGACCTGCGCCGGAATCCTCAGCCCCGCGCGTGCCACGGCGGCACCCGCGGTCGCGCCGGGTCTCGACGACCCCGCGAAGAAGGAGATCGCCATGAAGCTGGTGTCGAGCGCGGAGAACTCCTCGCTCGACTGGAAGGCGCAGTACAAGTACATCGAGGACATAGGTGACGGCCGCGGCTACACCGCCGGCATCATCGGCTTCTGCTCCGGCACCGGGGACATGCTCGACCTCGTCGAGCTGTACGCCGACCGCAAGCCCGGCAACGTCCTCGCCAAGTACCTGCCGGCCCTGCGCCGCGTCGACGGCTCCGACTCCCACGACGGCCTCGACCCGGACTTCCCCGGCGACTGGCGCAAGGCCGCCCGGGACACGGCGTTCCAGCAGGCGCAGAACGACGAACGCGACCGCGTCTACTTCAACCCCGCCGTGCGGCAGGGCAAGACGGACGGCCTGCGCGCACTGGGCCAGTTCGCCTACTACGACGCCATCGTCATGCACGGTGACGGCGGCGACGCCACGAGCTTCAGCAGCATCCGCCGACGTGCGCTGCGCCAGGCCAAGCCGCCGGCGCAGGGCGGCAACGAGACGACGTACCTCAACGCCTTCCTCGACGCGCGCGTGTGGGCGATGAAACAGGAGGAGGCGCACAGCGACACCAGCCGGGTCGACACCGCGCAACGCGTCTTCCTGCGCCAGGGCAACTTCGACCTGAACCCGCCCCTCGACTGGAAGGTGTACGGCGACAGCTACCACATCGGCTGACGGACCCGCGGCCCGGCGAGGGGACCGCCCCGAGCCGGGCCGTACGCCTGTCGGGCCGCCGCGAAGCCGCCGCGAAATCGCTCTCGGCGGAGTGCGTTTGGCCGCCGAGCGAGCGGTAACGCGATGTCCATGAGTGAATCGAACGAGCAGACGAACCAAGATTCCGCGCCGACCCGGGCCGCGGCCTCGAAGGCCCGGCGCACCACGGCGAAGGCCACGGCTCCGGCGTCCAAGGCCGCGGACAAGGCCGCCACGAAGACGGATGAGGCCGCGTCAGCGGGCAAGGCCGCGACGGAGCGTACGGCCAAGGCCGCCAGTGGCGCCGCGCACACCGCGGCCAAGAGCGTCGAGGCCGGCCGGCAGACCGTCATCGCCGCCTCGGGACAGGCCGCGGCCGTCGCCAAGACGGCCTGGACGGTGGTCGCCCAGCGCAAGCTCATCGCCGCGGGCGTCGGTGCGGGCCTGACCGTGCTGAGCGCGACGTCGTACGCGGTGGGGCGCCGCGCCGGACGACACACCCACGGCCCGATCACCCGCTTGACCGGCGGACGAATCTGAGGCGACTCGTCCGCAGGACCTCACGGCCCGTCAGTTCTCCTGGGACAACAGGTCGTCGAGGCGGGTGCCCGCTGCCCAGCGCCGGAGGGCGGGGCCGTCGAGCAGACGGATCGTCTCCTCCCGCCGGGCCCACCGGACGTCGCGAGCGCTGAAGACACCGCGATGCACCACCAGGCGCAGCGGCGACTCCCGGTCGCCGCGGTGCGGGTGGGGATGTGGCAGGTCCTCGTCCGGGAGGGGTTCCGCCACCGGCCGGAAGGCCACGTCGATCCGCTGACCGGTCGCGTCCCGGGCACACAGACGCGGCCGGTCCGGCGCGGGCAGCAACCGCACCCGCCACCCGTCCCGGCGCAGCATCCGCGCCACCGCCAGGGCGAGACCCTCGGTGTCCAGGGCGGACAGCTCGTCCGCCGTGTAGTGACCGAGCCGTCGGCGGGCACCGGGGCGCCCGCGCCGCACCCCGACCGTGACCACCAGGGCCAGGACCGCCACACCGGCGACGGGCACCTCGACCCCGACGGCGCGGTAGCCCGCGGTGAGCGCGGCGACCAGCGCGCACACGACCGCCACGACACCGGCGAAGGCGGGCAGCACATCACGGAACCTGGGCCCGTAGAGCCCCTCGGCGCGCAGCCGGCGCACCAGATGCCGCCTCCGCAGCCGACGGGACGGGACCGGGCCGGACGCCCACGACAGACGTGCCACAGCCCCGGCCCTCCCCGCGACGCCCGCTTCCACCCCTCCCTCCACGGATACCCACCACTCGGCCAAGTCCCTTGAGCACAGAGGGAATTCGGCCACACGCCCCCAGCGCACGGAAGCGCCGGGGGGCGCGCCACCGGCGCGTCGCACCGGAGCACGGGTGGGATCAGGCGCCGGTGTCGTCGTGGCCGAGGCTGCCGCCCAGCGCGCGGGAGGCTTCGGCCTGGGCGAGGAGTTCCCGGGCCTTGGCCGCGGCGCCCTCGATGGCGTCGGCGCCGGCGAGGAATCGCCGGGGCGGCTCGTCCTGGCCGGCGATGGTCCCCGGCCGCAGACACCCGACGGGACCCCCGCCCCGGCAGGCTGACGCCCCGCCCCCCTCCCGCACCCCTCGGTCCTCCCACCTCCTCCCACCCGCACGGACCCTCAGGCCCGGCCCCCGGGGGAACCCGGTTTCGTGACCGCCGTAGACGGTGAGGCTGGATTCACCGGTGCCTGGGCACCCGGGTAGGGCGGCACCGTCGGATGCCGTACCGCGACACATGCGGCCGATGAGCGAGGAGAGGACGACATGGCAGGGCCGGAGGACGCCGAAACTCCAGGGAAACGATCACCGACGGCACCCGCCGCCGTGCCGGTCGCCGCCCTGGACGCCATCGGGACCGCGGCGTACGTCGTAGACGAAGAGGGCCGTGTCATCGCCGTGAACGCCCATGCCGAACAGCTGCTGGGTCGTTCCGCCGAGCAGTTCATCGGCCGTGACGCGCACGACCTGCTGCACCGGGACGCCCACGGCCACCCCCTGCCGAGGAGCCGGTGCAGCATGCGCCAGGCCTTCCACGACCGGCGCACCGCCCAGGCCGAGGACGACTGGTTCGAGTGCGGGGACGGCACACTGCTCCCGGTCTCCTGGCTCATCACCCCGTACGACCTCGGCGGCCGGGAAGCCGGCACGCTCGTGCTGCTGCACGCCCCGCGCCCCCCGGAGCCCGGCCGGAAGCCGAAGCCGAACACCGCGGGCGAGCCGATGCCGGAACTGCAACGGCTCGCGCTTCTGGCCGAGACCACCACCCGGCTGACCTCCACGCTCGACGTCGAGGAGGCGCTGCGCCGGCTCACGGAACTGGTGGTGCCCCGGCTGGCGGACTGGGTCGTCGTCGACCTGATCACCGAGCGGGACGAGGTGTGGCGGTCCGCGGTCGTCCACGCGGAGGGCGACGGCCTGGTCCACCGCGAGGAGCTCCAGGGACCGATGCCACCGGTCCCGGCGGAGTCGCCGATGCCCCTGTCGAGGGCGCTGCGCGGGGTGGCCTCCGCGCTGGCCGGGCCCGAGACCTACCAGCGGGAGCCCGACTCCGGCATCGCGGTCGAGCAGCGGCGCCTGTTCGAGGCCACCGGCATCCGCTCCGCCGTCATCGTCCCCATCCGCAGCACCCGCGCGGTCCTGGGAGCGCTCACCCTGGGCCGGGCCAAGGACCCGGTGGACTTCACCACCGCCGATCTGCCCCTGATCGAGGACATCGCCCGCCGAGCCGGCCTGGCCCTGGACAACGCCCGCCTCTACCAGCGCCAGCGCAAGGTCGCCGAGACCATGCAGAACCACCTGCTGCCCCAGCTGCCGCGGGTGCCCGGGCTCCGGATGACCGCCCGCTATCTGCCGGCCCCCGACGCCTCCCAGGTCGGCGGCGACTGGTACGACGCGTTCTCCCTGTCCGACGGCGCCACCGCGCTCGCCGTCGGGGACGTGGTCGGACACGACCTGGAGGCCGCGGCCGGTATGGCCCAGCTGCGCAACATGCTCCGCGCCTACGCCTGGGCCCACAAGGAGCCACCGAGCCGTATCGTCGACCGGCTCGACGAGGCCGTCATGCACATCACCGACGTCAGCATGGCCACCATGATCCTCGCCCGGGTCGAGGCGCGGGACGACGGCCACTGGGAACTGACCTGGACCAACGCCGGTCACCCACCGCCGCTGCTGATTAGCCACGACGGCCTCGCCCACTTCCTCACCGACGGCCACGGCATCCTCCTGGGCACCGGGGTCCGCACCCCCCGCACCGACGCGACCGCCGTACTGCCGCCCGGATCGACCCTGCTGCTGTACACCGACGGACTGATCGAGGCACCCGGCCACACCCTCGACGAGGGTCTGCACCGCCTGCGCAGACACGCGGCCGCCCTCGCCCACCGCCCCCTGACCTCCCTCACCGACGAGGTGCTGCGCCGGGTCCGGTACGAAACCAACGACGACGACGTCGCCCTTCTCGCGGTACGGGCACCCACCGGCACGTGATCCCACCCCCGCGCCACCTCGGCGACGGACAACCGTGATAGACAACGGCCGTGACGCCACGGGCCCCCGCGCCCGCCTCCGGCGACGGCCCGACTACAGGACTTGGTGACAGTGATTCTGAAGACCTTCCGCTGGGCGTTCGCGGTCACCGCGCTCGGCCTGGCCGTGGGAGTGCTGTACGACGGATGGGCCGCGTTCGGCATCGTGGCGATTCTGGCCGTACTGGAGATCTCGCTGTCGTTCGACAACGCGGTGGTCAACGCCGGAATCCTGAAGAAGATGAACGCCTTCTGGCAGAAGATCTTCCTCACCGTCGGCGTCCTGATCGCCGTGTTCGGCATGCGGCTGGTCTTCCCGGTCGTCATCGTCGCGATCACCGCGAAACTCAACCCGTACGACGCGGTCCACCTGGCGGTGACCGACAAGGACCGCTACCAGCAGCTGGTGACCGACGCGCACCCGGCGATCGCCGCGTTCGGCGGGATGTTCCTGCTGATGATCTTCCTGGACTTCATCTTCGAGGACCGCGACATCAAGTGGCTGGCCTGGCTGGAGCGCCCGCTGGCCAAGCTCGGCAAGGTCGACATGCTGTCGGTGTGCATCGCCCTGGTCGTCCTGCTGATCACCGCGTTCACCTTCGCCACCCACGCCCACCAGCACGGCGGCGCCCACGCCGACAAGGCGCAGACCGTCCTGATCTCCGGTATCGCGGGCCTGATCACCTACATGGTCGTCGGCGGCCTCTCCGGCTACTTCGAGAACCGGCTCGAAGAGGAGGAGGAACGCGAGGAAGCCGCCGAACGTTCCGGCGGATCGCGGTCGGCCGTCCAACTCGCGGGCCAGGCCGCCTTCTTCATGTTCCTGTACCTCGAGGTCCTCGACGCCTCGTTCTCCTTCGACGGTGTGATCGGCGCGTTCGCCATCACCAACGACATCGTCCTGATGGCACTGGGCCTCGGCATCGGCGCCATGTACGTCCGGTCGCTCACCGTCTACCTGGTCCGCCAGGGCACCCTCGACGACTACGTCTACCTGGAGCACGGCGCCCACTACGCGATCGGCGCCCTCGCCGTGATCCTCATGGTCACCATCCAGTACCAGATCAACGAGATCATCACCGGCCTGGTCGGCGTGGTCCTGATCGGCTGGTCCTTCTGGTCCTCGGTGCGCCGAAACAAGGCACTGGCGGCCGCCGAGGGTGCGCAGGAGACGGACTCGGTCCCGGTGCCGTAACCCGTTCCCGCCGTCATGTCCGCGGGGGAGCGGGGCATCCGACGAGGTATGAAGGCACGGCCGAAACGGCGCTCGACATCCCTCGTCGCGATGCTGGCACTGCTGCCCCTCGCCGGCGCGTGCACCGATGACGACAGCGGGGGAGCACAGGGCCCGCGGACACTCGGCGGGGCGGCCTCGGCCGAACAGGTGGTGATCGCCACCGACAACGGCCTGCGGTTGCGCCCCGCCGACGGCGACCACGTCACGGTGGACGACCGCGTCGACGGACACTGGTCGCACCACGGGGACGTGTGGACACTGGACCTCACGTGCACCGACCGGGCCACGGACGACGGGGACTGCCCCCGGATGCCGTACGTGAAGATCCCGGACGGTATGCGCGTCACCGCCACCGCCCGCAACGCCGGCGTCGACGTGGCGGGCGTCGCCGCCGCGCTGGACCTCACCACCGTCAACGGCGATGTGACACTGACCCGTTCCGGACGCGACGGCGCAGACCTGCGGCTGTCAACGCGCAACGGATCGGTGCGCGCGACGGCCGTCGCAGCGCACCGGCTGCACGCCGCGACGACCAACGGGGACGTGGTGCTGGGCTGTGCCGCGGTCCCCTCGGGCGTCACGGCGACGACCGTCAACGGCTCGGTCGACGTCACCGTCCCGCACGACAGCCCCGCCTACCGGGTCGCCGCGTCCACCGACAACGGCCGCGCCACGGTGGCGGTCCCGGTCCAGCGCGCCGACCGGGACCACACCATGACACTGACCACCGTCAACGGCGACGTCGGCGCCCGACGGGACTGAACACGAGGAGCGCGCCGACGGACACCGGGTTCACCGCGCCGCGGTGGTCCGGCGGCGGGTGAGCAGCATGCCGAGCGCGATCATCCCGATGCCGAGGAAGAAGTGCAGCCAGTCGTCGGCGGTGTTCAGCGGGACGAAGTTCGCCGAACTGTCATGGCCGACGAGCAGTCCGTACAGCCACAGCACCAGATAGACCGCGCCTCCGGCCAGCAGGAACGTGGCCGCCCCGGAGACCGTGCGGGACATCACGACGCCCGCGGCGCCGAAGGCGAGGTGGACGAGGTTGTGCAGGACGGAGACCTGGAAGATCCCGAGCAGTTCGGCTCCGGAGTCGTGCGAGGCGAACTCCATCGTGTCGTAGTCCGTGGTGACCCCCGGGACGAACCCCAGGACACCGACGAGCAGGAACACCACCCCCACCGCGAGAGCGGCTTGTTGTACCGGCGTACGGGTCGTGCGTGTGTGCGTGGTCATGGCCCTGGGCCCTCCCTGAAGCGCATCGTCGCGCGAAGCCGGCGAGTACCCCGCCAGGGCGGCGCAACCCGTATGGCGACGGCCGTGCACCGGAGGCCGCCGGTAATGGTTTGGGCCTCAGAGGCGGGGGCAGACGGCGGTCAGGTGCTTGGGATCACAGGCCCACCGCGGAAGCGGCCGAAGCGGCTCTTCTTGGTGCGTGCCGCCCAAGGTTTTGCCCGAGGCTCTTCCGTGGCGCAGTCCTCACTTTCACCGCGCAGTTGGAGGAGCACACCATGCTCATGGCCCACCCCGTCCTTCTCACCGATCTCCTCGAGCGCTACGAGGCGTTGCGGGTGCTCCACGCGGAGGACGGCAGCGCCGAGGCACGTCAGCGTCTCGAGGACGTGTCCTACACCCTGTGCATCGCCACGGGTACCCGCGACATCGACTCGGCGCTGACTGCGGCCCGCCGTCAACTGGCCGGCGCGTCCGGGGCCCGTCCCGCGTCCGGCGCGTCCGGGGTCCGCCCCGACGACGACGCGCTGATGGCCGGCGCGTGACCCCGGGGGCCCGCACCCTCCCGGCGTGCGGGCCCACCCCGTCGCGAGAGCCGGCGCCCCGGGCGTGAGTGGGGTGAGCCGACCGGGTACTCGGGTGATCCGCCACCACCGGCCGGAGGTCGCCCGTTGTGCGAGGGCCCGGCACCGGCCATGAACCGAAGGAGCCCTCGATCATGACGGATGTGTCCGGTACCGGTCCCGCTCCCGGCGACGACCGCGAGGTACTCACCAACCGCCAGGGCCACCCGGTCCACGACAACCAGAACCAGCGCACCGTCGGCGCCCGCGGGCCCGCCACGCTGGAGAACTACCAGTTCCTGGAGAAGATCAGCCACTTCGACCGGGAACGCATCCCCGAGCGCGTCGTGCATGCCCGCGGCGTCACCGCCTACGGCTATTTCGAGGCGTACGGCAGCTGGGGCGACGAGCCGATCAGCCGTTACACCCGCGCCAAGCTGTTCCAGGAGCGGGGCAAGCGCACCGACCTGGCCGTCCGCTTCTCCACCGTCATCGGCGGCCGGGACTCCTCCGAGGCCGCACGCGACCCCCGCGGCTTCGCCGTGAAGTTCTACACCGAGGACGGCAACTGGGACCTGGTCGGCAACAACCTGGGCGTCTTCTTCATCCGGGACGCCATCAAGTTCCCGGACGTCATCCACGCCCTCAAACCCGACCCGGTCACCTTCGAGCAGCAGCCGCGCCGCATCTTCGACTTCATGTCCCAGACCCCCGAGTCGATGCACATGCTGGTCAACCTGTTCAGCCCGCGCGGCATCCCCGCGGACTACCGCCACATGCAGGGCTTCGGCGTCAACACCTACAAGTGGGTCAACGCCGAAGGGCAGACCAAGCTGGTCAAGTACCACTGGATGCCCAAGCAGGGCGTGCGCAGCATGACCGAGGAGGACGCCGCCAACGTGCAGGCCGACTCGCTCGGCCACGCCACCAAGGACCTCTACGAGGCCGTGGCCCGTGGGGATCACCCCGAGTGGGAGCTCCTGGTCCAGATGATGGACGACCACGACCATCCCGAACTGGACTTCGACCCGCTCGACGACACCAAGACGTGGCCCGAGCAGGACTTCCCGCCCAAGGCGGTGGGCCGGATGGTGCTCGACCGGATGCCCGAGAACTTCTTCGCCGAGAACGAGCAGATCTCCTTCGGCACCGGAGTCCTCGTCGACGGCCTGGACTTCTCCGACGACAAGATGCTCGTCGGCCGGACCTTCTCCTACAGCGACACCCAGCGCTACCGGGTCGGCCCGAACTACCTCCAGCTCCCCGTCAACCAGGCCAAGAACGCCGAGGTGCGCACCAACCAGCGCGACGGCCAGATGACGTACCACGTGGACGGCGGGGGCGCGAACCCGATCGTCAACTACGAGCCGTCCATCACCGGCGGCCTGCGTGAGGGCCAGTACGCGACCGAGGACGAGCAGGGCCCGGAGATCCGCGGGCGGCTCACCCGCAAGCGCATCCCCCGCACCAATGACTACCTCCAGGCCGGGCAGCGCTACCTGCTGCTGGAGGACTGGGAGCGCGACGACCTGGTGAAGAACCTCACCGACCTGCTCGCGCAGTGCGACCGGCCCGTGCAGGAGCGCATGGTGTGGCACTTCCTGCTGGTCGAGAACGAGCTGGGCCTGCGGGTGGGTGACGGGCTCGGGATCAGCCCGGAGGACGTCGCCGGCCTGGAGCCGCTGGCCTCGCAGGACCTCACCGACGAGGACCGCAAGCGGCTGTCGAACCTCGGCAAGAACCCGCCGCGTGGCGTCGAGGGCCTGACCATGACCCACTGCGTCCCGGACGAGCGGCATGTCGTGACCCGCTGAGGGCATCCGCAGTCCTGTGCGGGGCGCCCCGGCCCTGCCCGGGCATGAGATCGTGGGGCCACCACGCCGCATGGATCATGGAGGGGTGAGGCGGGGCAGGTTCCCGGGCGTGGGGACGAGGTGCCACACGCGCGGGCCAGGCCCCGCACCGGACTGCCCGAGGGATCATGAACGCTACGAGAGCGAACGACGAGGCCGTGCCGGACGGCTCCCGCCTCGAGGCGCACAACCTCGCCCGGCTCGCTCTGCTCTGTCTGGCGGGAGTGGTCGCGGCGGTGGTGGCGGCGGGCCAGTGGCTGCTGCTGTTGCTGGGCCTCGTCGGCATCGCCCTGGCCGGTGCGGGCCTGTGGTGGGCCGTGGCGCACCGGGGCATCGCGCGGGTGTGCGGCGCCCTGCTGGCGTTGGCCGCTCCGGTCGCCGTCCTGGTGCTGTACGCGGTCTCCGGCCTGTGGCCGTTCGCCGCGGTGGCGCTGGGACTGTGGGTCGCGGCGCTGGCCAGCGCCCGGAGCGCACTGCGCCGGCTCCGCGCGCCGCGAGGCAGAAGGTCCCGCTCGGTCCGGCCCCCGCGCAGACCCGTACTGATCATGAACCCCCGGTCGGGCGGCGGCAAGGTCGGCGAACACGGTCTGGTGGAGCGGGCCGAGGCGCTGGGCGCCAAGGTGATCCTGCTCGACCTGGACAGCGACCCGGATCCGGCGGCGCTGGCGCGCAAGGCCGTCGCGGAGGGCGCGGACCTGCTCGGCGTGGCGGGCGGCGACGGCACCCCAGGCTCTCGTGGCGGCGGTGGCCGCCGAGCACCGGCTGCCCTTCATGGTGCTGTCCGCCGGCACCCGCAACCACTTCGCGATGGACCTGGGCCTGGACCGCGACGACCCGGCCGCCGGCCTCGACGCCCTCACGCACGGGGTGGAGATCCGCGTCGACCTGGGCGACGTGGCCGGGCGGCCCTTCGTGAACACGGTCTCCTTCGGGACGTACGCGGAGATCGTGCAGAGCCCCGAGTACCGGGACGCCAAAGCGGCCACCGTCCTGGAGCGGCTGCCCGACCTGCTCGGCGGCGAGGGCGGTGCGCGGCTGACGGCGACCGTGGGCGCGCAGCGGGTCGAGGAGCCGCAGGCCCTGCTGGTGAGCAACAACCCCTACGCGCTGGGCGACCCCCTGGGCGCCGGGCGCAGACCACGCCTCGACGGAGGCGAACTCGGCGTGGTCGCCGTACGCATCGGGAGCGCGGCACAGGCCGCCGAACTGGCGCTGCGGGGCGAACGGGCCAGCGGTATCACCACGCTGACCGCACGGCGCGTGACCGTCGAGTCGGACGCGGAGTTCGTCCCGGTGGCCGTGGACGGGGAGGCGCTGATGCTGCCCCAGCCGGTGGTGTGCACCGTACGGCCGGGAGTCCTGCGGATGCGGGTACCACGGCATCGTCCGGGAGCGCCGTACACCGCCCCGTCGGTGGACTGGCGCCGCGTCGTCCGGCTGGCTTTCGGCCGAACCTCCCTCCCGACCGACAAGAATCAGGCCGACAAGAACCAGGAGCAGAGCGATGCTTGACCGACCCCAGTGGGACCAGCGAGTCGCCCGGGACCTGTTGCGCGATCTCGCCGCCCTCGACCAGGCGCTGTACGAGGCGGTGACCGTCACCCGGACACCGACCCTGGACTACGCCCTGCGCCGGCTGTCCGCGGCGGCGGACCACTCCAAGATCTCCTTCACGGTCGCCGGACTGCTCGCGCTGTTCCCCGGCCGGCCCCGGCGCGCCGCCGCGCTCGGGGTCGCGGCCATCGGGGTCGCCTCCGCGAGCGCGAACCTGCTCGGCAAGCGCCTGGTGCGACGGCCGCGTCCGCACCGGGCCGTGGACTCGCCGTTCCCCGGACGGCATGTGCCCATGCCGGAGTCGGCGTCGTTCCCCTCCGGCCACACCGCGTCCGCGGTCGCGTTCGCCGCGGCGGTGGGACCCGCCCTGCCCGTCGTCACCGTGCCGCTCGGCCTGCTGGCCTGCGCGGTGGGCTACTCACGGATCCACACCGGCGTGCACTACCCGGGCGACGTGGTCGCCGGCGCCGTCCTGGGCACCGGTGCGGCCGCGGTCGTCCTCGCCACGGTCGGCCGGCAGGGACCGGACCGGCGGGGACTGCTGGACCGGCGGGGCTGAATCCGAACACCGCCTTCGGCGGGAAGCGGAGGAGGGAGAGCGAACACAGGAGCAACGAGCAACCGATCCGCCGGCCGCGTCGACCGGTGCCGCACGGAGGAACCAGCCATGACGAAGAAGCGCGACGACAAGGCACAGGGCGAGAAGCTCGCCCGGGGCGACGAGGTCACCTGGAGCAGCCACGGCGGCACCGCCGAGGGGCAGGTCGAACGCAAGATCACCCGACGCACCGAAGCCGCCGGCCGCACCGTGAACGCCTCGCCCGAGGACCCGCAGTACGAGGTGCGCAGCGCCAAGTCCGGCCGGACGGCGGTCCACAAGCCGTCCGCGCTGCGACGCAAGTGAGCCGGTACCGATGCAGACGTTCCTGCCCGACCCCGACTTCCGGCGGTCGGCCCTGCTCCTTGACCGGCGCCGGCTGGGCAAGCAGCGGGTCGAGGCCCTGCAGGTCCTGCGCGGTCTGACCGTCCCCGGCTACGGCTGGCGCCACCACCCGGCGGTCCGGATGTGGACCGGGTACGAGGAGGCGCTCGTACGGTACGGCCTGGAGGTCTGCCGGGTCTGGTGCGAGCAGGGACACCAGGACACCTGCGCCGCCTCCCTGCTCGCCGGACTGCCCGCACTCCGTCCCGGCACCGCGGTGCGCGACCAGCCGCGACTGAACGCCGACGGCGAACTGCCGCCCTGGCTCGGCGACGAGGCCTTCCACGAGAGCCACCGCTCGGCACTCGTCCGCAAGGACCCGCAGACCTACGCCGACCTGTTCCCGGACACGCCCGACGACCTGCCCTACGTGTGGCCCGCCTCGGACCGGGACCCGCGGCACGCGCCCGCCGAGCGGTAGGGCGAGAGGAGATCGATCATGCTGACCGCGGTCCGTGAACAGATGGGCCAGGCCCTGTTCCGCCGCGTCGCGGGCCCCGACGGACCGGCGAACCGCGCCCGCATCCATGACACCCCCGGCCCGCGCTGGTTCGCGCCGGACCGCCCCGTCCGCACGGTCCACGGCGACGCCTCGATGTTCATCGGCGGGCTCAGCGCACTTCTCCTCCAGTCCCTGCACCCGCTCGCCATGGCGGCGGTGGCAGGCCACTCCGGCTTCCGCGGCGACCCGTGGGGCCGCCTCCAGCGCACCAGCACCTTCCTGGCCGTGACGACCTACGGCACCGCCGAGGACGCGCAGCGCGCCGTCGACCAGGTCCGGGCCATCCACGACCGCATCCGCGGGACCACGTCCGAGGGAGTGCCGTACCACGCGGCCGACCCGCACCTGCTGGGCTGGGTCCACGCCGCCGAGACGGAGAGCTTCCTGCGCGCCCACGAGCGATACGGCGCCCGTCCGCTGGACGCCGCGGGATACGACGCGTACGTCGCCGACACCGCACGCGTCGCGGAGGCCCTCGGCGTCATCGCCCCGCCCCGCGACCGCCGTGAACTGTCCGAACGGCTGACCGCCTACCTCCCCGAACTGCGCGCCACCCCGGAGGCCCGGTCAGCGGCCCGTTTCCTCCTCCTCCGACCCCCGCTCCCGCTCGCGGTACGCCCCTTCTACGGCGGCCTGGCCGCCAACGCCGTGTCCCTGCTCCCGCTCTGGGCCCGCCGCATGCTGTGGCTGCCCCACCTGCCCCTCGTCGAGCCCCTGGCGGTACACCCCACCGGCCAGGCCCTGACCCGGGCCATCCGCTGGGCCATGACACGACCCCAGCGTCCCTCGCCGGGCTCCTAGAACCGGGTGGTCGTACCAGGCGTCGAAGTCGTCGCAGGCGATCACGACCGGTCCTCCTCCCTGTTCAGCCCCCGGGCGCCCCCGCCGGGATCTCGCCGGAGCCGCGCTCGATCAGCCGGGTCGGCACGGTGACGGTCCGGGTGGGTGCCTCGTCACCGTCCAGCCTCCGGAAGAGCGTCTCCGCGGCCTGCTTGCCGAGTTGTTCGACGTCCTGGGCGATGACCGAGACGCCCGGGCTGAGGATGTCGGCCAGCGGGAAGTCGTCGAAGCCCACATGGGCCACGGAGTGCTGCAACCCCAGCGCGCGCAGGGCGCGAACGGCCCCTATGGTGAGCAGGTTCTGGCTGGTGAACAGCGCCGTCGGCGGGTTCGGCAGCATCAGGAACTCCTCGGTCGCGGCCATCGCCGCCGCCTCACTGGCCTCCACATGACGCACGATCTCGTCGTCGCACTTGACGTGCGCGACCTCCAGCGCGTGCCGGTACCCCTCGAAACGCAGCGCGGCGGTGGGGATCGACGCCCGGTCGCCGAGGTAGGCGATCCGGCGGTGTCCCGCCCGCAGCAGATGCTCGACGGCGGTGACCGCGCCCTGCCGGTTGTCGGAGACCACGGCGTCCGCGTCGAGCAGACCGGCCTCGCGGTCCACGAAGACCATGCAGGTGCCGGACCGCTGCTCGCTGATCAGATAGCTCTGGTCGCGCCCCGCCGGGACGATCACCAGCCCGTCGACCCTGCGGTCGACGAGCGCCCGCGCCAACTCCCGTTCCCTGGCCGGGTCCTCGTCGAGACTGGCGACCAGCACCAGCACACCGCGCTCCCGCGCCACGTTCTCGACGGTGCGGGTCAGCGCGGCGGAGAAGGGGTTCGCGGCGTCCTCGACGAGCATGCCGATGGTGGCCGTACGACCGTCCCCGCGCCGCAGGCTGCTGGCCGTCAGGTTGGGCCGATAGCCCAGCTGGTCGGCGGCCGCACGGACCCGGGCGACGATCGCCGGGTCCACGGTGGGGACGCCGTTGACGACACGCGAGACCGTCTTGATCGCCACGCCGGCCAGGGCCGCCACCTCACGCATCGTGGGACGGCTGCGGGGGGACCGCGGCGGAGGTTCGCCCTGAGTCATCGTTGTCTCCAGCCGGGTCGCGCGTTACTCACTCGTTGCCGACGTATGTCTACCAGCCCCTTGACGCCCTCGTCCATATGGGTCCAGCATCCCCGTCAGTCAACGTTGTCTCAGCGTCGGCCAAGGGACGGCTCCGAAAGGGATCAGCTATGAACTTCTCCAGCAGCCAGGTGTCGGGCCGCCGCAGTCCGCGCGTCCGTGCGGCAGCGATCGGCGTCACCATGTGCCTCGGCGTCACGCTGGCGGCCTGCGGTTCCTCCGACAGCGGCTCCACGGCGGGCAGCGGCGACAAGGTCGGGGTCTCGCTGATCCTGAAGACGCTCACCAACCCCTACTTCGTGAGCATGCAGAAGGACGCCAAGGCCCAGGCCGCCAAGGACAACGTGGACCTGACCGTGGCGGCGGGCAGCTCCGACGGTGACACCCAGACCCAGATCACCGCCGTCGACAACGCCATATCGCGCGGCGACAAGGGCATCCTCATCACCACCAACGGCGACGCCGTGAACGCCGCCCTGAACCGCGCCAAGCAGGCCGGCCTCTTCGTGATCGCCCTCGACACCGCACTCAACCCGGCGAGCACCGCCGACATCACCTACGCGACCGACAACGAGCAGGCCGGCAAGCTCGACGGCCAGTACGCGGCCGCCGCCCTGGACGGCAAGCCCGCGGTGATCGCCATGCTCGACCTGTTCAACAACCAGGTGGTCTCCGTCGACATCCAGCGCGACCACGGCTTCCTGGAGGGCATGGGCATCGACCCGGGCAGCAAGACCGAGAACGGCAAGGAGGCCAAGTCCGGCAAGTACACCGGCGGCAAGGGCGGCACGTACACCATCGCCTGCCACCAGCCCACCCAGGGTGCCATCGACGGCGGGCGCACCGCGATGGAGAACTGTCTGTCGGCCAACCCGGACATCAACGTCGTCTACGCGATCAACGAGCCCGCCGGTGAAGGCGCGTACAACGCCCTCAAGGCCGCCGGCAAGGAGAAGAACGTCGCGATCTACGCCATCGACGGCAGCTGCTCCGGCCTGAAGAACGTCACCAGCGGCAAGTTCGCCGCCGACGCCGTGCAGTACCCCGGCAAGATGGCCGCCCTCGGCGTGAGTTCCATCGCGAAGCTGGCCCGCGGCGGCAGCAAGCCCAGCGTCACCAACGGCAAGTCGTTCTACGACACCGGAACGGCCCTCGTCGCGAACAAGGCCCTGGGCGGCCTGACCGTGCAGTCCCCGGAGCAGGCCGCGTCCGCCTGCTGGGGCAGCTGACGCCCGAACCCCGGTGCGACGCCGGCGGCCGTCAGCGCGCCGGCGTCGCACCCGCACCACCCGAACCATGAGCCGTACCGGGGAAGACAGCGGAAGGACCCCCTGTGACCACTCACGTGGACAGTCAAGCCACACCGGCACCGGCGGAGGAGTTCCTCAACCGGCCCGCCACCCTCAGCCAGCGCGTCCACTCGGTGCTGCACCGCCAGCCGGCGCTCAGCCCGGCGATCGTGCTGGTGCTCGCAGCCATCGTGTTCTCCCTGGTGAACGACCGCTTCTACGCGCTCCAGAACCTCTCGCTGGTGGCCCAGCAGGTGGCCGTCATCGGGACGCTCGCCGTCGGCCAGACGGTGATCATCCTGACCGCGGGCATCGACCTGTCGATCGGCGCCGTTATGGTGCTCGCCTCTCTGCTGATGTCGAAGCTGGTCGCCGACAGCGGCTGGCCCGGCGGACTCGCCCTGCTGGCCGGAGCCGTCGTCGCGGTCGCCGCACAGGCCGTCAACGGACTGCTGGTGACCAAGGTCAAACTGCCGCCGTTCATCGTCACCCTCGGCACCCTCAGCGTCTTCACCGCGATCACCCTGATCTACGCCAAGGGCCAGACCATCTCCCTCCAGCCGGGCAACCTCCTGATGTGGAGCGGCCAGACGATCGCCATCGGCCAGCTGAACCTGACGTACGGCGTCCTCCTGATGATCGCCCTGTACGCGGTGGTCGGCTACGCCCTGCGCTACACCGCCTGGGGCCGTCACCTGTACGCCGTGGGCGACGACATCGAGGCCGCCCGGCTCGCCGGCATCTCCGTCAACCGGGTGCTGCTGAGCGCCTACATGCTGGCCGGCGTCACCATCGCGGTGGCGGCCTGGGTCCTGGTCGGCCGGGTCGGCGGCGGCGACCCCAACAGCGGTCTCAACGCCAACCTCCAGTCCATCACCGCCGTGGTCATCGGCGGCACCAGCCTGTTCGGCGGACGAGGCGTGGTGTTCGGGTCGCTGATCGGCGCGCTCATCGTCCAGGTCTTCGTCAACGGTCTCGCCCTGGCCGGGATCGACCCGAACTACCAAGTCCTCGCAGTCGGCGTCCTGGTGATCGCGGCTGTCTCCGTCGACCAGTGGATCCGGAGTGTGAAGTCGTGACGACCGCCACCGCCCCCGTTCTCGAGGCCAAGGGCCTGGTCAAGGTCTTCGGCCGGGTCGTCGGCCTGAACGACGTCGACCTCATCCTGCACCCCGGCGAGGTCCTCGCCGTCATCGGCGACAACGGCGCCGGCAAGTCCACCCTGATCAAGTGCCTGTCCGGGGCCCTCGTCCCGGACCGGGGCAGCATCCGCGTCGAGGGCAGGGAGGTCACCTTCAAGGGGCCGCAGGACGCCCGGGACGCCGGCATCGAGACCGTCTACCAGACCCTGGCGGTGGCTCCGGCCCTGGACATCGCCAGCAACCTCTTCCTCGCCCGCGAGATCCGCCGCAAGGGCATTCTCGGCTCGGTGTTCCGCATGCTCGACACCGGCGAGATGAAGAAGCAGGCCGCCGACCACATCAAGCGGCTCGGCATCGGCACGCTCCAGAACATCAACCAGGCGGTGGAGACGCTCTCCGGAGGCCAGCGCCAGTCGGTGGCCGTGGCCCGGACCGCGGTGTTCGGCGGCCGGGTCGTCATCCTCGACGAACCCACCGCAGCGCTCGGCGTCCGCGAGACCGGCCAGGTCCTCAAGCTCGTCCGCGACCTGCGCGACCAGGGCCTCGGCGTCATCCTCATCAGCCACAACATGCCGAACGTCTTCGAGGTCGCCGACCGCATCCACATCCAGCGCCTCGGCGGCTGCGCGGGCGTCATCACCCCCGACGCGTACTCGATGGAGGACGCGGTGGCCATCATGACCGGCGCGAAGAAGATCAGCCGTGAGGACGCGGCGTCATGACGAAGACCCTGTACGCCGAGTTCACCGCCCGCGAGGGAGCGGCGGCCGAAGTCGCCCGCCTGCTGAGGGAGTACGCCCTGAAGGTCCGTGCGGAGGAAGGCAACCTCGCTTTCGACGTGTACACCAAGTCGGAGGCCCCGCGGGCCTTCTGGATCTTCGAGGCGTACCGGGACGAGGAGGCCTTCCGAACCCATCTGAAGGCCCCCTACGGCGGCCCCTTCAACACCGCCCTCACGCCGCTCATCGAGGAGGACGCCTCAGTCCTGACCCACCTGGAGCCGGTGGACTGAGCGTCCGGGGGAGACCCGGCGCCTTCTCCGCAGGTGCACCCCACCCCCCGGCACGCGGTGTGTGTACGCTCCCGGCGGGAGGTGGGGCATGGCCAGCCGCACTCCTCGCCCGCCCGGGTCGTCCAGGCGACCAACAAGAAGACCACGCAGGCGAAGAGGGCCCGTATCGAGCTGGCCACCACCGTCGAAGCGGGCGGCACCAGCGAGACGATCACCGGTTCCGGCGTACTGGACCTGCGGAACGGCACGAGCCGCATGCACGTGGGACAGCGAGACCGGCAGCTCGAACAGCGGATCGTGCGGCAGGTGCTCTATCAGAAGCCCCCGGCGGGAAGCGGCCAACTGCCCGACGGCAAGAGCTGGATGAAGGTCCAGAGAGGCACGAACGCGCGGACGAACCGACCCGTTTGGTCCACGGCCGCCGCGAGGCCGCCGCACGACGGAAAGCGACCGGGGGAGTGGCACACCGGCACTCCCCCGGCTGCCGCCCGGCCGTCACCGCCTGCGTCGTCGCGAACACGACCGCGCAGGCACCGTCGAGGCCCACTTCGGCGCCACCGGCCGGGGGCGGATGCGGCCCCGACCCTGCCGCCCGCCAAGATGTACCACTGTCCGCACGGATGCCCACGACCCCTGAACGCGCCGCCCATCGAAGTGGACGCCTTCCGGCACGAGCATGAGGGGGACACCTTCTGGTGTGGCCTTCTGCTGGGCTGTGGCGGGCACGGATAGCCCTCGTCAGCAACCCTCTCAGCCACGTGGATGCATCCCTCACCACGGGATCAAGTCCGAGCTTGAGGTACAGCCGGGCTCCAAAGCCATGGGCGGCGCCGTCAGGCGCTGCCCCTACCGCGTTGTTCACCAGGTGCCGCTCCGGCTCCTCGTGTGTTCCAGACGAGGGGGGCTCTGCGGATCCATGCGTCGTCCTCGACCGTCTGGACGAGGAACTGGGCGAGGTCGGCGCGGTTGATCCGTGCGCCGGGCTTTTCGGTGCCGGCCTCGGCTGCCCGTACGGGACCACTCAGGGGCTTGTCGGTGAGGGTGACGGCGCGGGCCAGGGTCCAGTCGATGCCGGACGAGGCGCGGACGAGCTGGTCGACGCCGGTGTGGTCCTCGAAGCCCGCCTTGATGTTCGACCGGTTGATGAACGCCTTGACCAGCGGGTTGAGCCGCGCCCAGTCATCACCGGCGCCCTGCGTGGATGTCAGCACGATGCGGGGTATGCCCTGTTCGCCCATGACGGTGAGCGTGTTGCGGGTGGCGTCGGTCATGAACATCGGCGGGCTGACCGGCTTGGCCCACGGGTTGTCGGAGGTGCGGGAGTTGTTCAGCGCGCTGATCACCGCGTCGGTGCCTTCGGCGGCCTTGCGGAGGTCATCGATGTTGGCGGGCGTGCCCTGGATCAGTTCGACGCCGGCCGGTGCCCGCACTTTGTCGGGGTTGCGGACGAGGGCGCGGACGTGGTGGCCGCGCCGGGCGGCGTGCTCCAGGACGTGGGCGCCGGTGCGGCCGCTGCCGCCGAGGACCAGGAAGTTGCTCATGGTGATCAAACGCCTTTCGGGCGGTTCAGGGGTGGATCAGGCGGTCGGCCGGCCGGTCAGGGCAGAGCCCAGGCGGCGGGCCTCGTCGTGCGCCTTGGTCAGGGACGCCTCGTGCATCGGAAGCAGCGGAGCCATCATCGGCACGTGCGGGGCCATGGTCAGTTCGGGCAGGACCGTCGTCAGGTCGAGGCCGAGGTTGGTCGGGTGGCCCAGGACGGTTTCCAGCGTGGGCACCAGGTGGTCCATGCCGTGCTTGGGGGCGCCGGGGCCGTAGCCGCCGCCGCGTGCGGAGATCACCGTGGCGGGGCGGCCGAGGGTGGGAGGGGGTCCGTCGAAGCTCAGGGTGCGTCCGGCGACCATGATCTGGTCCAGCCATGCCTTGAACACGGACGGCATCGTGAGGTTGTACAGCGGCACGGTGAACAGGTAGGCGTCGGCGCCGAGGAACTCCTCGATCAGCTCGTCCTGGACCGCCATGGCCTTCGCCTGCTCGGGGGTGTGCTCGGCGGGGTCGGTGGTGCGGGCGGTGATGCCGGCCGCGCTGAGGTGCGGGGCGGGGGAGGCGGCCAGGTCGCGGTGGACGACCGCGCCCTGCCACTCGTCACGGAAGGACCGGGCGACCTGACGGGAGACGGATGCCGCGTCGAGCGAGGAGGCGTCGATGTGCAGCAGGTAGGACATGGGGAAGTCAGCCTTTCGAAACGATCAAGGGTGGGTCGGGGGGTGACCGGTGGAGGTCAACTGCCGGCCGGTACGGCGCAGCCGTCGGGGCCGCAGACCGCAGCGTCGCCGTCGGTGCCCAGGGTGAGCGGGTGGGATGCGTCCCAGGCCGTGCGCAACACGTGGAGAAGGCCGTCGCTGTCCTGGGCCCCGGGGATGCCGTACGTGCCGTCGACGACGATGAAGGGCGCGCCGGTGGCGCCCAGGCGCTGGGCGCGGGCGGCATCGTCGCTCACCTGCCGCTGGTAGCGGTGCTCGGTGAGCGCCCGGCGGGTGCCCTCGCGGTCCAGGCCGATCTCCTGGCCCAGGCCGAGCAGGTCGTCCATGGTGAAGACGGGGCGGGCCTGGCCGAAGTAGGCGCGGAAGATCGCGTCCCAGGCCTCGCGGTTCCTGCCCTCGGCGGAGGCGTGGGCGAGGAACTCGTGCGCCAGGTCGGTGTTGCCGACCAGGTTGTCCAACACCTTGTAGGGGGTGAGCCCCTCGGCCGCGGCCAGCGCCTCGATCCGACGCGTGGACGCCTCCGCCTGGGAACCGCCCATGCCGTACCGGCGCAGCAGCGCGTCACGGACGCCGAACGTCTCACCCACGGGGAAGGAACTGCTCAGCGGGAACGAGTGGTGGACGACTTCCACCTCATTGCCGTGCTCGAACCGCTCCACGGCACGGTCCAGACGGTGGCTGCCCAGCCCGCACCAGGGGCAGGTGACCTCGGCCCAGATGTCGACCTTCATGACGCGCCTCCCGTGCCTACGCTTTGATTCCTACGTTTTGTGTGTAGCGCCATGATGGGCCAGTATGGAAGTCGATACAAAAGGCACATCGGTGTTCGTGCCGGAGAGGAATGTGCGTCATGGAGGTCAGCGGCAGTTCGGGCGGCGCGGCGGCGGTGGGGCCCTGTGCCAGCATCCCCGCCGAGCACATGGAGTTCATCCGGCAGGTCCTCGACCGCGTCGGCGACAAGTGGAGCCTGCTGCTCATCGCGGTGGTGGAGGCCGGCCCGCTGCGCTACACCGACCTGCAGCGCCAGGTCCCCGGAATCTCCCAGCGGATGCTCACCCTCACGCTCCGCCAGCTCCGCGAGGACGGTCTGATCACCCGCACCGCCTACGCGGAGGTTCCACCGCGCGTCGAGTACTCCCTCACTCCGTTGGGGCGTGGCCTCCACGAGATCGTGACATCCCTGATCGGCTGGGCCGCCGACCACCATGACGAGATCCGCGCGCACCGGGCCCGCGCTGCGGCACCAGCAGCCCGGTCCTGACCGCAGGATCAGCGATCGGCTGTCGGCGCCGGGCGCAGCGCGAATGCCCGACGCATCGTCGGGGGGACATCAGGCAAGGCGGCAGAGCTTGCGCCGCGTGTCGGTGTGACGCCTCGGCCGGCAACGGTGGGGGGTGAAGATCCGGCTTCGGCACCCCGTACGGTTGAGCTCCCTCGGGGCGATGGGCTTCGGGCCGGTGTCGTCGTGGGTCGAAGGACGGTCCCCGGCAAGCCGGTCGCGATGCTCCTGCCCACCCGGGACGCCACGTTCACCCACGGCCCCACCCGTACGACCGATCTGGCCGCGACCGTACGGGCATCGGACGTAGTTGTGGCGGCCGTGGGGCGGCCTCGGCTTACTCTCGGCGAAGACGTCAAGCCGGGGAGCGTCGTGCTCGACGCCGGATCCAGCGCCTCATCGTGCCGCTGCCAGGCTTGGCGGACACCTCCACGTGCCTGCTCCTAGCCGGTTCCACGGCACGCCACGCCCGGATCCGCGCAGTAGGCAACTATCCGGCCGAGGCGGACGCTGCCCGGCGTGCGGAGGCCGAGACCCTGGCCGCCATGCATGTGTGGACCGCCGTGTGGCGTACTCTCCCGAGCCGTGTGGCCGGCAGCGAAGCCGTGGCCTCCCGCCTGACACAACGTCCGAACAGCGTGGCCGCGACGGACAGATCACGCATGGGCTCCTTGCGGGGCGTCAGAAATACTCGATGGGCCGGGGCAGTCGCACGCTCCACACCACCGGTGCAGGCCGGTTCCGGCATCGTGCCCGGCACGGTCGATCCGGAGCTTGCCGAGGCCGCCCGTCAGGTCGCCTTCGACGCCGATCGCACGGCATTTCGCTTCGTGTTGGAGCCAGCACCCGTGGCGGCAGCCGT
Source organism: Streptomyces griseorubiginosus (assembly GCF_036345115.1). Taxonomy (GTDB): domain Bacteria; phylum Actinomycetota; class Actinomycetes; order Streptomycetales; family Streptomycetaceae; genus Streptomyces; species Streptomyces griseorubiginosus_C. The sequence continues at coordinate 9,262,464 of NZ_CP107766.1, forward strand.
CAGGCCCTGCTCCGAGAGGGGCGATGAGTCTGGTCGAACCCGGCCCGGTGATGCCTGGTATGTCCGCTTCCGATTTCCGTCGTTGTCAAATCCACTGGAGGAAAAGCATGTCGCTCCTGAAGACCATCGATCCCGCCCCCTCCTTCGCGCCCCAGGAGTCCGGCCCGCTGCCGGAACGCCTGATTTCCGGTAACCCGACTTACAAGACCTGGGCGCAGGACGCCGCGCGCGGGGAAACGATCAAAACGGGCGTCTGGGAAGCCACGCCCGGCGAGACGCACTCGATCAAGGGTGAGCTCTTCGAGTTCTGCCACATCCTGTCCGGCGTCATCGAACTCACTCCGGAAGGCGGCGAGCCGGTGATCTACAAGGCAGGCGACAGCTTTGTCATGAAGCCGGGCTACGTCGGTGTCTGGAAGACGATCGAAACCGTGCGCAAGATCTACGTGACCGTTTCATAGACCCGGCTCCGCGGCGCGGTATGGGTGATGGGACCGGGCGGTTACCGCCCGGTCCCATTTTGATTCAGAGAGAAAGGCGTGCTACTCGCCTTCAGGCGGGGCGCGGGTCGTCGACCACGTATCCGCGCCGCTTGTCCACCACATTGCGCAGCGGCCGACCCTCGATGTGCCGGGCGAAGTTGTCGAGGAACACCTCGACGAGCGCCTCCCGCTCGCTGGTGGTCTCGCCCGCCGTGTGCGGGGAGATGATCACGCCGGGCATGTCCCACAGGGGTGATTCGGCAGGCAGCGGTTCCCGGGCGAACACGTCCAGGGCCGCGCCGGCGAGCCGTCCGGCGGCGAGGTGGTCGACCAGCGCCTCCTCGTCGACGAGTCCGCCCCGGCCTACGTTGATCAGCCGCGCCCCCGGCTTCATGGCGGCGAGCACGGGGGCGTCGACCATGCCCCGGGTGCCCTCGGTGAGGGGGGCGGCCAGGACGACGTAGTCCGCTTCTGTCAGGGCGGAGCGCAGGGTCGTCGCACCGTGAACAGTGCCGAAGTCGGGATCGTCCGTGCGGGACTTGCGGCCCGCACCGCTCACCCGCATCCCGACGGCGCGCAGCAGCCGGGCGATGGCCCGGCCGATCGGCCCCGTCCCCCAGACCAGCACAGTGCGCCCGGTGATGCCGTCACTCGGGCGCGGACGCCACTCACGGCGCCGCTGGTGCTCCCACGTGCCGGGGAAGTCCTTGGCGAGGGCGAGGATCAGGCCGAGGACGTACTCGGCGGTCGGCTGTTCGTAGACCCCGCGGGCGTTGGTCAGGACTACGCCCGGATCGTCCACCAGGGTGGGGAAGAGGAAGGAGTCCACTCCCGCCGAGGACGCGTGGACCCAACGGGGTGCCTTCTGCGGATCGTCGGGCCACGCCTCCCGGATGGCCGGGGTGATGGTCACCCAGGCCAGGAGGACGTCGGTGCCGGGGAGGAGGTACGGCAGTTCCTCCTCCGTGGCGTAGACGGTGTCGGCGAGGCTTTCGATGCGTGCGGCGGCGGGAGGCCGGTTGCCGCGGTAGAGGACGACGAGTCGCTCGCGCATGTCAGGCTCCGACGGGGACGGCCATGTACTTGTACTCCAGGAACTCGTCGATGCCGACGAGTCCGCCTTCGCGGCCCAGGCCGGACTGCTTGACGCCGCCGAAGGGCGCGGCGGGGTTGGAGACCAGCCCGGTGTTGATGCCGATCATGCCGCTTTCGAGGCGTTCGGCGACCCGCAGGGCGCGGTCCAGGTTCTGGGTGAACAGGTAGGCCGCCAGGCCGAATTCGGTGTCGTTGGCGGCGGCGACGGCCTCGTCCTCGGTCTCGAAGGTACGGATCGCGGCGACGGGGCCGAAGATCTCGTTGTCGATGATCGCGGAGTCGGGTGCGATGCCGGTGAGGACGGTGGGCGGATAGAAGCAGCCCGGTCCCTCGGGGAGTTCACCGCCGGTCAGGGCGGTGGCGCCGCGCTTGACGGCGTCCCGCACCAGGTCGTGCGCCTTGCTGCGGCCGGCGAGGTCGATGAGGGGGCCGACGTCGGTGCCGGGTTCGGTGCCGGGCCCCACGGTGAGGGCGGACATGCGGGCGGTGAGGCGCTGGGCGAACTCGTCGGCGACGGAAGTGTGGACGAAGATGCGGTTGGCCGCGCAGCAGGACTCGCCCATGTTGCGCATCTTGGCGACCATGGTGCCCTCGACGGCCACGTCGAGGTCGGCGTCGTCGAAGACGATGAGGGGTGCGTTGCCGCCCAGTTCCATGGAGGTGCGGATGACGGTGTCGGCGCACTGGGCCAGCAGGATCCGCCCCACCTGGGTGGAGCCGGTGAAGGAGAGCTTGCGGATCTTCCCGCCGCGGAGGAGGGGTTCGACGACACCGGCGGCGTCGGTGGTGGTGACGATGTTCAGCACACCGGCCGGCAGGCCCGCTTCGGTGAGGATCTCCGCCAGGGCGAGGCTGGTCAGGGGAGTCTGGGGGGCGGGTTTGAGGACGATGGTGCAGCCGGCGGCGACGGCGGGGCCGATCTTGCGGGTGCCCATCGCCAGGGGGAAGTTCCATGGGGTGATGAGCAGGCAGGGGCCGACGGGCTGACGGGCGACCAGCAGACGGTTCCTTCCGTCGGGGGCGGTCATCATGCCGCCGTCGATACGCACGGCTTCCTCGGAGAACCAGCGGAAGAACTCCGCGCCGTAGGCGACCTCGGCACGCGCCTCGGCCAGGGGCTTGCCCATCTCCAGGGTCATCAGCAGCGCGAGGTCCTCGGTGCGCGCGATGATGATGTCGTAGGCGCGGCGCAGGATCTCGCTGCGCACGCGCGGCGGGGTGGCGGCCCAGGCGGCCTGCGCGGCGACCGCCGCCTCGACCGCACGCCGGCCGTCGGCCGGTGAGGCGTCGGCGATCTGGCACAGTTCCTCGCCGGTGGCCGGGTTGTCGACGGACAGGGTCCGGCCGGACTCCGCGTCCTGCCAATCGCCGCCGATGAACAGCTGCTTGGGAACATTACGGACGACAGTCATCGTGGGTCTCCTTGTAGGTGTAGAGAGGCTGCCGACCGGTCAGCGGATGCGGTCGAGCGTCTTGTAGTAGGCGCCCGCGAAGGGCAGGAACCAGGCCGTGCCGTTGTAGAGGGGGATGCGAGGCGGTGCGATGTCGCGGACGGGGTTGGCCTCGGGGTGGCCGTCCAGCACCTCGGCCATGACGTGACCCATGTGGGTGGCCATCTGCACGCCGTGGCCGGCGTATCCCATGGAGTAGTGGACGCCGTCCTCGGTCTGCCCGGCGTGCACGATGCGGTCCATGGCGAAGCCGACGGAGCCGCCCCACACGTACTCGATTCTGGTGCGGGAGAGCTGGGGGAAGATCCCGCACATCTCACGGAACAGGACGGCCCCGCTCTTCTTGTCCGAGGTGGGGTCGGACGGTGCGAAGCGGGCACGGCCGCCGAACAGCAGCCGGTTGTCCGGGGTGAGCCGGAAGTAGTGGCAGACCTTGTTGGAGTCGACGATGAGGCGGGCCTTGGGGATGATGTCCCGGGCGAGCTCCTCGCCGAGCGGTTCGGTGACGATGATGAAGCTGCCCACGCAGACCTGCTGTCGGCGCAGCCACGGGAAGTTCTTGTCGGTGTAGGCGTCGGTGGCCATCATGACCTGCCCGGCACGGATGACACCGCGCTCGGTGCTGACCTCGAACCGGCCGGCGGCGGTACGCCGTACGCCGATGGCCGCGTTGCGCTCGTGGATCTCGACACCGGCGCGCTCGCACGCCTCGGCCATACCGCGCACGAAGCGGCCGACGTGCAGGGCCGCGCTGAACGGGTCGAGCAGGCCGCCGTGGTAGGCGTCGGAGCCGATCTCGGACCGCAGCTCGGACTTGCCGATCAGAGTCGTCTCGTGTCCGAAGTGCTTGGCCAGGAGACGCTGTTGTGCCTTCTTGCTCTCGAAGTGGGCGGGGCGGGACGCGACCCCCAGCCGTCCGACGCGGCGGAACTGGCAGTCGATGGACTCCTCGTGCACGAGCCGCTCGACGGTGTCCACGGCCTCGCCGTAGGAGTTGTAGATCTCGCGGGCCCGCTCCAGTCCGTACCGGCGGATGGCCTGGCCCACGCCGATGGTGAAGCCCAGGTTGGCCATACCGCCGTTGCGGGCGGAGGCACCGGAGCCGATCTGGCCCTTCTCGACGAGGGTGACGCGGGCGCCCTTGCGGGCGGAGTGCAGGGCGGTGGACAGACCCGTCAGGCCAGCGCCGACGACCACCAGGTCGGTGTCCTCGGTCAGCGGCTTGCCGGATCGGTCGGGAAACGCCCCGGCAGTTTCTATCCAGTAGGGAATCGTCTTCATGTCGGGTCCTTAGCGGGGAGTTTCGAGGGAGGCGCGGCCGGGCAGCACCAGGGGCCCGGCCGACGGCGATGTGAGCGACGGTCGGATCGACGTCTGACTGGAGGGCGTTGAGGACCGGGACCCGCAGGGCGCGGACGTCACGTCAGTCCGAGCCGCTTCTACAGGACCCTTTCGAGGAAGGCCTGGGTTCGTTTCTCACGGGGGTTGGCCAGCACTTCGCGGGCGTCGCCGCGCTCGACTGCGATGCCTTCGTCCATGAAGAGCACTTCGTCGGCGACCTCGCGGGCGAAGCCCATCTCGTGGGTGACGAGCAGCATGGTCATTCCGTTGCCGGCGAGGTCGCGCATGACGGCGAGTACTTCGCCCACGCGCTCGGGGTCCAGCGCGCTGGTGGGTTCGTCGAACAGCATGATGGTGGGTTCCATCGCCAGCGCGCGGGCGATGGCCACGCGTTGCTGCTGACCGCCGGAGAGTTGAGCGGGGTACTTGTGGCCACAGCCCTTGAGGCCGACCTTGGCCAGCAGCTCCTGTGCCTGCTCCCGGCAGGTGGCGCGGTCCTTCTTCTGCACCAGCACCGGTCCGGACATGACGTTGCTTTCGGCGGTCATGTTCGGGAACAGGTTGAACTGCTGGAACACCATGCCGATGCGGGTGCGCTGCTCGGCCAGCCGCTTGGGGCGTACGGCGTGGTAGGCGTCGTCCTTCTCGACGTAGCCGAAGTCCTCGCCGTTGACCCGTAGGACTCCGCGGTCGACGGTCTCCAGGCCGTTGATGCACCGCAGCAGGGTCGATTTGCCCGATCCGCTCGGTCCGATGATGCAGGAGATCTCCCCGGCCGCGACGGTCAGGTCGATGTCACGCAGGACCTGGTGACGTCCGAAGCTCTTGCACAGCTTGCGTGCGACGATCGTTCCGTCGGCGTTCACAGCAGGGACTCCCTCGTGGTGGGAACTGGCTGGGCCGCCCCTGGTTCGGCCGACGTGGCGGCAGGCGTCAGCCGCGCCCGGGTCGAGCGGGAGAAACGGCGCTCGATCATGGACTGCGGCACGCTCAGCACCAGCGTCATGATCAGGTACCAGAGGCTGGCCACGATCAGCAGCGGGATCGTCTGGTAGTTGCGGGCGTAGATCGACTGTGCGCTGTTCAGCAGGTCGGCGACGCCGAGCACGCTCACCAGCGAGGTCTCCTTGAGCATGCCGATCACCTGGTTGCCGGTGGCCGGGATGACCGCCGGCATGGTCTGCGGGATGATCACGTGCCGGAGCTTGGTGAACCCCGACATGCCCAGGGACTCCGCCGCCTCGTGCTGTCCGCGGCTGACCGAGGCGAACCCGCCGCGGATGATCTCGGACATGTAGGCGGCCTGGTTGAGCGTCAGCCCCACGATGGCCGCGGTCATCGGCGTCATGATCGCGTTCACGTTCACCGGCGTGGAGATGTCGGTGAACGGGATGCCGATCGAGAGGTGCGGGTACAGCGCCGCGATGTTGAACCAGAAGACCAGCTGCACGAGCACCGGGGTGCCGCGGAAGAAGGTGATGTAGAGCTGTGCGAGCCCGGAGACGGGCCGCTGGTGCGACATGCGCATCACCGCCAGCACCAGCCCGAGCAGCGTGCCCAGGGCCATGCTCGCCGCGGTCAGCAGAAGCGTGATCAGCAGGCCGTTGAGGATGGTCTCGGTGGTGAAGTAGCTGAACACCACCGGCCAGCGATAGTTCTCGTTCGTCACCGCGGTCCACACCAGACCGGCGACGACCGCGATCGCGACGGCCCAGGCGACGTAGTCGCGCGGTCGTTTCGGCGTGATCCGCTTCTTTTCTTCGGCCCGCAGTGGTGACATCGGTCGGCTCCCGGTCTTCGTACCGATCAGATCCGTGGACATGTCAGTCCTGCGGGACGGCCATGGCCGCGGTCTTGATTCCGAGGTCCTTGAGACCCCAGCGCTCCAGCGCCTGGGTGTACTTGGGGTCGTCGATGATCGACTGGAGGGCGGCCTTCACCGCGGGGGTCAGCGGCGAGTCCTTCTTCAGCGCGACGGTCGCGGGCTTGGTGGCCACCAGGGGCCTGAGGACGTCGAACGTCTTGGGCTGCTGCGCGGCCGCCCACTCGAGCGAGATGAAGTCGTACATCACCGCGTCGATCCGCTTGGAGACCAGCTGGGTCAGAGCGTCGTTCACGCTGGGCAGGGACACCGGCTTGATGGCCGGCTTGCCCTTGCTCGTACAGTCCTGCTCGGACAGCTGGGGCAGCCACTGGAGCTCCGCGGTGCTGCCGGAGGGGACGGCGACGCGGTGCCCGCACAGCGTGTGGGTGCCCAGCTTCTGCGGGTTGCCGTAGGGGACGGACACCCCGGTCCCGGAGTTGACGTAGTCGACCATGTCGAGCACCTTCAGCCGGTCGCTGGTGGCGCCCATGGTGGAGGCGGTGAAGTCGTACCGGTCGGCCTGCAGTCCGGTGATGATGGTGTCGAACTTGACGTTGTTGATCTGGAGTTTCAGGCCGAGCTTGGCGGCGATCAGCCGGGACATGTCCGGGTTGAACCCGATCGGGGTCTTGTTGTCCGATGCCATGAACGTGGTGGGCGGGTACGACAGGTCCATGGCCACCGAGAGCTTGCCCTTGGCCTTCACCGCCGCGGGCAGCAGTTTCACCGCGTTCTCGTCCGGCTTCACGCCCACCGAGATGTCGTCGGTGTGCTCGGCGGACGCGCCGGCTCCCCCGCCCTGCGTCGTGCCCTTCGCCGCCGCGTTCTCTGCCGTGCCGGTCGCCCCGCACGCCGCGAGCGCGAGGGCCAGGGCGGTGGTGGCGATCGGGATGCTCAGGTGTCTGTTGACCTGCATCGCGGCGGCCACGGCGCCTGCGGTGCGGAATACGTTGCTGCGGCCTGTCCGGTTGGTTTCCATGGCGGTGCCTCCTGGGGATACGGGGATACGGGGAATCCGTGCTGCGGGGACGACGTGCGGATCGGGCGGGGGGTGGTCGGCGGGTGCGCGTCGCGCGTCAGATGCCGAGCATCTGGTTGAGCTCGTCCAGGGACTTGACGGTCACGTAGTCGTAGCCGTGGGTGACCGGGTCGCAGCCGCGGTCCAGCAGGACGAGGTTGCGGAAGCCCATGTCGTGCATCGGCATCAGGTCGTAGCGGGTGTGCGAGGAGACGTGCACGAAGTCCTCGGGGGACGCGTCGAGCTGGTCGAGCATGTACTCGAACGCGGCGTAGCGGGGCTTGTAGTAGCCGGCCTGCTCGGCGGTGAAGACGGCGTGGAAGTCGGCGCCCAGCCGCGGCACGCTTTCCGCGAGGAAGGAGTCGTCGGCGTTGGAGAGGATCACCAGCTTGTAGTTCTCGCCCATCTTCTTCAGCGGTTCCGGCACGTCGGCGTGCGGGCCCCAGCTGCGCACGCCGTCGGCGAGCCGCCTGCCCGCGTCCGGGGCCGCCTTGACGCCCCACTTGCGGCAGACGCGCTCGAAGGCGGCCTGCAGCGTCTGCTCGTAGGGGTAGTACTTGTCGAGGACCGAGTCGTAGCGGTAGCCGCGGAACTCCTTGACGAACTGGTCCCAGTGCTCGGCGGGGATCTGGTCGCCGACGAGTTCACGCGTGATGGGCGTCATCGGCCACTCGATCAACGTGCCGTAGCAGTCGAACGAGACGTACTTCGGGCGGAACTGGAACGAGGGAATGGGCATGGAAGTGCTCCACTTTCTTGCGTCGGGGAACTGGGCCGGGCCAGGACGGCCCTTTTTAGGCATGCTCACGACAAAGGCGTCGGGAGTGGGGTGATGACGTCGGCACCCGCCGTGGATCAGGCGGCTCCGACTCCTGCCGGAGCAAGGAAGTCGACAGGGAGCTGCGTGGTGCCGTCGAGCGCCAGGTCGGCGGCGATCTCTCCCATCGCGGGCGAGAACTTGAAACCGCTGCCGGAGAACCCGGCCATGACGATGATGTCGTCCTCGCCGGGGAGATGACCGACGAGCGGGTTTCCGGACTCCGTGTAGCCCTCCATGTAGGCCGACGTCCTGATGGGGTCGGGGTTCAGGTCGGGCATGAGCTCCCCGATGAGCTCGCGGAAGACACCGAGTTCCTCGGGGCGGACGGTGCGTTCGAGCCGATCGGGCTCGGGCACCGGCGCGTGGTACTTGAAGGAGAGACCGAGCTTGACGGAGATGCCGTCGGGCGACGGGATCCCGAAGCAGTCGTGGGGTGCGGCGCGCACGAAGGAAGGGGCACCGCCCGCGAACCAGTCGTGGCGGGTGGGCAGGTGCCAGGAGCAGACCACCCGGCGGACGTCGACGGTCCGGGGGAGGTCCGGGAGCAGGGTGTTGATCCAGGGGCCCACGGTCACCACGGCGGCGTCCACGTGGTCCGTGCCCAGGTCGGTGACGATCCGCACCCCGCCGGCCGCCACGGGGACGACCTCGCGCACCGTGGTGTAGCGGTGCAGCCGGGCGCCCAGCTGTTCGGCACGGGCGGCGGCGGCCTGGATCGACGCCTCCGGCCTGATGACGGCGCCCAACCGGTCGAGGACAGCGGTGTGTCCCTCCGGGAGCCGGTGCTGCGGGTAGCGGCGTCCGAGTTCCTCCCGGTCCAGGACCTCGTGATCCAGCCCATGGGCGGCGCTGGTGGACACGAGGAGGCGCATGGACGGTGAGGAGGCCTCTCCCATCACGAGGCTGCCGCTGCGGCGTCGCAGCGACCGGCCCGTCTCCGCCTGGAGCTGCTCCCACATCCGGTCCGCCAGCCGCAGCAGCGGAATGTACGCGGGCTCGCCGAGGTGGGCGGCTCGGTAGATCCGGCTCTCGCCCCCGGCCGCGCCTCGGTCGTGACCCGGTGCGTAGCGGTCGTAGCCGATGACCTCGGCTCCGCGGGCGGCCAGTCGCCACATGGCCTGGCTGCCCATGCTGCCGGCACCGATCACGGCGACGCGCTTCGGAATGCGCATGAGATCGCTCCGCTCGATGGTGTGGTCTGGGTGGAAGTCGCCCCAGCACGCTGCGGATACCGCGCGGACCTTTGCGGTTCGGATCCTGCTGGGGATGGCGTTCACTTTCCGCCCCGCGGAACCCGCAGGTCAACCCACACTGTGTTCCGCTTCAAGGCCTTCTCGAGACGGTCTGTCACTGCGGACGACCGGACTGCCCAAATGACGGCCCGCCCCTTGTCACGATGAGTGGCCGGTGCGAAGGTGAGCCCGATTCCCTCGGATGAAAGACCCCCTATGCCGCCCAGACACCATGCAACCGGGCACTTCCCTACCCTTAGGGAGGTACTGGGCCTGCCCGTGCTCGCCGAGGGGATGCCGCGCGTGCTGGCGGGCGAGTCACGGCTGGACAGCCCGGTGCGGTGGGTGCACGTCACCGAGCTGCTCAACCCCGCGGACTTCCTGGAGGGCGGCGAGCTGATCCTGACGACCGGCGTGCCGCATCCAGAGGACGCCTCCGAGCTGCGCGGTTACGTCGACCAGCTCGCGGACGTCGGCGCGGCCGGCCTGATCGTGGAGCTCGGTTACCGGTACCAGAAAGTGCCCCGCGAGCTGGTGGCGGCGTGCCGCGCCCGTGATGTGCCGCTGGTCGAGCTGGCCCGTGGCGTCCGGTTCATCGACGTCACGCAGACGGTGCACGCGCTCATCCTGGACGCCCAGGGGGCCCTGCTGCGCCGCGGACGGGACATCCAGGACATCTTCACCGCTCTGACGCTGCGGGGCGCGGACCCCGAGGAACTGGTGCACACCACCGCGGAGCTCACCGGAGCCCCCGTGGTGCTGGAGGACCTCACCCACCGGGTCCTGATGTGCGAGCTGCTCGGCCGGCCGTACGAGCCGGTGGTGTCGGCCTGGTCGCGGCGTTCGCGGGCCGCCCCGACGCCGGAGAGGCTCACGCCGAGCGGCCCGGAGGGGTGGCTGATCGCGCCGGTGCAGGACCACCACGGCCCGTGGGGGCGGCTGGTCCTGCTGGAGGACCGGCTGAGCGCCGAGCCCGACCCGGAACACGTCCTGGTGCTGGAGCGTGCGGCGGTCGCGCTGACCATGGCGCGTCTGGCGGGGCAGGCCTGGTGGGAGCGCCGGGCCCACCGCTCCGTACTGCGGGACCTGTACGAACGGCGTTTCCGTTCTCCCGCGGACGCCCGCGCCCGCGCCGAGGCACTGGGACTGCCCACCCTCGGACACCGCCTGTTCGCCGTGGTCATCCGCCACCCGTACACCGGCACCGAGGGGGAGCACCTCGACGAACGCATCGCGAAGCAGCTGACGCACACCGGTGTCCGTGCCCTGGTCGGCGAGACGGCCCCGGGCCGTATCGGTGTACTCATGGCTCTGGCGCAGGCGAGCGCCTGGCAGCCGGTCGCCGAGCAGATCGGCCGCCTGGCCCGGGAGGAGCTCGGACCGCGGGCCGTCGTCGCCGTCGGCCCCGGGGTGACCGACCTGGGCGGGATCGCCCGGTCGTGGCAGGAGGCCGAGCAGACGGCCGAGGCGATCACACCGGCCTCCCCCGAGCGGTGGTTCTACGTCCCCGCCGACGTCCGGCTGCCGGAGTTGCTGGGGATCCTTCGCGAGGACACCCGTCTTCAGCGGTACGCCGAACGGCAACTGACCCGCCTCATCGAGCACGACGACCGCAACAGCGGCGATCTGCTCCCGGCACTGCGCGCCTATCTGGCGGCGGCAGGGAACAAGTCGGTCGCGGCGAAACGCGCCGGCATGTCCCGGCAGGCGTACTACCAGCGCCTGCACACCATCGAGCGGCTCCTCGGCTGCGACCTGGAGTCAGGTCTGGAGCGCACCTCCCTGCACGTCGCGGTGCTGGTTCTGGACGCGGGAGAAGCAGCGGCAGAGGGCGCGCGGGGATGACTGGTGGGCGGCGTCCTCCCTGCCGCCCACCGCGGAGGAACATGGCTCAGAGGAGCTCGATCAGCCTGTCGGTGAACTCGGTGGTGGTCGCGGTTCCGCCCAGGTCACGGGTGCGGGTATCGGTCTTGGCCAGGACCGACGCGATCGCGTCCGTGATGTCCCTGGCCGCGGCTGGGTGGCCGAGGTGGTCGAGCATCATCGCCGCGGACCAGATCGCGCCCAGCGGGTTGGCGATGCCCTGGCCCGCGATGTCGGGCGCGGAGCCGTGTACCGGCTCGAACATCGAGGGGAACTCACCCTCGGGGTTGAGATTGGCCGCCGGGGCGACGCCGATCGATCCGGCGACCGCGGCCGCGAGGTCGCTGAGAATGTCGCCGAAGAGGTTGGAGGCGACGACGACGTCGAAGCGGGCGGGGTCCAGGACGAACTTGGCCGCCAGCGCATCGATGTGCTCCTGGTCCCAGGTGACGCCAGGGTGTTCGGCGGCCCGCTCGGCGATCAGCTCGTCCCAGAACGGCATGGTGTGAATGATGCCGTTGGACTTGGTGGCGGAGGTGAGCTTCCCTCGACGGCGGGCGGCGAGCGAGAACGCGTAGTCGGCGACCCGGGTGACCCCGGCCCGGGTGAACACCGATTCCTGGACGGCCAGCTCCTCGGCCGTGCCCTGGTTCAGCCGTCCGCCGATCTCGCTGTACTCGCCCTCGACGTTCTCCCGCACGACGACGAGATCGACCTCGCCCGGCCGCGCGCCGCGCACCGGACTGTCGATGCCCGCGAAGACACGGACGGGCCGGAGGTTGACGTACTGACGGAAGCTGCGCCGTATCGGGATCAGCAGCCCCCACAGCGAGACATGGTCCGGGACCCCCGGGTAGCCGACGGCACCCAACAGGATCGCGTCCTTGTCACGCAGCTGGTCGATACCGTCGGCGGGCATCATGGCGCCCTCCCGCAGGTACCGCTCGCACGACCAGTCGTACGACGTGTAGGAGAGGCTGAAGCCGTGGCGGCGGCCGAGAACATCGAGCACCCGCTGTGCTGGGGGCAGTACCTCGGCGCCGATGCCGTCGCCGGGGATCAGGGCAATGCGGTGATTGGTCTTCATGCCGTCGATTGCAGCAAGGCGGTCCGCGGGGCGTCCAAGACGCAAAGCGGATATCCCTGATAAGCGGCGCCTATCAGCTGCCGGCGACCGAAAGGGCGGCCGTGACGAACGCGGCAGCCGCCGGCGACAGGCTGCCGCGGCGGCTGACGAGAGCGATGTCCAAGCTGGTCTCCGGCTCGATGTCCAGGACGCGGGCGCCCAGCTGCCGGGCGAGGTCCCGCCAGGAATCCATGACCACGGCGAGGCCGACACCGGCCAGTACCAGAGGCATGAGCGACACCCGGTGCTCGGTCTCGGCGGCGACGGTGAACTCGATGCCCTGTTCCCGCAGCGCGTCGACGTACGCGCGCATCCCGGTACCCGGCTGCCCGACGATCAGCCGCTGTCCTGCAAGCTCCTGGCACTCCACTGCCGTCCGGCCGGCGAACGGGCCGTCGGCCGGCACCATCAGGACGAAGCGCTGCCGCCCCAGCGCATGGGAGACGACCTCCTTGTCGGAGAACGGCCCGGCGGACGCCAAGAGCCCCAGTTCCACGGCACCCGTGCGCACCATGTCGATCACATCACGCGAGGTGAACGCCGCTTTGATGGCCACGGAGACGCCGGGATACCTGTGGCTGAACGCGCTCACCAGACTCGTCAGCGGCTCCACCGCCTGCGACGGCACGGATGCCACGTCCAGGCGCCCCTCACGCAGCTCATGCACCGCCGCGACACTCGCCCGCGCCGTCTCCAGACTCCGCACGGCCTCCCGGGCCGGCTCGATCAGAGCCCTTCCGGCCTCCGTCAGCACTGCCCTACGCCCGATGCGATGGAACAACTCGGAACCGAGATCACGCTCCAGTGCCCGCACGGCCTGCGACAGCGACGGCTGCGAGACGTACAGAGCCGAGGCCGCGCGGTTGAACCCCCCGCGATCGACGATCGCCAGGAAGTACTCCAGCTGCCGGATGTCCATGACGCACACTCTGCCCCTCGACAAAGCAGCCGACGACTCGATGGTCCCGACCATGGTCGCGTGAAGGACAGCCTCGACGAAGCACGGACCCCCGATGCACTGACCGTTGCACCGAAGCGCGCCATGCTGCAGGCGCACGCACAGGAGCCCTCGGTGCGCGCAGGCCGGTGCGGTCGGCAAGGACGGCACCCCGGCCCGACCGCGTCATCGCCGTGCCGCTCCCGACGTCCCGGCCTCCACCGCGGCCGCCCATGCCTGCAGACCTTGGTCCACCGCCGTCTCGTCGATCACCAGGGCCGGGATCATCCGCACGACCTGGTTCCAGGCGCCGCACAGAAGAAGGAGCAGGCCCTGGTCGACGGCGGCACGCTGCACGCGGGCGGCGGTCTCGGGGTCCGGACTGCCGTCCTCGGTGACGAACTCGGTGGCGAGCATGAGGCCGAGGCCGCGTACGTCGCCGATGCCTGCGGTCCGGTCGGCCACCGCCTCCAGGCCCTGGCGAAGGCGCTTGCCCATCGCCTCGGCGTTCTCGACGAGCCTCTCGTCGCGGACGACGTCGAGGGTGGCGCAGGCCGCGGCGCAGGCGACGGCGTTGGCGCCGTACGTACCGCCCTGCGAGCCGGGCCACGCCTTGGCCATCAGCTCCTCGGAGGCGGCGATTCCTGACAGCGGGAACCCGCTGGCCAGGCCCTTCGCGGTGACGAGGATGTCGGGCGTGATGCCGAAGTGCTCGTGTCCCCAGAACCGGCCGGTGCGGCCCACTCCGGTCTGCACCTCGTCGAAGATCAGCAGGAAGCCGTGCCGGTCGGCCCGCTCCCGCAGGCCCTCCAGGAAGGCGCGGGTCGCGGGCACGTAACCCCCCTCGCCAAGCACCGGCTCGACGATGACGGCGGCCGTGTCAGCAGGTGAGGAGATCGTCTGGAGTGTGTGGTCCAGCTCCTGCAGGGCGAACCGTGTCGCGGTCTCCTCGTCCCAGCCGTAGCGGAAGGCCGAGGGAAAGGGTGTGACGACGACACCGCTCATCAGCGGGGAGAAGCCGGACCGGAAGCGGGTGCCGGAGGTCGTCATCGAGGCGGCGGCCACCGTACGGCCGTGGAAGCCACCGTGGCAGACCAGGATGTTCGGCCGACCGGTGGCCTGCCGGGCCAGCCGCAGCGCCGCCTCCACCGCCTCGCTGCCGGAGTTGGTGAAGAACAGGCTGTCGAGCCCCTCGGGCAGGACCTCGCCCAGCTTGTCGACGAGCCGCTGCAGCGGCTGGTGCATGACTGTCGTGTACTGGCCGTGGACGAGGGTGCCCACCTGGTCCCGGGCAGCCGCCACGACCTTGGGGTGACAGTGCCCGGTGCTGGTCACGCCGATGCCGGCGGTGAAGTCGAGGTAGCGGCGGCCGTCATCACCGTAGAGGTGGACGCCCTCTCCCCGGACCGCCACCACGGGCGTGGCCTGGCGAAGGTGCGGCGACAGTGCAGTCATGTTCGTCTCCCGGCGGGTCGTCGGTCTGGTTCCGGTCCGGTCGAGCCTCTCCGCGTACCTCGATGACGCCAATGCTCGAACTGTCCGCCCGCGCCGCGGCATCTGGACGTTGTGTCAGCCGCACCGGGCATCACGCCCCGCTCGTCCTGCTCACAGCGGCTCTTCCATGGCTCTTGCGCAGGTCAGTGAGGCTTGTCAGGGTGACGGAGCACCCCGGGAGGTCCCATGAGCGAGAAGCCCCACACGGCCGCAAGACCCGTCACCGACGGTCCTGACGCCTCCTTGGCAGGCCCGGACATGGCCACCGCCGGCCATCCGCTCACCGTGGCCGACGTTCTGACCCTTCCCGTCCTGTCCGCCGGGCAGCCGCAGGTCGTCACCGGAGCAGACCTGCTCGACCGCGCCGTCCGATGGGTGCACATGACCGAGCTGACCGACCCCGCCTCCTTCCTCAAGGGCGGCGAGCTCGTACTGACCACCGGTATGCCCCTGCCGGAGGAGCCGGCCGGTGTACGCCGCTACGTGAACGAACTCGCCGACATCGGCGCGGCGGCCCTGGTCATCGAACTGGTCCGCCGCTACCACCGCCCGCCCGACGCCCTGGTCCATGCCTGCGAGGCCCGCGGGCTCCCCCTCGTGACCCTGGCCAAGGACGTCAACTTCCTTGAGGTCACACAGGTCGTCCACGCCCTCATCCTCGGCAACCAGGCCGAGGAGATGCGCCGGACCCAGCGCATTCACGAGGCGTTCACCGCCCTCACGTTGCGGGGCGCTGTGCCCGAGGAGGTCGTACGTGCCGCCGCCGAGATGAGCGGCCACACCGTCGTACTGGAGAATTTGGCCCACCAGGCACTGATCTGCGCGCCCTCCGCAGGCACGGTCGAGGCAGCGCTCAGCGACTGGGAACGGCGCTCACGAGCGACACCTCCCGTCGGCCGCACCTCCGTGTCCGGACCCGGCGGCTGGCTCGTGACGTCCGTGGAGTACCAGGGCGAAAGCTGGGGCCGAGTGGTCATGTTGCCCGCCTCTTCACGCCCTCTCACGCCCTCGGCATTCGACCCCACCGCTGTGACGGTCCTTGAGAGGGCTGCGATGGCCCTCACCATCGCCCGCGTCATCCACGCTGTGCCCTGGGAACGCGCCGCACACCGCGATCTCCTGCGCGACCTCGTCGGACAACGTCACCACTCTCCTGCGGACGCCGATGCCCGGGTCGCCGCACTGGGTTTGCCCACCAAGGACTGCGGCTTCGTGGCCGTGCTCGCGGACCTCCCTCAGGAGACCGACGCGACGAAATGCGAGGTACTCCTCTGCGAAGAGCTGAGGAAGCAAGGGACACAGGCCCTCGTCGGCGCCCTCGGCCCCACGCGCCTCGGCATCCTGCTGCCCCTGCGCCCCGGCAGGCCCTGCCCACCCGTGGTCGAACAACTCAGCCGCACCGTACTCGGGTTGGCGCCGGGGGCCATTGTCAGCGCAGGCAGCGAGGCGGCAGGCCTCTTCGATGTCGCCCGATCCTTCCGTGAGGCGATCCGCGTCACCGAAGCCACCGAGCCCGGCCAGCCGCTCCCGCCGGGACGCTCCTACCACAAGCCGTCCGACATCGGCCTGCGCCGCATGCTCTTCGCGCTCAGGGAGGACACCCGGATCCAGGACTTCACCGAGCGCCGACTCAGCCGACTCCTCGACCATGACGCCCGCCACGGCACGGACTTGCTGACGACCTTGCGCCACTACCTCGACGCGGCAGGCAACAAGACCCTGGCAGCCCGCTCCGGCAGTCTGTCCCGCGAGACCGTCTACCAACGTCTGCGCAGCATCGAGCGGATACTCGACTGCGATCTCGAGTCCGGCGAACACCGCACCGAACTACACGTGGCACTCACAGCGCTCGACGTCCTACGGGCCAGGTGAGCCGGAAGGACGAAGCGGTCCGCACATGACGCGCGGACCGCGGTCGCTACGGTCGGCTTCAGGCGCCCTCGGTTCGATGCACTGGACCCACAACGGAGCGGAGGCCGCCCGAGGGCGATCGAGGACGTGCCGGCTGGCGATTGACCCCCGCTGTCTGGTCCGGGACAACCGCGTCACGCTCCGTCAGAACCAGCGTCGTGACCCATCGCCGAGTCGCTGACCTCGAACGCACAGTCAGGGCGGCAGTGCAGCGGTCCAGGTCCTGCCGGACCGCCGACGGGAGCCTCCGAAGCTCTGACCGCACGAGGTCAGCACGCGTCAGCAGGCTTGCCGCGAAAGCGTTCGCCTCGGCCTCCTCACCAGCCCGACACTGTCACTACCAACTAAGGAACGTCGGCAGGGCCGGAGTCGCTGGGTCAGCGGTCAGGCTCCGGGGTGCAGCCCCAGCCAGCCCGGTGAGGGGTCGCCCTTCACCTCACCGAAGTACAGGGCGAAGGTCTGCTTCCAGCGCTCGATCGCCGCGCGGTCGGCCATGAAGCGAGGGAAGCCGTCGAGGTTGCCGTTGGGGTACTCCCAGACGGGCTTCAGCCCGGTCGGCGGGGTGACATCGGTGCGGACCGACCAGCCGTTCGTGGCGGCCTTCTGCTGCTCGACGGAGAGCCGCCAGTTCAGGTACAGCTTGGCGGCGGTGGGGTTCTTGGCCTGCTTGAGGATCGCGGCCCGCTGTCCCCAGGACATGAACGGCGCCTCCTCGGGCAGCACCCACTTGACCGGCCCGGTGGACAGCGGCGCGCCGGAGCCGCCGATGCCGATGGCCTTCTGGCCGCTGCTGACGGCCGCCGACGGGGTGTAGCTGCCGCGGGCGAACTGAAGGTCCTGGCTGGCCAGTCGAGCGAGCCAGTCCCAGCCGTACTTCTCCACGTAGAGGGTGTAGAGGTAGAGGACCGCGTCGTCGTCGTGCGGGTAGGAGGAGGCGATCTTCCCCTTCCAGCGGGCGTCGGCCAGGTCGAGCGGACCGCTGGGGATGTCGGAGCCGACCGCGGCGGGACCGTACATGTAGCTGAAGGCGCTGACCTGGACGGCGACCCACGCGCCGTGCGGGTCCTTGAACGGAGCGTAGAGCTTGGAGAAACCGGCCGGCTTGTAGGTGAGCAGGCGGCGTTCCTGCTTCCAGCGCACGAAGTCCTGCACGGTCTGCAGCTGTACGACGTCGGGTATCAGGGTGTCGGTGGCGAACTGGTTGTCGACGCGGACATCGTGGAACTTGCTGTAGTCGACGACCACCGTCAGGTCGATGTCCGGGAATCGGCTCTTGAAGCCGTTGCGGATCCCGTCCGCCTGGCTGGAGATGTCACCGCCGGCGTAGATCACGAGCTTGCCGCCCTCCGCGAGGGCTGCCTGGTAGAGCTCGTCAAGAGTCCGGGTCTCCTCGGCGCCGCCCGATTCCACGCGGCCCGCAGCGGCTTGGCCGGTGGCGGCCTGAGCGGGGGTGACGGAGGCAGCGGCGACGCCGAGACCGAGAGCGGCACCCGCTCCGGTGGCAAGCAGGCGGCGTCGGCTGGGAAGGCTGGTCATGGTGGGGGAGCCTCTCTGTTCTGTTCGGTTGTCTGTGTCGTGCGGCTGGACCACGGCAGCGGAGCAGACGGCGCCCGGATACGGCACGGGTGCCGTGCTGCTGCCGTGGGGTCAGAACATGGTGTTGTCGTTGGCGCTCTTCTCGGGCACCTCCTGGATCACGTCCCAGTGCTCGACGATCTTCCCGTCGGCGACGCGCCAGAAGTCGGCGACGGCCATGCCCCGGTCGCCGGGCTTGAGGTGCAGATTGCTGTGGGTGACCACCAAGTCCCCCTCGGCGATCACGCGCTTGATGTCCAGGCGCAGGTCGGGGAACTGCCCGCGCAGCCAGTGCACATAGCCGACGAAGGCCTGCGGGCTGTCCTGCGCCTCGGGGTTGTGCTGGGTGTAGGTCTCGCCGAGGTACGCGGCGGCGGCCTGCTCGGGCTGGTAGTCGTTGAAGGCCTGCTCGTAGAACGCGACGACGAGTGCCTTGTTGTCGGCTGCGGACATGCGGATCTCTCCTGCCGTGCAGTGATGCGGTCGGGTGTTCAGGCGGTCATGGCGTCGCGGACGAGGGCGGTGTCCACGAACTGTTCGAAGCGGACGATGAGTCCACCGCGGACGACGAAGTGGTGGGCGACGCGGACGTCGATGGGCTTGCCGGTGGCTTTGTTGGTGGCGGTGTAGCGGGCGAGGACGACGACGTTCTCGCCGTCGACGACGTAGGTGTCGTCGTGGGCGGTCCAGCCGTCCCAGTCCTTGCCGAGTTGTTCCATGACGTGGGCGGTGACGCCGTCGGGGGTGCGGTAGGTGCCGGCCAGGGGGAAGCCGGCCATCTCGGTCCACTCGACGTCGGGGGCGAGGGTGGCGCGCAGGGCGTCCAGGTCGCCGGCGGCGGAGGCCAGGTACTGGCGGCGGACGACGTCGGCGGGGGCGGTGGAGGCGGCGAACTCGCTCATCGTCAGCCCCACTTCATCTCGCCCTTGGCGACTTTCGCGCCGATCTGGGCGGCGATGAGCATGCCGTTGCCCGGATAGCGGGCCACCAGCGCCTCGGTGAGCGTGGCGCCGTCGGCGGCCTTGCCGAGCTCCTCTTCGAAGGCGATCAGGTAGTCGCGGGTGGCGGTGATGGCGGAGGCGTCGGCTGCGGTGTCGGGCAGGCGGTGGCCGGGGACGACCAGGTGCGGGTCGAGGGCGGCCATTTCGTCGAGCAGGTTGATCCAGGTGGTGCGGGATTCGGGGGTGGGGGTGTCGGCGACCCAGACGTGTTCCTGCTGGAAGAGCAGGACGCCGCCGAGGAGGGCGCGGTGCTCGGCCTGCCACAGGTAGTGGCGGTCGGGCAGTCCGGCCGGGCCGCCCTTGAGCTGGAAGGTGTGGCCCTCCAGGGTGAGGTCGCCGGTGAGCGGCTGGAGGTCGACCAGGCGGGTGGGCAGGTTCGGGCCGAGCGCGGCCCAGGCCTTGAGCTTGCCCTCGTAGGAGTGGGCGATGTGCTCGATGACGATCGGGGTGGCGAGGAAGACGGCGTCGGGGAAGGCGTCGGCGATGACCTCGGCGCCGAAGTAGAAGTCGGGGTCGGCGTGGCTGATGAACACGGTGGTGAGTGTCTTGCCGGAGTCGAGGATCTCGGCGGCCAGACGGTGCCCGTCGGCGCGGGTGAACCCCGCGTCCACCAGCAGCGCCTCGCTCTCACCGGTGACCAGGGTCGCGGTCTTGTTCTTGCTGCCGGCCGGGAAGTCCAGGTCGAGGACCTTGAAGGAGAGAGTGCTCATGCGTGCTTCCTCGGGTGAAGGGTGATGGTCGGGGAGATCGCCTCGCGGCGAGGCGTACGACGTGAACCGGGTCGAGAGGGGCAGCCCGTGCCGAGCAGGGGTTCAGCCTTGGGTGCCCTGCAGGTCGCGCCCGCACGGACGTCGCTCCGCCCGCCGGCCGCAAGACGACGAGCCGGTCGCCTTCGGCCACGGCCTGCAGGCACAGCGTCCGCAACCGGGCCTCCTCGCTTGAGCCGGTCCGTTCGACGGGGGAGGAGGTGGCGGCGTCCGCCGAAGTGGGCGCCGTAGACAGGCCGGACGCGAGGACGCCGTCCATGGGAGCTACGACGCCGAAGGCGGCCAGGACGCGCTTTCCCATGGGACGGACTCCACATCTGCGGGGTGGACACGGTGAAGTATCTGCCGACGCAGACAATATATCTGCTACAACAGATATTGCAACGGCAGATTCTTCCGCTCATGCCCTTCTGTCATCCTTGAGGAGTGAACGAGCAACTGGTGAACGACGACGACGTGACACTCTTCGGTCTCTTCGTGGAGGCCTACAGCCGTATCAAGCCCCTGGTGAACCGCGATCTCGGCATACCCCAGACCTGGTTCGAAGTGCTGCTGCGACTGGGCCGCACCCCCGGCCGTCAGCTCCGCATGACGGACCTGGCAGATGCCGTGTCCTTCAGTTCGGGCGGCTTCACCCGGCTCGCCGACCGCATGGAGAACGAAGGACTCATCCGCCGAGCCCCCGATCCTGCCGACCGACGAGCCGCACTCGCCGTACTGACCGACAAGGGCGGTGAGGCGCTCAACCACGCACTGACCGCCCACGTCTCCCACCTGCGAAACCACCTCGCCGGACCACTCTCAGCCGAGGACCGCCGCCACCTCGAACGCATCCTGCGCACGCTCCGCGACGCGAACGCGTAAGTTCCTGCCTTGATCCGAATCCACGGCTGGATCATCTGAGTTGTGCGGGCTGACAAGGCGGCCAGGACCGGTGCCGGGTGCGGGCATGCCGTCCGCTACGGGCGTCGCGGAACGGCGTCGTGCAGGTGGCGGGTCCATTGATCGGGCTCGGTGATCTGTGGGGGGTGTTCGGACTCCAGCCGAAGACCGATCGTGGCAAGCACGCTGCGATACCTGCTGCCCGGTGTCGGGGAAACCGTCATCGGTGCGGACAGCACCCTGACCGAGACGGTCGACCGCATCATGGTCGACTCCGGCCTGTCCCACCTCCCCGCACTCGATCGCTGAACGCCGCGAGCCCCGTGCGCCATCCGCCCGGTGGACCTCCTTGATCGGGGTACACGGCCCCGCATGACTCACACTGACGACCCCACGGCGGCCCGCGCCGCGCGGCAACTGCGGCGCATGCGGAACTTCTACGCGGCCGGTGTCGCCCTGTGGACGGCATCGTCGGCCTGGACGACGTGGGATTCCCCCGGCAGCCGGCCCATGTGGACCTCCCTGCTGCTCCTTGCCGTCTTCACCGCGCTGCTGGCCATGGCCTGGCGGTGGCTGCGGAACCTCGAACCCACCGGCCCGGCCCGGCCCACCCACCGCTTCGCCTCCTCCGGCCGGCCCGGGCGCCACGCCCTGTCCAAGCCCTGACCGCCTCGGGTCGTCACCTTCAGTGCCCGTGCCCCCGGCCGGGCTTGCCCAGGGCTACCGGGGTACTCGCCCGCCCTGGCGCTCACCGCGGTGCCCCGGCAGCAGTGCCGAGCCGCACGACTGAAAGGTGACCCCATGACGGGCAGGAAGTCCCTCTGGATGGCAGCCGCCGGACTCGCCGGGGCCGCCGTCGCCGTACGAAAGGCCCGGACGCCGAGGCCGGCGACGGACAGCGCCGACCGCTGGCTGGCCGTGACCGTCAACTGCGCACCCCAGGAACTGCAGATCGACAAACTCCCCACGCCGCTCCAGGAGTTGGGCGAGGACATCGAGACACGGATCAGCGCCGCCCCCGCCGACCGCGGCACCGAGCTGGCCGTGCGGTTCAAGGAGCCGCCCTCCGACCTGGCGCGCTCGGTGCCCGCGCGTCTCGCCGGCCAGGACCCGCGCCAGGACCTGCGCCGCGCCCTGCGCGAGGCCAAGTCCCTGCTGGAGACGGGCGAGGTGCTGGTCCCCGACGAACCGACCACCCATGACACCCCGGGCGGCAAGGTCGTCGGACTGCTCAGCCGGCGGGCCGGCGGGGAGGGAGTGCTGTGAAGGCGCTGTGCTGGGAAGGCGTGAACAAGCTCGCGGTGGAGCAGGTGCCGGACCCGGTCCTGCGCAACGACCAGGACATGGTCGTACGGCTGATCGCGGGCACCACCTGCGGTTCCGATCTCCATCTCATCGGCGGCTACATCCCGTTCATGCGCTCCGGTGACGTCATCGGGCACGAGTTCGTCGGCGAGGTCGTCGAGGTGGGTACGGGCGTGCGTCGGCACGCCGTGGGCGACCGGGTCGTCGTCTGCTCCTTCGTGGGCTGCGGCCGCTGCTGGTACTGCACCCACGACCTGTGGTCGCTGTGCGACAACACCAACACCAACCCCGGTATCGGACAGGCCCTGTTCGGCGCCGACACCGGAGGCATCTTCGGCTACTCGCACGCCATGGGCGGACTGCGCGGCAGCCACGCCGAGTACGTGCGTGTGCCGTTCGCCGACCACGGGGCCTTCAAGGTCCCGGAGGGCGTGGACGACACCAGCGCGTTGTTCGTGTCCGACTCGGTGCCGACCGGCTGGATGGGCGCCGACCTCGGCGGGGTCCAGCCGGGCGACGTGGTGGCCGTGTGGGGCTGCGGTGCCGTCGGCCAGATGGCGGCCCGCGCGGCGATTCTGCTGGGCGCGGAGCGGGTGATCTCCATCGACCGGATCCCGGAGCGTCTGGAGATGACCGAGCGGTACGTCGGCAGCGAGACCATCGACTACACGGCCACCGACGTCGGCGCGGAACTGCGCGAGCGCACCGGGGGCCGCGGCCCCGACGTGTGCATCGAGGCGGTCGGCATGGAGGCGCACAGCGACAGCCCGGTCCACCTCTACGACCAGGTCAAGCAGCAGCTCCGGCTGCAGACGGACCGTCCCACCGCCGTGCGGCAGGCGATCCACGCCTGCCGCAAGGGCGGCACGGTGTTCGTCCTGGGCGTCTTCGCCGGCGCCGTCGACAAGTTCCCGCTCGGCGCGGTCATCAACAAGGGGCTGACCGTACGGGGCGCCCAGCAGCACGGCCAGCGCTACATCCCCATGCTGCTGGACCGGCTGGCCGCCGGGGACCTGAGCACCGCGCACCTGGCGACCCACACCGTGTCGCTGGACGAGGCGCCCCGCGCCTACGACATGTTCAAGCAGAAGACGGACGGCTGTGTGCGTGCGGTCATCAGGCCGGGCGGCTGAACTCGCCGTCCTCGTTTGCGGCACGTGCAAGGGGAGACCCGGCTGCCCATGAGCGACCGACGACGTCATCCACGTACACGAGAGAACCGGGTCCTGCGGCTGTTCGACCGGCTGGAACGGGAGGAGCGGCCGGACCCGGTGATCGACGCCCTCGGAGCGGGGGTACGGTCCCTGCCGCTGGGGCGCGGCCGGGACGTGTTGCACGGAAAGTGGCTGGGGCATCCCGTCCACCCCCTGCTGGTGCAGGTGCCGATCGGCAGTTGGCTGTCCGCCGCGGTCCTCGACCTGCGCGGGGACCGCTCCCGTGCGGCGGACCTGCTGGTGGGCGTCGGTCTCGCCGCGGCCGCCCCCGCGGCCCTGACGGGCGCCGTGGACTGGGCGGAACTCCAGCGGCCGCAGATGCGTGTCGGACTGGTGCACGCGCTGTCCAACACGGCGGCCGTCGGCCTGTACACCGCCTCGCTCGCCTGCCGCGCCACCGGCCGCCGACGCGCGGGACGGACCCTGGGCTTCCTGGGCCTGATGGCCGTGGGAGCGGGCGGCATGCTGGGCGGCCACCTCGCCTACCGGCAGGCCGCCGGCGTCAACCACGCCGAGGCCGTACCCCACCTCGTCACGCCGGGCTGGCACCCGATCGGCGCGCTGGACGACCTCCCGCCAGGCCTGCCGGTGCGGCGCAGCGTGGACGACGTGCCGCTGATGGTGCTGCGGGAGACCGACGGGGCCGTCCACGCGCTCGCCGACCGGTGCAGTCACCTGGCGGGGCCGCTGTCCGAGGGGACGGTGTCCGAGGGCTGCGTCCAGTGCCCCTGGCACGGCAGCGTCTTCCGCCTCACGGACGGTCTGAACGTCCGCGGCCCGGCCATCGCGCCCCAGCCCGCCTTCGAGGCACGGGTCACCGAGGGGCAGGTCGAGGTGCGCCTGCGCGGCCAGGAGGCAGACGACACGGACGGCGGCGAGCCGGAGCGGAACCTGAGCGAGGCAGACCATGAGCACATCCACTGACACTCGCCTCGGCCGACGGGCACAGGCGTTCCTGCGGCGCACCAGCCGCACCTACGCGGGCACCCACGAGCGGCCCCTGCGCGGATACCTCGCGGCCATGACGGCGTTCGGCGCCTACACCGCGGGCTGGGCCACGCTCGTACGGCTCCGCGGGCGCCCCCTGCCCGACCGGCCGCAGCCCTGGGACGTGCTCCTGACCTCGGTGGCCACGTTCCGGCTGAGCCGGCTGATCAGCAAGGCGTCGGTGACCAGCCCGCTGCGCGCCCCCTTCACGACGTACGTCGGTCCGCAGGGCCCCGCCGAACTGCACGAGGAAGCGCAGTCCGAGACCGGCAAGGACACCGTGGGCGAGCTGATGACCTGCCCGTTCTGCATGAGCGTGTGGGTGGCGTCGACGCTGACCGCGGGCCAGCTGCTGTGGCCGCGCGCGACCCGCACCGCGATGGGCGCGGCGGCGGCGCTGGCCGGGGCCGACGCATTGCAGCTGGCGTACGGCGCCCTGGTCGGCAAGACCACCGACAGCTGACCGTAGAACCCGCTCATCTGCGGATCATGTTCTCCAAAAGTGCATACCGCGCTTATCCCTCGATCTTCTGGGCACTCGGGGGTCACCCCTGTGACCGGCGGGACCTTTGCCGACACCCGAGGAGTGAACGTGGACATGCGCATCGGTGTAGAGGAGGAGTTCCACATCCTGGAAGTGGAGAGCGGACTCCTCGTGCCACGGGCCGACGCGGTCCTGCGCCGGCTTCCCCGGCGCACCTTCACCACGGAACTGCACCAGTCCACCGTGGAGTCGAACAGCGGGGTGCACGCGTCCCTGGCCGGCCTGTACTCCGACCTCTCCAGAACCAGACGCCGGCTCGACGCGGCCGCCTCCTCGCTGGGGCTGGCGGTGGTGGCCGCGGGCACGGCACCCCTCGCCCCGGCCGTCTCCGGACACCCCACCGCCGACGCGCGCTATCACCACATGGTCGAGGAGTACCGCCGGGTGGCGGACGAGCAGCTCATATGCGGGGCCCAGGTCCACGTGGACATACCCGACCGCGACACGGCCGTGGGGGTGATGTGCGCGATCTCGCCCTGGCTGCCCGCCCTGCTGGCGCTGTCCGCCAGTTCACCGTTCTGGCAGGGGACCGACACCGGCTACGCCAGCTGGCGCACCCTGCTCTGGCAGCGCTGGCCGACCGCCGGTCCCGTCGGCTGCTTCCGGAGCGCGGCCGACTACGACGCCGCGGTGGGCGACCTCGTCCGGACCGGAGTCATCAGCGACCCCGGAATGATCTACTACGACGTCCGCCCCTCCGCGCATCTGCGGACACTCGAACTGCGTATCTGCGACGCCTGCCCGCGGGTGGAGACCGTCGTGCTCGTCGCCGGACTGTTCCGCGCCCTGGTGTCCGAGGCCCTCGAACTCCGCGCGGCCGGTGCCGCGAGCTGCGACGGCCGGCACGAATGGCTGCGCGGCGCCTCCTGGCGGGCCGCCCGGTCCGGCCCGGAGGGCGCCCTGGTGGATCCCCGGACCCACCAGGAGGCCCCCGCCGCCGACGTCGTCCGCGCACTGCTCGCCCGGCTGCGTCCCGCGCTGGAGGCCCACGGCGACTGGGAGACGGTCAGGGATCTGACCGAGGCGGCCCTGGCGGAGGGCAGCGCCGCCGAGCGCATGCGCCGCAAGGCACGCGAAGAGGACCTGCTGGCCTGCACCGACCTGCTGATCGCGGAGACCCGCGGCGAGCGGCGGCACCGCAGGCCGGCCTCCGTCGTACGCCGGAAGGTCCGGCGTCTCGCCCCGGGCCGGGCGGGTTCCGGGGCCCCGGAGGTCCTGGGCAGCTGACCCCGCTCCGCGCGGCCGCCCCGCCCTCACCTCTGTCCGACAAGCACCGAGGAAAGGTTTTCGTCGATGTCCAGCAATTCCGCCCGGGTCGCGGCCGGCAGGCGCGGCCCGGGATCCCCGTCCCGGCTCGCGACCGAGGGCTACCGGGAAGGGGGCGGCGCCTCATGTGCGGTCTGAGCGGCGAGATCCGCTTCGACGGGGGGCGGCCCGACCTAGCGGCCGTCGAGCGCATGAGTGACCGGCTCGCCGCCCGCGGACCCGACGGCCAGGGCATATGGACCCGCGGCGCGGTGGCGCTGGGGCACCGACGACTGAAGATCATCGACCTGTCCGACTCCGGCGCCCAGCCGATGACCGACGCCGACGGCGAGGTCACCGGCGTCTTCAACGGCTGCGTCTACAACTACCAGGAGCTGCGCGAAGAGCTCAGGCGCCTCGGGCACCGCTTCGAGTCGACGTCCGACACGGAGGTGGTGCTCCACGCCTACCGCCAGTGGGGGACCGCCTGCGTGGATCGCTTCTACGGCATGTTCGCCTTCGCCCTCGTCGAGCACCGCACCGGGCGCCTCGTGCTGGGCCGCGACCGGCTGGGCATCAAACCGCTGTATCTCGCGCCCGCCCCGGGCCGGTTGCGGTTCGCCTCCTCCCTGCCCGCCCTCCTGGCGGCCGGAGACGTGGACACCTCGATCGATCCGGTGGCCGTCCACCAGTACCTGAGCTGGCACGCCACGGTCGCCCCGCCGCACACCGTCCTCAACGGGGTGCGCAAACTGCCGCCGGCCACCGTGCGGGTGGTGGAACCCGACGGCAGCCACCGGGACCATTGCTACTGGCAGCCGTCGTACACCCGGCGCACCGAGGACCTGGGGATGGGGCCCGACGAGTGGCGTGACGCGGTGCTGGAGGCGCTGCGCACGGCCGTACGCCGCCGGATGGTCTCCGACGTACCGGTCGGCGTCCTGCTCTCCGGCGGCCTGGACTCCAGCCTGATCGTCGCCCTGCTCGCCGACGAGGGTCAGCGCGACCTGAAGACGTTCAGCGTGGGCTTCGAGGCCGAGGGCGGCGAGGAGGGCGACGAGTTCCGCTACTCCGATCTGGTGGCCCGGGAGTTCGGCACGGACCACCGCCGGATGACGGTGCCCTCGCAGCGGGTGTCGACCGCCCTGGACGGCGCCGTCGCCGCGATGAGCGAGCCGATGATCAGCCACGACGTGGTCGCCTTCCACCTGCTGTCCGAGCAGGTCGCCAAGGAGGTGAAGGTCGTCCAGAGCGGGCAGGGCGCCGACGAGGTGTTCGCCGGGTACCACTGGTACCCCGAGCTGGCCGCGGTCGCCCGGGAGGAGGAGCCGCAGCGGTACGCCGAGACCTACTTCGACCGTCCCCACGCCGACCTCGCCGGCGTCCTCCAGCCGCACATGCTGCTCCCGGACGACGTGTCGGGCCACTTCGTCAGGGAGCACATGGCACGTCCCGGCGCCCAGACCGCGCTCGACGCCGCACTGCGGCTGGACACCCACGTCATGCTCGTCGACGACCCGGTCAAGCGCGTCGACAACATGACCATGGCCTGGGGACTGGAGGCCCGCGTGCCCTTCCTCGACCACGAACTGGTGGAGCTGGCCGCGGCCTGTCCGCCGGAGCTCAAGCTCGCGGACGGCGGCAAGGGCGTGCTCAAGGAGGTCGGCCGCAAGCTCCTGCCGCGGGAGATCGTCGACCGGCCCAAGGGCTACTTCCCCGTCCCGGCCATCCGGCACATGGCCGGCCCCGTCCTGGACCGGGTGCGCGAGGCGCTCGAGGCGCCCGAGGCCAGGAAGCGGGGGATCTTCCAGGAGCCGTACGTGGCCGAACTCCTGGCGGCACCCGACGAGCACCGGACCAAACGAGGCGCCAACGCCCTGTGGCAGGTGGCACTACTGGAGATATGGCTGCAGACGCACGGAATCACGTGACCGGCGACCCCGGCACCCGGACCCCGCCCGCACCGGAGCGGGACCCTGCCCGCACCGCGGTGCCCGCACCGGCGCACCGGCCCGACGGCGGCACGTCACCCGCACCGGAGTGGGGGCCCGCCCGCGCCGCGGCCCCCGCCCCCATGGCGTTGCCCGAGGCGGAAGGCCCCCGGGACGCCGTCACCCGGCTGCACGCCCACGGCTGCTGGTACCCCTCGGCCGGTCCCGACGGCACCGAGGCCGCCTTCATCTGCGACCGGGGCGGCGTCCCCCAGCTGTGGGCCGGGCCCGTGGACGGGCAGGGCGTCCGGCTGCTCGACTCCTCCCCGGACCCGGTGAAGGAGGTGTCCTGGTCGCCCGACGGCCGCTGGATCGCGTACACCACCGCCCCGGGCGGCGGTGAGCACTCACGCGTGCTGTGCGTGCGGCCCGACGGCACCGGCCGCCGCCTGCTGGCCGGTGCCGACCCGGACACGTCCGCCTACCTGGGCTGCTGGGCCCACGACGGCTCGGCGGTAGCCGTCACCCTGACCGCCCCGGCCGCCTCCCGCGCCCAGGGGGACGGCCGGTGGCAGCCGCCGGACCCCGCCGGGGTCAACTGGCCGGCCCGGGACGGCCGGACGAACAGCGCCGGGACCCACTGGACGGCCCGGGACGGCCGGGCGACCCTCCTCGGCACCACCGCGTACGCCGTGGGACCGGGCGGGACCCCGGCGACGACCTGGCCGGGCGGGGGCCTGTCCGCCTACCTGATCGATCCCGACGGTCTGGCCTCGCCCGTACTGCTCGCCACGGAACCGGACGCCCCCACGCTGCGGGTGTGCGACCTGACCCGCGACGGCCGGCTGGCGCTGCTGCGCCGGGGCCCGCGCGGGCGCCGGGAGGCGGTCGTCCGGCGCCTCACCGACGCGGTGACGACCTTCACCCTGCCGGTCGCCGACGGCGACCACTGGATCGGCCGGTTCTCTCCCGACGGGCGGACGCTGTGGCTGCGCAGCGACGCCGAACGGGAGTACGCGGCACTGTTCGCCGTCACTCTCGACGCCGACGGCATGCCGCTCGGCAGGACCGTCGTCGCGGAACGCGAGGACAGCGGCCTCGACCTGCTGACCGTGGCCCACGACGGCCGGACGGCCGTGCTCGCGTGGAACGTGCGGGGCGCCAGTGAGCTCGAAGTCGTCGAGACCTCCGCCGGGTACGGCATCGCGGACACCACCGGACCGGCGCGGCCGGTGCCGCTGCCGCACGAGGTCGTCACCAGGGTCGCGGCGGCCGGGACGGGACGGCTGCTGCTGGCCCTGTCCGGTTCCCAGCGCCGCCCCGGGGTGTGGTGGGCCCACGAAGGCGTGTCCCTGCTGCGCACCCCGTGGTCCTCCCGGGACGAGGACGCCGTCCCGCCGGGCCGCGCGCCCGTACGCCCCGTCCTGACGCGCCTCACCGCCCGGGACGGACTGCCCCTCGGCGGCTGGTACTACCGCGCCCCGGGACGCGCCCCGCACCAGCCCGCGCCCTGTGTGATCCACCTGCACGGCGGCCCCGAGGACCAGGAACGCCCCGTGTTCGACCCGCTCTACCACGAGCTGCTCGGGCGCGGCCTCGACGTCTTCGCCCCCGACGTCCGGGGCTCCGGCGGACACGGCCGGTCCTTCGTCGACGCCGACCTCGGCACCGGCCGCTTCGCCGCCCTCGACGACGTCGCGGACTGCGCCGCGCACGCGGTCACGGCGGGCCCCGCGGACCCCACCCGGCTGGCGGTGATGGGCCGCTCCTACGGCGGCTATCTGACCTTCGCCTCCCTCGTGTGGCACCCGGACCTGTTCCGCACGGGGGTCGCCGTCTGCGGCATGTCCGACCTGCTGACCTTCTTCGCCGGCACCGAGCCCTGGATCGCGGAGTCGGCGGCGCACAAGTACGGCCACCCCGAGCGCGACCGCGAACTGCTGCGCGCCCTGTCCCCGATGAGCCGTATCGACGCCCTGCGGGCCCCGCTGCTCGCCGTCCACGGCGAACACGACACCAACGTGCCGCCGGGGGAGTCGGAACAGTTCGTACGGGCCGCCCGGGAGCACGGGGTCCCCGCCGAACTCCTCGTCCTGCGCGACGAGGGGCACGACTTCCTGCGCGCGGACAACCGGCGCCTGTTCCGCCGGGCCGCCGCGGACTGGATGGAACGCCACCTGTACCCCTTCTGACCCCTCCGGGGCTGTTCCGGGCGTTTCGGCACGCGTCTGCGGTCAACACGGTGTGCAGACCGAGTGGGCCGTACGGCTTCGCCGTCTGGGCGGAGCCGGGCGGACCTGGGAGGAACCATGGATCACTCACGGGTGCCCGTGCTGGAGGCGCTGGAGGAGTTCCGGCGTCGCGGCGACATGGTCTTCGGTCCGCCCGGCCACAAGCAGGGCCGTGGCGTGGACCCCCGGGTCGCGGAGATCGTCGGGCTCGACGTGTTCCGTTCGGACGTCCTGTCCCTCAACGGGCTGGACGACCGCCGGCAGTCCCAGGGCGTGCTCAGCGACGCACAGGATCTGATGGCGGACGCGGTCGGCGCCGAGCAGGCGTTCTTCTCCACGTGCGGCAGCTCCCTGTCCATCAAGACGGCGATGCTGGCCGTCGCGGGGCCGGGGGAGAAGCTGCTGCTGTCGCGCAACGCGCACAAGTCCGTGATCTCGGGCGTCGTCGTCAACGGCGTCGAACCGATCTGGGTCCATCCCAAGTTCGACCGCGAACGGCACATCGCGCACCCGCCGGAGCCCGAGGACGTACGCCGCCGCCTCCAGGAGCACCCCGACGCCAAGGGCATGCTGCTGATCACCCCCACCGACTGGGGGACCTGCGCCGACGTCCGGGGCGTGGCCCGGGTGTGCCACGAGTTCGACGTCCCCCTCATCCTCGACGAGGCCTGGGGCGCCCACCTGCCGTTCCATCCCGGCCTGCCCGCCTGGGGCATGGACGCCGAGGCGGACCTGGTGGTCACCAGCGTCCACAAGATGGGCGGGGCGATCGAGCAGAGCTCCGTCTTCCACCTCCAGTACGACCGCGTCTCACCGGAGGCGCTCAAACAGCGGGAGGACCTGCTCGGCACCACCAGCGCGTCCTCCCTGGTGTACATGACCCTGGACGGCTGGCGCCGCCAGATGGTCGAGCAGGGCCACGACCTCCTGGAGACCGCGCTGCGCCGCGCGGAACGGATCCGGCTCGCGGCCGCGGACCTGCCGGGGCTGCGGCCCATGGGCCAGGAGGTCGTGGACGAGGGCCTCGCCGCCGAGTTCGACCCCCTGAAGATCGTGATCGACGTACGGGAGCTCGGGATCAGCGGCATGCAGGCCGCCGAATGGATGCGGGCCGAACTGCACGTGGACGTCGGCGGCTCCGACACCTGCCGGATCAGCGCGTCCATCACCCACGCCGACGACGACGAGACGGAGAAGGCGCTGCTGGACGCCCTGCGCGCCCTCACCGAGGGCGCCGACTCCATCGAACGTCGGCCGCCGGTACGCCTGCCCGAGCCCTCGGCCCTGGAACTGGAGCAGGCCATGCTGCCCCGCGACGCGTTCTTCGCCGAGGTCGACCACGTGCCCGCCGAGCGGGCCGCCGGCCGGATCGCCGCGGAGATGATCAGCCCCTACCCGCCGGGTGTCCCGGCGATCGCGCCGGGCGAGGTCATCACCGACGAGGTGCTCGACTATCTGCGCAGCGGTGTGGAGCACGGCGTGCTGATCCCGGACGCCGCCGACCCCGAGGTCAAGACCCTGCGGGTGGTGGCGCGGCGCTGAGGAGGCCCTTGCCGGTGATCGCGGCCAGGGACAGCGTCCGGTATCCCATCGACTCGAACAGCACGGTGATGCGGTCACCCTCCTCGCTCATCACCGTGCCCTCTCCCCACTCCGCGTGCCGCACCCGCGTGCCTGACGCATACGGGGCGGCCCCGGGGGTGGCGGGCTCCTCGCCCGCACTCCCCACGCCGTCGACGACACTGTCGCCGGGCCTGGTCTCGGGAGCCGTGCACAGGTCGCAGGCCCCGCACGGGGTGTCGTAGGGCTCACCGAAGTAGCCGAGCAGGAAGCGCCGCCGGCAGCCCGTGGCCTCGGCGTAGCCCAGCATCATGGCCAGCCGCGACTCCTCCAGCCTCCTGCGTGCCCCGGCCTCCTCCGCACCTCGCCGGGCTCCTTCCCCGGCCGTCGTCCCGGCGACGGCGCGCACCCGACCGTCGTCCTCGGTACGCACGGCCCCCGCCTGCTCCAGCAGATTGACGGCGGCCGTCACGCGCCTGCGCGAGAGCCCCGTCTCCTTCGCGACGGCCTCCGGCTCGACGGGACCACCCCGCTCATGGATGTGTTCGGCGACCGCGCGGAGGGTCTCCTCGTCCGGCGCGCGCGTGGCGAACAGGCGCTGGAGGCCGCCGTCCTGCGGCCGGTAGTGCAGGGCGGCCACCGCGGGATTGCCGTCGCGGCCCGCACGGCCGATCTCCTGGTAGTAGGCATCGAGCGAGCCGGGGACGGACGCGTGCAGCACGAACCGCACGTCCTCCTTGTCGATGCCCATGCCGAAGGCGGAGGTGGCCACCACGACGTCGGTCTCACCGGCCAGGAAGGCGTCGTGCACCCGGGAGCGCTCACCGGCCGCCAGTCCCGCGTGGTAGGCGGCGGCCGACAGCCCCAGCGAGGCGAGATCGTCCGCGTACGCCTCGGCGTCCTTGCGGGTCGCGGTGTAGACGATCCCCGGCTTGGGTTCCGCCGCGGCACGCTCCACCACCACCCGGCGCTTGTCCGTGTCGTCCAGGAAGCGGCGCACCTCCAACGCGATGTTGGGCCGGTCGAAACCGGCCACGACCAGTGCCGGATCGTCCATGCCGAGCCGCTCCACGATCTCCTCGCGCACCGGTGGGGCGGCCGTGGCGGTCAGGGCGAGCACGGTGGGCCTGCCCACACGCTGGATCGCCTGGGCCAGCCGCAGGTAGTCGGGACGGAAGTCGTGGCCCCAGGCGGCCACGCACTGGGCCTCGTCGACGACGAACAGCGAGGGCGCGACCTGGGCCAGCCGCTCGACCACCTCGTCCTTGGCGAGCTGCTCGGGGGAGAGGAACAGGAACTCCGCGTCGCCGTGCCGGACCGCCTCCCAGGCGGCCTCGACCTCTCCGGCCGCCTGCGCGGAGTTCACGGCGACGGCGTCCGGCGCCTCGTCGTGGCTGAGCAGACCGGCGATCTGGTCCCGCTGGAGAGCGATCAGCGGCGAGACCACCACCGTGGGCCCCGAGAGCAGCAGCCCGGTCACCTGGTACACCGCCGACTTCCCGGCGCCGGTGGGCATGACGGCCAGCGTGTCCCGGCCTTGCAGGACCGCCTCCATCGCGTCCCGCTGCCCCGGCCGCAGCTCGCGCCAGCCGAACACGTCGGCGGCGGTCCGCGCCGGCCGGTCCGGGACACCGGAACCCTCCCTGTCGGCCATGCCGGCTCCCTTCACGGTCTCGGGTCGGTGCGGTGCCACCTGGGCCGGGCGTCGCTCCCGCGCCGTCCCGCCACGGAGGCACAGCGCGGACACACCCGCCGCACCCGGTCGGCCGCGCCCCCGGACTCCGGGAAGGTGTCCGACCAGGTGACGTGCGGGAACCGGCTCAACCGGGAGCGGCTGAGGGAGAGACCGCAGACCGTCTGGTTCATGCCCGGCTCCCAGGCGTGGACCTCCCCCGAGGGCAGCCGACGGCGGCCCTCCTCCTCGTCCGTCCACTGGCCGGACGCGGCGACGCGGTACTCCTTGACGCGTGGCATGACGTCTCCCCGATCGTTCGGAGCAACCGCGTTCCCCGTATGCGCGGACACAAGCCCGGGCGGATCGACGGACCCTCAGGCGACCCGGATGCCCACGATGCAGGTGTCGTCGTCCGTGTCCGACCTGCTGTGCGTGAGCAGCCGGTCCAACTGCTGGTCCAGGGTGGGCGGGACCGCCCGCGCGACCGTCAGGAACTGTGCCAGCGACTCCTCGACGGACCGGTCCCGGCGTTCGATCAGACCGTCCGTGTACATCAGCAGCGTGTCCTCGGCGGCGAGCTGCACCTCGTGCTCCTCGTACGTCGTCTCCGGTACGGCACCCAGCAGCAGCCCCTTGACCAGGGGCAGCGGCGCCGCGTCGGAGCCGCGCACCAGGACCGGCGGCAGATGGCCGGCCCGCGCCCAGCGCAGGGTGTTGTGCTCGGGGTCGTACAGCCCGCAGACCGCTGTGGCGGTGACGGCCCCGGTCAGATGGTGCGCCACCATGTTGAGCCAGGACAGCAGCTGGCCGGGTCCGGCACCGGTCACGGCGAGTCCGCGCAGCGCGTTCCGCAGCACGACCATGCTGGTGGCCGCCTCGATGCCGTGCCCGGCGACGTCGCCCACGCACAGCAGCACCAGCCGGGACGGCAGCACGACCGCGTCGTACCAGTCACCGCCGACCAGGTGCTGGGTCTCCGCCGGCCGGTAGCGCACCGCGAGGTCCAGCCCCGGCACCTCCAGCGGCGCTTGCGCCGGGGGCATGATGGCGTGCTGGAGCTGAAGGGTGAGCCGGTCGCGTTCGCTGGCCTCCTGCTCGGTGTGGGCGAGCTGGTCACGGGTGGCGGACAGGGCGACCTCGGTCCAGTGGTGCGCGGAGATGTCCTGGTAGGCCCCGCGCAGGACGTACAGCTGGCCCGCCGAGTCGAGCACCGGCTCCGCCACGACCCGGAGGTGCCGGGTGACCCCGTCGGGACGTTGCAGCCGGAACGCGGTGGAGGCGGGCCGCCGCTGGTGGAGCACGGTGCGCAGGAACCGGCCGATGGCCACGGCGTCGTCGGGGTGGGCGTGCGCGGGCAGGTCCTCCAGCGGCACGGGGGGCTCGGAGGCGGGCTTGCCGTAGAGGTGGAAGAGCTGGCCGTTCCAGGTGATCTCGCCGGTCAGCAGGTTCTCCTCGAAACCGCCGATGCGGCCCAGGCGCTGGGCGTGCTGGAGCAGGCTCGCCAGGCGGGCCGTCTCGTCCTCGATGCGCCAGATCAGCAGGACGCTGCCGCCGTGCCGGCTGACGTTGATGTCGGCGACCGCCGCCAGCTGGACGTCGTCCACCAGCGCGGTCAGCCGCATCCGGTGCGCGCGGAAGGGCTCACCGGTGGCGTAGACGCGCTCCACCCGCTCGAACAGCTCACTCTGCCCCGCGGCCATCGGATAGGCCTCCAGCAGCAGCGCGCCGCTCACCACACCGCGCGGCCGTCCGGCCGGATCGAGGAAGCGGCTGTTGACGTGGTGGATGCGGAAGTCGACGAGACGCCCGTCGGGGCCCAGGTGCGGCACCAGCACCAGAGCCGGGTCGTGCAGCCCGTCGGCCAGGTCCATCAGCTCGGTGACGTCCGGCAGCACGCGCGGCGCCGGAGCGCCGTCCGGATGGTGGAGCGCGTACGTCTCCAGGGTGTGCGCGCACAGTTCCGCCAGCGCCTCGACCTGCCGGACGATCGCCGCGGGAGGGGACTCCAGCGGCGCGGGCCAGGCGATCTCCAGCACTCCGTGGATGCGCCCGCCGGCCTCGGCCGGTACGGCGACCCGGCCGCCGTCGCTGTGGTGGTGCTGTCCGATGGAGGGCAGGCCGGTCTCGGACAGGCTGCGGATCCACTGCCCGGTGCGTTCGGTGAGCCCGCGGCGCGCCACGGTCGTCACACCCGGCGGCACATGCCGCCAGCGTCCCGCCTCGGCCGGGGCGAACCCCGCGCTGCCCGCCAGGGTGAGGGAACCGTCGGCCCCCAGCGCCCAGATGGCCACCGCCTCCGCGCCCAGCGGGGTCAGCGCGTGCTCCAGCAGGGAGTCGGCGACCGCCTGGGTGTCCTCGGCGGCCAGCGCCCCGCTCTCGGCGGCCCGCAGCCGTACGGCGGAGGAGTGCCCGTCGGCGGGATCGGCGGCGGTGCGCCCGGCGGACGGGTCGGCGGTGGCGGTGCGCCCGGCGGACGGGTCGGCGGTGGCGGCGAGGAAGGCGCTGGTCACCTCCGAGAGCCGGTCGCGTGAGGCCTGGTTGATCACCTCGACGGCGAACTCCAGCGGGGTCACCCCCGCCTGCGCCGTGAGCTCGGCGAGCTGCCGCGAGGCCTGCGCCGGACCACAGCCGAGCCGCTCGACCAGGATGCCCTTGGCCAGTTCGATCAGGGCCCGTCCGTCCGCCTCGGCCTGCGCGGCGCGCACCTCCTGGCGCAGCCGGGCCACGGTCGCCGCCAGCCTGCCGACGGGTGACGCCTCCTCGCGGCTCTGCGCCCCCGCGGACGGTTCGCCGCCCTGGAGCGCGGGCTGTTCCCCCACGGCGGCGCTGTGCGGCTCGGGCGGCTGACGGAGATCACTCACGGGGGGCCTGTTCCTCGGCTGGGGACGTCACTCGGGCGGCTGGGGTGCTCGACGTGATCTCACGCGGGCAGCCACCGCCGGACCCGGGCCATGAGGTCGCTCGTGTCGACGGGCTTGGTGACGTAGTCGTTGGCCCCCGACGCCAGGCTCTTCTCCTGGTCGCCCGGCATGGCCTTCGCGGTGACCGCGATGATCGGCAGCTCCGCGTACTGCGGCATCGAACGGATCTCTGTGGTGGCCGTGTACCCGTCCATCTCCGGCATCATCACGTCCATCAGGACCAGCGAGATGTCCGGGTGAGCGAGCAGCATCTCGATGCCCTTGCGGCCGTTGTCCGCGTGCAGGACCTGGAAGCCGTGCAGTTCCAGCACCCCGCTGAGCGCGAACAGGTTGCGCGCGTCGTCGTCGACCACGAGGACCGTACGGCCGAGGAAGGAGTCGTCGACCACCTGCGCGGCGGGCCGCTGGGGCTCCTCGGAGCGCACCAGCGACAGCACGTCACCCGGCTGCTCGGCGGACAGGTGCAGGATGATGCGCTCCCGCAGGTCGTCCAGGCTGGACAGGAAGTCCAGCGGCCGGTCGCCCGCCAGGGCCCGCAGCCCCTGCTCCTGACCCATGGACACCCGGTGCCCGGTGTGCACGAGGACGGGCACGCTGGCCAGCGCCGAGTCGCCGCGCATGGCCTCCAGGAAGTCCGCGCCCTCGTCGTGCGGCATGCCCAGTTCGAGGACGACACAGTGGCAGGGGTCGGCCGCCAGCGTGCTCGCCGCCTCCTGCGCCCCCACGGCCGTGATGATGTCGATCGCCCCGTGCGGATCGTCGGGGTCCTGGGCGAGGTCCGCGACGGCCCGCTCGGCGACCAGCGTGAGCAGACCGCGGGGACGCTCCTCGATGACCAGCAACCGCCGCCTGCGCGGCTCGGCGGAGGACGCGGGGCCCGCGAGCGCGCGCGGTGCCGCCTCCTCCTCCGGGTCGAGACTGTCGTACGACTGCTCCGCCGGCCGCCCCCCGTTCTCCAGCTGCTCCTCGAAGTCGGCGCGCGCCACCGGGAGATGGAGCGTGAAGGTGCTGCCCTGGCCGGGCGTGCTGTCGACCGTGACCGCGCCGCCCAGCAGGTGGGCGATCTCACGGGTGATGGACAGACCGAGCCCGGTGCCGCCGTACTTGCGGCTGGTCGTCCCGTCGGCCTGCTGGAACGCCCCGAAGATCGTCTCCAGTTGCTGCTGCGGGATGCCGATGCCGGTGTCCTTGACCCGGAACGCCACGATCGGTCCGCCGCGGTGCACACCCGGCGGGACCTCACTGTCGGCGGCGGGCTCGATGCGCAGCTCCACCCTGCCCTGCTCGGTGAACTTCACCGCGTTCGACAGCAGGTTGCGCAGGATCTGCCGCAGCCGGGAGTCGTCGGTGAGCAGGTCGGCCGGGGTGCCGGGCGCGGTGGAGACCGTGAACTCCAGGCTCTTCTGCGTAGTCATCGGCCGGAACGTCGCCTCGACGTACTCCAGGAGCTTGCGCAGCGGCACCCGCTCCGGGGCCACGTCCATCTTGCCCGCCTCGACCTTGGACAGGTCGAGGATGTCGTTGATCAGCTGGAGCAGGTCCGAGCCCGCGGAGTGGATGATGCCCGCGTACTCGACCTGCTTCGGGGTGAGGTTGCGCGAGGGGTTCTGGGCCAGCAACTGGGCCAGGATCAGGAGGCTGTTGAGCGGGGTGCGCAGCTCGTGGCTCATGTTGGCCAGGAACTCCGACTTGTACTTGGACGCCAGCGACAACTGCTGTGCCCGGGTCTCCAGTTCCTGCCGGGCCTGCTCGATCTGGAGGTTCTTCGCCTCGATGTCGCGGTTCTGCGAGGCCAGCAGGGAGGCCTTCTCCTCCAGTTCCGCGTTGGAGCGCTGGAGTTCGTCCTGCTGGACCTGCAACTCCTCGGAGCGGGCCTGGAGTTCGGCGGTAAGCCGCTGCGACTCGTCGAGCAGCTCGTCGGTGCGGACGTTGGCCACGATGGTGTTGAGGTTGACGCCGATGGTCGGCATCAGCTGGGCCAGGAAGTCCTGGTGGATCTGGGTGAAGCGGCTGACGGACGCCAGCTCGATCACCCCGAGGACCTGCTCCTCGACCACGATCGGCAGCACCACCAGAGCGGTGGGCACGGCGTGTCCGAGACCCGAGGAGATGGTGACGTAGCCCTCGGGCAGCTCCTCCACGGTGACCATACGGCGGTTGCGCGCGGCCTGCCCGACCAGCGAGCGCCCGACCGGGATCCGGGTGGGCCGCTCGTCGTCGTCCGGATAGCCGTACGAACCCACCAGCCGCAGCTCGTGTCCGCGCTCGGTGTCCTCGGCCAGGTAGAAGGCACCGAACTGGGCGGAGACCAAGGGGGTCAGCTCGTCCATGATGAGCTCGGCGACCACGGGCAGGTCGCGGTGGCCCTGCATCAGGCTGGAGATCCGGGCGAGGTTGGTCTTGAGCCAGTCCTGCTCCTGGTTGGCCCGCGTGGTCTCGCGCAGGGACTCCACCATGGAGTTGATGTTGTCCTTGAGCTCGGCGACCTCGCCGGAGGCCTCCACCCTGATCGACCGTGTCAGGTCGCCCTCGGCCACGGCGCTCGCGACCTCGGCGATGGCGCGGACCTGCCGGGTGAGGTTCCCGGCCAGCTCGTTGACGTTCTCCGTCAGCCGCTTCCAGGTGCCCTCGACACCCTCGACCTCGGCCTGTCCGCCGAGCCGTCCCTCGCTGCCGACCTCGCGGGCCACGCGGGTGACCTCGGCGGCGAACGACGACAGCTGATCGACCATCGTGTTGATGGTCGTCTTCAGCTCCAGGATCTCGCCCCGGGCATCGACGTCGATCTTCTTCGACAGGTCACCGTTGGCCACGGCGGTCGTCACCAGGGCGATGTTGCGCACCTGCCCGGTGAGGTTGTTGGCCATCGAGTTGACGTTGTCGGTGAGGTCCTTCCAGGTGCCGGCCACGTTCGGCACCTGGGCCTGCCCGCCGAGGCGTCCCTCGGTGCCGACCTCGCGGGCCACGCGGGTCACCTCGTTGGCGAACGCGGACAGCGTGTCGACCATCGTGTTGATGACGTCGGCCAGGGCGGCGACCTCACCCTTGGCCTCGACGGTGATCTTCTGCGAGAGGTCACCTCGGGCGACGGCCGTGGCGACCTGGGCGATCGAACGGACCTGCCCGGTCAGGTTCGACGCCATCACGTTGACGTTGTCGGTCAGGTCCTTCCAGGTCCCCGACACGCCCCGCACGATCGCCTGGCCGCCGAGGTTGCCCTCGGTGCCGACTTCTCGC
This sequence comes from Streptomyces griseorubiginosus, assembly GCF_036345115.1. GTDB lineage: Bacteria > Actinomycetota > Actinomycetes > Streptomycetales > Streptomycetaceae > Streptomyces > Streptomyces griseorubiginosus_C. The sequence continues at coordinate 9,302,173 of NZ_CP107766.1, forward strand.
GCGACGCGGGTGACCTCGTCGGCGAAGGCGGAGAGCTGGTCGACCATCGTGTTGATGGTGTTCTTGAGTTCGAGGATCTCGCCGCGGGCGTCGACGGTGATCTTCTGGGAGAGGTCGCCCTGCGCCACCGCCGTGGCCACCTGGGCGATGTTGCGGACCTGCGCGGTGAGGTTGCCGCCCATGAAGTTCACGGAGTCGGTGAGGTCGCGCCAGGTGCCCTTGACGCCCTTGACGTCGGCCTGACCGCCCAGCCGGCCCTCGGTGCCGACTTCCCGGGCGACGCGGGTGACCTCGTCGGCGAAGGCGGAGAGCTGGTCGACCATCGTGTTGATGGTGTTCTTGAGTTCGAGGATCTCGCCGCGGGCGTCGACGGTGATCTTCTGGGAGAGGTCGCCCTGCGCCACCGCCGTCGTCACCTGGGCGATGTTGCGGACCTGGGACGTCAGGTTTCCGGCCATGAAGTTGACCGAATCGGTGAGGTCGCGCCAGACCCCGCCCACCCCCGGCACCTGCGCCTGACCGCCCAGCCGGCCCTCGCTGCCGACCTCGCGCGCGACGCGGGTGACCTCGTCGGCGAAGGCGGAGAGCTGGTCGACCATCGTGTTGACGGTCTCCTTCAGCTGGAGGATCTCCCCGCGCGCGGGCACGTCGATCTTCTGGGACAGGTCGCCCCTGGCCACCGCGGTCGCCACCTGGGCGATGTCACGGACCTGGGTGGTCAGGTTGCCCGCCATCGCGTTGACCGAGTCGGTCAGGTCCGCCCAGGTGCCGGAGACCCCCGGCACCTCGGCCTGGCCGCCCAGCGTGCCCTCGGTGCCGACCTCGCGGGCCACGCGGGTGACCTCGGAGGTGAACACGGACAGCTGGTCGACCATGCCGTTGAAGACCGTGGCGATGTCGCCCAGCAGACCCTGTCCGTCGGACGGCAGCCGGGTGCCGAAGTCGCCGTCGCGCACGGCGGTCAGCCCGGCCAGCAACTGCCGCAGTTCCTGCTCGCCGGGAGCCTGCTCCCGGGCCTCCGTCGACGTGCTGGTCATGGCACCCTCGTTCCGCTCCCCAGGAGTCCCCGCGCCGGGGACTCGGAACCGCGCCGAGCCCTGTCACAGGCTCGCTCACCAGCGACAATCCCGCACCCCACGGTGTTGCCCGATGAGAAATCCGTCGAAGATTAACCCAGGTTCCGAGCGGCGGCCAAAGCCCGGCGGGAGCGTTGTGACACAGCGAAAAAAGAGGTCATGAACTTGGCATGAGGGGGGTGATCCCGGGTACTCGTCCCGTTTTTCAGGCGCCCGGGTCGGTCGCGGCGAGGGCGTCCTCCAGGGTCGGGTGACAGGGCACGAAGGTGTCGAGCCCCACGAGCTGGAGGGTGCGCAGCACCGCCCCCCGCGCCCCCGCGAGCCGCAGCCAGCCCTGCGCGGCCTGCGTGGTGTGGAAGGCCGCGATGAGGGCGTTGACACCGCTGGAGTCCATGAACGTGACCCGGCTCAGGTCGACCACGACCCGGTGACGGGCGGCGGTGTCTGCCGGGGACAGGGCCCGCGTCAGTCCGGGCACGCTCTGGTGGTCGATCTCTCCTTCGAGAACGAGGACGGTGATGTCGTCGGTCTCGGTGCGGACCACGGAGAGTCTGCCGTGACCCACTGCTTCCCGGTTGTCTGCCACTTGTTGCGTCCTCTGCGCGTTCGACGGGGGCTCTCACGCCTTGTTGCCACCGTTGCCCAGGAAGCCCGAGTGCGAAGCATGGGACGGCCTTTTCGTTCGAGGGCGGCACGGATCCGGGGCGGCACAGGAGTAAGGCGGGAATGACGGGGTATCCGGGCGCCCATGAACGGGGTACTGGAGATGGTCGGCAGGGTGCGGGTCCTGCCTGAGGAGTGTTCGCGGATGCCGGAAGCCGCACCTGTCGAGGTGACCGTGGCCCTGGACGGAGCGGACGGCTGCATCGCCGACGCGCGGAGCCAGACGTCGAAGTTCCTGGCGCGGGTGCAGGGTGAACGGGGACTACCGGTGTCGGCCCGCACCATGGATCTGGGGCAGCTGGTGGTCAGCGAGCTGGTCACCAACGCGCTGAAGTACGCGCCGGGGCCGGTGCTGCTGCACCTGCGCATCCAGGACGGGATGCTGGAGATCCAGGTCTGGGACAGCGATCCGACGCTTCCGCTGGCGCGCGCCGCCGACGCGGGGCGGGTCGGTCAGCACGGCCTGGAGATCGTGATGGCGGTGGTCCAGGGCTTCGAGGCACACCGGGAGTCCGTCGGCAAGCGCATCACGGTCCGCCTGGCCCTCTTCGACGGCTTGCCGGACTTCCCCGACTGACGGGGACCCGGCGGGACGGCCCAGGGGAGCGAACGCGCCGTCAGTGGCCCTGTGCACCGGGGGCGCGGCGCAGCAGTCGTGTGAGCCAGTCGCTTCGGGTGCGCGCGCCGTGGTCGATATGTGTGCGTGCGGGTACAGGGCGTCGAAGCCGTGGAAGCCGCCTGCCCGCACGTGGAGTTCGGCCTGCCCACCGGCCGCCCGGACGCGGGTGGCGTAGTCGGTCCTCGTCCCGGAAGACCTCTGCGGAGCCGGTGTCGATGTAGGCGGTCGGCAGGCCGGAGAGGTGGGGCAGATCAGCATCTGGCCGGCGAACGGCGCCTCGCCGGACGAGTTGGTCCCGGCGCCCACTGGCCGGCCGAGGCGAGGTGACGTGTCGACAGGAGTACACCGCGTCGCCTCTCTGGAGGGGAAGCCGGAACCCCTCGCTCTCAGGTGGCCCGCGGCCAGCCCCGCAGGAGCGTCGCGATCCTCGCCGCGGTGCAGGTGGGGTCGCGGAGCAGGTCCCGCAGGGCGACGGCGTCCTCGCGGGCCGGTTTGACCGGGATACCGGAGGCCTCCAGGTACATGACGCCCGTCGCGGCGGCCACCGCCATGTTGGAACGCTCCAGCCAGCGGCACCGGCCGAGAACGTGCACCAGGGCGGCGGCCCTCGCGTAGGGCCCGTCGTAGACAGGTTGCTCCAGCAGCTCGGCGCGGTGCCCGGCGACCGCCGCCACCGGCACCCCGTAGTCCTCGGGGGCGGGATCCCCGACGCCCGCGAGCTCGGCGACCTGGAGGATCCACGGGACGTCGATGTACAGGTCCATCACGCGGCGTGCGTCCCCGGGACGTCCCGGTCGGCGTCCTCGACCTCGTCGAAGACCGCCTGGTGCTCGTCGAGGAAGCGCCGTGCCGCGTCCAGCCCCTGTCGACGCAGCCCACTGGCGTCGTCGAGCACGAGAGCGGCGATGTAGTCCCCGAGCGGCAGCCCGCGGTCCTTCGCGCGAGCCTTGGCCAGCTCCACGATCTCGTCGTCGATCCGCGCGCCCAGCTGTGTCTTCGCCATGGCGCGATGGTAACAGCTGTTACCAGGAGCTGTCAGTCTCTCCTGCCCGCGGTCCGCCGGCCCCTCGCACCCACATCCCCTCAGTCCTCCAGGAAGGCTCCCTCGTGGTCCCGCACCCACTCCCGGAAGGTCCGCGCCGGCCGCCCCAGCACCTCCGGCACATCCCGCGTCACGACATCGCAGCCACCGCCCCGGATGAACGCCCCGGCCCGCAGGAACGCGTCGTCGAGGCCCAGCGCACGCAGATGCTCACGCTCCTCGGCCGGTGACAGGTCGTGCCGCGCGATCGGACGGCCGAGGACCTCCTGGAGCACGTCGATCTGCTCGGGAACGCTCAGTGTCTCCGGGCCGGTCAGTGTGTACGTCCGCCCGGCGTGCCGTGCGTCGAGCAGGGCCAGGGTGGCGACCTCGGCGACGTCCCGCGGATCGACCATCCCCTGCCTGCCGTCTCCGTAGGCGTTCGGCACGGGGGTCCCGTGCCTGATGGCGGCCGCCCAGCCCAGCGTGTTCGAGTCGAAGGTCGCGGGACGCAGGATCGTCCACTCCAGTCCGCTGTCCCGGACGGCCTGCTCACCGGCCAGATGCCAGGTGCCGAACGGTCCCACCGCCGGGTCCCCGGTGCCCGTCGAGGAGAGCTTGACGACCTGGCGCAGGCCCGCCGCCCGTGCCGTCTCCACCAGACCCCGGTCGTGCTCGGAGTCGTCGGCCCCGAACACCCCGACCAGGAAGGCCGCCCGCGCCCCCTCCATGGCCGCCGCCACCGAGGCCCGGTCACGGTGGTGGCCGCGCACCGGTTCCACCCCGGCGGGCAGCTCCGCCCCCGCCGGGTCCCGCGTCAGGGCGCGCACCTTCTCACCGCGCGCCGCGAGCTGTCGTACCACTTCACTGCCGATGGTGCCCGTGGCACCCGTCACAACGATCATGTTCCCAGCGTGCGCGGCCGGGGGTTCGGGTCTCTAGGAGATTCCGGCACGGTCCGGATGCCGTGCCGCGACCTCGCAGCAGGCCCGGGCATCCGGTGGTCAGGCGTCGAGGGGCGCGGCTGTGCGGTCGCGGGTGTCGGCGGCCGGGGCGATGAGGATGGCGGAGGCGACGAACACCAGGACCGCCACCATCGCCGAGCGCAGCCCGTAGTGGTCGCCCAGGAACCCGAGGGCCGGTGGTCCGACGAGGAAGGCGACGTAGCCGATGATGGCGACCAGAGAGACCCGCGCGGTCTGGTCGGGACCCGAGTCACCGGCCGCCGACAGGGCCACCGGGAAGCCGAGGGAGGCCCCGAGTCCCCAGAACAGGACCGAGGTCGCCGCTATGACCACGTTGTCGGAGAAGATCACGAGGACGAGGCCGACGGCACCGGAGACGGCACTCGCGCGCACGACCGCGGCCCGCCCGAAACGGACGAGGAAGTACGTGCCGCAGAAGCGGCCCAGGGTCATCGCGGCCGCGAACCCGACGTAGACGAGTGAGCCGGCCGTGGCGTCCAGGCCGTGGCCGTCCACCATGAGCAGGGGCAGCCAGTCGTTGGCCGCTCCTTCGGCGAGGGCCATGGCCAGCACGATGGCACCGATGAGGAGCAGCTTGCGGTCCTTCCAGACCTGCGGCCCGGCTCCCTTCACCGCCTCGGCCGTGCGGGGCTCCGTGCTGAGGCCGACGCCCCTCGGAAGCGACCGCGCGGCATGGAGCAGCATCCCCGTGGCGGCCAGGGTGACCACGGCGAGGTGCCAGGAGACGGGGACCTCCGCCGCCGTCGCCGCCATTCCGGCCAGGGCTCCTATCACCGTGCCCAGGCTGAAACAGCCGTGCAGCGTCGGCAGTACCGGGGTGCCGGTGATCCGCTCCACGTCGGCGCCGTCCACGTTGACCGCCACTTCACCCGACCCCATGCCCGCGCCGAACAGGAAGAGGCCGGCCGTGACCAGGGGCGCCGACGGAACGGCGCTGCCGGCCGCGATGACGCTCGTGGCCGCGATGATCAGGACGGTGCCGAGGATGATCACGGGCCGGGTGCCCAGGCGCCCCACGAACCGGCCGGAACACAGGATGCCGAGCATGGACCCCACGGACAGGCCGAACAGGATCAACCCCATCTGCGCGGTGGACACGCCGAGTCGGTCCCGCACGTCCGGAGTGCGCGTCACCCAGGAGGACAGGGAGATGCCCGGGAGGAAGAAGAAGAGGTACAGGGCCTGGCGGCGCCGCCGCACGGAGGGGTCGGTCACGAGAAGGCTCCGCGGGGGCTCGGAAGAACGGGCGGGCAGGTGCCGGGTCCCGCGCCCATCGGTCCGCACAAATGTACATAACCGTCGGGCGCGGGAGAGGTGCTGATCCCCGGCTGGTCCCGGCCCGCGCCCTTATTGCAGGGGTGCCGGGCGGTCGTAGACGTTGTCCGGGGTCACGATCTGGGTGATCGCCCGCGCGAGCAGCGAGGACGGTTCCTGGCCCTGGTACGTGATGTCGGTGTTGATCATCAGCACCAGGGTGGCCTTCTTCGAGGGCAGATACACGGTGACGGTCTCGTATCCGGGGATGGAGCCGTTGTGCCCGATCCAGCCGCCGCTCTCGAAGATGCCGAGGCCGTAACTCGTCCCGGGATGGCCGGTGGGCAGCATCTTCAGCCTCTCGGCCTGCGTCCTCGGCCGCAGCAGCGTGCCGGTGGCGACGATCTTCGCCCAGCGGCGCAGGTCGTGCAGGTCGGAGATCATCGCCCCGGCCGCCCAGGCCCAACTGGGGTTCCAGTCCGTGCTGTCGGCGACCTCACCGCTCAGCGTCTGGTTGGTGTAGCCGTGCGGGTGCGGCCGGGGGAACTCGAAGCGCTCGGGAAGCAGCGTGTGGGGCAGGCGGGCCGGGCGCAGCACCCGCCGCTCGAGGAAGTCGGCCAGCCTGCGCCCGCTGGCCCTCTCGACCACCAGCCCGAGCAGGATGAGGTTGGTGTTGGAGTACTGGAACTGCGCGCCCGGCGCGAAGGTGTTCCTGTGTTTGAAGCCGTACGCCAGTACCTGGCGCGGGGTGAACGAACGCTCCGGGTCGCTCAGCAGGTCGTGCTGGAAGTCCGCGTCCTCGGTGTACGGGAAGAGACCGCTGCGCATCTCGGCGAGGTGGCGCAGCGTGATGCGGTTCCCGTCGGGCACCCCGTGGACGTAGTCGGAGATCGGTTCGTCGAGTCCGATCAGGCCGTCGTCGACGAGTTCGAGCAGCGCGGTGACCGTGAACGTCTTCGTCTCGCTGCCGATGCGGACGAAGACGTCGGCCCTCATCGGCTCGCCGGTGGCCTTGTCCGCGACGCCGGTCGCCCGGACGTAGCTGCCCTTGCCCGGCATCCACAGTCCCGCGACGACACCGGGAATGCCGGCCTGCCGCCGGACCTTCTCGATGGCCTTGTCCAGCCGCGAGGCCAGCGCACGGTCGAGTTCCCGAGGAGGGCAGTCGTCGTCCACGGTCCGGTGGGGCGGGTTCGTCTGCGCCGCCGTGGCGGGGGCCGCCGCCAGCGGAGCCAGCATGGACGCCACGAGCAGGGCTGCGGCGCAGATACGACGGGCGGGGATACGGCGAGCGGGGATACGACGTCTCACGTCTGGGTGCCTCTTCCGGGTGCGGGGGAGCGGTTCGTCACCATCGCTGCCCTGGGAGCACGCCCTGCGCCCGGTCATCCCCGGGGGAGTCCACCCGTTCGGCGCCGCCCGAGTCGCTCCGACGCACTAGCGGAGGTAAGGGGGAGGGGGCCCGGCCGACCGTACGGAGGCGATCTCCGCTGTGTGATGCTGGCGCCATGACCGATCACCACGAGGTTGTCGTCGTGCGCTCGCCGGCCCGGACCCCCGCGGCCGAGGCAGGTCTGGCCGCGTTGCTGGCGGACTACCACCTGCGGACGGAGGCCGAGAAGGGGGAAGCGGTCGCCGATGTGGACAGTCTCCCGGACCGCTACCGGGCTGAAGTCCTCGCCCCCTGGACCGCGTTCGCCGACGACCTCGTACTGGTGGCCCGCTTGGCGGACACCGCCGTGGGCTGTCTGGTCGTGACCGCTCCCGCCGACGGCCGCTCGGAGATCAAGAGACTCTGGACGGACCCCGCGTTCCGCGGCCGCGGCATCGCGTCCCGCCTCCTCGGCGAAGCGCTCGCGCAGGCCGCGGAACACGGCGTCGACAGCGTGCGGTTGTCGGTGTGGCGATGGCGGACCGGGGCGATCGCGCTCTACGAACGCCTCGGTTTCACCGTCACCGAGTCATGGGACGGACGGGACCAACTGGTGTGCATGCAGCGGAAACTCTGAGCGGCCACGACCAACGGTCCGTCAGCCCGTGGGGCCGGGCTTCCAACCCCAGGTCGTCATCATGCCGGCCGACAGCGCGGCGCATTCGTCGGAGTCCAGATAGAGGAGCGCCGCGTCGATGGTGTCGTCGTCGACCGTGCCGGTGGCGAGCATGGCCTCTCGGCTGCGCTCCCAGGTGTCCGCCCAGAAACGGCTGATCGCACTGCCCGGCGTCAGCGGGGGCACGTACAGCTCGGCCGCGGCGCGCACCAGTCCGGCTCCGCGCAGCAACTGGGGACAGGACGGCACCCACGAGACATCGGTGCCGATGGTGGCGCGCAGCCCCAGCCACATCGCCCGCATCACCTCCGTGTACGGCGTGTCGGGCGTCCGGTCGTCCGTCAGGTCCACCGCGTCGCTGAGCACCAGCACGCCACCGGGCTCGACGAGTTCGGCCAGGTTCGCGATCACCCGCTCCCGGTCGGCCAGGTGCATCAGCGCGAACCGGGCGTGCACGAGCCGGAACCGGCCCGCGGCGAAGCCCGGCGCGGTGATGTCACCTTCCGTCACCTCCAGACCGGGCGTGGGCCGTCGCGCGAGGAACCGCACGTCACGGTCCACGGCCAGCACGCTGTCCACGCCGGCCTCCTCCAGCAGCCGGCGGGACACGGTGCCCGTCCCCGCCCCCACGTCGAGACAGCTCCACCCCGGGCCGACCCCGAGGGCCCGCAGCCGCGTCATCGTGATCTCGTCATAGGCGAGAGCGCCGAAGTCGATGCGCTCGCCCTCACCCTCCTGCTCGGGACGGAAGACGTCCTCGCCGTAACGGCCGCCGCCCTCCGGGTCGCCCATCGACGCCGCCATCACATCGCCGCCCACGTGGAGCGGTGCAGCGGCTGGAGAGCGCCGCAGGTGCGCCGGCGGCAAGGGCGGCGCTCCGGCACCTGCGGGCGACCGAGGCGAGTGCCGTCGTACGGTTTCATTTCCGGACCTCTTTACGCAGCGGGCGGTACCCGGCGGCCCGTCCGGCGCCGCCGTCCGACCGATGTTCCCCACCCGGCCGCCCGCAGCACCGAGGCGCGCCGCACGTGGTCCGATCGGCGCACAAGCGGCAACCGCCCGCGACGCACCAGCGGCAACCGCCCCGTCCGGGGGCCGATTTGTGCCCTGGCCGACTCGCGACCGGCCCGGGCATCATTCCCTTCCGCACCACCTGCACAGCCACCGGACAGGAACCCGGCCCACCGCAGGAAGGCCCCGCATGAACGTCACCAAGGCCCCGAAGCTCCGCTCGGTCATGACCGCCCTCGCACTCGTCATCGCTCCCGGCGCCGCCGTCGTCGGGACCGCCGGCGAGGCGTTCGCCGACACCAAGATCAGTCACGCGACCGCGACATCGATGTTCGCGCAGGCCGGCATCACCTGGTCGTCGTCCGGCAACTGCTCCGACCGCAACAACCCCAGCTGTACGTCCTTCGAGCAACTGAATCTGGCCACCGCCCAGGGCGCGCAGACCCTGAAGTCCGCGAGCGGCTGCGCCCTGAACATCACCGGCGGCACCGAGACCGGCCACGCCTCCGGGACGTACTCCCACTGGAACGGCTACAAGCTCGACTACGCCAAGTCCACCTGCATCGGTACCTACATCAACAACAACTTCACCTACATCGGCCTGCGCGCCGACGGGGCCCCGCAATGGCGCTCCGGCTCCGGCAACGTCTACGCCGACGAAGGCAACCACTGGGACGTCATCTACTACACCTGCGGAGGTTGCTGAGCCCCCGTCGGCCCGGCTCCCGCCCCACCGGGGCTGCGTCACTACGCGCTGCGCAGCGCACTCCAGGTCTCGTGGCCCACGACGCCGTCCGCGTCCAGACCGCGGTCGCTCTGGAAGGCCTCGACCGCCGCCTCGGTGCCGGACCCGAACTCACCGTCCACACCGGTGCTTCCCACGCCGTAGCCGCGCTCGGTCAGGATGCACTGCACCTGCTGCACGCGTTTGCCGCTGTCGCCGAGGCGGGTGGGGCCGTTGCCGTTGTAGTAGGTGCACTCGGAGAGCCAGGGCGCGGTGCCGGGGTCCGCGGTGGGGCTGTCGTCGGACGGCGTGGGGGAGGGGGAGACGTCGGGCGCGCTACCGGGGGCGGAGGCGTCAGCATCCCCGCCGCCCGTGGGACTCGAGGCCGCGGGCTGCTCCCGGTCGACCCCGGCGCCGGCCACGGCCCCGCCCTTGCTCGCTTCTTCGTTCACGGCGCCGTCGAGGTCCGGCCGGGACTGCCCGCCGGACATCCGGGAGCCGGGCGCGGTGGAGGCACCCCGGGGTGCGGCGCCGATGGCCCGGGCGCCTCCGGCCTGCGGGGCGGAGCCGCCGCCGGAGCCGTCCGGACGCGTGAGCAGAACGGCCGACGCGGCCACCACACAGATCACGAGACCCGCGGCCACGACCGGCCAGGGCTTCTCCCGGACCCGTGCGAGGACTCCGACGGGACCCGTGGAGCGTCCGGGCGGGGCCGAGGCAGGCGCCGGGGGCCGTTCCGGCGAAGCCGCCACCGGCACGGCGGGGCGTGCCGACTGGGCCGAGACAGGCGCCGGAGGCGATTCCGGGGACACCGAGGAGTGTTCCGGGGACGCCGAGGAGTGTTCCGGGGACGCCGACCCCGGCGTCGAGGAGCGTTCCGGCGGAGCCGAGTCCGGCACCGGAGGCTTTTCCCACGAAGCCACGGCCTGCCCCGGCGGCTCCGGTACGGGGCGGAGGGGCAGGACGGCTGGGGCGGGTCGAGGGGCGTGCCGGAGCGACCGCGGCGGCAGGCCCTCCGGACCCCGCGTCCGGACCATGCTCGCGACCGGCAGCCGGTGCAGTGTCTCGTACGCCTGCTGCCGGGCCGACAGCTCCTCGCCCAGCAGCTCCGGCCAGACGGCCGGCACGGCACGTGCCTCGGCGTGTTCGATCAGCTCCCGCGGGGTGGGCCGCCGTGCGGGATCCTTGGCCAGGCACGCGGTCAGCAGCGCACCGAGTTCCGCGTCCGCCGCCGAGATCTCGCCGATCACCTCGGAGTTCGGTTCCTCGAACGCGACCCGGTGCATGACGTCGACGCCGGTGCCGTCGCCGAAGGGAGCGCGCCCGGCCGCGGCGTACACCAGTGTCCCGCCGAGCGAGAACAGGTCGGACGCCCCGTCGGACAGGCCTTCCCGTAAGTGCTCGGGGGACATGTAGGCCGGCGTTCCCACCCGGTTGCCCGTGCCGGTGATGGCGCTCGCGTCCGCGGCCTTGGAGATGCCGAAGTCGATCACGTGTGCGCCCCGGACGGTCAGCAGCACGTTGGACGGCTTCAGATCCCGGTGCACGATCTCCTCGGCACCGAGGTCCACCAGGGCCTGTCCCAGCTCGGCCACCAGCCGCCACACCGCGGCCGCCTCCAGGGCGCCGCCCTCCCGCACGGCCTCCGCGAGATCGAAGCCGGGGAGGTACTCGGTGGCCATCCACAGCAGTTCGTCCTCGAAGCCCGTGCCGCACAAGCGCGGGGCGTGCGGTGTGCGCAGCCGGGCGTGCACCGACGCCTCCCGCTCGAACCGCCGCCGGAACCGGGGGTCCTCCGCGTACTCCGGTCTGATCACCTTCACCGCGACCAGACCGGGACCGTCGTCGGCGGGGCGTGCGAGGTAGACCCGCCCCATGCCCCCGCTGCCGAGCACCGCCACGGGTACGTAAGGGCCGACCCGCGCAGGGTCGGCCGCCCGCAGTGGTGAGGCGCCGGTGCGCCGCAGCGCGGCAGCCGAGTCGTCCGTCGGCACGGGCCGCTGTCCCGACAAGGAATCCCCCGAAGTCACATTCGATGCACGCCAGTTCGGCCCCCGTGAGGGACGAGATTAACCCAGCCGATGCGTACGGTCAGCAGTTCGGTCACTTCCGTCACCGAGGTCACGGCCACGGCCCCTCCGGCGGCAGGGCGGCGAGGTGCGTCAGTCGGCCGACGGCGCTCGCGGCAGGCTGATGTGGAGCGCGCACACGTCGTCGGGATGGTCGGCGTGGGCCAGAGACGTGTGCAGGGTGCTCAGGCTGTCCGGACGGGACGTGTCCAGGATCGCCGCGGCCATGGTGGCAAGGGAGTTCAGGCCCGTGCTCAGGTCCTGCCCGGGGCGCTCGATCAGACCGTCCGTGAACAGCAGCAGCTGGTCCTCCTCCTGGAGGCGCAAGGTGGCTTCCGCGAACACCGGGGTGGTGGTGGCGCCCAGGAGGATGCCCGCGGGCCGCTCGACGGTGTGCGCCTCGCCGTCCCGCACCAGCAGGGGCGGCAGATGGCCGGCCTGCGCCCAGGTGAGGGTCCGGTCGGCGGGACGGTAGCGCGCCACGATCATCGTCGCGGTGGTGTGCCGGTCGGCGGGGGAGCGCAGGTGCATCAGGAGGGCGTTGAGCCGGGTGAGCGCGTCCGTCAGACTCGACCCGGTGATGATCATGCCCTTGGCCGTGAAGCGGAGCTGGGCCATCGTCGCCACGGCGTTGATGCCGTGCCCCATGACGTCCCCGATGACGAACAGCGCGTCCCCGTTGGGGAGTTCGATGGCGCTGTACCAGTCACCGCCGACGCTGATGCCCCGCTCGGCCGGATGGTAGAAGGCGTTGGTCCACAGCCCGGCGAGCATGACCGGACCCGTGGGCAGCGGCAGCAGCGCCTGCTGAAGCCGGGCCGCCATCCTGCGTTCGGCCTGGAGCATGCCGCGTTGGGCGGAGACGGCGCGTTCGCTGCTGAGCAGGGCCAGTTCCGCGTCCCGTTGACCGGAGAGGTCCTGGAAGAAGCCGTGGACCTCCAGCGGGGTGCCGTCGGCGTCGGTGATGGCCTCGGCGACGATCCGCAGATGACGCACTCCCGCCCGGGTCGTGATGCGGAAGGGCTGGTCGATGGCGGTGCCGTCGCTCAGCAGCCGCTGCGCCGCCTCCGTCAGTCCGGGCAGGTCCTCGGGCAGGACGCACTCGGGCAGCTCCTCCAGCCGCAGCGGTCCGAGGCTCTGGTCCCGGTCGAAGATCGTGAACACGTGCGGGGACCAGGTGATGGTGTCGCTGATCAGGTTCCAGTCGGCCCAGCCCAGATTGCCCAGCCGTTGCAGGGTGGCCAGCCGCTGCTCCTGCCGGGCCGTGATGTCGTGCCGGACCCAGGAGACGACGAGGTGCTCGCCGAGCCGCGCCACCCGCAGCGAGAAACTGGAGTGCCGCGGGATGCCGGCCACCACCTCCTCGTAGGTGAACGGCTCGCCCGCGAACGGCCGGCCCGTGGCGAGGACGTCCAGGTAGCCCTTCCACATCTCCGTACCGGCGAAGGTCGGATAGCACTCCAGCACCCGCAGGCCGACGAGTTGACGTCCCGTACGGCCGGCCACGTCCACCGAGTCGGGTGCCGCGGCCTCGATGCGGAAGTCCTCCACGACACCCTCGGCCGAGGACAGCGGGGAGAGCAGGATCACCGACCCCGGCAGTGCGTCGAAGATCTGCTGCACACTGTCGACGGACGGCTTCCTGCGGGACACCCCCGAGTCGAGGGTCGTGAGGCGGCCCGCGCACAACTGCACGGCGGCCACGAGCAGTTCCCGTTCGGCGGCCGTGAAGGGCCGGTCGGTGCCGCGCAGCACGGTGACGACCTCGTCGGACCCGCCGCCCATGTCCACCGGCAGCCAGGCCCGCGAGGGCCACCGGCTCAGGGTGTCGTCGGGCACCCGGTACGCGTCGCACGGCTCGGGCCCCTCCGACCAGACGGGTTCCCCGGCGCGCAGCGGATCCCGTACGGCGGACCCGCGCCCGGCGACGGTCAGCCGCTGCCAGCGGACGGCGTCCACACCGTCGATGCCCGCGTGCCCGGCCAGCCGGACACTGTCACCGGCGCCGAGGTAGATCAGCACGGCATCGGCCTCGGCACCCTCGGAGAGGTGTTCCAGCAGGCAGCGGGCCAGCTCGTGGCGGTCCCGCACACTCGCGAGGCCCAGGCCGAGCCTGCCCAGCAGGGGTGCGGGGTCGCCGGCCGGGCCGGGGGAGGGCGCGGAGCGCGTGGACGGCTCGGCGGGGACCAGGTACTGCGCGGAGTCGAACACCGAGCCGCCGCTGTCGGTGTCCGGTCGCCGTCGGCGCCGTCCGCGCCGCCGACGGGCCGGACGGATGGCCCCCAGGGTCAGCCAGCACTCCTCCACGAGCGTGCGGCCGGCTGCCGCGGACCGGTCGAGGAGCAGTTCGTAGGCCTCCTGGGCGGAACAGCCCTCCTGCACCATGACGGCGCCCTTGGCCCTCTCGAGCACCGGCAGCAGGGCCGCGACGCGCTGGAGGTCCACGATCTCGGCACGCTGCCGCGCGACCACCTTGGCCAAGGCCGAGGAGTCGGAGGCCGCTCCCCGCGGAGGCGGCTGTTCCTGTGACGTCACGCGTCGAGCATGGCACAGCGGACGGCCGTGGTCAGCCGGGGCGCAGGCCCGTCAGCAGGCGCCGAGCATCCCCTGGCGCAGCCGGCCCAGCGTGCGCGACAGCAGCCGCGAGACGTGCATCTGGGAGATGCCGAGGCGTTCGCCTATCTCCGCCTGAGTGAGCTCCTCCACGAACCGCATGTGGATGATCTGCCGTTCGCGTTCCTTCAGGCCGGCGATGAGCGGAGCCAGCGCGTGGAAGTCCTCCACCAGCTCCAGGGCGGTGTCGTCGGCGCCGATGAAGTCCTGGAGGACGGACTCGCCGTCCTGGCTGCCGCTGATGGTGGCGTCCAGGGAAGCGGAGTTGTAGCCGTTCGCGGCGATCCGGGCCTCGATGACCTCGTCCTCGGGCAGACTCATCAGCTCCGACAGTTCCTTCACCGTCGGGGTACGGCCGAGGCGGCTGCGGAGTTCCTCGGTGGCGCGGGCCAGCTGGACCCGGGCCTCCTGAAGCCGGCGCGGCACGTGCACGGCCCAGGTGGTGTCCCGGAAGAACCGCTTGATCTCGCCCACGATGTAGGGGATCGCGAAGGAGGTGAACTCCGCCTCGCGGGACAGCTCGAACCGGTCGATGGCCTTGATCAGACCGATCATGCCGACCTGGACGATGTCCTCCATCTCCTCCGGCCCGCGGCTGCGGAACCGGCCGGCCGCGAAGCGGACCAGGGACATGTTCATCTCGATCAGCGTGTTGCGGGCGTAGCTGAACTCGGGCGTGCCCTCCTCCAGGACGGCCAGCTGCTCGAAGAACAGCCGCGACAACTGCCGCGCGTCCTTCGGTGCCACCTGGGAGGGCTCGGCCAGCTGCGGCAGTTCGGTGGTCTCCGACTCGATCGCCGTCCTGGTCGTCACCGCCATGATCGTTCCCCTCCCGAAGTCGAGTCCTGCGCCGCCGGCCACCCCGGGGCCGACGAACCAGCGCCTACCCCGGCATCCACCGTCCACTCCTGCCATCCGAAATCGATGCGGGAAGTGCTCTCCGGAGGGTTTCACGAAGGGCCGGATGCCGTCTGTCCACCGGTGTGTGAAAGCCAATAGCGTGTGCGGCCTTCGTGTACTGGAGGGTCTCGTGAACCGTCTCCGCGCGGTCATCATCTGCCTGGTCGTCGCGTGGGTCACCGCCGTCCTGCCGGCCGCCGCCGTGACCCCGGCGTGGACGGTGCTCCCGGTGCCGGCGGCCACCGCGCCGGTGACCGTGTCCGACCTCGCCGCCCGCGGGCCGGCCGAGGCCTGGGCGACCGGCTGGGAACACACCGCCGACGGGCTGCGGCCCCTGCTGTACCGGTGGGACGGCACGGCGTGGAGCCGGGACACCGGCTTCCCCGGAGCCGGTGAGCTCGGCTGGCTCGGCAAGGTGCAGTTCGTCGGGGACGAGGTGTGGATCCTCCACGGCCACGAGGGCGCGGGGGAGATCCTGCGCCGGTCGGCGGCCGGGTGGAGCGCCGTCCCGTTGCCGCAGACCCTGTGGACCTACCAGGACTTCACCGCGGTCCCGGGCGCCGCGTGGGTGGTCGGCGAGGACGGGACCGGCCTGAAGGTGCTGCACTACGACGGCTCCGGCTGGACCGCCCAGGCCGTGCCGGACGGCGTGCTGTACCTCATGGGGATCACCGCGCGCACCTCCACCGACGTCTGGGCGTGGGCGGACACCAGCACCGGGGCCACCGTGCTGCGGTGGGACGGCACCGGCTGGCGGGACGCGCGGGTGCCGCTGCCGCCGGACAGCAACGTGCACACGGTCCTGCTCGAACCGTCCGGACACGTCACGATCGGCGGCAGCCAGTACACCGACGGAACCGCCGCCACCTACCTGCTGACCTGGAACGGGCACGCCTGGCGCACCACCCGCCCGCCCCTGGGCGACACCTGGACCGAGGGCATGGTGCGCGGCCCGGACGGGGCGCTCTGGCTGCCGGTGCGCAGCGACCACGCCTTCCAGTCGAAGTACGCGCGCGTGGACGGCCACCGCACGACCTTCTTCTACGGCCCCGAGCGCACCGGCGCGATCGAGGTCAGGCCCGTCGCGCTGGCGAGAGCCGGATCCGCGCTGCTGTCCTTCGGGACCGCCGAGATCTACGGCTCCAAACCCAACCCGATGAGTGAGCGGAGGAGAGGCTGACCATGGCACGAAGACTTCTCGTCGCGGCCCTCGCCGTCGCCATGGCCTGCATGGCGATCCTGACCCCGGCCGCGGCGGACACCGCGTCCTGGCAACACGTTCCGGTCCCGGCACAGGTACGCCCCCAGGCCGCGCTGAACGAAGCCGTGGCGCTCGGGCCGGACCTGGCCTGGGCGGTCGGCGCCGACGCCGTGGGCCGTCAGGCGCCCGGCTTCCCTCTGGTGCTGCGCTGGGACGGCACCGCCTGGCAGCGCCAGAGCCTGGCCGGGGTCGGCTGGCAGGGGGAGCTGCTGTCCACCGCCGCGACCTCGCCGACCGACGTCTGGGCGGTCGGCCGCGACTCGGCCGGCGGCGCCCGCCTGCTCCGCTTCGACGGCACCGGCTGGCAGGAGAGCCGGCCACCGCGCGACGTCGCGCTGACCAAGGTCGTCACCGGCGGCGGTGAGACCTGGCTGATCGGTTCACGGGGTGGCGCACAGGTGCTGCTGCGCCGGGACGGTCAGGGCTGGCAGGAGCTGCCGGTGCCGCCCGGTGCGGTGTACGGCCTGCACGTCCTGGCGGCCGACGACGTGTGGGCGGCGGGCGCCACCGACTCGGGGGCGGCCGTGTCGCACTGGAACGGACAGGAGTGGCAGCAGACCGTCGTGGACGGCTTCCCGCGCTCGGCCGTGGGCAGTGTGCTCGCGGTCTCGCCGACCGAGGTGTGGGCCGGCGGCACCGGCGGCTTCATCGGCGGCCCGCCCGGCCGGCCGATCCCCCCACTCCTGGTCCGCTGGGACGGCCAGTCGTGGAGCCGGGTGACCGTGCCCACCGACTTCGGCTCGATCAGCTCGCTGGCCCCGGACACGTCCGGCGGCCTGGCCTGGGTCGCGGTGGCCCGCTCGCAGAAGTGGGGCCCGCCCGGCGGTACCCCGCTCGTCTCCGGGCCCGACTTCCTCGCCTGGGACGGCCGGTCGTTCACCGAGTACGGCGAACCGGCCGTGGCCGGCGAGGGCGACTCCTCGATGCTGCGGCTGGCACCGGTGCCGGGCACGGCGACGGTGTGGTCGGTGGGCCGCGCCGACGGCCCCGAGGGCACCTTCGCACCGCGCGTCCTGCGGTTCGGGTGAACACCCCGGTCCGGGCCGTCGTACGGGAACGACCCGGTCGGCCAGACGGGCGTGGGGCCTCGGGGTCAGGCGGGAGCGGGTTCGAGGCGCACCACGATGCCCTTGGACGCGGGCTGGTTGCTGATGTCGGCGACGCTGTCCAGCGGCACCAGGACGTTGGTCTCGGGGTAGTAGGCGGCGGCGGAACCCGGTGCGGTCGGGTACGGGACGATCTCGAAGCCCGCGGCCCGCCGCTCGGTGCCGTCCGCGCAGACGCTCACGAGATCGACGCGGTCGCCCCGGGCCAGACCGAGCCGGGAGAGGTCGGCAGGGTTGACCATGACGACGTGCCGGCTGCCGTGGATGCCCCGGTAGCGGTCGTTCAGCGTGTACGGGACCGTGTTCCACTGGTCGTGCGAGCGCAGGGTCTGCAACAGCAGATGGCCCTCGGGGGCCCGCGGCACCACCCGCTCGTTACAGGTGAACAGGGCTTTGTCGGCCGAGGTGTTGAACACGCCCTCGTTGACCGGGTTGGGCAGCTGGAAGCCGCCGGGGCGGGTCACCCGCGCGTTGAAGTCGTGGAACCCCGGCACGATGCGCGAGATGCGGTCGCGGATCGTGCCGTAGTCCGCCTCGAAGCGGTCCCAGGGGATGTCCGTCTTGCCGTCGAGGGTGCGGCGGGCGAGCCGGCACAGGATGGCGACCTCGCTGAGCAGCAGCCGCGACGCCGGTTCGAGGCGCCCCTGGGAGGTGTGCACCTCGCTCATGGAGTTCTCCACCGTGACGAACTGCTCGCCGTCGGCCTGGACATCACGTTCGGTGCGGCCGAGGGTCGGCAGGATCAGCGCGGTGTCCCCGCACACGGTGTGCGAGCGGTTGAGCTTGGTGGAGATGTGGGCGGTCAGCCGGCAGGAACGCATCGCCTCCTCGGTGACCGCGCTGTCGGGCGCGGCGCGCACGAAGTTCCCGGCCAGGGCGAGGAACACCTTCACGCGGCCCTCGCGCATCGCCCTGATGGAGTTCACGGAGTCGAGCCCGTGCGGCCGCGGGGGGTCGAAGCCGAACTCCTTCTGGAGCGCGTCGAGGAACGAGTCCGGCATCTGCTCCCAGATGCCCATGGTGCGGTCGCCCTGGACGTTGCTGTGCCCGCGCACCGGGCAGGCGCCGGTGCCGGCCCGCCCCAGATTTCCGCGCAGCAGCAGGAAGTTGACGATCTCCCGGATGGTGGGCACGCCGTGCTTGTGCTGGGTGATGCCCATCGCCCAGCAGACGACGACGCGTTCGCTGCGCAGGACCTCGTCGTAGACCTTCTCGATCTCCTCGCGGGTCAGTCCGGTCGCTGTCCGCACCTCGTCCCAGTCGACGGTGCGGGCGTGCTGGGCGAACTCCTCGAAGCCGGCGGTGTGGGCGTCGATGAAGGCGTGGTCCAGGACGGTGCCGGGCCGGGCGTCCTCGGCCTCCAGGAGCAGCAGGTTCAGGGCCTGGAACAGGGCGAGGTCGCCACCGGGCCTGATGTGCAGGAAACGGTCGGCGATCTGGGTGCCGCGGCCGACGACCCCGCTCGGTTTCTGCGGGTTCTTGAAGCGCCGCAGGCCTGCCTCGGGCAGCGGGTTGACCGCCACGATGCGGGCGCCGTTGCGCTTGGCCTCCTCCAGGGCGGAGAGCTGGCGGGGATGGTTGCTTCCGGGGTTCTGCCCCACCAGGAAGATCAGGTCGGCGTGGTGGAGGTCGTCGAGGCTGACGGTGCCCTTGCCGGTGCCCAGCGTCTCGTTGAGGGCGAAGCCGCTGGACTCGTGGCACATGTTGCTGCAGTCCGGCAGGTTGTTGGTGCCGAAGGCGCGGGCGAAGAGCTGCAGGACGAAGGCGGCTTCGTTGCTGGCGCGGCCCGAGGTGTAGAAAACGGCTTCGTCGGGGGAGTGCAGCGAGGTGAGCTCCTCGGCGAGCACGCCCAGGGCGTCCTGCCAGCCGATGGGCTCGTAGTGGTCGGAGCCCGGCCGCTTGATCATCGGTTCGGTGAGCCGGCCCTGCTGGTTGAGCCACATGTCGGAGCGCCCGGCGAGGTCCGGGACGCTGTGCTCACGGAAGAAGTCGGCGGTGATCCGACGGGTCGTGGCCTCGTCGTTGATGTGCTTGGCGCCGTTCTCGCAGTATTCGTTGCGGTGCCGGTGCCCCGGCTTCGGATCCGCCCAGGCGCAGCCGGGACAGTCGATCCCGCCCACCTGGTTCATCGTCAGCAGGTCCACCCCGGCCCTGCGCGGGGAGGTCTGCTCCAGGGAGTACTCGAGGGCGTGCACGACCGCGGGGACGCCCGCCGCCCACTTCTTCGGCGGTGTCACGGAGAGGGTGTTCTCCGGCTCCTCACCGGGCGGGTTCTGCATCGGTTCGCCTTTCTCTCGCCGGGTCCGGTACGCGGGTCAGCCGACGGGCCACTGGGCCACCCGGCTCCTCGGCGGTTCCGGGTGCTCGTGCTGGACACGGCCGTTGCGGATGGTGCCGCGCCACGCGCCGCCCTCCTGTCCCAGGCCCTCGATGAACTCCTTGAAGGTCTGGAGCTCGCGGCGCAGCAGCCGGGCGGCCACCTGGGCGCCCTTGGCCGAGCCGACGAGGAGTTTCGCGGCTCCGCGCGGCTCCAGGAGCATCCGGACGGTGAGTGCCGTACCGCCCGAGCGCGTCGGCCTGAACTCCACCTCGCCCTGGTGGGAGGGGTTCTGGTCCAGGCCGCGCCAGGCCAGGTAGGCGTCGGGGTCCTGCTCCACGATCTCCACCGGGAAGCGGTGGCGCAGTCGGCCGTAGCCGATGGTCCAGGCGGTGACGGTGGGCCTGAGCTGTTCCACGCCGTGCACCAGGGGCGAGAACCGGGGGAAGGTCCTGAACTGCGTCCACTGGTTGTACGCCGTGCGCACCGGAACAGCGATCTCGACGGTCTCCTCGACATGCTGCTCGCGCAGGGGGCGGCGACGCGTGACGCCGTCGTCGTCGCGCGCCCCCGGCGTGTCGGGGACGGCCCGCCGCGAGTCGTGTGCGCGTGCCATCGTGGCCTCTCCTCCGGTCGGCGAGCCGGGCCGTACGCACCCGGGCTCCTCTCCCGGTTCCCAGATCGCGGCCTTCGAGTCGCCCTGACACGCACGCGTCCCGCTCGGGCCGGCCTTCGCACGATCGCGGAGGACCGGTTTTCACAGGAAACGTTTGTATGCGCGCGGACGGTAAACACGATGTGCTGACTCAGTCCTTATGTGCTGAAGGAAGAGGGACACACACCATGGGAATCCTCGCGTGGATCATCATCGGCCTGCTCGCCGGAGCCATCGCCAAGGCCATCATGCCGGGCAAGGACCCCGGCGGTGTCATCATCACCATGCTCATCGGGATCGTGGGCGGCCTGCTCGGAGGGTGGCTCGGGAAGGTGATCTTCGGCGTCGACTCGGTCGACGGGTTCTTCGAACTCTCTACCTGGATCGCCGCGATAGTCGGTTCCCTCATCCTGCTCGCCCTCTACCGGGTCTTCACCGGCAACCGAGGACGTTCGCACCGGCACGCGTGACGCTCTGCCAGTGCCTATAGGTCGACAAATCGACCACAATCCCGTGTGCCAGGACCCGAACGGGTCCTGGCACACGGGATTTATGTCGGGCCGCCGGCCGTGTGCCGCACCACGGCCGAGGCGAAGTCGTCCCACACCGCTCGCGGCACGTCGTGCCCCGCTCCCTTCAGGATCAGCAGCTCCGCTCCGGGGATCGCGTCCCGCAGTGCCTCGCCGTGCGCCGCAGGTAGCAGCGGGTCGTGGTCGCCGTGCACCACGAGGGTGGGCGCGGTGAGGTCGCCGAAGCCGCCGCGCGAGGGCTCGTCGAACCCGATGGCGTAGTGGTTCACCAGCGTCGACGCGTAGTTCCGGGCACGCGCCACGTCCCGTTCGGCCAGCGCCCGGATCGCGGCCTCGTCGAAGTACGGCGAGCCGCCGGAGCAGGCCCTCGCCGCGGCGACCACGTACTCGACGACCGCGGCCGGGTCGGAGGGGTCCGGCTCGGCGGGCATGGCCAGGTCGTCGGACGGCGGCGGCAGGTCGTCGGCCCCGGTCGACGTCGAGACGAACGTCAGCGACGCGACCCGGTCGGGCCGGTCCACGCCGAGGAGGATCCCGCCGAACATCGACTGACAGACCAGGTGAGCGCGCTCGACGCCCAGGGCGTCCAGGATGCCCAGCACGTCCTCGGCCAGGTCGCGGTACGCGTACGTCGGCCTCCCCGGCGGCCAGCAGGTCGAACGGCCGGTGTCCCGATGGTCGTACCGCACCACGAACCGCCCACCGGCGGCGATCCGCCCGCACAGTTCGGCGTCCCACCACAACATCGACGCACTCGCCCCGGCGACCAGCACGATCGCCGGGGCGGCGGGGTCTCCGAAGGTCTCGACACACAGCTCGACACCGTCGATGTCCAGGAGCCGCTCGCCGTGAGGGTCGTGAGAGTGATGTGAGGTCATGTCCGGCACGTTAGAGCCGCGAGCTCCGTCTTGCCGCTATCGTCACCGGGCCGGAGCGGGTCGGCGGCCCGCCCTACCGCACCCCGTACACCGGCCCCGGCACCTCCGCCTCCGCCAGCAGCTTGAGCGCCGTCTCGCCCGCCTCCGCCGCGGTCCAGCGGGCCCCCTTGTCGGCCGTCGGGCCGGGGTGCCAGCCCTCCATCACGGTGATGCGGCCGCCCTCGGTCTCGAAGATCCGTCCGGTCACGCCGGCGGAGGCGGGGGAGGTGAGCCAGACGACGAGGGGGGAGACGTTCTCCGGGGCCATGGCGTCGAAGGCGCCGTCGCCGGGTGCGGCCATGGTGTCGGCGAAGGTCGCCTCCGTCATCCGGGTGCGGGCGGCCGGGGCGATGGCGTTGACCTGGACGCCGTAGCGGGCCAGTTCGGCGGCCGCGACCAGGGTGAGCCCGACGATTCCGGCCTTGGCCGCGCTGTAGTTGCCCTGCCCGACCGACCCCAGCAGCCCGGCCCCGCTGCTGGTGTTGACCACCCGCGCGACCGGAGTCCGCCCCGCCTTCGCCTCGGCACGCCAGTGCGCGCCGGCGTGCTTCAACGGCAGGAAGTGGCCCTTGAGATGGACGCGCATGACAGCGTCCCAGTCGTCCTCGTCGAGATTGACCAGCATCCGGTCACGCAGGAAGCCGGCGTTGTTGACCAGGGCGTCCAGCCGTCCGTAGGTCTCCAGGGCCGTACGCACCAGCGACGCGGCGCCATCGGTGGTCGCGATGTCTCCGTCGTGCGCGACCGCCCGCCCGCCGAGCGCCCGGATCTCCTCGACGACCTGCTGCGCGGGCCCCGCCTCGCTTCCGGTGCCGTCGACGCCGACACCGAGGTCGTTGACGACGACAGCGGCGCCCTCCGCCGCGAGGGCGAGCGCGTGCGCGCGGCCCAGTCCGCGGCCCGCCCCGGTGACGACGGCGACGCGTCCGGTGCACAGTCCGTTCATGGGGATCATCCTCACGTCGTGTGTCGGTCGGGTGCCTCAGCGGTTGGCGGTGGCCGCGTCGAGGAACGCGGGGCGCTCACCGCCGCCGTGCACGAGGAGACTCGCGCCGGTGATGTAGGAGGCGCGGTCGGAGGCGAGGAACGCACAGGCGTCGCCCACCTCGGCGGGATCGGCCAGCCGGCCGAGCGGGACGGTCCGTCCGACGGCGGCGACGCCGTCCTCGTCGCCGTAGTGGAGATGGGTGAGCTCGGTGCGGACCATGCCCAGCACAAGGGTGTTGACCCGCACCAGCGGAGCCCACTCCACGGCCATGGTCCGCGCGAGCTGATCGAGTCCCGCCTTGGCGGCCCCGTACGCGGCCGAGCCGGGGGAGGGGCGGCTGCCGCTGACGCTGCCGATCATCACGATCGACCCGCCGCCGGGCTGCTCGCGCATCACCTCGTACCCGGCGAGAGACGCGGTCAGGGGCGCCAGCAGGTTCAACTCGACGACCCGGGCGTGCCGTTGGGCCCCGCCCTCGTCGAGCATCCGGTACGGCGTGCCGCCGGCGTTGTTGACGAGGACGTCGAGACGGCCGTACTCCTCGCGCACCCGCTGGAAGAAGGCGGTCACCGCGTCGGCGTCCCTGAGGTCCAGGGGCAGGAACCGGGCGGTGCGGCCGCCGGCCCGCACCGGTTCGTCCGGCGGGCGCCTGGCGCAGACGACGACCTCCGCGCCCGCCTCCAGGAGCGCCCGGGTGATGCCCGCGCCGACGCCGCGGGTGCCGCCGGTGACCACCGCGACCCGCCCGCCCAGCTCGATGACCGATGCCATGAGGCCCTCCCGGAGGGTGCGCTCCGCTGCTACCTTCGTGCCTAACAAACGTTTGGTGGAAAGGTAGCTGACTCGCTCATGGGTGTCTCCACCGCAGCCCCGGAAGAGGGCGTTTCCGTCGTCAATGTCGACTTCCCACCGGTCAACGCCCTTCCCGTGCAGGGCTGGTACGAACTCGCCGCCGCGGTGCGCGCAGCCGGAGCCGACCCCAAGGTGCGCTGTGTCGTCCTCACCGCCACCGGCCGCGGGTTCAACGCGGGCGCGGACATCAAGGAGATGCAGCGCACCGACGGCCACGCGGCCCTCATCGGCACCAACCGCGGCTGCTACGAGGCGTTCGCCGCGGTGTACGACTGCGAGGTCCCGGTCGTCGCCGCCGTGCACGGCTTCTGCCTCGGTGGCGGCATCGGCCTGGTCGGCAACGCGGACGCGATCGTGGCGAGCGAGGACGCGACCTTCGGACTGCCCGAACTGGACCGGGGCGCCCTCGGCGCCGCCACCCACCTGGCCCGGCTGGTGCCCCAGCACCTGATGCGGACCCTGTACTACACCTCGCGCACCGTCACCGCCGAGGAGCTGTACCGGCACGGCTCGGTCTGGCGGGTGGTGCCCCGTGAGCAACTGACCGAGGCGGCGCTTGAGTTGGCGCGGGAGATCGCGGCCAAGGACGGTCTGCTGATCCGCCTGGCCAAGGCGGCGATCAACGGCATCGACCCGGTGGACGTCCGCCGCAGCTACCGCTTCGAGCAGGGCTTCACCTTCGAGGCCAACCTCAGCGGCGTCTCCGACCGGTACCGCGACGCGTTCGTGGCGTCCACGTCGTCGGAGGGGAGCGCGAGTGAGTGACAAGACGATGACCGCCGAGGAGGCCGTGGGCCGCCTCCGCAGCGGCATGACCGTCGGCATCGGCGGCTGGGGATCGCGGCGCAAACCGATGGCCCTGGTCCGGGCGCTGCTGCGGACCGACGTCACCGACCTCACCGTCGTCTCCTACGGCGGTCCGGACGTCGGACTCCTCGCCGCCGCCGGAAGGATCCGCAAGCTCGTCGCCGCCTTCGCCACCCTCGACTCCATCCCCCTGGAGCCGCACTTCACCGCGGCCCGGCAGCGGGGGGACTTCGAACTGGTGGAGCTGGACGAGGCGATGGTCATGTGGGGCCTGACCGCGGCCGCGCAGCGACTGCCGTTCCTGCCGGTGCGGGCGGCGCTCGGCTCGGATGTGATGACGGTCAACCCCCGCCTGCGGACCGTCACTTCGCCCTACGACGACGGCGAGGAGTTCGTCGCCGTCCCGGCCCTGCGCCTGGACGCGGCCCTGGTCCACCTCAACCGGGCGGACACCCGGGGCAACGCCCAGTACCTGGGCCCCGACCCGTACTTCGACGACCTCTTCTGCCAGGCCGCCGACACCGCCTACGTCTCCTGCGAGCAGATCGTCGACACCGCCGACCTGCTCAAGGACGCCGCCCCGCAGACCCTGCTGGTCAAGCGGGCGTTCGTGACCGGTGTGGTACAGGCTCCGGGCGGGGCGCACTTCACCTCCTGCGCCCCCGACCACGACCGCGACGAGACCTTCCAGCGCGCCTACGCGCAGGCCGCCCGCGACCCGGAGACCTGGCGGGCCTTCACCGACCGCTTCCTGTCCGGCGACGAACAGGCGTACCGGGCGGCGGTCACGGCATTCCACGGGGAGCGGGCGTGAGCGCACCCACGACGAACGACACGACCCGCGCCGAGTACTGCGTGGTGGCCTGCGCGGAGGTCTGGCGGGACGCCGGCGAGGTCCTCGCGAGCCCCATGGGTACCGTCCCCACCCTCGGCGCCCGGCTGGCCAGGCTCACCTTCGCCCCCGACCTGCTCCTGACCGACGGAGAGGCGCTGCTCATCGGCGACACTCCCACCCTCGGCCGCCCACCCGAGGTGGTGGAGGGCTGGCTGCCCTACCGCCAGCACCTGGCCCTCGTCGCCACCGGCCGCCGGCACGTGATGATGGGCGCGAGCCAGATCGACCGCCACGGCAACCAGAACATCTCCTGCATCGGCGACTGGGCCCGCCCCAGGCGGCAGTTGCTGGGGGTGCGCGGTGCCCCCGTCAACACCCTGAACAACCCCACCAGTTACTGGGTCCCGAAGCATTCGCCCCGCGTCTTCGTCGAGCACGTCGACATGGTCAGCGGGGTCGGCTACGCCCGCGCCGCCGAGGCGGGCCCCTCGGCCACCCGCTACCACCGCATCCCCGAAGTCGTCAGCGACCTGGGCGTGTTCGACTTCGAGACCCCGGACCGCACCATGCGGCTGCGCTCCCTGCACCCCGGCGTCACCGTCGAACAGGTCCAGGAGGCCACCGGGTTCGCACTCGGCATCCCGGCCGAGGTGCCGTACACCCGCGAGCCCGAAGCCGACGAACTGCGGCTGATCCGCGAGGTGTTGGACCCCGGCAACGTGCGCTCACGTGAGGTCCCCGCATGAGTGAGGGCACGATCCCCACCGCGCTCACCGCACTCGTCGGCGTACGGCACCCGATCGTCCAGACCGGCATGGGCTGGGTGGCCGGACCCCGGCTGGTGAGCGCCGCGGCGAATGCCGGCGCGCTGGGCATCCTCGCCTCCGCCACCATGCCCCTGCCCCAACTGCGGGCGGCCATAAACGAGGTGAGGTCGCGTACGGACGCTCCGTTCGGGGTCAACCTCCGGGCGGATGCCTCTGACGCGGCCGACCGGGTGCGCGTCCTGATCGACGAGGGCGTGCGGGTGGCGTCCTTCGCGCTCGCGCCGAACCGGGAACTCATCGCGCGCCTCAAGGACGCCGGAGTGGTCGTCATCCCCTCGGTCGGCGCCCGGCGCCACGCCGAGAAGGTCGCCGGGTGGGGCGCCGACGCGGTGCTCGTACAGGGCGGCGAAGGGGGCGGCCACACGGGCAGCGTCGCCACCACCGTGCTGCTGCCCCAGGTCGTCGACGCCGTGGACATCCCGGTGATCGCGGCCGGCGGCTTCCGCGACGGCCGCGGCCTGGTCGCCGCACTCGCCTACGGCGCGGCCGGCATCGCCATGGGCACCCGCTTCCTGCTGACCTCCGACAGCACGGTCCCCGGCCCGGTCAAGGCCCGCTACCTGGCCGCGGGTGTGCAGGACATCACCGTCACCACCAAGGTCGACGGCCTGCCCCACCGAATGCTGCGCAGCGAACTCGTCGACACCCTGGAGCGTGCGGGCCGCACGCGAGCGCTGGTCCGCGCACTGCGGCACGCGTCCGCCTTCAAGCGGGAGTCCGGTATGACCTGGAGCGCCATGGTCCGCGACGGACTGGCGATGAAGCACGGCAAGGACCTGACCTGGAGCCAGGTCCTGCTGGCGGCCAACACACCCATGCTGCTGAAAGCGGCGATGGTGGACGGCCGCACGGACCTCGGCGTGATGGCCTCCGGGCAGGTCGCCGGCCTCATCGACGACCTGCCCTCGTGCGCCGAACTGGTGGACGGGATCATGGCGGAGGCTCTCGTGACACTGAAGCGTCTGCCCTGACCCACACGGAGTCGGCTGACGTACTGTCAGAGCCGTTCGATGATGGTGACGTTGGCCTGTCCGCCGCCCTCGCACATCGTCTGGAGGCCGAACCGCCCGCCGGTGCGCTCCAGTTCGTGCAGCAGCGTGACCATGAGCTTGGCCCCGGTGGCGCCCAGCGGATGACCCAGGGCGATCGCGCCCCCGTTCACGTTCACCTTCTCCGGATCGGCGCCGGTCTCCTTCAGCCAGGCCAGCACCACGGACGCGAACGCCTCGTTGATCTCGACGAGGTCGATGTCGTCGATGGTCATGCCGGCCCTCTTGAGGGCGTACGAGGTCGCCGGTATCGGCGCGGTGAGCATCCGGATCGGGTCCTCGCCGCGCACCGACAGGTGGTGGACCCGGGCCCGTGGGGTCAACCCGTGTTCCCGCACGGCCCGTTCGCTTGCCAGCAGCATCGCGGACGCGCCGTCGGACACCTGGGAGGAGACGGCCGCCGTCAGCTTGCCGCCCTCGATGACCGGCTTCAGGCCCGCCATCTTCTCCAGGCTCGTGTCGCGGCGCGGTCCCTCGTCCAGGGACACCTCGCCGTAGGGGACGAGTTCGCGGTCGAACCGGCCCTCGTCGATCGCGCGCAGCGCCCGCCGGTGGGAGCGCAGCGCGAACTCCTCCATGTCCTGGCGGGAGATGCCCCACTTGTCGGCGATCATCTCGGCGCCGACGAACTGGTTGACCGGCCGGTCGCCGTAGCGCGCCCGCCAGCCCTCCGAGCCCGCGAACGGCCCCTGGGTCAGACCGAGCGGCTCGGCGGCCTGCCGGGTGGCGAAGGCGATCGGGATCATCGACATGTTCTGCACACCGCCCGCGACCACCAGGTCCTGGGTGCCGGACAGCACGCCCTGCGCGGCGAAGTGCACGGCCTGCTGCGAGGAGCCGCACTGCCGGTCCACGGTGGTGCCCGGCACCTCCTCCGGCAGACCGGCCGCCAGCCAGCTGGTGCGGGCGATGTCACCGGCCTGCGGTCCGACGGCGTCCAGGCAGCCGAAGACGACGTCCTCGACGGCCGCCGGGTCGGCGCCCGACCGCTCCATCAGCGCCTTGAGCACATGTGCGCCCAGGTCGGCGGGGTGCACGGCGGCCAGTCCGCCGTTCCGCTTGCCGACGGGGGTACGGACCGCTTCGACGATGTATGCCTCGGCCATGGCCGCTCCTTGAGGGCTTCAGGGGATCATTCGCGCAGGTTGATGCCCTCCAGCACCATCGACAGGTACTGGCGGGCGATCTCCTCGGGGCTGTGCTGTCCGCCCGGCCGGTACCACGAGGCCGCGACCCACACGGTGTCGCGCAGGAAGCGGTACGTGAGCCGGATGTCGAGATCGGCACGGAAGGCCCGTTCGGCCACCCCGCGCTCCAGGGTGCTCAGCCACGCCTTCTCGAACTTCACCTGGGAGTCGGCCAGATAGGCGAAGCGCGGCTGGGTCTGCAGGATCCTGGCCTCCTTCTGGTAGATCGCGACCGCCGCGTGATGCCGGTCGATCTCCCGGAAGGACTCGGTGACGAGTGCCTCGATGGTCTCCCTGGGCCCCAGACCGCCGGCCAGGACGGCGTCGTAGCGCGCCCACAGGTCGGACAGGAAGGTGGAGAGGATCTCGTCGACCATCGACTCCTTGGAATCGAAGTGGTAGTACAGGCTGCCCGCGAGGATCCCCGCCGCGTCCGCGATCCTGCGGACGGTGGTGGCGCGGTAGCCCTGCGCGGCGAACACCTCGGCGGCGGTGGCGAGGAGCTCCTCACGGCGCTCGGGCCCGCCGCTCATCGCCGTCTTCTTACGGTCACTGTCACTGTTCGGCACCCGGTCATTGTCGCCTCACGCGTGCTGGCTGCTGACCGCGACGACCTCGCCCGTCATGTACGACGAGTAGCCGGACGCCAGGAAGACGACAACGTTGGCCACCTCCCACGGCTCGGCGTACCGTCCGAACGCCTCCCGGGCCGTCAACTCCGCCAGCAGCTCCGGAGTCGTCACCTTCACCAGATGGGGGTGCATGGCCAGACTCGGCGCCACCGCGTTGACCCGGACCCCGAACTCGGCGGCCTCCAGGGCGGCGCACCGGGTCAGCGCCATCACGCCCGCCTTCGCGGCCGCGTAGTGCGCCTGGCCCCGCTGCGCCCGCCAGCCGACGACGGAGGCGTTGTTGACGACGACTCCGCCTCGGCCCGCGGCCTTCATCCGCCGCAGCGCGGCGCGCGTGCAGCGGAAGGTGCCGTTGAGTGTCACGTCGAGCACCTTCGACCACTGCTCGTCGGTCATGTCCACGAGGTCGGCGGTACCCCCGAGCCCGGCATTGTTGACGACGACGTCGAGCCGCCCGTGGCGCTCCTCGGCGAGGTCGAACAGGGCGGCCACCTGGTCCTCGTCGGTGACGTCACAGGGCAGCGCGGCGACCCGCTCCGCCCCGAAGGCGTCGGAGAGTTCCGCCGCGCACTCCTTGAGCCGACGGGCGTGCGCATCCGATACGACGACGCTCGCACCCTCCTCCAGCAGCCTGCGCGCGGTCGCCCCGCCGATCCCGGCCCCGGCTGCCGCGGTCACGACGGCGCCGCGGCCGGCGAGGAGGTGGTGGCCGGGCACATAGGGCGGCGGGGAGGTGGTCACGGACGGGCCTCCTTGGACAGGCCGGCGGCGCGCTCGACTCTCGACGGCTGACGCCCCGTACGTTAACCTACCAAACACTTGTTAGGGAAGGAGCCGGAGCCTGATGGACCTCGACTTCTCGGCGGCCGAGGACGCCTTCCGGGCCGAGGCCCGCGCCTGGCTCGCCGCCCACGTACCCGAACAGCCCCTGCCCTCGCTGGAGACCGAGGAGGGCTTCGCCGCGCACCGGGCCTGGGAGCGCACCATGTCCGACGGCCGCTGGTCGGTGGTGTCATGGCCCGAGGAGTACGGCGGCCGGGGTGCTTTCGTGCTGGAGTGGCTGGTCTTCGAGGAGGAGTACTACGCGGCCGGCGCACCGGGCCGGGTCGGCCAGAACGGCATCAACCTGCTCGCCCCCACCCTCTTCGAGCACGGCACCCCCGAGCAGTGCGCCCGCGTCCTTCCGCCGATGGCCACCGGGGAGGTGATCTGGGCCCAGGCGTGGTCGGAACCCGAGGCCGGTTCGGACCTCGCCTCGCTCCGCTCCACCGCCCGACGCGCCGACGGGGGCTGGCTGCTGAACGGCCAGAAGACCTGGTCCTCCCGCGCCGCCTTCGCCGACCGCGCCTTCGGTCTCTTCCGCAGCGACCGGGACGGCCTGGACGAGGGCAAGCCCCACCGAGGCCTGACCTACCTGATGTTCCCCCTTCGCGCCGACGGCGTGACCGTACGCCCCGTCGGACGGCTCGACGGGAAACCCGCCTTCGCGGAACTCTTCCTCGACGACGTCTTCGTACCCGACGAGGACGTCATCGGTGCACCCGGCCAGGGCTGGCGGGTCGCGATGAGCACCGCCGGCAACGAACGCGGCCTCACCCTGCGCAGCCCCGGCCGCTTCACCGCGGCCGCCGACCGGCTCACCCGGCTGTGGCGGGACCGCGCCGACCCCGCCGACAGCGCACTGCGCGACCGGGTCGCCGACGCCGTGATCCGCGCCCGCGCCTACCGGTTGTTCACCTACGCCGGTGCCTCACGCCTCGCCGCCGGCGGCTCGATCGGCGCCGAGTCCAGCATGAACAAGGTGTACTGGTCCGAGCTGGACATCGCCCTGCACGAGACCGCGCTGGACCTCCTCGGCCCGTACGGCGAACTCGCCGACCACGCCGACGAGGCGCCCGCGCACGGCAGTTGGGCCGAAGGGCACACCTTCTCCCTGGCCGGACCGATCTACGCGGGCACCAACGAGATCCAGCGCGACATCATCGCCGAGCGGCTGCTCGGCCTGCCGAAGGGACGCCGGTGATGCGCTTCCTCCTCGACGACGAGCACAGGGAGTTCGCGCGATCGCTCGACGCCCTGCTGAGGGCGTCCGACACCCCGGCTGTCGTCAGGGCCTGGAGCACCGGCGACCACGGGCCCGGACGCGCCCTGTGGAGCCGTCTCGCGGAAGCCGGAGTGCTCGGGCTCGCCGTACCGGAGGAGTACGACGGCCTCGGTCTCCTGCCGGTCGAACTCACGGTGGCGTTCACGGAGTTGGGCCGCCACGCGGTACCCGGCCCGCTGGTCGAGACGGTGGCGGCGGCCGCACTGCTCGACCGGCTGGGTGACCGGCACGCGACCTGGCTCCGCGGGATGGCCTCCGGCAAGACCGTCGCGACCCTGTGCCCGCCCGCGGACGACACCCCCTACGCCCTGGACGCCGACATGGCCGACCTGGTCCTGGTCGTCACCGGCGACACGCTGCGGGTGGCCGAGTCCACCGGCCCCGTCCAGCCGTCCGCCGACCCGGCCCGCCGCCTGTCCCGGCCGACGGGCGGCACCGTCCTGGCCGAGGGACCGCACCTACGGCGTGCCGCCGCGTACGCCACCGACATCGGCACCCTGGCCACCGCGGCGCAGGCACTGGGCGTGGGCCGGGCGCTGCTCGACCGGACCGTGTCCCACGTACGCCAACGCCACCAGTTCGGACGGCCGATCGGCTCCTTCCAGGCGGTCAAGCACCGGCTCGCGGACGTACTGATCAGCCTCGAGTTCACCGAGCCGCTGATCCACGCCGCCGCCCTCTCGCTCGCGTCCGCGTCGGAGCACGCCGCCAGGGACATCGCCGCGGCGAAGGCCGCGGCCGGCGACACGGTCCACCTGGCGGCCCGCACGGCGCTGCAATGCCACGGCGCCATCGGCTACACGGACGAACTCGACCTGTCCCTGTGGATCCGCAAGGCCCAGGCTCTGCGCACCGCCTGGGGCACCCCGTCGGCCTGCCGGGCGCGCGTCCTCACCACCTGAGACGGAGCAGGGCGTGCGCCGGCCAGGTCCGTGTCAGCGGTCGAGGTGCGCGAGCAGCAGGTTGGGGTCCTCGTTCGTGAGGTACGCGGCGCTCGGGACGTACACCGTGCTGCCGTGGACCGCGACGGAGGTCGGGGTCTCCAGGCCGTCGGCTGCGGTGAGCACCGCGGTGTGGGTGCCGTCGGGGCGGACGAGGTCGACCTCGTTGTCGTCGCGGGCGGCGAGGAGGGTGTCGCCGTGGCCGGTGAAGGCGAAGTCGTCGATGGACGGCATGCCGGTGGCGCGGACCTGGATGCCGCCCGCGGTGCCGCGTGCGGTGATCGGAATGCGCAGGACCGTGCCCTGGTCGAGGTTGGTGGCCCAGACCGCCCCGTTGTGGAGCTTGAGTCCGTTGGCGCCGGCGAAGGTGCTGGGGTGGAGGGCTCCCCCGTGTGCCCAGACGGTCGCCTCGCCGCCGCGGGCGGGGAGGCGGTAGATGACGCCGTGGACGGAGTCGGTGACATAGAGCCTGTGCGTGTGCTGGTCGAGGGCGAGACCGTTGGGCAGCCCGTCGGCGGGAAGCGCGGCGATCCGGTGCGGGCGGCCACCGGGACGGACGGCCCAGACGCCGGTCAGGTCGGCGGTGCCGGTGGCGTAGGTGACGTAGAGGGTGCCGTCACCGGCGCGGGCGATGCCGCCGACGAACGCCTTGCCCAGGTTGGGGGTGCTCGCCTTCGCGGGCGCGGGTAGCGTGGCCATGACGTGCGGTCGTCCACCGGGAGCGATGCGGACGATCTGGCGGGCGAAGGAGAAGGTCAGATACGCCGATCCGGTGCGGTCGACGGTGATGTTCTCGGGTTGCTGCGATGCCGCCAGGCTGAAGTGGGCGGCGACACGCGGCTCGGAGAGCGGTTCGGTCGCCGCCGTGGCGCTTGTTGCGGCGGTCGACAGGGCCGCTGCCGCGGCGAGCGTGGTGATGGTGGTCCGGACGTGCATGGGGCGGTTCTCCTGTGGGGCGTCGGGGTTCCGGGCCGGGATCAGTCGGTGGCGGGGAACAGCGACCGGTTGGCGATGTCGATGATGAACGGGCCCACGTGGGAGGGGTATCGGTCCACGATGGCCTTCTTGTACGCGTCGCCGTCGTCGCCGAGCAGTTCGCGGGCGTCGTCCAGGTAGCGGCGGACGTCGGCGTAGACCTCGGGGCCGGTGGGGGCGCCGTGGCCGGCCAGGATCGTGTCGTAACCGCTCTCGGCGGCCAGCGCGTCGACGGCCCGCTGCCAGCCGGCGATGTCGTTGTTGCCCAGGTAGAGGTGGACGTCGTGGTAGACGAGGTCCTGGGCGATCAGGACGCCCTGCTCGGGCAGCTTGACGAGGAGCTCGTCGGCTGCCTCGCCGCCGGAGACGGCCTCGAAGACGAAGAGGACGCCGTCGATGACCTCGGTGCCCGGGACGAGGGCCACGCTCGGGGTGAACTCGCCGAGGGGAATGACCTGTCCCGTCGGCAGGTGGCTGTCGCCGCGGGCGATGATCTGCTCGGTCACCCGGGCCAGGGCGTGCACGGGGACGCCGAAGCGGGCGGCGCCGTTGTAGTGGTCCGGGTGGGCGTGGGTGACGATCAGCCGGTCCAGCGGCTTGCCGAGGCCCCTGGCGTACGCGACGGCCTCCTCGGCGTAGGCGGGAAGCAGCTGGGCGTCGATCGCGACGATCCGCGCCGGGGTCTCGATCAGCTGGGTGGTGGTGTGGAAGGTGTCGGCCGGCGACATGTAGCTGTGGATGCGGACCGCGCCCCTGTCGAGAACCGTGACCGTGCCGTTCATGGTGATGCTCCTTGCGGTGGTGGAGGCGGCCTTGAGCCGTCTTGATGTCCTCCACTCTTGTCGCAAAGACGCAGGCAGGCGAGATACGCTGAAGACCCGGCATGGTAGATCGAGGACATCTGGAGGGTCGGATGCCTGCGGTGGATCCCGAAGGCCCGGGCCCCTCGCAGCGGGGAGCCATCCCCCGGCTCGACTTCAACCCACCGCACGAACGCGTTCCGGGCCTGGAGATCGTCGACCTGGCGACCCTGCACGAGCGGCGCAGGCGGCGGGGCAGCCGGGCCGACCAGGTCCACCGGGTCGACTTCCACACCCTCACGCTGATCACGGAGGGCAGCGCCGAGCACGCGGTCGACTTCGTGACCTACCCCTGCCGCCCCGGCACCCTGCTGTGGATCCGCCCCGGCCAGGTGCAGCGGTTCGTGCGGGCGGGCACCGCCGACGGCACCCAGCTCCTCTTCACACCGGCCTTCCCGCCCCACACCAGCAGTGCCGACCGGCTGGTGAAGGAGTGGTACGGGCCTGCCTGCCGGCAGTTGGGTGCGCGCCCCGAGTACGCCGTCCTGTCGACCCTGCTCGGTCAGATGCGAGCCGAGTACGACCGTCCCGAGGGGACCGCGTCGGCGGAGATCCTCCAACTCCTGCTGGCCACCGTGCTGTTGCAGATCGACCGGCTGCCCCGTCCCGACGGCGGCGGCGACCCGCACGCGGGCGGCGAGGTGTACGCGCGCTTCCGCGCCGAACTGGAGCGGGGGTACGCCACCACCCGCCGCGCCGCCGACTACGCCCACCGTCTCGGATACACCGTCAAGACCCTCACACGCGCCTGTGTCGCCGCCACCGGGCAACCCGTGAAGCACGTCATCGACGCCCGGGTGGCTCTCGAGGCGCAGCGCCTGCTCGCCCACACCGACGAGCCGGTGGCGACGATCGCCCGCCGACTGGGATTCGTCGAACCCACCAACTTCGGAAAGTTCTTCACCCGCCACACCGGTACGACCCCGGGCACGTTCCGCCAGACCCATCAGGGTGGATAGGGCCGCCAGGTCACGGCTTCGACCGGTCGTGCGACTGCGCCTGCCGTCACACGCCGACGATCTGCCACTCCTGGCTCGTCCCGGACCCGACGGGCCACTGGATGACCCGGGCGCCGTCCGCCGTCGAGCCGCCGTCGACGTCCGCACACCAGGTGCCGTTGCGGACGTTGACGAGGCGGTGGAAGCCGTCGCCCGCGTCGACGAGCCGCCACCACTGGTTGTCGCTGCCCGCGTCCGGCCACTGGATGAGCTGGGCGCCCTGGGCACCGCCACCGGGACTGTCGAGGACCTTGCCACTGTGCCGTGCCCGCAGGCGGAAGGAGCCGTCGGCGTTGGGCAGGAACTGCCACTGCTGGTTGGTGGCACCGGACGGCGCGAACTGGATGACCTTCGCGCCGTCGGCAGTGCCTCCCGCCGCGACGTCGAGGGCCTTGCCGCTGCGCCGATCGACCAGCCGGAACCAGCCGCTGAGCAGGGAGACCGTGATGTCCGTGCGCTCTCCGGCGACCAGGGACACCTTGCGGGCGTGGGTGCCCAGGGGCGAGGCGGCGGCGGACGCGGTCGTGGTCACGGCCGTCATGCCCCGGCGGCTGATGAGGGTGACGGTCTGGTCGACCGCCGAGGTGACGGAGAGGGTGGCGGTGCGGGCGGTCAGGTCCCAGGCGAAGGTGTGGATCCGGATCCGGCCGCGGGCGCGTACGCCGGTGATGGAGCCCTTGGTGAGCTGGTCGGGCAGGGCCGGCAGGATCTCCAGCACCCCTGGCCGGGAGTAGATCAGTGCCTCCGCGAGCACACCCGGCAAGGCGTGCGCGGCGTCCGCGTTGTAGATGTCGAGGTCGGGATTGTGCGAGGTCATCAGCGACTTGAAGACCATGTTGTTCCCGATGATCTTCTTGAGGTTGTCGTAGACCTTGCCGCCGTCCTTCAGCCGGGCGCCGGCCAGAGCGCGGTGGAGGCTGCCGTGGGCCGAGATGTTCTGGTCGCCGCGCTTCTCCAGGGCCTTGAGTGCCGGGCGGACGAGCGCGGGCTTCTCCTCGGGGTTGATCTCGTGCAACGGCCAGGCACCGTACAGGTGCTGGATGTGCCGGTGGTCGTAGTGGTCGGTCAGGGTGGGCCATGACCATTCGGCGAGCGCGCTGTCGCTGTTGACGCGGTAGTCGGGCAGCTTGGCCAGCAGCGCCGTCCAGCGGGCCACGCCCTGACCGCTGCCCTGCTCGACGCCCAGGGCGTCGGCGGCGTCGACGGCGGCCTGGAGAGCGTGCCTGCCCGCCATGATGTCGCCGGTGGCGTTGACCGACAGGCACACTCCGGTGTTGCCGGGCGCGTTCTCCATGGAGAACGACGGCACGAAGACGGCCTTGCCGTTCGCGTCGGTGCGGGTGAGGAAGTCCTCGTAGAACAGGGCTAGTTCCATGAGGGCCGGGGCGAGCTCGGTGGCGTAGAAGGTGCTGTCGCCGGTGACCTCGTAGTACTCCAGCATCGGGTACAGCAGCCAGTCGGCGCCGCCGGTCCAGCACTGGCCCGGGAAGGAGCTGTTGTCGAAGTGCAGCATGTGGCCGTACTCGCCGTCGGTCCGGGACGGGGCGAGGAAGCCGCGGGCGCCGTAGAGGTTGCCGGCGTTGGTGCGCCAGTCGGCGAGTTGTCCGAGGATCAGGTCGAAGTAGCCCCGCATCACCTCGGCGGTGTCGAGGATGTTGGCGCCGGCGACCTGGAGGTTGATGTTGGCGTCGGTGGTGAAGTCGTCGGCCCAGGCGCCGTTCCAGGAACCCGTCCAGATGCCGGTGAGGCGGGGCGGCAGGACTCCGCTGGAGCTGATGAAGAGGTAGCGGCCGGAGTCGTACAGGCGCTCCAGCAGGGCGAGGTCGATGACGCCCCGGTTCGCGTTCTGGCGGGCGATGAGCTCGCTGACGGAGAGCCTGCGGTCGGCGTCCGAGACGTTCAGGTCGAGGCGGGAGCGGTCGTACAACTCGGTGTGGATCGCGGTGTGCGCCGAGCGCAGAGCGGCGTAGTCCGTGCCGATCGTGGCCAGTTGGGCGTGCAGCGGCTCGGAGTTCCAGGCGGTGGCGGACTCGTAGCGGTCCAGCTTGGTCAGCAGGATCACCCGGGTCGCCCTGGCCACGACGATCGTGGAGCCGCTGACGGTGACCGAGGAGCCCGCCCCTGTCGCCACGACCCGCGTGACGCCCTCGTAGCCGAAGGCGCCCTGTCCCGTGGGGTAGGTGCCGCGCAGGTTCAGGTAGCCGTCGCCGTTGCTCGAAGTGGCGCGGGTGGTGAAACCGACGCCGCTGGGCACGCCGTCGAGCGCGGTGTTGACACTGAGCGTGGTGTCGACCGTACGGCCGGGTGCGGGGGTGAGTTCATGGACGATCACGTGGTCGGCTCTGGAGACGAACGCGCGGCGCGTCCAGGTGCCGTACTGGTCGGTCCAGCTGGAGGCGACCTCCCCGGTGCGGAAGTCGGTGGTGCGGCCGTAGTCGTCGACCGTGGTCGTGCCCGGGGTGCTGAGGCGCAGTTCGTATGCGGGGTGGTAGGTCTGTGTCCAGCGCAGTGCCCATCCCGAGGCGAAGTCGCTGTTGGCGCCGGCGTAGTTCCCGGCCAGTGCCTTGTCGCGTACGCCGTCGAGGCGGCCGGAGAGCACGGGCGGCTTGACCGTGCGGGTGCCGTTCGGCAGCACGAGCCGGTGGAAGTTGAGGACCACCTTCTCCAGGGTCGGCGCCCCGTGCAGGACGGCGCCGTACTCACCGTTGCCGGTGAGGAAGCCGTCGGTCCAGGCGGCGGCGGGGGAGGTGTCGTGGATGCCGCGGTCGGGGAGTGCGATCTGAGGCGGTACGGCGGCCTCGGCCTCCCCCGCGAGGAGGCCGCCGGGGAGGGCGGCCGCTCCGGTGGTGATCGCGGTGGCGGTCAGGAAGCGTCGGCGGTCCATGGAGGGGTCTTTCACGCAAATTCCTACGTCTGCTGGGGATGGTGCGGAGTGCGCCGTGCGCAGGTGTGCCGGTGGTGGCCGGGCGGAGAGGGGGGAGGCGACCCGGGGAGTCGGTCGCCTCCACCGGCTAGTCCTGGACCTTGCCCCCGGTCACCCGGGAGAGTGCCAGCGCGATCAGGATGATGGCACCGTTGAGCGCGCCGATCCACTGCGCGGGAACGCCGCCGAGGGTGAGGACGTTCTGGATCAGGAAGAGCAGCAGGATGCCGGTGAAGGCGCCGAACATCGTGCCCTTGCCGCCGTTGAGGCTGATCCCGCCGATGACGGCCGCGGCGAACACCGTGAAGATGTAGCCGTTGCCCTGCGCGGAGGCCACCGAGGCCAGCCGCCCCGAGAGCATCAGACCGCTGAGCGCCGCCAGCAGGCTCGCGCTGACGATCACGATCCACAGCACCCGGTCGGTGCGGATGCCGGCCGCCTTCGCCGCGTCGACGTTGCCGCCGATGGCGTACAGGGAGCGGCCGAAGCTGGTGAAGCCGAGCACCACGATCCCGACGGCGAACAGGATCAGGCAGACCCACACCGAGGCGGGCATGCCGAACCACTCCGCGGTGCCGATGTACAGCATCGACGACGGCAGCTGGAAGAAGGTCTGACCGCCGGAGATACCGGTGAGGATGCCGCGCAGCACGATCAGCATGCCCAGGGTCACGATGAAGCCGTTGAGGCCGAACCGGATGATGAACAGCGCGTTCACCGCGCCGATCAGCAGGCCCACGGCGAGCGTGACCGGCACCGACCAGGCGCCCGGGAGCAGCCCCAGGCCGTGCGTGGCGCCCGCCGGGACCGTGAGCCAGGCGGCGACTCCGGGGGCCAGACCGACCGTGGACTCCAGGGACAGGTCCATCTTCTTGACGATCAGCACCAGTGTCTGCGCCAGGACCAGGACCGCGATCTCGGACATGGTCTGCAGGACGTTGATGAGGTTGTCGGCCTGGAGGAACACCGGGTTGACGATCTGGCCGACGATCGCGATGACGACGATCGCGGGAATGAGGGCCAGGTCGCGCAGCCGGGCGAAGGCGATCCTGCGCCCTCCGGCCTTCCGGGCGGCCGGCTGTTCGTCGGGCGGGGTCTTCGCGGTGGTCGCGGCCGCTGTCTCAGACATCGAGGTCCACTCCTTCCATCGCGGCCACCAGCTCGTGGTCGTGCCAGCCGCTCGGCTTCTCGGCGACCACGCGGCCCTGGAACATCACCAGGACCCGGTCGCACATCCGCAGGTCGTCGAGTTCGTCGGAGGCGATGAGCACCCCGGTGCCGGACTCGGCGGTCTCCTCGACCTTGCCGAGGAGGAACTCCTTGGACCGCACGTCGACGCCGGCGGTCGGGTTGATGAGCACCAGCACCTTGGGGTCACTGGCGAGAGCGCGGGCCATGACGACCTTCTGCTGGTTGCCTCCGGAGAGCCCGGCGACCTCCAGCTCGGGGCCCGGTGTCTTGATCGCCAGGTTCTCGATCATTTCCTCGGCCAGTCGGTCGCGGCGACGCCGGTCGATGAAGCCGGGCGGGCCGAGCCGTTCCGGGATGGTCAGGGTGCCGTTGTCCGCGATGGACATCCCGGGGACATAGCCCTGGTGGTGGCGGTCCTGCGGGACGAATCCCACGCCGGCCCGGAGAGCCGCGGGGACGCTGCCCGGCCGGGGCCGGGCTCCCGCGATCTCCACCGTGCCGGAACCGGCGGCGCGCAGGCCCACCACGGTCTCCGCGAGCTCGGTGCGGCCACTGCTCGCGGCGCCGGCCAGACCGACGATCTCGCCGCCGCGGACCGCGAACGACACGTCGTCGTAGGCGCCGTCCAGGGAGGCGCCGCCGACCTTGAGCACCTCCGGGACCCCGGTCTCCAACGCGCCGCGGCGCCTCCCGACGCTCTCTGCCGCCGCGTCGCCCGTCATGGCGGCCACGAGTTCGGAGCGGGGCAGGTCCGTGACGGACGCGGTGAGGATGTGCCGGGCGTCCCGGAACACCGTCACCGTGTCGCAGATCTCGTAGATCTCCTGGAGGTGGTGGCTGATGAACAGGAAGGTGACGCCCTGTTCCTGGAGGTCCTTGATCCGGCCGAACAGGCGGTTGATGGCCGCCGCGTCCAGCTGCGCGGTGGGCTCGTCGAGGACGATGAACCGGGCCCCGAAGGACAGCGCCCGGGCGATCTCCACGAACTGCCGCTGCTCGACGTCGAGTTCACCGGCCGCCGTCCGTACGTCCACGTCGACCGACCAGGTCCGCAGCAGCTCCTCGGCCTTGCGGCGGAGCGTGCGCCAGCTGATCAGGCCGCTCCGGCCGCGGTCGTGGCGGTTGAGGAAGAGGTTCTCCGCCACCGTCAGTTCGGGGATGATCGTGGACTTCTGGTAGACGCAGGCCACCCGCTGCCGCCAGGCGTCCCGGTCGGCGAGCCGGGGAGCCGGCTCGCCGGCGAAGGTCACCGTGCCCGTGTCGGGTGCCTGGAGGCCGGTGAGGACCGAGACCAGGGTCGACTTCCCCGCGCCGTTGCGTCCCACCAGCGCGTGCGTCTGCCCGGGTGCGATCGTGATCCGGGCGTCGCTGAGCGCGACCGTGGATCCGAACCGCTTCGTGATCCCCGCCGCCTCGGCGACGGGCGGAGCAGTAACCATGTCTGCGTGTCGCCTTCCGGTCAGCCGAGGTTGTTGCCCCAGAGGGACTTGTCGTCGCTCTTGATGCTGCTGACGCCGCCGTAGGTGCCGCCGTCGGCGGTGACGAGCGGGGCGGACAGCTGGTCCTCCAGGAGTCCGTCGCGGACCTGGATGATGGTGCTGTCGTGGTCGGTCCTGCCGGGCTTGAACGTCTTGCCGTCGATCGCCGCCTTCAGGTAGTAGAGGGCGTACTTGGCGTAGAGGTCGGCCGGCTGGGAGACGGTGGCGTCGATCTGGCCGGCCGCGATGTCCTTGAGTTCCTCGGGGATGCCGTCGTTGGACACGATGAAGACGTGCTTCTTGTCCTTCGGGTCGACCAGCAGGCCCTTCTGCTTGAGCACCTGGAGCGTGCCCGAGAGCGCGAAGCTGGACTGCATGTAGACGCCCTTGATGTCCGGGTTGGCCGTCAGGTCTGTCTGGAGCTTCTGCGCGGCGACGGCCCCGTCCCAGTTGGTGGCCTCGCCGAAGACCTTGATGCCGGGATAGTTCTTCTTCATGCAGTCGTTGAACGCCTCGGTGCGGTCACGGCCATTGATCGAGGAGAGGTCGCCCTGGAGCATGACGACCTTGCCCTTGCCGCCGAGCTTGGTGCCGAGGAACTGGCAGGCCTTCTCGCCGTACGCGCGGTTGTCGGCGCGTACCACCATGTAGACCTTGCCGGTGTCGGGGCGGGTGTCCACGGTGACGACCGGGATCTTCTTCGCCTCCATCTGCGCCAGCGTGGGCGCGATGGCCGCGGTGTCCTGCGGGGCCATCGCCACCCCCTTGACGCCCTGGCTGATGAAGGTCTGGGCGTTCGCGGTCAGCTTGGCCACGTCGTTCTGCGAGTTGGTGGTCTTCAGGTCGAGGCCCAGCTCTTTGCCGTACTGGGGCGTGTACTTGATGTACGAGTTCCAGAAGTCGGTGTCGGAGCGGGGGTAGTCGACACCCACGACGGGCTTCCCGTCGCCGGCGCCGGCCGACGTGCTGGAGCTCTGGCAGGCGGTGAGGGCGGAGACGGTGAGGACGGCGAGTGCGCCGAAACAGGCGTACCGGGTGTGTCTGAGCGTCATTGCTCTTCTCCTTGGTGCGGGTGAGCCTGGAAGGGAACGGATGTTTCCGGGTGTTCTCGCGGTCAGCCCCGCGGGCGGATCCGCAGTCCTTGCATCCCGCCGTCCACGGCGAGATCGGTACCGGTGGTGGAGGCGGCGAGCGGGCTCGCGAGATGGGCGACGGCCGCGGCCACCTCCTCGGCGGTGACCAGACGTCCCATGGGCTGGCGGGCGTTGAGAGCGGCGCGTTCGGCCTCCGGGTCGGCGGCGCGCTCCAGCAGCCTGCCGACCCACGGGGTGTCGACCGTCCCGGGGTTGACGCAGTTGACGCGGATGCCGTCGTGCACGAGGTCGGCGGCGGTCGCCCGGGTGAGAGCGAGGACGGCGCCCTTGGTCGCGGAGTACAGGGCCCGCTGGGGCAGCCCGGCGGTCGCCGCGATCGAGCAGGTGTTGACGACGGCCGCGTGGCCTGAGCGGCGCAGATGAGGCAGTGCGGCGCGGGTCACCCGCACGATCCCGAGGACGTTGACGTCGAAGACGTGGTGCCATTCGGCGTCGGAGTTGTCCTCGATGGTGCCCTGGGCACCGATCCCGGCGTTGTTGACCAGGATGTCGATGCCGCCGAGCACCCGCGCGGCCTCCTCGACGGCCGACCGCACCTCGGTGTCGTCGGTCACGTCGGCCCGGATGCCGACCAGTGGTGCGGGCACCTCGTCCGGCGCGAGGTCGAGGCACGCGACCCGGGCTCCCCGGGCGGCGAGCAGCCGGGCGGTGGCCAGGCCGATGCCGGACGCGCCGCCG
The DNA here is from genome assembly GCF_036345115.1 of Streptomyces griseorubiginosus. Classification (GTDB taxonomy): domain Bacteria; phylum Actinomycetota; class Actinomycetes; order Streptomycetales; family Streptomycetaceae; genus Streptomyces; species Streptomyces griseorubiginosus_C. The sequence continues at coordinate 9,344,422 of NZ_CP107766.1, forward strand.
GTGACGACCGCCGTCAGGCCGGAGAGTTCGGATCCGCTCACGCGGTGGTCGCCTCCTGCCAGACGGGCCCGTCCGGGAACCGGTGGGCGGTGACCGAGTCGGCGTGGAGCTCCGCGCTGATGCCGGGCGCGGTGGGGGCGAGGTAGCGGCCGTCCCGGATGCGCACCGGGTCGGTGAAGTGCTCGTGCAGATGGTCGACGTACTCGATCACACGGTCCTCGGTGGTGCCGCTGACGGCCACGTAGTCGAACATCGCCAGGTGCTGCACCATCTCGCACAGGCCGACCCCGCCGGCGTGCGGGCAGACCGGGACGCCGAACTTGGCGGCCAGCAGCAGGATGGCGACGTTCTCGGTGACGCCGGCGGTGCGACTGGCGTCCATCTGGAGGATGTCGAGCGCCCCGGCCTGCAGGAGCTGCTTGAACATCACCTGGTTGTGGGTGTGTTCACCGGTGGCGACCTTGATCGGTGCCAGCGCCTCGCGGACGGCGGCGTGGCCGAGGATGTCGTCGGGGGAGGTGGGCTCCTCGATCCAGTAGGGGTCGTAGGGAGCGAGCGAGCGCATCCAGTCGATCGCCGTCCGGACTCCCCAGGCCTGGTTGGCGTCGACGGCGATCCGGATGTCCGGGCCGACCGCCTCACGGGCCAGTCGCAGCCTGCGGACATCGGCCTCGCGGTCGGCGCCGACCTTCAGCTTGATCTGGGAGAAGCCGTCGGCGACCGCCTCCTTGGACAGCCGTACCAGCTTCTCGTCGTCGTAACCGAGCCAGCCGGGCGTCGTGGTGTACGCGGGGTAGCCGGAGGCCAGCAGGTGGGCGGTGCGTTCGGCGCGGCCGGGCTCGGCACGGCGCAGGATGTCCAGCGCCTCGTCGCGGGTCAGCGCGTCCTCCAGGTAGCGGAAGTCGACCAGGTCGACCAGCTGTTCGGGGGACAGCTCGGACAGCAGACGCCAGACGGGCTTGCCGGTACGGCGGCCGTACAGGTCCCACACGGCGTTGACGATCGCCGCGGCGGCCATGTGGATGGCGCCCTTCTCCGGTCCCAGCCAGCGCAGTTGACTGTCGCCGGTCAGCCGCCGGGAGAAGGCGCCGAGGTCGCCGAGGACCTCTTCCACCGGCAGACCGACCACCAGGGGAGCCAGCGCGCGGACGGCGGCGACCTCCACGTCGTTGCCGCGTCCCACCGTGAAGGCGAGCCCGTGTCCCTCGTCGCCGCCGCTCGTACGGACCGTCACATAGGCGGCCGAGTAGTCGGGTTCGGGGTTCATGGCGTCGGAACCGTCGAGGTGGAGCGAGGTCGGGAACCGGACGTCCACCGCTTCGACGGAGCTGATCAGTTCAGTCATGGTGCCCGGCCGTCCAGGCCCAGGGGCCGCGGTGTCTGTTCGGGGTCATGGCAAACCACCTGTCGTCATGTGTCGTAGGCATGTCCCCTGTGCAGCAACAGGTATCGGACATGGGATGGATTTAAGGGGCCTCTCGGTCTCGCTGTCCATACCTCCAGCGAAACAATTTGCCGTTCATGTCGATTACCTGCATTGATGTCGATCATTGAGGTGCTCGGGAGGGGGTTCAGTCATCCCATCTCTTCCGCAGGCATGGGATGTATTGCTACGGTGCCGCTTGCGCACGCACCAGGAGGGGACGGCGATCCATGTCACTCACCGACAAGGCCATCGACCGCATCAGGGAGCTCATCCAGTCCGGTGAGCTGGCGCCGGGAGCCAAGCTGTCGCCCGAGCCGCAGCTCGCCGCGGAGCTGGGGCTGTCGCGGAACCTGACGCGGGAGGCGGTGAAGGCCCTGGTCGTCTCCCGGGTGCTGGAGATCCGTCGCGGCGACGGCACCTATGTGACCAGCCTGGAGCCGGAGCTGCTGCTCAGCGGTGTCGGATCCGCCGTGGAGCTGCTGCACGGCGACACACTGCTGGAGCTCACCGAGGTGCGCCGGCTGTTCGAGCCGGTGGCCACCGCGCTCGCCGCGACCCGGATCTCGGCCGCCGCCCTCGGCGAGGTGGAGCGCCACCTGGACGCGATGCGCGCCGCCCGCGAGGACGTGGAGCGGCTCAACGAGCACGACTCCGCCTTCCACCGCACGGTGGTCGCGGCCACCGGCAACGCTACGCTCTCCGCCCTGCTGGAGGGCATCTCCAGCCGCACCGTACGCGCCCGGATCTGGCGTGGCCTGGTCGACGACAACGCCGCCGCGCGCACCGTCGCCGAGCACGAGGCCATCTACCAGGCCCTGGCGGACGGGGACGCGGCCCTCGCGCAGGCCGCGGCTCTCCTGCACGTCACGACGACGGAACGGTGGCTGCGGGCGCACTGGGGCGGCGAGACGGGGGCCGACCTTGCCGCAGCGACCTGACTTCACGTGCGGCGCCGGACCTTGCCGCCGGCGTGCTGACCTCAGTGCCGACCTTGCCGCTGGCGCTGTGACCTCAGCGCCGGACCTTGCCGCGGACGCGATGACCTCAGCGTCGACCTTGCCGCGGACGTGCTGACCTCAGCGTCACCCTTGCCGCTGACACGACTTCACTACCGACCTTGCCGCTGACGCCGACCCGGTCAGACGCGGCGCCTGATGCCAGGACCGACGCCGATGCGTATGTCCCCGTCCCTTCCGACCGATCACCCTCAGGAGAACCGATGAGATTGCTGCGCGTAGGCCCGCCGGGCCTGGAGCGACCCGCCGTCCTGGACGCCGACGGAATCGCCCACGACCTTTCCCCGCTCACCGACGACATCGACGGCGCCTTCCTCGCGGACGGCGGCCCGGACCGCGCCCGGACCGCACTCGCCGACGGCCTCCTGCCCCGGATCGAGATCGCCGGGCAGCGGATCGGCGCACCCGTCGCCCGCCCCGGCAAGGTCGTGTGCGTCGGCCTCAACTACGTCGACCACGCCGCCGAGACCGCGACCCCGCCGCCCGCGGAACCGGTGGTCTTCATGAAGGCCGCGAACACCGTGGTCGGCCCCGACGACACCGTGCTGATCCCACGCACCAGCGCCAAGACGGACTACGAGATCGAACTCGCGATCGTCGTCGGCCGCACCGCGCGCTACCTCGACTCCGAGGGCGCCGCCGACGAGGTCGTCGCCGGATACGCCATCGCCGACGATGTCACCGAGCGCGCCTTCCAGCACGAGCGGGGAGGACAGTGGGACAAGGGCAAGTCCTGCGAGACGTTCAACCCGCTCGGTCCGTGGCTGGTCACCCCCGACGAGGTGGGCGACCCGCAGGGGCTCGCGATGCGGCTGTGGGTCAACGGGGAACCGCGGCAGGACGGCCACACCAAGAACATGATCTTCGGCGTGCGGCACATCGTGTGGTACCTGAGCCAGTTCATGGTGCTGGAGCCCGGCGACGTCATCAACACCGGAACCCCGGCCGGTGTCGCCTTCGGCGCCAACGACTTCCCCTATCTGAGGGAAGGGGACGTCGTCGAGGTGGAGATCGACCGGCTCGGCCGACAGCGGCACGTCCTCGGCCAGGCCTGATGGCCCCCCTCGACCCGCATCCGCACACCGGGACGGGCCCGCACCCGCGTCCCGGGACCGACTCGCACGGGACCGTGGGGGCCGACTCGCACCAGACCGTGGGGACCGACCCGCACCGCACCGCGGGGACCGACCCGAACCGGACCGCGGGGACCGCCCGGCACCCCAGACTCGGGACAGACCTCCCCCCGTACGCCGAGCAGATCCCGCTCGGCCGTTCCGGTGTCACCGTCACCCGGCTCGGTCTGGGCACCGCGCCCCTGGCCGGACTGTTCTCGGCGGTCGGCGCGGACCAGGCCGCCGCCACCCTCGACGCGGCCTGGGCCGCCGGCCTCCGGTACTTCGACACCGCTCCCCACTACGGTGCCGGGCTCGCCGAACGCAGACTCGGCGACTTCCTCAGCGCATCCGGCCGCCCGCGCACGGAGTACACCGTCTCCACGAAGGTCGGCCGCCTGCTCGTGCCAGGCGACTCCGCCCCGGGGGACGAGGCCTTCCACGGCGACGAGGGGCTCGTGCGGGTCCGCGACTACAGCCCGGCCGGCGTCTACCGCTCCCTGGCCGAGAGCCTGGAGCGCTCGGGACTCGACGCCTTCGACATCGTCCTCATCCACGACCCCGACGACCACTGGGAGGAAGCGGTCCGCGGGGCGTACCCGGCCCTCGCGCGGCTGCGGGCCGAAGGGGGCGTACGGGCGATCGGCGCCGGGATGAACCAGACCGGGATGCTCACCCGCCTCGTCCGCGAGACCGACCTCGACTGCGTGCTGGTCGCGGGCCGCTACTCCCTGCTGGATCGCACCGCCGCCGACGCACTGCTGCCCCTGTGCGCCGAGCGCGAGGTGGGCGTCCTGGTCGGCGGTGTCTTCAACAGCGGCGTCCTCGCCGCCCCCGCACCGGGTGCCACCAACGACTACGGCCCGGCACCCGAGGCCGTGCTCCGACGCGCCCAGGATCTCGCCCGGCGGTGCGCCGCGCACGGGGTGCCCCTCGCCGCGGCCGCGCTGCAGTTCCCGTACCGCCACCCCGCGGTCACCTCGGTGGTCGTCGGTGCGCGCAGCGCGCGGGAGGTCACCGAGAACGTCGACCACGCCACCAGGGAGATCCCGCGGGAACTGTGGGACGAACTCGACGCCTTCGGAACGGCCGCGCGATGACCAGGATCGACGCCCACCACCACGTCTGGCGCCTGGGCGACCCGCCCCAGCGCTCCTCGCGACCGAGTCCCCGTCGGCACGACTGGCTCGAGACCCCTGACATGGCCTCCGTACGCCGCGACTTCACCATGGACGACCTCGCGGCGGACACCGCGGCCGCCGGCATCGACCGCACGATCCTCGTCCAGGTGCTGCCCGACGTGGACGAGACCGCCGACTTCCTGGCCCTGGCCGCGTCGTCCGACCTGGTCGCCGGCGTCGTCGGCTGGGTGGACCTGACGGCCGAGGACGTGACCGGCACCCTGGCCGCCCTGCGAGCGGGCACCGGCGGCGAACTCCTGGCCGGCATACGGCACTTGGTACAGGCCGAGCCGGACCCGGCCTGGCTGAACCGTCCGGACGTCCGGCGGGGACTGGGCGCGGTGGCCCACGCGGAGCTGGTCTACGACCTCCTCACCGTCCCGGACCAGCTGCCCGCCGCCCTCGACACGGTCCGTGCACTCCCCGAGCTGACCTTCGTCCTGGACCACATCTCCAAACCGCCCATCGCCTCGGGCGAGCGGGAGCCCTGGGCCACCCGGGTCCGTGCGCTGGCCGCCGAGCCGAACGTGTTCTGCAAGCTGTCCGGGATGGTCACCGAGGCCGACCGCGGCAGCTGGACCACCGCCGACCTGCGCCCCTACGCCGACGTCGTGCTGGACGCCTTCGGCCCGTCCCGGGTGATGTTCGGCTCCGACTGGCCGGTCTGCCTGCTCGCCGCCTCCTACCAGCAGCTCGTCCGCACCACGGAGGAGCTCACCTCCGGGCTGAGCGCCGCCGGGCGTGCCGAGGTGTTCGGCCGCACAGCGGCCCGCGCTTACCGACTGCCCCTGGAAAGACTGCGTGAGGAAGCCCCGTGAAAGTACGTCTGGCCTACGGTCGGTCGGGACTCGACATCGACGTCGACCCGAGCACGGCGACCGTCGTCGAACCCGTCCACCACCAGGCCGCCGCGGACCAGTCGGCGGTGCTGCGCGCGGCCCTGCGCGACCCGGTCGCCGGACCGCCCCTGCGTGAGCGCGTCCGGCCCGGACAGACGGTCGCGATCTCGGCCTGCGACGGCACCCGCCCCCAGCCGCGCCATCTGATGATCCCGGCCGTCCTCGACGAACTCGACGGCATCGTCCGCCTGGAGGACGTCGTCATCCTCGTCGCCACCGGCACCCACCGCGGCAACAGCGAGGCCGAGCTGCGCGCGATGTTCGGCGACGAGGTCGTGGACACCGTACGGATCGTCAACCACGACGCCCGCGACGCCGGTCAGCTGACCTGGATGGGCACGTACGGCAAGGACGTGCCGGTGTGGCTGAACCGCGAGTGGGCGGAGGCGGACGTCCGCATCACCACCGGCTTCGTCGAGCCGCACTTCTTCGCCGGCTTCTCGGGCGGCCCCAAACTCGTCGCCCCCGGCCTCGCCGCCCTGGAGACCGTCCTCGTGCTGCACGACGCGGCCCGGATCGGCGACCCGCGCGCCACCTGGGGCGTCATCCACGGCAATCCGGTCCACGACGACGTACGCGCCATCGCCGAGGCCACCGGCGTGACCTTCGCGCTGGATGTGGTGCTCAACCGCGACCAGGACATAGTGGCCGCGTTCGGCGGTGATCTGCTGCCGATGCACGCGGCCGCCACCGCGGCGGCCAGGCGCATGGCGATGCGTCCGGTCGAGGCGCCGTTCGACGTCGTCGTCACCACCAACTCCGGCTTCCCGCTGGACCAGAACCTCTACCAGGCCGTCAAGGGCATGTCGGCCGCCTACCAGGTGGTCCGCCCCGGCGGGACGATCGTCTGCGCCGCCGAGTGCCGCGACGGCTTCCCCGACCACGGCTCCTACCGCGAGGTCCTCGCCTCCGCCCCCTCCCCGCAGGCACTGTTCGACGACATCAGTGCCCGCACCGAGACGGTCCCCGACCAGTGGCAGGTCCAGATCCAGGCGCGCATCCAGTCCGGCAGCCGGGTCGTCATGCACACCGGCTTCCTCAGCGACGCCGACCTGGCCACCGCCCATCTGGAGCAGACCCGGGACGTCTCGGCCACCGTCGCCGAGGCCCTGGCCGCCGCGGGTCCGGGCGCCCGGGTGTGCGTCCTGCCCGAGGGGCCGCAGACCATCCCGTACATCGACGAGGGCCGGTCATGAGCGAGGTGCTGAACCTGGGCTTCGCCCGCGTGGACCTCGACCGCGAGGCCCGCCAGGGGCTGCCCGAGGTCGTCTACGGACCCGGCAAGACCCCGGAGCAGATCATCGGCATCGTCACCGGGCTGCTGACCCACAACACCGGCCCGGTGCTGGTTACCCGCGTCGCAGCGGACGTCGCCGAGGCCGTCCTGGCGTCCGCGGCGGGCGGCACGTACGACGCGGAGGCCCGCCTGCTGCTGTGGCGTCCCGCGGTCACCGGTGACTTCTCCGTCCTCGTCGCGGCCGCCGGGACGTCCGACCGGCCGGTCGCCGCCGAGGCGGTCGCGGTGGCCACCGCCGTCGGCCTGGACACCAGTACCGTCCACGACGTGGGTGTGGCGGGACTCGACCGTGTCCTCCAGGTCCGGGACCAACTCGGCGCCGCGGACGCGGTGATCGTCGTGGCCGGGATGGAGGGCGCACTGGCCAGCGTGGTCGGCGGCCTGGTCCGCGCACCCGTCGTGGCGGTCCCCGTCTCCACGGGCTACGGCGCCTCGCTGGAGGGCGTCACCGCACTGCTCGCCATGCACGCGTCCTGCGCGGCCGGGGTGACCGTGGTCAACATCGACTCCGGCTTCTCGGCCGCGATGGCGGTCCACCGCATCGCCCAGACGCGTGGCGGCGCCGAAGGAGGCGCCCGGTGATCTGCTGGATCAACCCCTTCACCGGCCTGGCCGGCGACATGCTGCTGGCCGCGCTGATCGACGCCGGGGCACCCCTGGACCGTATCCGAGCCGCCGTCGCCGCCACCGGCCTGACCGGCTGGGAACTCACCGCCGAGCGCGTCACCGACCACGGCCTGTCCGCCACACGGGTCCGTGTCCACGTCACCGATTCCCTCACCGAGCGCCACGCCGCCGAGGTGATCGACCTCGCCTCCCGGGCCACCCCCGAGCCCGTGGCGGCCCTCGCGGTCGCCGCGGTGACCGCCGTGGCCGAGGTGGAGGGCCGTCTGCACGACGCCGACCCCGCAGCCGTCCACCTGCACGAACTGGGCGGCCACGACACCCTCGTCGACATCGTCGGCACCGCCGCCGCCCTGCACGCCCTCGGCGTCACCGACGTCGTCAGCTCGCCGCTGCCCCTCGGCCGGGGGCGCATCGACGCGGCCCACGGCGTCCTGCCCTGCCCGGCCCCGGCCACGCTCGCCCTGCTCGCCGGAGCCGCGGTCACCGGCACCGACCTGCCGGGGGAGACGGTGACCCCGACCGGCGCCGCGCTGCTGCGCGCGTCCGGGGCCCGGTACGGCCCACCGCCGCCCATGACCCTCGGGCCCACCGGCTACGGCGCGGGCACCCGACGCCTGCCCGACCGGCCCAACGTCACCGCCGTCACCCTCGGCGAACCGGCCCGCACCGGCCAGGAGGACGTCGTCGTCCTGGAGACCAACCTCGACGACGTCACCGGCGAGATCCTCGGCCACACCATCGCCCGGGCCATGGACGCCGGGGCGCTCGACGCCTGGGCCACCCCCGCCGTGATGAAGAAAGGCCGCCCCGCCCAGGTGCTGCACGTGCTCACCACGCCCGAGCACGAGCGGGCGCTGCGGGACCTCGTCCTGGCCGAGACCGGCAGCCTCGGCATCCGCCGCCTGACCGCGACCCGCACCACCCTGCCGCGCCGCTTCGAGACCGTCGACGTCGACGGACACCCGGTGCGGATCAAACACGGCCCCCACCGGGCCAAGCCCGAACACGACGACCTGGTGGCCGCCGCGACCCAACTGGGCCTGCCCCTGCGTGCGGTGGCCGCCCGTGCGCTGCGCGGGCAGGCCGAGGACCACCCGCCGAAGGAGCGAGGAACCCATGGGTGACGACACACAGGAACAGCGCCTGCTGGACCAGGTGCGGGCCATCGGACCGCTCGCCGTGGCCTACTCCGGCGGCGCCGACTCCGCGCTCGTCCTCGCCGCCGCGGTGCGCGCGCTGGGACCGGAGCGGGTCCTGGCCGTCACCGCGGTGTCCGAGAGCCTGGCCGCGGAGGAACTCCCCCGGGCCCGCAGGCTCGCCGAGAGCCTTGGCGTGGTCCACCTGACCCCGCGCACCGAGGAGCTCTCCCGCCCCGGCTACCGGGCCAACGGCCGCGACCGCTGCTACTTCTGCAAGTCGGAGGTCCTGGACACGATCGCCGTGCTCGCCCGCGAGCACGGCCGCGACCAGGTGGCCACCGGAACCAACGCGGACGATGCCCGCGACCCGCACCGCCCGGGCATCCGGGCCGGCCGGGAACGCGGCATCCACACCCCGCTGCTCGACACCGGCCTGGACAAGGCGGCCGTACGACGGCTCAGCAGGGCCTGGGACCTGCCCACCTGGGACAAGCCGGCGACCCCCTGTCTCGCCAGCCGGATCCGCTACGGCATCGAGGTCACCCCGCACCGCCTCGCCCGCGTCGACCGCGCGGAGACCGCCGTACGCGCCCTGCTCGCCGACGCCGGACTGACGGTGACCGATCTGCGGGTCCGTGATCTCGGGGACACCGTGCGCCTGGAGATCGACTCCCGCCTCGTGGAGCGTGTGGCGGCGCATCCGGAGATCCCCCGGGCGCTGGCGAGCGCGGGCTACGGCGATCTGCCCCACGACGTCGGGCCCTTCAGGTCGGGAGGGCTCAACCTGGAGCTCCGGCCGGGTGGTTGAGGGAACTCAGTCCGGCAGCGGCAGCTCCGCCCAGATCGTCTTCCCGGTGGCGGTCTGGCGGCTGCCCCAGCGCTCCGCGAGCTGGGCGACGAGCAGCAGTCCGCGTCCGCCCTCGTCGAAGGAGCGGGCCCGGCGCAGGTGCGGGGCGGTGCTGCTGCCGTCGGAGACCTCACAGATGAGGGTGTCGCCGCGCAGAAGGCGCAGTTCGATGGGCGCGCTGCCGTAGCGGATGGCGTTGGTGACCAGTTCGCTGACGATCAGTTCGGTGGCGAAGGCCAGCTCGTCCAGCCCCCACGCGGTCAGCTGTTCGCCGGCCTCGCGGCGGGCCCCGGCGACGAGTGCGGGGTCCGTGGGCAGCCGCCATGTGTGCACCCGGTCGGCGTCGAGCGCGGACGTGCGGGCCAGGAGCAGCACGATGTCGTCGGCGGGAGCGGCGGGTATCACCTTGCGGACCACCTGGTCGCAGATGTCCTCCAGGCGCGAGGGCGGATGGGCCAGCGCGTCCCGCAGCAGGCCGAGCCCCCGGTCGATGTCATGGTCGGCGGCCTCGATCAGCCCGTCCGTGTAGAGGGCGAGCACGCTGCCCTCGTCCAGTTCGACCTCGACGGCCTCGAACGGCAGTCCTCCGACCCCCAGGGGCGGGCCGGCGGGCACGTCGAGGTACCGCACGGTTCCGTCAGGGGCCACCAGCGCCGGCGGCGGATGTCCCGCGCGGGCCATGCGGCAGGTGCAGGAGACCGGGTCGTAGACGGCGTACAGGCAGGTGGCGCCCACCTCTCCCGAAGCCCCGCTCGGCAGTCCCCGTGCGTCGGGGCCCTCCTGCCGGTCGAGTCTGACGACCAGGTCGTCGAGCTGGGTGAGCAGTTCGTCGGGGGCGAGATCGACGTCGGCGAGGGTGCGTACGGCCGTGCGCAGCCGGCCCATCGTGGCCGAGGCGTGGATGCCGTGGCCCACCACGTCACCGACCACGAGGGCGACCCGTCCCCCGGACAGGGGGATGACGTCGAACCAGTCGCCGCCGACCCCGCTCGCGGAACCGGCCGGCAGGTACCGGTAGGCGAGGTCCACCGCCGCAGGTGCGGGCAACCGCTCGGGCAGCAGGCTGCGCTGGAGGGCGAGGGCGGTCCGGCGTTCCTGGGTGTAGCGGCGGGCGTTGTCGACGCTCACCGCCGCCCGCGCGGCCATCTCCTCGGCCAGCAGCAGGTCGTCGTCGGTGAAGGCCTCCGGCGTGCGGTGCCGGACCAGGTACACCAGGCCCAGGGTGATGCCACGGGCGCGCAGCGGCACCAGCAGCACCGAGTGCATCCCGAACTGCCGAACCGCCTCGCCGCGGGCCGGGGACTCGGCCAGCCACTCGCGCAGCACCGGGTCGCCCATGCGCAGCCGGGTGCCCCGGCCGGTGCGCAGGGCCCTGGCCGCCGGGGAGTGCGCGGGCCGGGTGGCCGTCTCACCCACCGGCACCGCGGCCTCTGGACAGCCCGGAAGCACCGAGGCGTGGGCGCAGCGGGACAGCACGACCGGCCCCGTGGGCGGGACCGGTTCCGGTTCCTCTCCACAGGCGACGGACTCCAGCAGGTCGACGACGACGTAGTCGGCGAATCCCGATACGGCCACCTCGGCGAGCTCCTCCGCGGTCCGCGTCACGTCGAGGGTGCTGCCGATGCGCGTACTGGCCTCGTTGAGCACCTCCAGGCGGCGCCGGGCCCAGTACTGCTCGGTGGTGTCGATCACCAGCGCCGACAGGCCCTGCACAGAGCCGCCAGGGTCCTTGAGCGGGGTGAGATAGACCGACCAGGCGTGGTCCTGGAGCTCGCCCGGCGCCCGGCCCGGCTCCTGCTCGCTGTGGATCGCGTCCCCGGTGCGCATGACCTCCCGCTGGAGAAGGTCCATCGGCTCGTGACTCGCCTGGATCTCGGTGAGGGTCAGGCCCTTCATCTCGTCGCTGGTCATGCCCATGGCCCGGCTCATCACCTGGTTGCAGGCCACGAAGCGGGCCCGGCGGTCGTAGACGGCCACGGACAGCGGGAGCTGCGCGAGCGCCCGGTCCCACAGCTGAGCGGCGTCCGCCTCGCCCGGACCGGAGGCGTACGTCGCTGCGGCGCCCGTGACGAGCCAGAGCGAGCCCGCCTCTCCGGCCGGCAACGGTGTGCCGCAGAGCTGCACGAGGACGCGGTCGCCGTCGCGGTGGCGCAGTGCCACGTCGCTCGTCCACGGCTCTCCGGCGGACAGGTGCCTGCGGGCGGATTCGGGCAGGTCCGCGGCGAGCAGCTCGGCGGCCGGCAGGCCCACGACGTCGTCGGACGCATGTCCGAGCAGCGCCCGGGCGCCTGCGCTCCACGCCATGATTCGCAGCCCGGCATCGATCACGACGGCGAAGTCCTCGGGTACTCCGGTGCCCGCGTCCTCTGCCGCACCGGAGACGTCGGACTGGTTGCCCATGCCTACAGAATCGCGCCCCGACGCGTCTCGCTCAACCGATGCGGTCGCCCGGAAGAATAAGTACTACTCATTGTTGATCGCTTGCCATGGTCAATTCTTGCTGATTCCGGTCGGTTGATCTCTCCCCTCAGGTCATCTACCTGCGTTGTTGCAGGAATTGGTGAGTGGACTCCTGAAAATGTGCCGGTCACATCTCTTGACTCGTATCCGGCATGTCCACGATAAATGCAACTCATGAGCAACGTGGCTCAGAGAGGACACCGCACATGAGACCCCTGCACAGAGGCGCCGGACTGGCCAAGGCACTCGCGGCCGGAATCGTCGTCTTCGCGACCCTGGTGCCGGCCCAGTCGGCGCAAGCGGCCACGACGAACTTCTACGTCGACCCCACCGGCGGCAACGACAGCAACTCCGGCACCACCACCGCCGCCGCCTTCAGGACCATCCAGGCGGCCCAGGCCGCCGTCCGCGCCTCGAACACGAACATGTCCGACGACATCGTCGTGAACCTGCGCGGCGGCACCTACAACCTCACCAGCCCGATCACGCTGGGCACGAGCGACTCCGGCACGAACGGCCACACGGTCGTCTACCAGGCCTACAACGGCGAGACCCCCGTGATCAGCAGCGGCAGAACGATCACCGGCTGGACCGCAGCCTCGAACGGCGAGTACAAGGCCTCCATGGGCAGCCTCAACTTCCGCCAGCTGTACGTCAACGGAGTGCGCGCCACCCGCGCCCGGTACCCCGACCTGGGCTCGGACTTCCAGCTCCAGGGCAGCGACAAGACCAACAAGCTGCTCCAGGTGCTCAGTTCGCAGATCTCCAACTGGAGCAACCTCGGCAAGGTCGAGATGAACCTGGAACTCCAGTGGGCGGAGAACTACCTGCGGCTGAAGTCGTTCACCACCGCAGGCGGCACCGCCAACGTCTCCCTCCAGGACCACGAGGCCGGCATCCTCTTCCAGCGGCCCTTCCCGGTCCTGTCCAACGGCTCCCCGCTGCACTTTGAGAACGCCCACGAGTTCCTCAACGAACCGGGCGAGTTCTACGTCGACACGGCCGCGCAGACGGTCTACTACAAGCCGCGCTCCGGCGAGGACATGTCCACCGCCACCGTGCAGGCACCCACCCTGCCCACCCTCGTGGAGGTCAAGGGCACCAGCCTCGACGCCCCGGTCCACGACCTGCGCTTCACCGGCATCACATTCGCGCAGACCACATGGATGGAAGCGAGCAACAACGGTCTGCTCAACGGTCAGGGCGGCAACTTCAACCTCTCTGCCGACCCCTCGAACCACCAGTACGTCGACCGTCCGCCGGCCGGGGTCCACGTCACGGACGCCGACCGCGTCTCCTTCACCGGCAACACCTTCACGCAGATGGGGTCCACCGCCCTCGACCTGCACCACGGCGTCCACGACAGCAGCGTGACCGGCAACGTCGTGTACGACATCGCGGGCAACGGCATCATGGTGGGCAAGTTCTCCGACCCGACGGTCGAGTACCACACCGTCTACAACCCGCCCACGTCCCCGGCCGGTGAGGACGCCCGCGAGGTCGTCAAGAACGTCACCGTCAACGACAACCTGATCACCCGGATCGGCGAGGACTACCTGGGCACCGCAGGCATCAACGCGGGCTTCGTCAACAGCACCACCATCAACCACAACGACATCAGCGACGCCCCGTGGGCCGCCATATCGCTCGGCTGGGGATGGCAGTCCGCGGCCAACGCCGAGGGCAACAACAGCATCAGCTACAACCGGATCGGCAACGTGCTGAACCGGCTGTGCGACACCGCCGGCATCTACCATCTCTCCAACGACCCGGGCACGGTCATCAACGACAACTACGTGCACGACGTGGTCAGGAGCCCGGCCGCCTGCGGTTCCGCGGTGGCAGGCGTCTACCTGGACGAGGGGTCGAACAACATGACCGTCTCGAACAACGTGCTGTCGCACACGGACGGATTCATCAACCAGAACGTCAACGGCAGCAACGTGACGCTGTCCGGCAACGCCACCTCGGGTACGTCGGTGATCCAGGCCTCCGGGCTGGAGCCCGCCTACCAGTCCCTCGCGGCGAAGTTCAACCTCGCCTACAACAAGCCCGCGACCGCCTCCACCGTCCTGAACTCGGGTGTGGCGGCCTCCAAGGGCAACGACAACGACAGCTCCACGGGGTGGTCGCCGACCGGGACCGACACCTCGGCCTGGTGGCAGGTCGACCTCGGACAGGCCTACCGACTCGGTCAGTACTCCCTGACGATGCGCCAGGACATCGACCAGCCCGAGACGCGCGGCAACTTCGAGATCCGCGCCTCGAACGACCCGTCGTTCGCCACCTACACCGTGCTGGGACGCCAGGGCGCCACTACGCTGCCGATGGCCTCCACACTGACCGGGAACATCGACGTCCGCCAGAAGTTCCGCTACGTGCGGGTCGCCAAGACCGACGGCGCCTACTTCTTCTTCTCCGACTTCAGCGTGCAGCAGGCCGGCGGTGCGCTGGAGGACGCGACCGGCACGCCGAACGTCAACCCGTCGACGTACTACACCATCAAGAACGTCAACAGCGGCCAGCTGGCGGACGTCTACCAGGCCTCCACCGCCGACGGCGCGAGCGTCGTCCAGTGGCCGGCCAACAGCGGCACCAACCAGCAGTGGAACATCGTCCAGGTCAGCGGCCAGCTCTACAAGATCGTCAGCAGGAGCAGCGGCAAGGTCCTCGACATCAACGGCGCGACTCACTACAGAGGGACCGATCTGCAGCAGTACACCTACAACGGAGGCAACAACCAGCTCTGGTACTTCGAGCCCACCAGTGGTGGATACGTCATCCGCAACTTCGAGACCAGACAGGTCCTGGAAGTCAGCGCCGGCTCGACGGCCAACGGTGCCGCCATCGACCAGTGGATGGCACTGAACCAGGCGAACCAGGCGTGGACCATCCAGTGACCGAATGAACTGAAGGGCACCACCACTCGGCGGCCGCCCAGTTCACGGGGCGGCCGCCGAGTGGTTGGTGCGGGGTGTCAGTCCACGTTCACGCCCTGATCAAGCGCTGCGCGCGCAGTTCCGCCCAGAGGCCGTCGGGGACACCCTGGGCGTGCAGTTCGACGTTGCGCCTGACCTGTTCGGCGGTGCGCATGCCGAGGGTGACGTTGACGACCGCGGGGTGAGCGAAGGGGAAGGCGATGGCGGCGGCCGGCAGCGTGGTGCCGTACCGCTCGCACACCTCGGCGATGGCCCGGGCCCGCCGCACCAGGTCGGCGGGGGCGTCCTGGTAGTCGTACTTCATGCCCTCGGCGGGCCGCTCCCGGGAGAGCAGACCGGAGTTGAAGACGCCGACCGCGACGACGCTCTTGCCGTGGGCCTGCGCGGCGGGCAGGACGTCGTCGAGGGCGGACTGGTCGAGCAGGGTGTAGCGCCCGGCCAGCATCACCACGTCGGCGGCGGTCTCGCGCAGGAAGCGGGCGAGCATGGCGGACTGGTTCATGCCGGCGCCGATCGCCCCGATCACGCCCTGCGCGCGCAGCTCGGCCAGGGCGGGCACGGCCTCGTCGGCGGCCTGTTGCCAGTGGTCGTCGGGGTCGTGGAGGTAGACGATGTCGAGGCGGTCCAGGCCGGTGCGTTCGAGGGTCTCCTCGATGGAGCGCAGGACGCCGTCCCGGCTGAAGTCCCATTGGCGGCGCAGGTCGTCCCGCACGACGAACCCCTCGTTGTCGACACCCCGCGGGTGCTCGTTGGGGACGAGGAGGCGGCCCACCTTGGACGAGACGACGAACTCCTCGCGCGGACGGTCGCACAGGGCGGCGCCGAGCCGGCGTTCGGAGAGGCCGAGGCCGTAGTGCGGCGCGGTGTCGAAGTAGCGGATGCCCGCGTCCCAGGCGGCGTCCAGGGCGACCGAGGCACCATGGGCGTCGGTCACCCGGTAGAGGTTGCCGATCACCGAGGCGCCGAAGCCGAGTTCGGTGACCTCGACGGGGGTGTGAGGGATCTTCCGGCGGTGCAAGAGATGCTCCTGAGGGCGCGTGACAGGGAGTGGCCGGCGAGCAGGCCGTGGATGAGCCCGGCGGCGAAGCCGTCACCGGAGCCGATGCGGTCCAGGACGTGCAGGCCGGACATGCGGGGACCGGTGACGTATCCGGTCTCGGCGGAGCAGGCCGCCGAGGTCCAGTCGTTCACGGGCGGATGCCGGGGGCTCGGCACCGTGGTGCTGTGTTCTGCGCGGGTTCGGCGCGATGTTCGGTGGGGGTGGGTTCAGCTCGTTCGGGCCGTCGGGGCTCCCTCTCCGGTGACGGGCGCGAGGCCGTAGAACGCGGTGGCGGTCCCGGCGAGGAGTGCGTCGATGTCGCTCTCGCTCCAGCCGGTGAGCAGGTCGTCCACGGTGGCGGCCCACCGGTTCCAGCCGCCCGCCAGGTCGGCGACCGGCCAGTCCGAGCCGAACATCAGTCGCCCGGGGCCGAAGGCGGAGACCAGGACGTCCCAGACGGGGCGGATGTCAGCGGTGGTCCAGTGGGTGTGGTCGGCCTCGGTGATCAGCCCGGAGACCTTGCACACCACGTGCGGGTGTGCGGCCAGCCGTCGGATTCCACGTTCCCAGCCCTCGATGTCCTTGCGGGCGATGTCCGGCTTGCCCGCGTGGTCGAGGACCTGGGGCAGGTCGGGGAAGCGTTCCGCGAGCCGGATCGCCTGGTCGAGCTGGTGGGCGCGCACGAGGACGTCGTAGCGCAGTCCCCTGTCGTTGGCCGCCCCCAACCCCCTTTCCGCATCGGGTCGTTGCAGCCAGTTGGCGTCGGTCTCGCCCTGGACCAGGTGGCGCAGGGAGCGCAGGTACCCGCCGCCAGGCCCGGCGATCAGCTGGTCGAGCGCGTCACCGATCGCCGGGGAGGTCAGGTCTGCCCAGCCGACCACGGCCTGGATCAGCGGCTCCCGCTCGGCGAGCGCGAGCAGGTCCTCGGTCTCGGCGACCTCCGCGATGCACTGGACGACGACCGTGCCGTGCAGTCGACGGCCCGCGATGGGGTGGGTGGCGGTGGAGCGCAGGTCATCGGGGGTGAAGGTGCGGCGGATCGATGCCACGGCCGGGTCGTCGAGCCAGGGTTGCGGGCGTTGGGAGAGATCCCAGAGGTGGTGGTGGGCGTCGACCAGCAGGGGTGCGTTCACAAGGGGGTCCAAGTCGGCTCAGGCGGTGATGTCGTCGCTGGGCGGGCTCAGGTGCCAGATCTCGGGGAGCTCGGTCCACTGGCGGCCCGGGCCCCGGTCGGGGAAGGGCTCCTGGCACGGGTCGGTGAGCTTCCACCAGCGCCGGGTCTCGGGGTCGGCCTCGATGGACGCCATGTCCGCCTCGAAGTCGTCGCCGATGTACTCCATGTACGCGAAGAGCACGTCACCGTGGAGGTAGATGCTGTAGTTGCGGATGTTCGCCCGGAGCAGGGCGGCCTCGACGCCGGGCCATACCGCCGAGTGCAGCCGGAGGTACTCCTCGCGGTGCTCGGGCCGGAGCCTGATGGTCTGGGCGATGCGCTTCATGCCGATTCCCCTGTCGTGTCGCGGGAGTTGGACGCGTCGAACGGCGTGCGGTAGCTGGGGGTGCGGGTGCGCAGCCCCAGCCGCAGGGTGAGCCGGATGCGCGTGGAGGCAGGCAGACGGACCGTCAGGTAGGGGCCGTCGTACGGGACTTCGGCCTCGGAGACCACCGGCTCGGAGTGGCCGTAGTCGTACATGTCGCCGATCCAGCCGTCGTCCGTGCAGGTCGTCCAGCGCACGCCGGTGATGGTGTGCTCGGCGAACGCGCCGGCCTGGACGATGACCGTGCGGTCGGTCTCGGGGGCCAGGTTGACCAGCTCGACGGTGGTCGCCTCGGGGTCGATGGAGCTGACCAGTGCGGCGACGCCGGCGGGCAGGCCGGCCCGGCGGGCGTCGGCGTCGTGGTAGCGCAGTCGGGCCTGCTGGAGACCGCCCTGGTACAGCACCTGCGGACCGCCCCAGGTGAGGTGCACGAGGGCCTCGGTGACCACCGGGTTGCACAGCTGCCAGACGTGGATGTCGGCCTCGGGCACGTCCAGGTCGCGGTAGCGGTCGATGCGTCGCAGCCGGTGCCGGACCTGGGCCTGGGCGGTGGCGAGGATGCGCTCCGGGTAGTCGGGGTCGTCACCGGCGAGGAAGGCGAACCACGCCTTCTCGTGCCCGGAGTCCTCCTTGGACCGGAACGGCCGCACCGTGCGCCAGTCGATGCCGTCCGCCTCGCGCAGCCCCTCCAGCCGGGCCCGGTCGGCCTCGGAGGAGGTGTGGTGCCACAGGGCCACCGGTACCGGGGGTGTGGCCGGGTTGTAGTCGAACCAGCCGGAGTCGTTGTGGCGGATCGGCAGGTGGAGGGTGGGCGTGTGCCGGTCCGGGCCGAGTTCGACCGCCCACTTGGAGGGCAGGCTGGAGTCGGCCTCCGTGTGGGGCATGACCTTGGCGTGGCCGATCAGGGTGTCGAGGGAGGTCGCGACCATGGAGAGGTAGTCGTCGTCGCCGGTGACCGTGGCCGCCGCGAGCGCCGCCACGCAGGCCGCGTGGCCGAGGCTGTGCCAGCCGTGCGGCCAGGACCAGCCGTAGTGGCCGCCGTACCAGCGACCCTCCAGCAGGCTGCCGACGACTCCGTCCGGGCCGACGTTGTCCGGGATCAGGCCGCCGTTCTCGCGGGTGCGCTCGCGCCAGGCGTCCACGTACTCGACGATCCAGTCGCGGTAGCGCTCCTCACCGGACAGGATCCAGGCGTTGAGGACCAGTCCGGCCGCCGCGAGGTTCATCGTGGTGTCGCCGACGCCCATCCGGTCGCGCATCTGGTCGCCGAGGCGCGGGTCCGCCGAGAGCGGGTACGGGCCGTCCTGGGCCTCGGGCAGCCATTCGAGCGGGTAGCCGTAGGTGTCGGCCTCCTTCTGGAGCCAGGGGTAGACGTCGCCGTCGAACAGGCCGGTGCGCTCGGGGTCGCTGCCGTTGTGGGGGCGGGTGATGATGCGGTGCTCGGGGTCGTAGTTGCCCTTGGCGGGGTCGACGTACAACTCGGCGAAGCGCAGGGCGCGCTCACGCCAGCGGTCGGGGGCGGCCATGCACAGGAAGTACAGCAGCAGCAGGCTCTCGCCCTGGTGGAACCAGTCGTAGCCGCGCTCGTACTCGTCGCGCAGCATGTCCAGTTCGGTCAGCTGCCTGGTGACGCCCTCCCAGTGCTTCTCGCTGGCGGGCAGGAGGTCGTCGGCGCCGCCGAGGAGATACAGCTGGGGCCAGTTGAAGAAGACCTCGTAGAAGTCGTCGACACCGTCGCGGGTGGTGAGCTGCTTGGTGTAGTTCAGCCGTCCGTCGGGGCCGGTGAAGTCGCGGGCGAAGCGGCGCCAGGCGTGGTCGAGGAGGTCGAACAGGGCGCGCTGTGCGACGGCCCAGCCGGGCGGTTCGAGCACGGGGACCGTGGCCTGGACATCGGGTGTCGAGTCGCCGGAGGCGTCGGGGTGCGGGCGGAAGGACATGAGAGCGGTTACTCCTTGGTGGCGCCGGCGAGCATTCCGCTGACCAGGAAGCGCTGGGCGAACAGGAACACGACGAGGACGGGGGTGATGGCCACCAGCGTCGCCAGTGCCAGTTGCGGGCGTTGGATCGCGAGGGCACCGACGGTCGGGTTGAACGACGGCACATTGCTGAGGAGACTGCCGACGCCCACCTGGATCGGCATCTGGTCGCTCTCGGGGAGCATCACGTACGGCAGGAAGTAGTTGGTCCAGTTGGCGACGAAGCTGAAGAACCCGACGAGCGCGATGACGGGGGTCGCCAGCGGCAGGGCCACATGACGGAAGACACCGAACTCGGAGCAGCCGTCCATCCGGGCCGCGGCCAGGAGGTCCTTGGGCACGGCGGTGGTGAAGTAGATGTACGTCAGGTACACCCCGAACGGGTAGAACGAGTACGGCAGGATGATCGACCACATCGTGCCGATCAGGTGCACCGCGTTGATCTCCAGGAAGAGCGGCACCACCAGCGTGGCGTTCGGCATCAGCATCACGACCAGGGTCGCGATCAGCAGTGTGCGGCGGCCGCGGAACTCGGTCATCGCCAGGGCGTACCCGGCCGGGATGGCCAGGCAGAGCGTGATGACCAGCGAGATCGCGGCGTAGAGGGCGGAGTTGCGCAGCCACAGCAGGACGGCGTCGTCCTGGAAGGCGGTGAGCGCGTGCCAGTTGGCCTTCAGCGCGTGCCAGGATCCGAAGGACAGGGGGTTGTCGTGGACCAGCTGCTGGTCGGTCTTGGTCGCGGCGAGCAGCAGCCACAGCACCGGCAGCACGAAGAACACCACGAACACGGTGAGTACGGAGCCCGCCAGCAGCCGGGAGGTCACGTGCCGCGGGGGGCGGTGGTGTGCTCGTGGCTCTCCAGGTCGCGTTCGGCTCGTCACGTCGGCGACGGCAGGTGGAGTGGTTCGCGTCTCAGTCGGCATCGAAGAACCCCGATCGTGCGACGAAGACACCGGCGACCGACACGCTGACGACCAGGAGCTCCACCGAGACCGCTGCGGCGCCGTTGATGTTGTTCATCTGGAAGGCGAAGTCGTACGTCAGCTGGTTGAGCGAGTAGTCGCGGCCGGCCACGCCGGTGCTCGCCAGGGAGAGCAGCTGCGGCTCGACGAAGAGCTGGGCGCCGCCCGCGAAGGCCAGGATCACCATGTACACGATCCACTTGCGGAGCATGGGGATCTGCACCCGCCAGGCGGTCTGCCAGCCGTTCGCTCCGTCGATGCGCGCGGCCTCCATGACGTCCCTGGGAATGTTGTTGAGCGCGCCGTACATGACGACGATCCAGCCGCCCGCCCCGGTCCAGAACGCGATGATCGTGAACAGCAGCGCCAGGTTTCCGGGGGCGATGACCTCGCCGAAGGTGTGGAAGCCCAGCGTCTCCAGCAGGGAGCTGACCGGGCTGACCGTCGGGTCGAGCATGAACAGCCACACCAGGACGCTCGCGGCACCGGCGAGGGCGCCGGGAATGTAGTAGAGGAAGCGCAGTGCCTGACTGACCGGTCCGGAGGACAGCCGGTGCAGCAGGAGCGCGAGGACGACCACGAACACCACGAGCGACAGGAGCCAGAAGACGAGGTACAGGGCCACGTGGCCCAGGGAGTCGACGAAGCGGAAGTCCTGCGCGGTGGTGACGAAGTTCGAGATGCCGGTGAAGGCACCGCCGGCGTTCGTGAACGCGAAGTAGATGGCGTAACACGTCGGGAGGACACCGAAGGCGATCAGCAGCAGCACGTAGCCGGCGACGAATGCCACGCCGGCCCGGCTCTGCCGGGAGGTGCCGCGAGGGCGCCCCCGGACAGAGCCGGCCGAGGAGTGCGTGACGGTCACTTGGAGACCTTGTATCCGTCGGCCTGGGCGTACTTGACGATCGAGTCCTGCCAGGCGGGCAGCAGCGACTCGATGGTCTTGCCCTGCGTGATGCCGGGCTTGACGGTGGCGGCCCAGATGGCCTCCTGGCTGAACTGGCCCGAACCCCAGTCGGACCACACCTGCGAGGAGGCGTCCTTGAGGGCCGTGAGGTCACTGGCGTAGTACCCGGAGGCGGCCTGTGCCTTCAGCCAGTTCTCGGCCGCCGGCGCGTACGCCGGGAAGCCGGGCGCCTTCTCGCCCTGGTAGGCGTTGTCGGTGGTGACCCACTTCAGGAAGTCGGTGGCCGCCTTGAGGTGGCTGGAGTGCTTGGACAGCAGCCAGGTGCCGCCGCCGACGTTGCCGGTGGAGGGGGAGGTGTCGCCCTGCCACTGCGGGATGGGCGCCACCGCTATCTGCTTGGCCGGGGTCTTGAGGCCGTCCTTGAACACCGCGCCGCCGTACCAGGCCGGACCGGGCATGAGCAGGACCTTGTCGGCCTCGTTCTTGGCGAAGTCGGTGCTGAAGACGCCGCTGATCGACATGGACCTGTTCTTGATCAGCACGTCCAGCAGTGTGGCCATCTTGGTGCAGGCCTCGCTGGTGGTGTTGACGGAGACGGCCTTGGGGCCGGTGATGTGGTTGGCGCCGCACTTGCTCGCCCACAGGTAGATCTCGGGGGTGAAGGTGTCACCCGCGTCGCCCACGAGGTAGCCGGGGTGCTCCTTGGCGACCTTCTCGCCGAGCGCCTGGTACTCCTCCCAGGTCGTGGGGACGGTGTAGCCGAACTTCTTCAGCAGCGGAGCGTTGTACCAGAGCACCGCCTGCGAGAGGTCGTTGCGCAGGCAGTACAGGGTGCCGTCGACCGTGCAGACGTCGTTCGAGCCCTTGGCGAACCCGCTGAGGGTTGCGGCGGGGATCAGGCCCTTGTTCAGGGGCGCCGCGAAGCCCGCGTCGACGGCCCAGCTCGCCTCGTTGTTCTGGGAGCTGAAGACGACGTCCGGCCAGCCCTTGCCGGTGCGGTTGAACAACTGGACCTTCGTCTGGAGGTAGTTGGACCCGTTGGCGTCGCCGTCGTAGCTGACGATGTTCATCTTCACGTCCGGGTGCGACGCCTGGTACTGCTTCGCGGCGTCCATGCGGGTCGCGTCCACCCATACGGTCAACGCCCCGTCGTTCTGGGCGGCTTGGGCGAATCCGTCCTTCGTCGTGCCGCTGGTGCCGCCACCGCCGCCGCAGGCGGTCACGGTGAGCAGCACGGTGGCGGCGCAGCCCGCCAGCAATGCGGCACGTCTCCTGCTGGTCCCTGTCTCCTGACGGACCGAAGGCTTGTAGACGGACATGAGCGACTCCACTCGGTTTGCGTGAGGGCTGACGGCTCTGTCGTAACCGCCGCGGATGAAATTAGCCGCCATATCCGAGACTCCGTCAAGGGGTGTGTCCGGCTTTTCTCCGGCACATCACGGCATGATGAGGCGTTGATATCGCCTCGTAACTCGGGCTTATCGGCTTTATCGCCCATAACTTCTCTGGTGATCGCCAACTGATGGCCTCGAATGAGTAGTACTCATCCGGGGCTGGGGTACGATGACTGCGACTTCAAGGCCGATCGGTCACCGTCGTCGCAGGTACTCGGAGGCAGGACACATGAACGACACGCCCGCCGTGACGGCAGCGGTGAACGGCTCGGACGAGCGGCGCGACTACCGGCCCGGTTACGAGGTCGTGGCGGAGCGGATTCTCGAGTTCATCGCCGAGTCACGCCTGGTCCCCGGCGACCGGATGCCCACGGAGAACGACCTGGCCCAGCAACTGGACACCAGCCGTGCGGTCGTCCGGGAAGCCGTGAAGATCCTCTCGGCGCTCGGCCGGGTCCGGGCGCACAAGGGGCGCGGACTGTTCGTCGCCGACGACGAGGGCATGCTGGTCACCAGCCGTTGGGGTGGTTTCTTCCGGCCCGTGGACCTCGACCACGTGCTCATGCTGTTCGAGTTCCGCCGGGTTCAGGAGATGGCGGCCGCGAGACTCGCGGCCACCCGTGCCACGCCCGCCGAACTGCGCGCCATCGAGGTGGCCATGCAGCAGTGCCGGCACGGGTACGCCCACGGCGAGGTCGACGTCTTCAACCAGGCCGACGACGACTTCCATACGGCGCTGGCCGCGGCCTCGCACAACACCTTCCTCGGCAGCGCGGTGCGCGACGCCCGGCGACTGCAGCGCCAGTCCAGTGCGATCGGCATCCACGACAGCTTCAACGAGGGAACCGCGGCCGCGGTCGAGGAGCACGAGGCGATCTACCGGTCCATTCGCGACGGCAAGCCCGACGAGGCCGCCGAGGCCACGGCCGTACACCTGGACCGGACGCTGGAGGACTACCGACGGGAGATCCAGCGCCGCCTGTTCGGCTGACCTTCCCGCCGGGACGCGCAAGAGGGGCCCTGCCGCAGCGCGGCAGGGCCCTTTCCAACGCCGGTCGCAGAGCGACGAGTTGCCGGTCCCGGTTGCCCCCGGGCCTCGCGTGACCCAGATCACGCCCCGCGAGTGCAGCGCGAGCCGCGGTCCAGTGCCTTTCCCCAGGTGTAGGCAACCACGGAAAGCAGGGAAAGTGCGGATGGAGCAGGCTCGGGCCGGTGAGTTCGACGCGTTCGTCGCGGCCCGCTGGTCGGCGTTGATCCACCTCGCCCGGCTCCTCGTCGGCGGCGACCGGCACCGGGCCGAGGACCTCGTGCAGGAGTCCCTGGTCAAGCTGTGGTTCGTGTGGGCCAAGGTCGCCGACGACGCGCCGGAGCCCTATGTCCGCAAGGTGATGGTGCGCGCGGCGGCACGCGCGGGCCGACGCCGCTGGTGGGGGGAACGCCCCGTCGAGCAGCTGCCCGAGACGGCGATGGCCGGGGACGTCTCCGCGGACGTGGCGGAGCGGTCCCGGCTGGAGGCCGCGCTGAACCAACTGCCTCCGAAGCAGCGGGTCGCGGTGGTGCTGCGCTACTACCAGGACCTCCCCGAAGGACAGGTGGCGGAGGCGCTCGGCTGCCCGGTCGGGACCGCCCGGTCCCATGCCGCCCGGGGAGTGGCGCGGCTGCGCCGACTCCTGGCCGACGTCATCGAGCCGGTCCAGTGAAGGAGGGCCCCATGGATCACTTCGAGCGGGAACTGGCCCGGATGATGCGGGGTTCCGACGAGCCGGCCGCCTTCGAGCCGAGGCACCGGGAGCGTCTGCGGGCCGGGGTGCGTCACCGCGGCCGCGTCCGGGCCGCCCGCAGGGCCGCCGGCTCCGTGCTGGCCGTCGCCGGCCTCTGTCTCGGGCTGTTCCTGCTGCCCGACAAACCGTCCCAGGTGGAACCGGCGGATCACGACCCGCTCCCCACCCTCACCACGACACCGTGGACATCCTCGCCGCCCGGCACGCCCAGCAGTTCGCCGAGCCCCTCGTCCTCCTCGGCCACCACCGGACTACCCGGTCGCACGGACCTCGCCCCCGTCACCACGGGACCGCCCACCGCGCCGGTCACGACGGGGAGCGCGTCCGGCGCGACCTCCTCCTCGACCTCCAACTCGACCTCGCCCCCGCCCACGGGGACGGCGACGTGGAACAGCGAGTACCCGTCGGTCTCGACCTCGCTGGTCACGCCGTAACCCTCGAACACACCCCCGTTCGCCCCAAGTGTCTTCAGCATGCCCTGACCAAGCGCGCAAAAGAGGATCAACCATGAGAAAAGCCGGGCCACTTCACGTGCGAGACTCGAGCCGCCTCCCGCGCCGCGCACCGGTCCCGACGCATCATCCGGAGGCCGTCCTGGACGTGGTCGTTCCCGTCTTCAACGAAGAGGCGGACCTGGAACCGAGCGTGCGGCGGCTCCACGCCCATCTGCGGGAGACCTTTCCCTACCCCTTCCGGATCACCGTCACCGACAACGCCAGCACCGACCGCACCCCGCAGAGGGCCGCCCGGCTGGCGCACGAGTTCCCCGAGGTCGTATCGCTGAAACTGGCCGAGAAGGGCCGCGGCCGTGCGCTGAGCCACGCGTGGTCGCTCTCGCCGGCCCCCGTCCTCGCGTACATGGACGTGGACCTGTCCACCGACCTGAACGCACTGCTGCCGCTCGTCGCCCCGCTGATCTCCGGGCACTCCGACATCGCCATCGGGACCCGCCTGGCCCCGGGCTCCCGGGTGGTGCGGGGTCCCAAGAGGGAGATCACCTCCCGCTGCTACAACGCCCTGCTGCGCTCCACGCTGGCCGTCGGCTTCTCCGACGCCCAGTGCGGATTCAAGGCCGTGCGCCGGGACGTGGCCGAACGGCTGCTGCCCCTGGTGCAGGACTCCGGGTGGTTCTTCGACACCGAACTGCTGGTCATCGCCGAGCGGGCCGGGCTGCGCATTCACGAGGTGCCGGTCGACTGGGTGGACGACCCCGACAGCCGGGTCGACCTCCTCGCCACCGCGCTGGCCGACCTGCGCGGCATCGTCAGGATCGGTGGCGCGCTCGGCCGGGGCGCCTTCCGGCCGGCCGCCGTACTGGGGCGCGGTGCGGCCGAGGTGACGGACGGGCCGATGCGCCAACTCGTGCGCTTCGGCGCCGTAGGAGCGGTCAGCACCCTCGCGAATCTGCTGCTGTACGCGGCGCTGCGTCCCCTGACCGGAGCGCAGGCCGCGAACGCGCTCGCCCTGTTGGTCTGCGCCGTTGCCAACACGGCCGCCAACCGGCGTCTGACCTTCGGACACGGCGGTCGCGGCCACGCCCTGCGCCACCAGGGCAGAGGGCTGGTGGTCTTCCTGATCGGCCTGGCACTCACCGCCGGATCCCTGGCCGTGCTGCACCACGAGGCGCCCACGGCCACCCACCACACCGAACTCCTCGTACTCCTCGCCGCCAACCTGGCCGCCACGCTGCTGCGGTTCGTGCTGTTCCGGATGTGGGTCTTCCGCGCATGAACAGAACCGCCACCCCTACGACCGCCCCCCGCACACGGACCTGGAACGCGAGGCTCTCGCAGCCACCCGCTCCCGGCCGGCCCCGCACCACAGGCCGTTGGTGCCGACTGCGCCGAACCGCCGCCCACCACGGCCCGGTCCTGCTCATGTACGGCACGCTGAAGCTGATCGGCTTCGGGGCCTTCATGTACCTGCTGCACTCCACCGGCGACTACCGGAGGAAGAACCCGCGCTTCGGCGGCGGCGCCCGCCCCTGGGACGTCCTGGCCACCTGGGACGGCTGGTGGTACCAGCAGATCGCCGAGCACGGGTACCACCCGCAGCTCGTCCCGGTCCCCGGAGCCACGGGCCTGATCACCCTCGAAGGCAACTCGGCGGCGTTCTTCCCGCTCTACCCCGCACTGATGCGGCTCGTCTCCGAGCTGACCGGCCTCGGCCCGTACGGCGCCGGCCTGCTCGTCTCGATCCTCGCGTCCTTCGCCGCCGCCCTCGGGATCTACGCCGTGGCGGAGCGTTTCGGTGGCCGGCGGGCCGGGTTGGCCGCGGCCGGTCTCTGGGCCGTGTGGCCCGGTTCCGGCGTGGAGTGGGCGGTCTACTCCGACTCCCTGTACGTCGCCCTGGCCGTGTGGGCCTGCCATGCCGTCATGAGCCGTCGGTGGCTCACCGCCGGTCTGCTGACCTGTGCCGCGGGGCTCAACAGACCCACGGCCGTGGCCCTGATCGCCGCGGTCGTCGTCGCCGCGCTGCTCGCGCTCCACCGCCGAGAGGACGGCATCCGGCGTCCGATCGCCGCGATGGCGCTCGCTCCGCTGGGCCTGCTCGCCTATCTCGGCTGGGTCGGCCACCGGATGGGTGACTACACCGGCTACTTCCGGCTTCAGTCAGGGGCCTGGGCCCATGAATGGGACTTCGGCCGGCAGACCCTCGACGTCCTCACCTCGGTCCCGGTGGGCCGCTCCGACTACCTTTTCGCCTGGCCGTTCGCGGACATGATCGGCGTCGGTGTCGTCCTGCTCGCGCTCGTCCTGCTCCCGCTGCTGTTCCGGATCCGTCCCCCGGCCGTTCTGACGGTCCACACCGTCCTCACCCTCGTTCTCGTCCTGGGCAGTCAGCAGATCTTCGGCAACGTCTCGCGCTATCTGCTGCCGCTCTTCCCCCTGTTCGTCCCGGCCGCCCTGGCCCTGCGCCGCCTCGGCCCGTTCCACCTGTACACCCTGCTCGGCACAGCGGCCCTGGCCTCCGGCTCGTACGCGGGCTACGCCCTGTTCGAACTCGGGGTGCCGTGACGATGCCCGGGCGGCCGGGTCCGGAGGGTCGGCCGGGACCCCGCGGGCCCCGGCCGAAACACCGTCAGCCGTTCAGCGGTGCGACCGTGACGCGGTCGATGTCCGGTGCGTAGGCGGAGGCGTTGGCGAACGTGACGGTGTTGCTGCCGGCCTTGAGCGTGACCGGCACCGGCAGGTACCAGAAGTTGGACCAGCTGTAGCTGTTGCGGAACATGACCCGCTGCGTGGTGTCCCCGACCGTGATGTCGGCCGCCCGCGAGACGACGTTGGTGTTGTAGTTCCCCGATCCGGCGAGCTCGTTGTTGGCGTACCGCACGCTCATGACGTACCGCCCGGCCTTCGCGGCGTTCACCTTCAGGGTCAGGGTGTTGCCCGGCCCGTCGCCGATGTACCCGACGTACTTGCCGCCGGAGGTCCAGGTGTTGGAGGCGACCGCGGCGGTCCCGGCGAGGAGGCCGTCCTCCGCCTCGTAGGCCGTCACGCCCTGCGTACTGGGCGCGCCCGTCACCGTCAGATCGCCGATGGTGAGCCTGCCGGATCCCGGAACCGCCGCGGTCACCCGGTTGTTGCCGGCCGTGAGGTACAGCCGCAGCGTCGTACCGGAACCCTTGCCCTTCGTCGGGGGCAGCGTGGCGGCGGTCGCGCCGTCCAGGCTCAGCGTGCCGGGGCCGGTGGCCGAGTAGTCCGCACGCACCGAGTAGTAGCCGTCCGCCGGGACATCGACGTCGAAGACGGCCCTGTCCCCCTTGTCCAGCACCAGCGCGCCGGCGCCACTCGTGCCCGAGTCGCGGTAGTCGTACGACGGGGAGCCGCTGATGTCGGCGTACGTCGCCGGGTAGATGTCCCGCGGGGTGACCGACGCGGTCAGGTCGATCTTGTCGAGGGTCACCTCGCTGGTGCCCTTGGCCAGGGTCAGGGTGTGGGTGCCCGCGGTCAGGGTGACCGGCGTGCGCACGATGGAGCGGTAGGTCCAGTTCAGGGTGGACCCGTAGGTGAGGGTGACCGGCGAACCCCCGTCGACCGTGAGGGTCTGGGTGGAGGGCGTGCCGGACTGGTTGCCGTAGAAGACGTCCAGGTCGTAGGTGCCCGTCCGCGGGACGTCCACCGTGAACGCGACCTTGCTGGTCGGCTGGTTGAGGCTGCCGACGTCCTTGGTGCCGGAGGTGGCGAAGCCGTAGGGGTTGGACCGCGAACCCTGCGAGTAGACCGTGCCGGCGGTGATCGCCGCGTTCTCCGCCTCGTACGACGCCGACCAGGGCAGGCTCGCCACGGCGGGCGCGCCCCTGCCGGCCGGGTTGACGGTGACACGGTAGGCGGCCATCGGGTCGAGGCCGGTGAGCGACACGGTCACACTGCCGCTCTCGGAGACCGCGGCGGTGGTGCGGGAGACCACGCCCGGTGCGGCGGCGGCGCCCTCGTAGCCGCTCCAACCCACGCGCTCCACGGTCACGTTGACCTTGCGGCCGAAGGAGGACGGGATGTGCCGCAGCACGGTGTCGACGTTGCCGGAGGTGCCGCCCAGCAGTACCTGGGCCTGCTTGCGACCGGTGTCCAGCGACCCGATGCCCTGGAGCGTGTCGGTGGTGTCGGCCTGTGGCGGGGTGACCTCGACGGTCCTGCCGCTCAGGCCCGCGTACCAACGCAGCAGCCACCAGGTGCCGTTGGGGATGTTGGTCTGGACGGCGTTGTCGTTGAGGTTGCCGGCGATGTTCCAGTACGCCTGGTCGGCGTAGACCTTGTTCCGCTCGAACAGTGACAGCCACTGGACCATCTGGCCCGGCACCGACTGGTCCCGGCGGTTGGCGAACTCGTTGATGCTGACCGGGAGTTCGGGAATGCCGGTGTTTTTCTCCAGGGTCCGGTAGGCGGCCAGCGTGGTCTTGAAGCTGGACAGGGATCCGGGGTCGAGTTCGTGCCAGGTGGTGATGTCCGGCAGCACGCCGTTGGCCTCGGCCCAGGGGTAGAAGTCGTTCATGAGGCGCGTGTCGTAGTGCGTCTCGTTGGGCCCGGCGATCCTGGCACCCGGGATGATCGACCGGATCTTCTGGTAGACGGTGGCCCAGTCGCTCTCGAAACGGTCGCGGGCCTTGGTGTAGGTGGCGGTGTCGGAACTGCCCAGACCGCCGTACCAGTTCCCGTCGGGCTCGTTGAACGGCACCCACACGAAGTCGTCGGCGTCGGGGCGGGCGGCGACCTTGCGGACCATGGTGTCGACCTTGGCCAGGTAGTCGTCCAGGCCGAGGTTCTCGTAGGGCCACTGGGCGTAGTAGTCCTGCATGTAGATGTACACGTCGCCGCCGCCGCTGCGGTCGTAGGCCGGCTTGACCGTCAGCGCGTCGCCGTTGGGGTGCTGCAGACCGTCGGGGGCCTTCTGCACGATGGTGGTCATGTGCAGGGGGTCGAGCAGGTTGTCGCCGGGGACGCCGTCGTCGCTGAGACCGTAGAGCGTCCCGTTCGCGCCGTGCATCACCGCGCCGGTGGTGTGCCCCAGGTCGACGGTGAGTCGGGGCGTCGCCGCCTCGGCGACCGGGGCGGTCAGCGCCATGCCGGCCAGGGCGGCGGCGACGGTGGACACCGCGACCAGACGGCGCGGGTGTCGTGGGCTGTGCGGGGTTCGGGGCATGAGTGTCCTCCGCCTCCCGCGTCGTTGCGGGAGGATCGTGGATGCGGGCGCGGGTGGGGTGATACGGGGGAGTTGCGGGGCTATTTGACGGCTCCGCTGGTGATGCCGGAGACGACGCGTCGCTGGGCGACGACGAAGACGGCCACCATGGGCAGGCTCATCATCACGACGTAGGCGAAGATGAGGTGCCAGTTGTTGAGGTACAGCTGGGCGTTGGCGACCTGGTACAGGTTGAGCGGCAGCGTCGCCTTGTCCCCGCCGCCGAGGACGAAGAAGGCGTAGAAGATGTCGCTCCAGGCGAACAGCATCACCATGATCGTCGCGGTGGCGATGACCGGCCGCAGCAGCGGCAGGATGACCTGGAAGAAGACCCTCGCCGGACCGGCGCCGTCCATGCGGGCGGCCTCCTCCAGCTCCTCGGGGAGGTTCCGGATGAAGCCGGTCATGAAGAAGATCGACGTGGAGAGGTACATCCCGGTGTAGACGGCGATCATGCCGAGCTGGCTGCCCGCCAGGCCCATCTGCCGCAGCTCCATCACGATGGTGATCACCGCGGGCGGCAGCAGCAGGCCGCTGATGCTCAGCGCGTACAGCGTGCCCACCAGCCGGCCCTTGCGGCGGGCGAACACCCAGGCCGCGCCCGCGCCCAGCAGCAGCACGAGGACCACGGACGGCACGACGACCAGCAGGCTGTTGACGAAGCCCTGGATCATCTTGCCCTGGTCGAAGGACTGTCGGTAGTTCTCGGCGGCCTGCACGTGGTGCGGCAGCGACAGGTTGGGCTTGATCGCCTCCGCCTGCGGCTTGACCGAGGTCACCGCCACGAGCCAGAGCGGAATGCCGATCGTGACGGCCGCGACCACGAGGACCACGGCGGGCTGCACCCAGCGCAGCGGGCCGCGCCGCGCGGGAGCGGGGACGGGAAGGGCGGTCATTGGTTGTTCTCCCTGCGGCGCAGACCGACGATGACCGGTACGGCGAGGACGACGACGATGAGGAACAGCACCAGGCTCATCGCCGAGGCCTGCGCGTACAGGCCCTGTCCGAACACGCGGAACATGTAGATGTTGAAGACCTCGGTCTCGCTGCCCGGGCCGCCCGCGGTGGTGGCCTGCACGATGTCGAAGGTGTTCATCGAGCCGATCAGGGCCGTGGTGACGTTGAACGTGACCGCCGGTGCCAGCAGCGGGAAACGGATGGCCCAGAAGGTGCGCCAGGCGCCGGCGCCGTCGATCCGGGCCGCCTCCAGGACGTCACCCGGCATGCTCTTCAGGCCCGCCAGGTAGATCAGCATGGCCAGGCCCATCCACTTCCAGCCGTGGATGAGGGTCACCACGACCAGGGTCCAGGTGGTGGATCCCAGCCAGGGCGTGTCGACCTGGTGGCCCGCCAGCGAGGACAGCACGCTGTTGAGCGCACCGTCCTGGGCCAGCAGGGCGCGGAAGATGTAGCCGACCGCGAGGGCCGAGATCAGCACCGGAAGGAAGAACACGGCCCGGAAGAACCGGTTGAACCGGGTGTCACGCTCCAGCAGCAGGGCCAGGGCGAGCCCGAAGCCGTTCTGGAAGAGGGCGACCAGGACCGCGTACTCCACGGTGATCCGGATGTCCCGCAGCATCGAGCCGTCCTGCAGGATGCTGCGGATGTTGGACAGGCCCGCGAACCTGATGTCCGCGTGGAACGCCGACCAGTTGGTGAACGGGTAGACGAAGTTCAGCAGGTTCGGCAGCAGGAAGAACACACCGAACACGGCGAGCGCGGGCAGGGCGAACCACCACGGCTGGTTGGACTGCGCACGCGGCCGACGCCGCGGACCGCGCCGCGGGGAACCGTCCGTCTGCTTGCTGGGTTCGACGTCGGTGACGCCGACGGTGGCTGTGTCCGCCACGTCTCACCTCCGGTGAGGGCCCCGGACCGTGCGCCTGCGAGCGGGCCGGGGCGGTGCTGGAGAGGGGGCGGAGGGTCAGAACCCGGAGACGCCACGCGCCTTGAGGACCTGGGTGAACTGGTCCTCGGCGGCCTGGGCGACCTGCTCCGGCGTCTTCTTGCCGTAGATCATGTCGGCCAGCGCGAGGTGCATGTCGGGCGCGGTGAGGGCCTTGACCTGGAACACCCCGGTCGCGGAGGACAGTGCCTGGGCCTGGGCGAGGGCGGTCTGCGGCAGACCGTCGGGGTTGGGCACGGACGGCTCCACCGAGACGACCTTGTTCGCCTTGATGTAGGCCGGGTAGTCCTCACCGAGCCAGAAGGACAGGAACTGCCGGGCGGCGGTCTGCCGCTTGGCGTCACCCGTGTTGAAGGCGACCACGCCGTTGGTCTGGTCGGGGGAGTACAGGGCCTTGTCGGAGCTGTTGGAGACGGGGAACCAGCCGAGCTTCCGGTCCATCTCGGCGGTGCTGGAGGTGGCCTGGATCTCGCTCTGCAGCGAGGTGACGTTGACGGCCATCGCGGCGCTGCCGTCCAGGAGTGCCTTGCCCTGGTCCACGAAGGTCGCGGTCTTGTAGTTCTTCTGCGCCAGGCCCCCGTCCAGCACCTGCGACTTGTACTTCTTGATCGCGTTGACGATCACCGGGTCGGTCCACTTGGCCTGGTTCTTGTTGAGCTTGTCCCAGAAGCCCTGGGGCAGGTCGGTCATCTGGAGCTGGACCTGCCACTGGAGCGGCCACTTGTCGCCGCCGACCTCGAAGAACGGGGCGACGCCCGCCTTCGCC
This sequence comes from Streptomyces griseorubiginosus, assembly GCF_036345115.1. Taxonomy (GTDB): domain Bacteria; phylum Actinomycetota; class Actinomycetes; order Streptomycetales; family Streptomycetaceae; genus Streptomyces; species Streptomyces griseorubiginosus_C. Next base: position 9,377,313 of record NZ_CP107766.1, read on the forward strand.
TTGATCGTTCTGGCGGTGGCGAGGAGGTCGTCGTAGCTGGTGGGCATCTTGGTGACGCCGGCCTTCTTGAAGACGTCCTTGTTGTAGTAGACGCCGAGGGTCGCCGGGCTGGTGACGATCGCCGCGTACCGGTGCCCGCCGACCTGGCCGAGGCCCTGCTCGGTCTTGCCGAGCTTGGTGACCCAGTCCTCCTTGTCCAGCTGGAGCAGGTTCTTCTCGGGCTGGACGAACGGCAGCGTGCTGCCCGTGGGCTGCCAGAACATCAGGTCGGGCTTGTCGCCCGAGGCGAGCTTGGTCGGGACGTTCGACTCGTAGGGGTCCGGGATCACCTGGGTGGTCACGGTGGCCCCGGTCGCCTTCTGGAATGCGTCGATGACCTGCTTCGGCTCGGCGACGCTGTTCTGCGCCACCCACATGGTCAGGTGGACGCCCTTCAGGCCGGCCGTGGCGTCGACCGAGCCGGTCGGGGCGGCGCCGGTGCCGCCCGCGGTGCTGTCGCTGCACGCGGTGGCGGTGAGGCCGAGCGCACACGCGACGGCGAGGGCGGAGGCGACTCTTTTCATGGATCTGTCCTTAGGCACGCGAGGGTGGGAAGAGCTGTGCTGTGGAACATGGGGGGACGGCCGAAGCGGGACGTGGGGACGGCCCGTGTCATGCGTTCCTTCGGCCCGAGCTCTCGCGCGGGACGAGTTCGGGTGCGAAGAGGGCCGGATCGGGCGGCCGGTTGCCGGACTCCCGCCGGGTGAGCGGGAGTTGACAGGCGGCTCGCCCCAGATCCTGGAGGTCCGTCCGGACCGCGGTGAGCACGGGAGTGACGAACCCCGAGTGCGGGGCGACGTCGCAACCGGTGCCGCCGACGTCCCCCCGTACGGCGCCAACTGAGTGGGGCAGGGCGCGCGGCACGCCCAGCGCCAGGTCGTGCCGGGGAGGGCCGGAGTCTGCGTGACCGGTCACATGCATGGGAGGATTGTGAGCGGTCACAACACGGCCGTCAAGAGGTTGTCATCACGGCGTTACCGGGCCCCGGCCCGCTTGTGCCCGGGGGTGGCGGGAGGACCCTGCCCCACCTGGGCAAGGCTCATGAGCGGGAATCCGGGAGGGCGTTGCGGCGAGGAGGTCGGCTCGTCGCGGGCGACCGGACCGTGCGGGACGAGTCAGTGTGTGGCAAACCAGGTCGACAGGGAGACCCGGATGGCGCAGGGTTCATCCATGGCTGCTACCTCCTTGCAGCGGTTGCCGGTGGGCTGTCGCAGCCGACCGGCAACCACCGCTGATGTCACGGCAGTTCACCGACTGGTGACCGCGTGCGAGGTCGATCTTCACGGTCGTGCCACCACCGGCGCCGACCGGGTCGCCGCCGACCTCGGCGCGCTTGCCACGGACGCGAGGTCCGATGCGGTGCTCGTGTACGCCTCCGGTGGGGAAGTTGCCCCCTCCGGTGGGGTGGCCGCCTCCCGTGGGGAAGTGGTCGGCTGGGGCTGGGTGAGGGGCCGACGTGCCACGGTCCACGTGCACCCCGGGCACCGGGGGCGAGGGCTCGGCGGCCTCCTGCTCGCCTGGACCGAGGAGCGGGCCCGGCAATGGGGCGGCGATCGCCTTGCCCAGACGGTCCCCGACGAGGACCATGCGGCGGTCGCACTCCTGGAATCCGGTGGATACGCGCGACTCGTCACCGAGTGGCTCCTGGCGATCGCGACACCCACCGAACCGCACGTGCCCGACCCCCCGGCCGGCATCACGGTCCGGGCCTTCCGGGCCGGCGACGAACAGAGCGCGTACCGGCTCACCGAGGACGCGTTCGACGAGTGGCAGCAGCGGCGCAAGAGCTACGCGGAGTGGGCCCGGCACACCGTCGAGCGGCCGACCTTCGCCCCCGCGGCGTCGACGGTCGCCCTCGCCGGCGAGCAGCTGGTCGGCGCCGTACTGTCCCTGGACATCCCGGGCGACGACGAGGGATACGTCGAGCGGGTCGCCGTCCGGCGTGACTTCCGCAACCGGGGGATAGCGCGCGTGCTCCTCCAGGAGTCCTTCCGCGCCTTCCACCGGCAGGGCAAGCGGGGCTGCACGCTGTGGACCCACTCGGACACCGGCGCCCTGCCGCTGTACGAGCGCATCGGCATGACCGTCCGGCGCACGTCCACGGTGTACAGCAAGACGCTCACGGCAGGGTGACCGAAGCCGGCGGACCTCGGCTCCGCAAGCCCGGCGGGGTCGGTCGCGCGGGGGATTGCGGCGACCCTGTCCCGGCGCCGGCCGTTGCGTTTCTGTCCCGACGCCGACCGTCACGCTTCCTGTGGCGTTCCCGCCCGGACCTCCGCCTCCCACCGCACCAGATCCCCCGGCTGGCACTCCAGCGCCTCGCAGAGCGCGGCGAGTGTCGTGAACCGCACCGCCTTGGCGCGCCCGTTCTTGAGGACCGCGAGGTTGGCAGGGGTGATCCCGACCCGCTCCGCGAGCTCGCCCACGGACATCTTGCGCTTGGCCAGCATCACATCGATGTCGACGGTGATCGGCATCAGATCACCTCGTCCAACTCGGCCTGCATCTGCGCCGCTTCGACATCCCGCGCCACGGCCTGGGCGAGCAGGGTCCGCAGCACGAGGACGATGAGCGCGACCCCCAGGATGGCGAGGCCGATCCCGGCCATGATGACGCTGACCCCCGGGTCGTCGCGCTGACCCGGCGCGTTGATGGCGGTGACCGCGAACCACAGGACGGAGGCCGCGGTGATCGCACCGATGATGCCGTCCACGTACCGGAAGGCGGCGGGGGAGAACACGGTCCCGCGGCGCACCATCGTCACCAGGCGCCAAACGCAGACCCCGGTGACCTGGACCGCGACCATGCCGAGCATGGTGATCAGGCGCAGCGGCGTCAGCGGGAGGGACCCGTCCTCCGGGTCGGTGGCCAGGGCCCACACCATCAGCACCTGGATCAGGACGGTGCCGACGAGCACCACGACGAGTACGGCGCGCAGCGCACGCACGGCCAGCTTTCCCATGCCTTACCCTTCCATCGAATCGCGATGGAAACCTATCGAAAATCGATAGGTGAAGCAAGAGTGTTGAAAGCCCCGGTGCGAGGGGGCACTCTTGGCGCAGCCGTGCCGAACGTGCAGGCGGGAAGAGGGGCGTCGGATGCGGCAACCAGAGGACGAGCTCCTGGCGGAAGCCCTCGGCCGCATCAACAGGGGCGGGAAGTTCGCCTCGCGGTTCCTCGGGAACGACGTCGCCGAGTTCGACCACGAACTGCCCCTGGAGTTCGGCCCCGCGGTCGAACGCGCCCGCGCCGTGCTCGGTCGGCTCGCCGGCGGTACGGTCCCGGAGCCGGTGGAGGCAGGCGCGGACCGAGTGACGCTCCGGGTGCTCACCGGGGGTGGATACCTGGACATGAACCCGGTCGTGGTGACCCTGGACGCGACGCGCAACGGTGAGTGGACCACCACGCTGAATGTGCGGGCCGTCGCGAAAGAAGGCCTGGTCAAGCAGCGTGCGGCACAGAAGACGGCCGAACGCGTCGCAGAGCTGCTTCATGGGGCCGCTGAGAGCCCCTGAACGCGATCCGGCTCACCCGGCCACGGAGTCGCTGCGAGTCCGTGAGCGCGACCCGGCTCACCCGGCCACGGAGGCGGTTCGAGTCCGTGAGCGCTACCCGGCTCACCCGCCCACGGAGCCGCTTCGAGTCCCTGAGCGCCACCCCACTCACCCCGCCGCGCCGCGCGGCGGCGGAGCCGTCGAGTTGCGGACCACCAGGCGGGTCCCCACCTCCATGTGCTCCATGAGCAGCTTCTGGCCCTCGATGAGTGACAGCAGGGCACGCGCCGCCTTCTGTCCCATGTCGTGCAGCGGCTGGCGCACGGTCGTCAGGCCGGGGAAGCTCTGCGCTGCCTGCGGGAGGTCGTCGAACCCGACGACCGAGAACTCGGTCGGCACGTCCAGCCCGCTCGCCCGCGCCGCGTCGATGGCACCGAGCGCCATCAGGTCCGCGCCCGCCACGATCGCCGTGGGACGGTGCTCGGAGAGCAGCTGCGTGGCCGTACGGAATCCGCTGGCGTACGAGAAGTCGCAGGAGGCGACCATGCGTTCGTCCACCTTCAGCCCGGCCAGCCGCATCGCGTCCTCGAAGCCCTGGAAGCGGACGGACGTGCTCTCGAGATCCTCCTCGCCGCGGAGGTAGGCGATCCGGGTGTGGCCCAGGTCGATCAGATGCTGGGTGCCCTGACGCATGCCGTGGTAGTTGTCGACGCTCAGGCGGGGCAGCGGTACGTCCAGGCGCCGGGGGTCGATGATCACGCAGGGCAGGTTCTGGCGGCGCAGCAGCTTGACCGTCTCGTCCTCCAGGACCGGCGCGATCATCAGGACGCCGTCGACCAGTCCGCGCCCCAGGAACTCGACCCGGTCCTTCTCCCGCACCGCGTCGTGGTAGGAGGCGTTGACGAGCAACTCCTGCTCCGCGTCGGCGAGTTCGTCGGCGACCCCGCGCAGGATCTCCAGGCCGTACTGGCTGGTGAGATCGAGGGCGATGAGGCCGATGAGTCCGCTGCGGCCGCCCTTGAGGTTGCGGGCCGAGACATTGGGCCGGTAGCCGAGACGGCTCGCGACCTCCATGACGCGGCGGCGGGTCTCCTCCGAGGCCCCCGGCTTGCCGTTCATGACGTTGGACACGGTCATCGCGGAGACGCCGGCCTCCTCGGCCACCTGTGCGATGGTCACCCGCCCTGTCACGCCAACTCCTTCTGCTCGCCGGGCACTTGAGCCGTGCCGGACCGTGGCCGTCCCAGGCCCACTCAATCACGAGCTCACTCAATCACGAGCCAGCGGAAACTTCCGTGAAACTGTAACGATAAGGCAGAGGTAGCGCCACCGTAAGTCCCTACGGTCAGGCGAAAAGAGATGTCGCAACCCGTGTCCGTCGGGCACGGAAAGTTACGTATAGATGTCGCCTAAGTTTTGCGTTACAGTTCCCGGCCATCGGCGCTCAACATGGCCGCAACTCGGGTCCACCGACCCCTTCTTCGTCGTATCGGCGCTGCACCCACCCGGATCCAGCCCGACCGAATCAACCCCCTCAAGACCTGACGAGTCGGTCCGTACCGACGATGAGAGAGGTGTGCAATGAAGCACTCCGGGAGACGTGTCGCGATCGCCACCACGGTCACCGCGATGGCGATGTCGCTGGCCGCGTGCGGTGGCGGCTCGAGCGGTGCCTCCAGCGACGGCACGGTGACCCTGCACGTCCAGGCGTGGAAGGGCGGCGGCGCCGAACCGGCGAACGTCGCGGAGATCAACAAGGCCTTCGAGAAGGCCCACCCGAAGATCAAGATCGACTTCGAGTACATCACCGCGAACGACACGTACGTCCAGAAGCTCCAGCCCGAACTGCTCGGCGGCAAGGCCGGCGACGTCATCATGGTCGACACGGACAAGATGAAGAAGTGGGGTGCCTCCGGCTACCTCGCCGACCTCTCCGAGGAGTCGTGGGCAGGCACCATAGCCCCCGACGCCAAGCCCTTCGCGCAGTCCGACGGCAAGACCCTCGCCATGCCGATGGAGCTGATCGGCATCGGCATGTACGCAAACATGGACCTGCTCAAGAAGGCGGACATCGCCGAGGTCCCGGCCGACTGGCCGACCTTCCTCGCCGACCTCGCCAAGCTCAAGAAGGCCGGCATCAACCCCATCTCCCTGCCCGACAAGTCGGGTTGGACCGGCAGCTCGGTCTTCCAGGCGAGCGGCTCGACCCTCGTCTACCAGAAGAACAAGCAGTGGGACGCCGACTTCGCGGGCGGCAAGGCCTCCTTCGACCCGGACTGGCAGGGACCGCTCGACCAGCTGAAGACCCTGGAGGACAAGGGGTACGTCAACTGGAAGAACGAACTCGGCGTCGACGAGTGGTCGCAGGGCCCGCAGAACTTCAGCGCCGGCAAGAGCGCCTTCTGGTACCAGGGCGCCTGGCAGGTCTCCAACGTCAAGAAGGCAGGATTCCCGGTCCAGTTCGCACCCTGGCCCGGTGGCGGCGCGGGCACCAAGCCGAACGGCATGCTCTTCTCCGGCACCATGTGGGCCGTCAACTCCCAGTCGCAGCAGGGTGACGCGGCCCGTGAGTACGTGAAGTTCTGGTCGCAGAGCGAGAACCTCGCCAAGTACCTCGACGCCGAGCACGCCGAATCGCCGTTCACCGGCGGCACCACGCCCGAGAGCACCGAGACCACGGCGTTCACCACCGCCTTCAAGGACGGCCGTTACCGGATCCTGCCGTCCGACTCCTGGTACGGCGCCACCGCCGAGACCGAGATCGGCTCGAAGATCCAGGCCTATCTGCTGGGCAAGGCGTCCACGGCGCAGACCCTCAAGGACATCCAGACCGCGGCGAAGGCCAAGTAGCGCCGGACACCGCTGTGTTCGGCCGTCCCCTGGTCAGCCGTGGTGGGAGCGCGAGGAACGGCTCCCGACCGCTCCCACCACGGCCACCGAGCCCCACGGACCAGGGGCCGCGCTCAAGAGGAGGACTCCCGTGATCCACCGCCGGCGTGCCACCATGGCCGCCTTCCTGCTTCCGGCGATCGCCGTGTACGCCGTCTTCATGCTCTATCCGCTCGGCCGCGGGATCTACCTGAGCATGACCGACAGCCTCGGCGGACCGATCGCCCACTTCGTCGGCACCGAGCAGTACCGGGCGATGGCCGACGACCCCGACGTCACCGCCGCCCTGTGGCACACCATCGTGTACGCGGCCGTCGTCGTGATCGTCCAGAACGGTCTCGGCCTGCTCTTCGCGAGCATGCTCTTCCGCCGGCCGCAGGTCCGCAAGACGCTCAGCGTCACCCTGCTGACCCCGACCCTCGTCTCCCCGGTGATGGCCGCCTTCATCTGGTCGTACCTGTTCGCCCCCGACGGCGGCATCAACGCCCTCCTCGGCCTGCTCGGCCTCGACTCGCTGGAGCACGTCTGGCTCGGCGACACCTCCACCGCCCTCTACGCCGTGGCCGCCGTCAACATCTGGATGTTCGCGGGCTACTCCTGCGCCATCTTCCTGGCCGGCTACATGAACCTGCCCACCGAACTCCTCGACGCCGCCGCCGTCGACGGCGCGAACGGCTGGCGCCGCTTCCGCTCCATCGAGTGGCCCATGCTGGCGCCCGCGCTCACCGTCAACGTGACCCTCAGCCTCATCGGCTCCCTGAAGGTCTTCGAGTTCCCGCTGGTCCTCACCAACGGCGGCCCGGCCGGCTCCACCGAGACCCTGACCACCCTCGTCTACCGGAACGTCTTCGGCGGCGGGAAGTTCGCTCTCGGCATCGCCATCTCCGTACTCCTCCTGGTGACCGTGGTCGTCCTGTCCAGCGCCACCTCCTCTCTGCTGCGCCTGCGCGAGCGCCGAATCTGACGGGCGGACACGACCATGACCTCGCAGACCCTTTCCCCCGAGACCGGCACCGGGGGCGCCGCTCCCCGGCCGTCGTCCGACCCCGCCACGGGCCCCTCCAAAAACACCCCGCGCCGTGCCCTGAAGAGCCTCGGCACCGTGCTCCTCTGCCTCGGCGTGCTGGTGTTCGTGCTGCCCTTCGTGTTCACCGTGCTCACCTCGCTGCGCACCGCGGCCGACGTCGCCCGGTCCCCGCTCGGCATCCCGCACACCTTCACCCTGAAGAACTTCTCGGACGCCTTCTCCCAGATCCACTACGGCCGCAGCGCCCTGAACACCCTGCTCATCACCGGCCTGTCCTGCCTGAGCATCACCGTGCTCGGCTCCCTCGCGAGCTACCCGCTGGCCCGCATCACCCAGGGCTGGTCCACCTGGGTCTACCGGCTGTTCATCGTGGGCACCTCGGTACCGGTCTTCGTCGTCGTGGCCCCGCTGTACCTGCTGATGCGGGACCTGAACCTGCTGGACAACTACGCCGGCGTGGTCTTCGTCTACACGGCGATGTTCCTGCCGGTCGCGGTCTTCTTCTACACCAGCTTCATCCGCTCCATCCCCACCGACCTGGAGGAGGCCGCCGCCCTGGACGGCTGCGGGGCGCTGCGGACCTTCTTCACCATCATCCTGCCGCTGCTGCGTCCCATCACCAGCACCCTGCTCACCTTCGTCTCGCTCCAGGTGTGGAACGACCTGATCGTCCCGCTGGTGTTCCTCCAGGACCCCGACAAGCGCACGGTCATGGTCAACGCGTACTCGTTCATCGACCCCCACACCGTGCAGCCGACGACCCTCTTCCCGGCCGCGCTGCTCGGCGTACTGCCGCTCTTCCTGATCTTCGTCTTCCTGCAACGTCATGTGGTCGCCGGGATGTCCGCCGGGGCCGTCAAGTCCTGACACCGGCACACCGGTTCACGGCCGGGGCCGTAACCCACTCACAGGTCCAGGACGCGAGGGGCCGACCGCATCGCCGCGGGCCTGCCCCCAAGGGCCGGACCGTGCGCTGCGGACCTCGGCGGCGCGAGCGCCCGGCCACAGCACCACGGGCCTCGGTGCCGTCATGCCGAGCACAGCCGGTCCCCGCCTCCTCGCCCTTCATCCAGCCGTACGGCCATCAGGCCCTGCCCCGCCGGCACCTGCCCGGTGCCACCGCCCCCGCTCCGCCCGCTGCCACCGCCCTGCCCGTCGGCACCTGCCCGGTGCCACGGCCCCCGCTCCGCCGCGCCGCCCGCTGCCACCGCCCTGCCCCGCCGGCCCTGCCTGCCGCCGCCGGCCCTCCCGTCCCGCCCTCCCGGAAGGACCCCCCACCGATGTACGTGGTCTCCTACTTCACCGACGCCGACGAGGCGCTCCATCTGGCCTACAGTCACGACGGCGAGGAGTTCGCCACGGTGAACGGCGGTCGGCCGGTCCTGCGCGGCACGGTCGGTACCGGCCGGCTGCGGGACCCCTTCATCGGCGTCGGCCCCGACGGTCTGTTCCACCTGCTCGCCACCGACGGCTGGACCAGCCCCTACATCGTCCACGCCACCTCGGCCGACCTGCTCACCTGGTCCGAACAGCGACTCGTGCCCGCGATGGCCCGGGTGCAGGGAGCCCTCAACGCCTGGGCCCCGGAGTTCTTCCTGCACCGCGCGACCGGGCTCTACCACCTCATCTGGTCGTCCGTGGTCGAGCCGGGCGGCACCGCCGAGGGCCGGGACTTCGAACACCTCACCCAGGACCACCGCATCTGGCACTGCACCACCGAGGACTTCCGCACCTTCTCGCGGCCCGGAGTCTTCTTCGACCCCGGCCACTCGGTCATCGACGCCACGGTCCGCGAACTGGACGGCGGTGGCTACCTCATGGCCTTCAAGGACGAACGCGGGGTCAACGACATCGCCACCGCGCACAAGGACATCCACCTCACGACCTTCGACACTCCCGGCGGCCCGTACACGACACCGACCGGCCCGGTGACCCCCTCCCTGGCGGAGGGACCGTCCCTGTTCCGCCGGGACGGCGACTGGATCATGATCTTCGACCACTTCCTCGAAGGACGATACGGCGCGACCCGCAGCCCGGACGGCGTCACCTGGGAGCCGGTCTCCCTGAACCTGCCGCAGGGCATGCGGCACGCCTCGGTCCTGGAGACGTCGGCCTCCGTCCTCCAGACGTCCGCTCCGGACGCACTCGCCGCGCGCTAGCCCGTGGCCCTGTCCCTGGCCCGCTGACGCGTTCCCCGCGCGTCAGCCCGCTGCCGCCGCGCGGCGGCCAAGAATCCCGGGTGCTCCGCGCCTCGCGGTGCGGGCGCCCGGCGCAGGAAGCCCCGTGTCCCGATCCGTGGCACGGAGGACTCGATCACCCAGTTAGGAGCGTCGCAATGAAGCGTCGCAGAACGGCGCGTCCGGCCCGCCGGGCATCCCGCCTTCTGACCCTCCTCGCCGTGCTGGCGGGAGCACTCCTGGTCCCGGCCCACGCCGCACTGGCGGCCGGCACCACCTACTACGTGAACTGCTCGGCCGCCACCAACGGCAGCGGCACCCAGGCCAGCCCCTGGAACACCGTCGGCAGCGTCAACAGCACCACCTTCGGCGCCGGCGACAGCATCCTGTTCGCCGCCGGCACCACCTGCACGGGCCAGCTCACCCCGGGCGGCTCCGGCACCTCGGGCAGCCCGATCACCCTGGGCTCCTACGGCAGCGGCGCCAAGCCCGTCATCAACGCGAACGGCGCCACCGGCCCCGTCATCCACCTGCTCAACCAGCAGTACTGGGAGATAGGCGGCCTGGAGCTGGTCAACTCGGCGTCCTCGCCCGCCTACCGCTCCGGCGTGCTCGCCGAGAACAGCTCGGGCGGGATCCTGCACCACATCCGGGTGCACGACATGTACATCCACAACATCAGCGGCTGGCCGGGCGGCTGGTACGCCACCAACGCGGGTGTCGGAGTCCAGACCGACCACACCACTCCCGTCTCCACCTGGGACGACGTGGTGGTCGAGAACAACACCTTCGACCACGTCGACCGCATCGCCGTCGCCGTCACCCCGGACGGGGACGGCCAGGGCACCGGCCTGACCACCGGCACGGTCATCCGCGGCAACACGATGACCTACGACGGCGCGGACGACATCCTCGTCGTCAAGAACGACGGCGCCCTCATCGACGGCAACAAGGCGGGCTACGGCGGCGCGAAGAACACCTGCCCGCCCTCGGGCCAGTACTGCAACGGCGCCTCGGCCGGCATCTGGATGTCCGGCAGCTCCAACACCATGGTCCAGAACAACGAGGTGTACTGCCACGTCAACGGCGCCGACGGCACCGGCTACGACGTGGACTGGGGCAACCACAACACCACGTTCCAGTACAACTACAGCCACCAGAACCTCGGCGGCTTCATGCTGGTCATGCCGCCCTTCAGCATCGCCAACGAGCCCACCTCGACCGTCCCCAGCGACGGCACCGTGATCCGCTACAACATCAGCGAGAACGACGGCTCCAACGCGGGCTGCCCCACCTCGGGCACCCCCACCCACGGCACCGGCGTCTTCCACTTCGTCGGCGGCGTCCCCAACCAGAGCGGCAGCTCGTCCGCGGTCCCGCTGATCTACAACAACAGCATCTACGTCAACAAGAGCGGCCTGAACACCCCGATCCTGTACTCACGGTCGGGCTCCAGCATCTCCGGCGCACTGTCCTTCAAGAACAACGCGGTCTTCAACTACGGCACCGGCGGCTACTTCTCCACCACCGGATCGTCCGTCTACTCCAACAACCTCTTCTACGGCAACCACCCGTCCTCCGAACCCGCCGACGCGGCGAAGGTCACCGCCGACCCGCAGTTCCGCAACCCCGGCAACACCAACGGCTCCTCGTCGTACACCGGCACCAACGCCTACCAGGTGCACCCGTCCTCTCCCGTGATCCGGGCCGGCGCGGTCATCAGCTCCAACGGCGGCAAGGACGCCTTCGGCAACACGGTCTCGGCCACGGCCGCTCCCAACATCGGTGCCTACAACGGCACCGGCGGCAACCTGCTCTCCAACGCGGGCTTCGAGACAGGCGCGTTGAGCCCCTGGACGCAGGCCAGCGGTACGGCCACCTCGGTCACGTCCTCAGGTGCGCGCACCGGCACATACGCACTGACCACCGCGGCGAGCGGCAGCGGCGCCAACCAGGCACTGACCGGCCTGAGCCCCAACACCACCTATCTGCTCACCGGTTGGGCCAAGGTGGCCAACGCGGGGGAGACCCTCGCGATCGGCGTGAAGAACTTCGGCGGCACGGAGACGTACACCAACATCGCCACCACGTCGTACACCCAGGCAGCGGTCCTCTTCACCACCGGCTCGTCGAGCACCTCGGCGACCGTCTACTGCTGGAAGAACTCCGGTGGCAGCGGGGCGGGTTACTGCGACGACCTCGCGGTGGAGCCGCTCACCTCGGCGACCAACGCGATCACCAACCCCGGCTTCGAGACCGGTGCGCTGACCCCCTGGGCCCAGAGCACCGGTACGGCGTCGGGTGTGGCCGCGTCCAACGCCCGCACCGGCACGTACGCCCTCCAGACGGCGGCCAGTGCGAGCGGGGCCATCCAGACGGTGAGCGGTCTGACCGCCGGCAACACGTATCTGCTCGCGGCGTGGGCCAAGGTGGCCACCGCCGGTGAGGAGGTCGCGGTCGGCGTGAAGAGCTTCGGCGGTACGGAGACGTATCTGCGCACCTCGACGACGTCCTACGCCCAGCAGCCGATCTTCTTCACGACCGGTGCCACCACGACCTCCGCCGGCGTGTACTGCTACAAGAACGCGGGCGCGGCCGCGGGCTACTGCGACGACTACGCGTTGATCAAGCTTCCCTGATCGATTGCCGACCCGAAAGGGAGATACAGCGCGTGACGACGGCGGGCCGGGACATCCCGGCCCGCCGTCGTGCGATCGGCCCGCCGCGGCGGCCTGCGAATCGGCGACGTCACCAATAGTGTCGTCGGCCGGCAACGGCGTGACCTGCGGACCCCATGATCCACAGGGCGGCGCCGATCACCAGAAGGATGATCCCGATGGTCCACAGGATCGAGACGCCGGTAAGGAAACCGACTATCAGAAGGATTACACCAAGGGCGATCATCACGACCTCCTGTAGCGGGTACTGCTCTTGGTGTTCGAATACCCGCGAATCTGCGATGGAGGCCCCCGCATTTTGTGCGGCCCTCACCGCCGCCACCTTGCCGACCGTCGTGCCGGATGACGTGCGACGCCTGCGACCTGCTGAAGCCGGAGCCGGCGGTCAGCGAGGGTCTGATGGCGTAGTGAGCCGCCGCAGGAGGTCGAGCAGGGTCGCGCGCTCGGCAGCAGGCAAGGGGGAGAAGCAGTCGGCGAGGACCTCGTCGGCGACCTTGTGGCCGGCCGCCAGGACGTGATCGCCGGCCGTCGTCAAGTGGTGCTCGATGCGTCGGCCGCGTCCGGGCCGGCGCTCCACGAGACCCTGGGCCGTGAGGCGGCCGGCGAGTGTCCCGAAGGCCTGCTCGGTCTGGAACGTGGCCGCGGCCAGTTCACGGGCGGACGCCCCGGGGGAGCGGCTGATCGCGCGCAGGGCATCCCACTGGGCGAGTGTCGTGCCGACGGCCGAGAGGGCGCTGTCCAGCGCCCGGTGCTGTCGGTACTGGGCCTGTTTGACCGCCCTGCCGAGTTCTTGCAGCTCACCGTGCATGCGCTGAGTCTACGCCATGACCAAGCTAGCTTATATAAAGATATTTAGTTAGAGTGGTCGGCATGCCTACCGACGCATCCCTCACCTACGCCGATCTGTCCCTCACCGTGTCCGAGGCAGGGACCGGCAGACCCGTCCTCGTCCTGCACGGTGGCGGAGGTCCCGCCACCGTCACCGGTCTCGCCCAGCACCTCTCCCGTACCGCGCACACGATCACGCCCGTGCACCCCGGCTGGGACGGAACCCCCCGCCCCGCATGGCTCACCAGCGTCGAGGACCTCGCCCGCGTCTATCTGCACACCCTGCGCGAGCGCGAGCTGCGTGACGTTCTCGTCGTGGGCTCCTCCCTCGGCGGCTGGATCGCCGCCGACATGGCCGCGCGCGACAGCACGGGAACGATCTCCGGCCTCGTCCTGATCGACGCCGTGGGCGTCGAGGTCGATGCGGAGCCGATCGCCGACATCTTCGCCCTCGACGCCCGCGGCGTCGCGGAGCTCTCCTGGCACGACTCGGACCGCTACTACCTCGACCCGGCCGACATCGCCGGCGACGAACTCGCCCGCAGACAGGCCAACATGGCCACCATGCGTGTCCTGGCCGGCGACCCCTACATGCACGACCCGGAGCTGCTGCCCCGGCTCGGCCGGATCCAGGTGCCCACCCTCCTGCTCTGGGGCGAGAGCGACCGCGTCGTCACCCCCGCCTACGGCGCGGCCTACGCCGAGGCCTTCGGCGACGGCCGACTGGAGATCGTCCCCGAGGCCGGCCACCTCCCGCACATAGAACAACCGGACGCCACCTACGCCCTGATCGAGGCACACCTGGACCGGACGAGCACCAGGTCTCATCCGTCGTGAGGTACCGCCGGCCGCCGCCGGTAGCGTGAGCGCATGACGGCAGAGGGCGGGACGGGAGATGACGGGACGGGAGAGGGCGAGGCCCTGGTCGGGGGCATGGCCAACGCGGGCGCGGTGGTCCGGCGCGGTGCCGTGGTGGAGCGTCCGGCGCCGGCCACCGCACCCGCCCTCCATGGCTATTTGCGCGCACTCAGGGAGCACGGATTCGACGGTGCTCCCAGCCCGGTCCGGCTCACCGCGGACGGTCGCGAGCAGCTGACGTTCATCCACGGCGACGTCGCGCTTCCGCCGTTTCCCCGCTGGGCGATGACCGGGAGCGCGTTGCGATCCGTCGGAGCCCTGCTGCGGCGCCTGCACGACACCAGCGCGACCGTCGCGGTCGACCCGGACGTCGACTGGCCCCGGTCCATGGCCGACCCCGAGGGCGGAACGATGCTGTGCCACAACGACGTGTGCCCGGAGAACGTCGTCTTCCGCGACGGACACGCCGTGGCCCTGATCGATTTCGACCTGGCGGCTCCCGGCCGGGCGGTGTGGGACCTCGCCATGACCGCTCGCTACTGGGTCCCCATGCTGGATCCCGTATCCGCGGCCGCGCTGCACCCCGCCGACCTGGACATCCCCGCGCGTCTGCGGATCCTCGCGGACGGCTACGGCCTGTCCCCGCAGGAGCGGGCTGAACTCCCCGGTGTCATCGAACAGGCCACCGCGTCCTGCCGGGCCTTCGTGGCCGGCCGGGTGGCCGACGGCGACCCGGTCTACACCCGGGCGCTGTCCGAGCGCGGCGGTTGGCGGCGTTGGGACAGCGTCCAGGCGTGGCTGGTGGCGCACCGCGGGGTGCTCACGGCCGCCCTGTCGGCATGACCGGAGGGAGGCCGCTCAGAACAGGCCGTTGCCGTGCGGCAGTTCGGCCGGTACGGGCGCGATGACGTCCCAGTGCTCGACGATCCTGCCGTCGGCCACGCGGAAGAGGTCGTAGTAGGCGACGGGCACCCCGAACTCGCCCTCGGACTGCGTCAGGACGAACTCGCCCTCGGCGATGACCCGGTGGACCTTCTTGTAGACGAGGTTCTTGCCCTGCTCGGCCCACTTGGCCGCGGCCGCGCCGAATCCGTCGAGGCCGTCGGCCGCCTCGGTGTTGTGCTGGTGGTAGGTCTCGGTCGAGAGGTAGTCGGTGAGCACCGAGTAGTCGGCGCCGACGAGGACCTTCTCGGCGAACTCGGTCACCAGGGCCCGGTTGGCATCGGTCCTGACGGCGTCCGTGACCGCGCCGGGGCCGTCGGTCTGGGACCGGCCGGAGACGGTGTCCTCGACGAGTGGGGTCAGGGCGTCCCAGTGCTCGGCCAGCTTGCCGGCGGCGTCGACCCGGAAGATGTCGAACCCGACGAGCGGGTCCGGGCCGAAGCCGTGGTACGTGCCGTGCAGGGCGACCAGGTCGCCGTCGGCGATGACCCGGGCGCCTTCGTAGCGGAAGTCCGCACCGAGACCGGCGACCAGCGCGCGCAGGGCGTCGGGTCCGTCGCCGGCGAGGGCGCTGTGCTGCCTGTAGTCAGCGGCCACCCAGCGGTCCACGGCGGAGGGGTCCTTGTCGCCGAACAGCTCGGTGGTGGCCTGGAGGACGGTGTTCTTCACCTGGTTCATGACGGTCTTCCCGGTTCGATGAATGGAGGTACGGGAGCTCAGCGACCCGCGTCGCGGACGACTCGGGCGAGGGGTGTGGCGGGGTGGCCGGTGAGGCGGGGGACGGCGTCACCGACCCCGTCGAGTTCGCCGGACGCGATGGCGGTGTAGGTGGAGACCCAGGCGTCCACCTGCCACGGCGGCGCGCCGTAGGTGGCACGGGAGCCATAGGCCTCCTCGACCGTCTCCGGGCGGTACGTGACCGCACGCCCGAGCTCCTCGGACAGGATCGCGGCCGCCTCGTCCAGCGTGAGGGACTCGGGGCCCGTGAGGTCGTAGGTCGCGCCGACGTGGTCCTGCGGCCCGGACAACACCGCGGCGGCCGCGTCGGCGATGTCGTCGTGGGCGACGAACGCCGCCCGTCCCTGCCCGGCCGGGCCCCGGATGACGCCGTCCTCGCCGACCAGGTCGGGGACGAACTCGGCGTAGAAGTTGTCCCTGAGGAAGGTGTACGCCAGGCCGGCGGCGCGGATGTGCTGTTCGGTGTGGAAGTGGTCCCGGGCCAGGGTGAAGGTGGCGTCGGGGGCCGCGCCGTAGAAGGAGACGTACACCAGGTGCCGCACGCCCGCCTCCGCGGCGGCGTCCACGAACGCCTGGTGCCGGGCGAGCCGGTCGCCGCTCTCGGAGGCGGAGACCATGAAGACGGTGTGGATGCCGGTGAGGGCCTCGCGTACGGCCTCACGGTCGGCGTACTCACCCCGTACCGCCACCGCGCCGGGGAGCCGTGGAGCGCGCTCCGGACTGCGGACCAGGAGTTTCTGCGGGGCACCCCGTGCCGCCAGTCGCCGGGCGACACGCCCGCCGAGCCGACCGGTGGCACCGGTGACGGCGATCGTGGGGAGGGTTTGCGTGGAGGGCTCGGACATGACGTGCCCTTTCTTTCCGAATCTCGCCTGGAGGATGTTCCTTTTCCGCGTCGGCACGACCAACTTACGAACGACTCAGGCGGGAAGCCGGATAAAGTTCCGACTGATGATGGTCAAAAAGCGACACGATTCCTCGTCCGAGATTCCCGAGGTCCCGTTCGCGGCGCCCGCGGGCACCCCGGCCGGTGTCGAGGTCATGTCGCTGGCGGAGCTCAGGCGCAGGGTCCCCGAGCAGGCCCTGGCCCGGCCCCAGCGCCCCGACTTCCATCACCTGCTCACACTCGGCGCGGGCCGGCTCAGGCACGTCGTCGACTTCGAGGACTGCACCCTGCGGCCCGGCTGCTGGCTGTGGGTGCGCCCCGGGCAGGTGCACCTGTGGGGCGACCTCACCGAGGCCGAGGGCACCCTGATCCTCTTCCGGCAGGACGTACTGGACCCGGCCACGGCCACCGCCGCCCGGGTCGACGATCCGCACGCACCGGCCGTCACCGTCCCGGTCGCCGCCGACGCCGAGGCGGTGACGCTGGCCGCGGACCACCTGAGCCGGGAGTTCGGGGCGCTCGGTCAGCTGCCGCTCGACGTGCACGTGGCGGCCCTGCGCCACCTCCTGGCGGTCCTGCTGCTGCGGCTGTCGCATCTCACCACCCCGCTCGCCGGCCCCGCGCCGGAGCCGGACGAGACCTACCTGCGCTTCCGTGACGCGGTCGAACGCCACTTCACCGTCACGCGGCGCGTCGCGGACTACGCCGACATGCTCGGCTACTCGGGGCGCACCCTGGCCCGGGCGAGCCTGGCCGGCGCCGGGCTCGGCGCGAAGGAGTTCATCGACCGCCGGGTCGTGCTGGAGGCGAAGCGGCGGCTGGCCCACGGCGACGAAACCGCCGCCCAGATCTCGGACCACCTCGGCTTCGTCACGCCCTCGCAGTTCAGCAAGTACTTCATGCAACGGACGGGCAGCTCCCCGATCGACTTCCGCAAGGCGGTCCGAGGACGGGCAGCCGCGGACGCGTCGGCGGATTGATCCGAGCAATCCCAAGGTGCGGGCCGTGATCACGGTGTGGCGGTCGGACTGCTCCAGATCACATATGCGGTCTGAACAGGATGAATTGACGAATTGTCACGCCCCCTCTGGACGCCACGGTGGACGGGGTCTATAAATTCATCCGATGTCGCGCCCCGCCTCATCCAGCACCCCCAGGATCCAGGAGCCGCACCATGTCCTCTGCGCCCCTGAGCAGGCGTTCTCTGATCAAGGCTGCCGCCCTCGCCGGAGGCGTCGTGGCCTTCGGGCTGCCGCAGGCCCTGTGGCCCACCACCGCCGCGGCCTACACCGTCCCCTCCAAGATGGACTGGTGGTACCAGGCCCGGTTCGGGATGTTCATCCATTTCGGGTCCTACTCCTCCCTCGGCCACGGTGAATGGGCCTTTTCCAACGAGAGCTGGTCCAAGGCCGACTACCAGACCCAGGTGTCCGCCGACTTCAACCCCACCGCCTTCAACGCGGCCACCATCGCCCAACTCGCGGCGGACGCCGGCATGAAGTACCTGGTGATCACCGCCAAGCACCACGAGGGCTTCGCCATGTGGGACTCGGCCGTCCCCGGCTTCACCGACACCACCGGCACCAAGCAGTACAACCTGCACGACTACGCCGGTGTCCAGGGTGATCTGCTGGCGGCGCTCAAAACGGAGTGCGAGGCGCGAGGCGTCAGGTTCGGGCTCTACTACTCGATCCTGGACTGGAACCACCCCTCCCAGACCCTCCGCGGCGGCGGTCTCACCACGATGGCCTCGACGGCCGCCCGCACGGGTTACATCGCGGACATGAAAGCCCAGCTGCAGGAACTGCTCGACCGCTACGACCCGGCGCTCCTGTGGTTCGACGGCGACTGGTTCGGCGAACCCGCCGCCCCCACCCTCCAGGACTGGTGGCTCAAGTCGGACGGTGTCGACCTCTACAACTGGCTGATCGCCCGCAAGCCCGGACTCGTCGTCAACGAACGGGTCAAGCGGGACCTCGGTCTGGGCGACTACGCCGTCGCGGAGTTCGGTGTCCCGAGCGCGCCACTGGACCGCCAGTGGGAGCGGTGCGACACCATGAACGGCGCCTGGGGCTACAACTCCAGCCAGGAGAACTCCTACCGGCCCGTCAGGGACTTCGTGCAGGAGCTCGTCACCTGCGTCTCGCGGGACGGCAACTTCCTGCTGAACATCGGCCCCAAGGGCGACGGCTCGGTCACCACAGGATCCGTGACCGTTCTGCGCGGCCTGGCCTCGTGGATGGCGACGTACGGCGACAGCGTGCACGGCGCTCTGGCGAGCCCCTACGCCACCGACCCCGCCTGGGGGAGGGCCACCAAGAAGGACGGCAAGCTGTACGCCCACGTCTTCAACTGGCCCACCAACGGCGTGCTTCAGATCCCGGCGCTCACCAACACGGTCAGCCGCGTCTACCTCATGAACAACCCCTCGGCCTCGCTGACCTACTCCGTCAGCGGCGGCCAGATCAACGTCACCGTGCCGGCCACCGCCCCGGACGCCAACGACTCCGTGGTGTGCGTCGAGGTCAGCGGTGTCCCCACGGCCGTCGGCGGAGCCGGGGTGACGGTGTTCCGGGACGTGAACTACGCCGCGGCGAGCACCGTCCTGAAGCTGGGCACCTACACCTCCTCCCAGCTGTCGACCGCCGGAGTGGGGCCCTCGGCCATCTCCTCATTGCGGGTGCCCCAGGGCTACCAGCTGACGGGCTGGTCCGGTGACAACTTCACCGGCACGGCCTGGACGTTCACCGCGGACAACCCCGACCTGCGGGTGACCGGCAACAACGACGCCATCGTCTCGCTGAAGGTCACGTTCAATCCGGCCACGTACTTCCGGCTGACCAACGTCACGGACGGGCTGGCCCTGGACAGCGGCGGCAACGTCGCCAGTGGCTCGAACCTCAAGCAGTGGACTCCGGTCGCCAGCACCAACCTCCAATGGCAGGCCGTCGACCTCGGCACTGGCTACTACCGGCTGGTCAACCGCACCAACGGCATGGTCGCCGACGGCTGGGGCTCGACCGGCAACGGGGATCCCGCCCGGCAGGCGGCCTGGAACGGCGGCCCCAACCAGCAGTGGCAGATCACCGACCGCGGCAACGGCCAGTACTCGATAGCCAACCGCGCCACCGGGCTCGTCCTCGACGGCGGCGGACAGGTCCCCTCCGGGTCCGTGACCAAGCAGTGGACCTGGGTGACCAGCACCAACCTGCTGTGGACGTTCCAGCCCGTCTCCTGACGACCCGTCCGCCGGCGCCGACGCTGTCCGCTCGTCGGCGCCGGCGGACGCAGGAGCCGTCAGTCCTTGCCGGAGAGCCTCCAGATCTGGTTCTTCTTGGTGGTCAGGGTGGTGCCGGTGTCGCAGGTCCACTGATGGACGAGGGCGCCGGGCGCGGTGGAAATGGTGCTGACGTCGACGCACTTGCCGCTGTGCACGGCGACGAGCTGGTAGTCGTGGCTGTTGCCGAGCGCGGTCACCGGCCTGAGCGTGAATTGCTGGTTGGTGCCGTTGAGGCAGGTCCACTGTTGTACGGCGGCGCCGTTGGCCGTCGAGAAGCCGCTGACGTCCAGGCACTTGCCGCTGGAGTGGTCGACGACGGTGTAGGTGTCGGTCGTACCGGCGACGGGGTGGAAGTCGAAGACCTGCTCCTGGCCGCTTCCACAGGTGTTCTGCTGGTACTGGGTGCCGTTGGCGGTGGACTGGCCGGGATCCTCGAGGCAGAGCCCGCTGTGCTGGGCGACGGCCGTGGAGGAGAAGCCGGCCGCGGCGCCGATGTGCAGGGTCGCGGGTGCGAAGGAGACCTGGTCGAGATGGGGCGCGGAGCTGGAGCGCATGGGCTGGCCGATGTCGCTACCTCCGCCGGAATAGACCACGCCGATCGTGGTGCCGTCCCAGTTGTAGAGCTGTGAGGCGGTGAACTTGACGCTGTTGGCGCCCTTGGCGAGGGTCACCGGGACCGTGTAGTCCTCGAACTGGTTCCAGTGCAGGGTGCTCGCGAAGTTGACGCGGGTGGCGGTGCCACCGTTGACGCTGACGTCGGCGTGCTCGGCGTACAGGTCCGGGTTGTAGTGGTTGGAGGGCAGTTCCTCGGCGTTGGCGTAGTGCATGGTCATGGCGTAGGTGCCGGCCGTGGGCGCGTTGACGTTGAGGGTGAGGGAGTTGGCGGTTCCGTTGCCGATACCGGCGGCGACGCCGCCGTTGGCCTGGCTGTAGGTGGTGTCGACCGTCGCCGTGCCGGTGAGGGTGCCGTTCTCGGCCTGGTAGGTGACGACGTTGCCGGTCGTGACGGCGGAGCCGGCGCCGAACGGGGTCACGGCCAGGTCGTCCAGGGCGAGGGTGCCGCTGCTCCCGGTCACCTTGACCTTGTTGATGCCGCCGCTCAGGTGGACCCGGTTGGTGGAGGTGGACCAGGCGCCGGTCGTCGCGCCGGAGAGGGCCTGGTCGTTGACGGTCCTGCCGTTGACGGTGAGGTCGGCCTGCCCGGTGTTGCGGAAGCGGGCCGTCAGGTCGGCGTAGCCGTCGCGAGCCGAGTAGACCCAGAACGTGGCGGACTTGCCGGCGCTGAGGTTCACCGCGCCGGCGCCCGACTGACCCTGCGAGGTGTAGGTGGCGGTGGCGCTGTCGGAGAGGTTGGCCTGCTCGGCCTCGTAGAGCGTGGTGCCCTGGACGGAGGCGTCCTGGTACTGGAGGTCGATCTTGTCGATGATCGCGTCGCCGACCGTGGTCGCGCCGTTGTCACCGGTGGTGGCCAGGGTGAGGGTGTGGCTGCCCGTGGTGAGGTGCACGGTGGCGTCGGCGTGCCCCCACACGACCCACTGGAAGCCGACCGGGATGTCGATCCTGGTCGAGGCGCCGCCGTCGACCCGCGCGTAGATGTTCGTCGGGCCCTTGACGTCGGCGTCCTTGGCGTAGCTGTTGCCGAACACCGAGAGGGTGTAGTCACCGGTGGTGGGGACGGACACCGGGAAGGAGATCACCGTGGTGGAGCCGGTGCGCAGGCCGCCGACGTCCTTCGTGCCGGAGGTGGCGAACTTGCCCACATTGCCGGTCGTGCCCTCGGTGTTGATGTTGTACCCGCTGCCGCTGAGCGTGGCGTTCTCGGCCTCGTACGTGGCCCGCCAGGTGCTGTCGGAGGCGGTTGCGCTGCCGGTGCCACCGGGGGAGACGATGACCTGGTACGCGGACATCGCGTCGAGGCTGATGGGGACCGTGACCGAACCGTCGGAGCCCACGGCGACGTCGGCGTCGGAGAGCCGGGTCGGGGTCGCCGCCGCGCCGATGTAGCCGCTGTAGCGGTCCTGGAACACGCTGACGTGCACGGTGCTGCCGAAGACCGCGGGGTCGATGTTCTTGATGACCGTGTTGGAGTCACCGCTGGTGCCGCCCCCGGCGAGGATGACGCGCGCCTGCTTCTTGGCCGTGTCCAGACTCGCCAGCCCCTGGAGGGTGTACGCGGCGTTGGCTCCGGTGCTGGTGACCTTGACGGTGTTGCCGCCGCGCAGGGAGCTGTACCAGTTGTACAGCCACCACTGGGCGTTGGGAGTGTTCTGGGCCGCGGCGGAGTCACCGAGGTTGCCGTTGATGTTCCAGTACGGCAGGTTGCCGTCGATCTTCTCGTCCTCGATGCCCGCCATCCACTGGACCATCTGGCCGGGGTCGGTGAGGTGGTAGCGGTGGGCGTACTCGTTGAGGTTGACGGTGATCGGGGAGGTGATCCCCGTCGCGGTCTCGGCCGCGCGGTAGGCGTCGACCGTGCTGCGCACGTCCGCCGGGCTGCCCAGGGTGTGCCAGGTCACCACGTCGGGCAGGCAGCTGTTGGCCTTGCAGTAGGTGAGGAAGCTCCTGAGGGCGGAGTCGCTGTAGCTGGAGAGGTTGGGCCCTGCCAGGCGGGCCGTGGGCCAGATGCCCTTGATGAAGGTGTAGGTCTGAAGCCACTCGGCGTTGAAGTTGGCCTGCGCGGTCGTGTTGGTGCGCATGCCGCTGAACCAGTTCAGGTCGGGCTCGTTGTAGGGGATGAAGACGATATGGCTCGCGTGGGGGTCGGCCATCGCCTGCTGGACCTGGGTCTTCATGGTGGCCTGGTAGGCCGGGTAGCTGGTGCGTTCGTAGTTGGCGCGGTACACGTCCGTCATGTAGATGAACTCGTCCCCGCCGCCGCTGTCGACGAAGGGCGCGGCGATCTCCAGGGCGTCCGACCCGGGGTGCTGCTGTCCGTCCTGGTACTTGGTGTTGGTGGTCTTCAGCCCCATCCCCTCGATGAGGTTGTCGGTCGGCACGTCCGGGCCGTACAGGCCGTACAGGGCGCCGGAGGCACCGCCGCGGAAGGCTCCGGTGGTGGCGCCCAGGTCGACGGTGAGAGTGGGCGTGGCGGCGGAGGCCGGTGTCGCGGTCAGCGTGGTGACGCCGGCCATGACGGTCAGCGGAAGCAATGTCCTGGTGATGCCGTGGAGAAGACGTCTCGCGGTCAGACGTCTCGTGGTCGAGCGTCTTTGCCCGGTTGTCGGCATGGGCTCGCGTCCCTTCAGGGATAGGGCTGGTTGTCGGTGCGCCGGCCCCCGTGCCGGACGTGTGGGCGAGTACGACTCGCTCGTGGGCCGGGCGACGGCGTAGCCGGTCCCGGCGCCCACGGGCAGGCTCGCGCCGGTGCGTGCGTCGAAGTACAGGGCGAACCCTTGGGGCTTGCAGAAATCATCGAACCGGTTCGCGTGAAGCGAAAGTAGGAACAAGCCGTGCCGCTGTCAACATCTACAACAGTGCCAGTTTTAGTCGAACCGGTTCGATGAAGCGCTTCCCACGAGGAGTCGCCGTCCGTCGGCCGATCCGCGGCACCGCGTCGGCAATTCCGCAGGCCCGGTGGCAAAGGATCTGTTACTCACTTTCGGGTGACGGCCCGGTGCGTGTGGGGGTGGCGCGGACTGGCGGTCGGAGGGGGTGGCCAAGGCGCGCACCGGTCGGTGATCCGACAGGGCGTCAACACACTGCGTTCGCCGCATATATGGACGTTGCAGCCAAGCGTCACGGCAATGTGGGCGAAAGGTAATGGAGTGCGCGTATCGCGTTCACGATCTGCACAACAGGGCCATGGTGTGGATGTGCGGCCGACCGGCCGCCACCCGCACACCGCACCCGCTCGTTCCGCCGGTTCACCACCGGGATCCCGGAGCCGGCAGGTGCCCGTACAGCCCAGGGGGCTTTGTGTCTTCTTCCACTGTGACCGCCCGTCGTACCTTTGCCGCCGCTCTCGCGGCCACCGCGATCGTCGGGGCGGTGGCGCTGCCGGCGTCGGCGGCCGACCACGCCCGGCCGCAGCGCCCCAAGGTGGAGATCAGCGCGGTCCAGTACGACTCTCCCGGACATGACGACCGCTCGCGCCGCTCGCTGAACAAGGAGTGGGTGGAGCTGACCAACACCACCCGCCGGGACGTCAACCTGGACGGCTGGACCCTGCAGAACGAGGACGGTGTCACCTACACCTTCGACCACTACCGTCTCGAGGGCCGGGCCACGGTCCGTATCCACACCGGCAAGGGCCACGACACCGACAACGACCTCTACATGGACCGTCGCGACTACGTGTGGGACAACCACAGCGACACCGCCACCCTCCGCAACGACCACGACCGCTTCGTCGACGACGAGTCCTGGGGCCGCCACCACGGCGGTCACGGCGGCCGCGGAGGTCACGAGGGCCGCGGCGGTCACCAGCAGGGAGGCCACGAGCACGCCGGCATGCGCCGCTGACCCGACCGCGCATCCGTCGTACCGGATGACGTCCGCCAGATGAGCGCACAGGGCCCCGACCGGTTCGCCCGGTCGGGGCCCCGCGGCCCGTTCCTCACCATCCCGTTCGCAGGCTCCTGAGGAACGGGGCAAGGCGGTCGGCGATCACCTGGTCGTCGTGAGCCGAGGTGTGCCCGTCACATCCGAGGAAGTCCAGGCCCGCCTGATCGAGGAACCAGTAGTGGACCCCGCGGTCGCCGGCATCATTGCGGGCCTCGACGACCTGCCGCACATGCTCGGCGTTTCTGTCGAAGCCGACGGCCACGAGGGCGGTTTCGACGCCGTAGCGCGTCCGCAGTTTCCGGAGGAACTCGCCGTAGGCGGTGCGGTAGGCGGCCGCGAGGCTGTCAGGCGTCCACGGTTCACCGGGGGTGAGGTCGGAGAAGTCGTTGGAGCCGAGGTTGACCACCACGATCTGGGGGCGCCACGTCCCCGGGTTCTGCCAGACATCGCCGTCCACGTTCAGCAGGGCGCGGTCGTCATACGTCCGGTACGTGACGTCCGGGGAGATGCCGGCGACGTTGCGCACCATGCCGAGGCCGGACAGGCCGTTGATCTGGTAATCGGCTTCCAGTTGCCGGGCGGTGAGGGCGCCGTGGCTCACATCGGCGTTGGTGTTCCGCTTCAGCTGCTCCGGATCGCAGTCCCGGCCGCCCGAGACATTGCCGTAGCCCACCGTGAGGGAGTCCCCGATGAACTCGATCTGGCGGTCCCGTGGTGCCGGCTTGCTCAGTACGGCGCCCCCGGGTGCGGCGACGAAGCCTCCGAACGTGCTGGTGTCCCCCGGGGTGTCGTTGCGTTTGACGACCCGGACCGTGTGCTCTCCGTCCCGCAGGCCGTTGATCCAGTGCGTGGTGTCGCCGGGTGTGACCAGGGTGGCGACGGTGGCCCCGTCGACCTGGACGTCGTAGTCGGCGGCCGCGCAGTCGAGCACCACCCCGAGCCCGGTCCCGCGGAAACGGCCCTCGAAGTACACCCCGGGCCAGCTGAACTGCACCGCCTCTCCCAGGTCCTTCACCCGCCCCGCGGTGTGCACCTGCGCCAGGACACTGTTCCCACGCCCTGGGTTCGGGTTCCCTCCTCGGAAAGTCATCCGTGTGCCGTCTCTCCGTCCCGGCTCGGTGGGTCACGGCCGAACGTCCGACATTCCACCCCTGAACGTCAACCGATTTGACCCCCGGCGGTCGCGGCGCCCGGCACGTCGAGAACACGCACCGGACGCCGCTCCCTCTTCCACGGGGCCTTCTGGAACAGGGCCCAGACGCTCCTGGCCCCCTCCCGCTACGGCTACCGCAGCATCCGGCGCTCCGCCCGGCGCGCCGCGGCGCGGACGTTGTCGCGCACGCCGTTCGGAAGGCGTCGCAGCACCACGCGGACGCCGTGGCGCACCCGGTGGTCGGCGGCCGTGCGCAGCACGACGCGGCGGGTGGTGCCGATCCGGCCGGTGCCGCCGACGGTGAGCCGCAGCTGACCGCCGGGGCCGCCCCAGCCGGGAGAGACGAGGCGCGGTGGGGTGCCCACGGCGATGGCGCCCAGCGAGACGCGGGCGGGGCCCGGGGCCACGGCCAGTCGGGGACGGCGACCGACGCCCAGCAGTTGGCCGCCTGCCCAGACCTGGTGGGCGCCGCTGTCCAGGGGGCTGCCGCCGGCGAGGGTCAGCGGATCGATGACCGTCTCACCGGCGACCACGACCCGGTGGCGGCCACCGCCGAGCGGTTCCAGGGTGGGGGCCAACTCCCCGTCGGGGTACCACCAGTGGTTGTCGGCGGTGTCGTGCACGATGAGTTCCCCGTACGCGTGCGAGAAGGGATCGCGGACCTCCCAGCCCTCCGCCCCCGGGATGCCGTCGAGGAGTTCGGGGTCGAGCAGCGTCCGTCCGCCGCGCTCCACGACGGTCAGCGGCTCGCCGTCGGCCTTGACCATGCCGATCCGGGTCCGGATCACCAGCTTGTCGTTGCGCCAGCGCATGTCGTCCACCATGACCTGCGCCTTGATCCGGTCGGTGCGGCGGGCCAGCTCGATCAGCGAGTCCAGCCGGTCCTGGACGAGCAGCTCCGCACGTAACCCGCTGATCGCCGGGAGGCCCTCGCGCACCCCCGGCGGATAGCTGGTCATCGCCATCCGGCGGACGGTGGTGAAGTACTCCTCCAGGTCCTTCCCGGTGCGCCGGAGCACCCGGGGCTCGCTCACCGGCCGCAGCAGCTCCACCCGGTACGAGCGGCGCAGCAGCCGGTCCTGGAGCTCGCCCGGCTCCGTCCCCTCCTTGATCGCCTCGACGACCTTTTCCAGGTGGCCGTAGTAGTCGTCCGCGGTGACCCGACGGCTGCTGTTGTTGCCGCCGTCCTCACGCCGGTTCCAGCGGTAGCAGGGGTAGTCGCCGAGTATCGACACCGTCTTCGCCCGCACATAGGTGCGCGCCATGAACAACTGGTCCTCCAGCCTGACCCGCCCCTCCGGGAAACGGATCCCGTGCTCGCGCAGGAAGTCCCGGCGGAACATCTTGTGCGGCGTCAGGCTCTCGAAGAGCGGCGCGTCGGCGGCGGTGCACTTCTCGACGGTCCGCTTGAACACGTTGCTGGGCCCCTGCATCGTGCCGTGGACCTTCCCGAGCACGATGTCCGAACCGTTGCGCTCCGCCAGGGCGTACATCCGCTCCAGTGCCTCGTAGGACAACTCGTCGTCCTGGTCGACGAATTGGACGTACTTCCCCCTGGCCCGGTCGATCCCGACGTTCCGCGGCTTGCCCGGCCAGCCGGAGTTCTCCTGCTCGTAGACCCTTACGTGCGGATGTGCTTCGGCCAGCCGTCGAAGGCGTTCGGCCGAGTCGTCCGTCGACCCGTCATCGACGTACACGACCTCGTACGCGTCCGCGCCGAGGCTCTGGTTGACGAGCGACGGCGCGCAACGCTCCACGTAGGGACCGGCGTTGTAGATCGGTACGACAACGCTTACCTTGATCAAGTCTTCCCCCAAAAAACACCTGCGGTCGCTACACCAGACACCTGTTGTTGGGGAGAAGTTGTACGGTCTTTGATAATTGCCTTACGAACCAGCCCACTTGCCACGACTTGGCCGATCAGCGACAGGCCCCCGCGCCCTGGAGGGGGCCCGCGCCCCGGAGTGGGCTCACGCGGACGACGTGGCCGGTGTCCGCATGCCGAGCCACTGCTCGGATCCCCAGGCCTCGAACCGCTCCACCTCGGTGAAGCCCAGCTTCGCCGCGAGGTGCATCGAGCGGTCGTTGGCGGACTGGGTGGTGAGCACGACCGGCTCGCCGGGCAGGACGGCGTCGAACCAGGCCAGTGCCGCCGCGCACGCCTCCGCCGCGTACCCGAATCCCCACGCCCGCGGCAGGAACAGGTAGCCGAGGTCGGCCTTCCCAGCGGCGGCCGGCCGTCGGTGCCCGGTCGCTCTCCTGAGCAGGACATGGCCGATCATCGAGCCGTCCAGCTCGACGACGAAACTGCCCGGCCACCGCTCGGGCACCGCAGGCATCTCGCGCTCGAGTTCGGCACGCGGCCGGGGGCCGCCCAGGTAGGTGTGCACCTCCGCGGAGGCGAGCAGTTCGACGAACGCCGGGCGATCCCGTGCCTCGGGCTCCCGCAGCACGAGCCGCTCGGTCCTGATCGGCTCGGGCGGCCAGGTGACGTGTCCAAGATCTTCCATCGGCGCAACCTAACAGACGGCAGAGGACCCGATCAGGCAGTGGTGACACGGGAGTTGACCCGCCGCATCCACTCCCGGTCGGTGTGCCACATCGGGTGGTGCGGGGCCGCGTTGGAGGTCAGGACGACACCTCGGAAACCCGCGGCGAGGCACCGGTCGACGACGAACTCCGCGATGTCCTTGCCGACGGCGTCCTCCTCGAAGCGTGTCAGCAGCGGGGTGTAGCCGACGACACCCTCACCGAGGACGGCCGGGATGCCGCGGCGGCCGGCGAAGTCGGCGACGGAGTCGACCCACGAGGCCAGCGTGTCCCGCATGGCCTGCCGGTGCGCCGGATAGCCCTCGTAGAGCCACAGGTCCCAGCGGTCGGGGTCGACCCAGTCGTGCGCGTAGAACAGCTCGCGCGGAATCCCGGTGGCGGCCAGTCGCCACGGCTCGTCCGGCTGGTAGTCGGCGAAGGCGGGCGCGTCGGGGCGCAGCATGGCGGCCAGTTCGGGAGTGGGCCAGCTCGCGGTCTCGGGCGCCGCCTCGGTGCCGTGCCCGAGTCCGACCGCCTCGTACAGGGCGCCGAGGACGCCGTAGACGTAGAAGTGGAAGTGTGCGATCT
Organism: Streptomyces griseorubiginosus; assembly: GCF_036345115.1. Classification (GTDB taxonomy): domain Bacteria; phylum Actinomycetota; class Actinomycetes; order Streptomycetales; family Streptomycetaceae; genus Streptomyces; species Streptomyces griseorubiginosus_C. The sequence continues at coordinate 9,405,922 of NZ_CP107766.1, forward strand.
GCGCCCCCTCCGGCAGGTCGTCGATCTCGCTCGGCCAGGGCTCGCCCAGGGAGTAGGTGACGGGGACGGCGGGGTGCCGGGCCTGGAGCAGCTTGACGGCACGGTCGAGTGGGCCGCGCAGGTAGGCGTAGTGGGTGACGTCGTCGCGCGGCACCAGGGAGCAGTTGTCGACCTCGTTGTGCACCTCGACGTAGGCGACCTGGTCGGCCAGTCCGCGCTCGGTGAGGAAGTCGAGGAGTCCGGCGAGCGCCTCGGCCACCGCCTCGGCCCGGTCCGGGCCGGGGACCGCGGCCAGGGCGCGGTGCCAGGCGTCGGTGTCGGCGAAGCTCGGGGACTGCTGGTACTCCCAGGAGGACACGATCACCTTGCAGTCGTGGTGTGCGGCGGCCTCGAACAGCTCGACGAGCCGTCGGCGGCCGTCCAGCGGATAACCGCCGCGCACGTCGTACCAGCGGGTGCGCTGTCCGAAGTCCTCGCCCAGGCCGCGGACCCGGACCGAGTCCGGGTCGGGGACGCGTCCGGAGAACAGCAGGAAGGGCATGGCGCAGACGCGGACGGTGTTGAAGCCCCGGTCCACGGCCTCGGCGAAGGCCCGGTCGAGGTCGGCGAACGGCTCGCCGGGTCCTGCCTGCGTGTACCAGCTGAAGTCCCACAGGGTGATGGCGAGTCGGCCCGTGGTGGCTTGCTGCGGTGCGGTGGTCATGCGGTCACCCGTCGTTCGTGTGCGGTGGGACGCCGTCGGAGCGGCGGCATCACGGTAGCTCAATTCATTATTTATGAATAATCCTTGACGAGGGTGACCCCGTTGTCCAGGCTGTGGGGCGGACGAATACGTACGTGCCTCAAGGAGCCGCCTGTCATGACCGAATCCACCCACCCGTCCCGGCGCACCGTCGTCACGGCACTCGGCGCGGCCGCCGTCGTGGCTCTGCCGGCCTGGCCGGAGACGGCACGAGCGGCAGACGGTACGTCCGGGGCCGCCGCGAACGGCCCGGTTCTCGACACCCACCCGGCCACCGAGCCGTCCGGCACGCACGTGCGCGAGGTCGGCGGCACCCACGTCGTCTTCCAGTACGGCACCGTGCTTCCCGCCTTCGACGGCTGGCGCACCCACGAGCGCACCCGTGACTACCTGTCCCTCGACAAGCGGTGGCGCTTCCGCTTCGACCCCGAGGACCGGGGTCTGGACGAGGGCTGGCAGTCCCCGCGCCACGACGACCGGTCCTGGGGCCGCATCGACGTCCCGGCGGCCTGGGACCTGCTGGACACCCCCGGCTTCGGCTCGGAGACCGCTCCTTTCGGCCGGGGCACGGCGTTCGACGACGGCTACGCCTGGTACCGCACCACCGTCGACGTGCCCCCGTCCTGGCGTGCCCGGCACGTACGCATCGCCTTCCTGGCCGCCGGATACAGCGCCGAGGTGTGGCTCGACGGCAAGCATCTCGGCAAGCACGAGGGTGCCAACTCGCCGTTCGCGCTGCCGGTCGCGGGAGCGCTCCGGCCGGGGACCCGACAGACGATCGCCGTGCGCGTCTTCCGCCGGGCGAGCTACACGGACTACACGTCCACGACCCCGCAGCCGGTCACCGACGACCACGAACTGCCGTACAAGCCCGTCGATTACTGGCCCTACGCGGGACTGACCCGGTCGGCCTGGATCGAGGCGGTCCCGCAGGTCACCGTCGCCAAACTGCTCGTGTCCGCCGCGAACGGCCGCCTGGAGGCCCACGCGGTCGTCGAGAACCACGGCCCCACCGGCTTCGACGGCCGGCTCACCCTGGATCCCGGCCGGGGAAGCGGCGGTCGGCCGGTCGTCGTCGCGGCCCGGGTCGCGGCCCGGTCGGCGGGCGTCGTGCGCGTCTCGGTCCCGATACCCCACGCACCGCTCTGGAGCCCGGCCTCGCCCCACACGCTCACCGCCCGCGCCACCCTGACCGCCGGAAGAACCCCGGGCCCACAGGTGGACACCCTGTCCACCGTCTATGGGCTACGCGAACTGACCGTCGCCGACGCCCAGTTGCGGCTGAACGGCGAGCCGCTGTTCCTCAAGGGCCTCAACTGGCACGAGGAGACGGCCGCCCACGGCAGGGCGATGACGCCCGCCGAGTACGACCGGGAACTGGGCCAGGTCACGGCGGTGGGCGCCAACTTCATCCGCAACTGCGTCTACAACCGCCACCCGTTCGTCTACGACTGGGCGGACGAGCACGGCGTGCTGGTGATGGACGACATCGACACCATGTGGCTCAACACGGCCCAGGAGAAGCTCCAGACCGAGCGCTACGGCCTCGCCCGCGCCCTGGCCCTGACCATGGCGTGGAACCAGCACAACCACCCCTCGGTGATTCTGTGGGGTCTGCAGAACGAGTCGGAGATCGACGCCGACGGCGCCCCGGTCTACCGGGCCTGGCTCGCCGACCTCAAGGCGGCCGTGAAGACGGTCGACCTCACCGCCCGCCCGGTGACCTGGGCGTCCAACACCAGCAACGACCCCGCGTTCGACCTCGCCGACGTGGTCGGGTTCAACGAGTACTTCGGCTACTTCTACGGCAAGGACGCCGACCTCGGCCCCACGCTGGACGCCGTGCACGCGAAGTATCCCGACAAGCCGATCCTGATCACGGAGAACGGCACCTGGGCCATCGCCGGCACCCACGGCCCCAGCACCACGCAGGGCACGGAGGAGTGGCAGGCGGCGAGCTTCACCGCGCACTGGGCCCAGGTGAGCGCGCGCAGCGAGTTCGTCGCCGGATTCACCTACTGGGTCCTCAAGGACTACAAGGAACGCGCCGGGTACAACCAGGCCTACAACGGCATCTCCGTCATGGGCCTGGTCACCTTCGCGGACGAGCGGCCCAAGCTCGTCCACGACGCCTTCCGCAAGGCGGTGAACCCCAGGGACAAGTGACCTGACACGGCACACCAGAAGGGGGAGGGACGACCTGTCCCTCCCCCTTCGGTTTCCGGGACTCAGCCCTTCACGCTGCCCTCGGTCAGACCGCTGCGCCAGAAGCGCTGGAGGACGACCATGGCGATCATCAGCGGGACGACGGAGACGAAGGCGCCTCCCACGGTCATCTGGTACAGCTGCGGTTGGCGGTCGGCGAAGGACTGCCACGACGTCAGACCGAGGGTGATGGGGTACAGCTTGGAGTCGGACAGCATCACCAGCGGCAGGAAGTAGTTGTTCCAGATGCCGACGAACTGGAACAGGAAGATCGTCACCAGAGCGGGGGTCATGATGCGCAGCGCGACGGTGGTGAAGATGCGGATCTCTCCCGCGCCGTCGATGCGGGCCGCCTCCAGCAGCTCGTCCGGTATGGACGCCGCGGCGTAGATCCGGCACAGGTACACGCCGAAGGGGCTGACGAAGCTCGGCAGCAGCACCGCCCAGTAGGTGTTGGCCAAACCCGCCTTGCTGAACAGCAGGTACATGGGCAGCGCCAGCGCCGTGGCGGGGATCAGGACGCCACCCAGCACGATGTTGAAGATCGTGTCGCGGCCCGCGAAGGAGAACTTCGCCAGCGCGTAGCCGGCCATCGCTGCCAGCAGCGTCGCCACGACCGCGCCGACCCCCGCGTACAGCACGCTGTTGGCGGCCCAGCGCAGATAGATCGCGTGGTCGTAGGTGAGCACCTGGTGCAGGTTGCTCAGCAGCCGGGGACGGGAGAACCACAGTCCGAAGCTGCCGAACAGGTCGCCGGTGGACTTGGTCGACGCCACGGCCAGCCAGTACACCGGGAGCAGGAAGTACCCGGCGGCCGCCACGAGCAGGCCGGTGACCAGGATGTGGCTGCGCGGGGTGACCCCGCTGATGCCGCCGCGCGGCGGCGTGCCGTCGTCGGAGGCCGGCGCCCGACCCCCTGACGGGACGGTGCGGGCCGGTGTCCGGAGACTCACGCGTCCCCACCCCTCTTGTTGATCAGCCGCAGGAAACCGAAGGAGAGCACGAAGGCGGCGAGCGCGAGCAGCACTGCCTCGGCGGCGGCGAGGTGGTAGTTGTCGTTGGTGAACGCCTCGTTGTAGGCGCTGAGGTTGGGGGTGTAGGCGCTGTCGATGCTCGACGACACGGGCTTGAGCACCAGCGGTTCCGCGAACAGTTGCAGCGTGCCGATGATGGTGAAGACCGTGGTGAGGATCAGCGCCGGGCGCAGCATCGGCAGCTTGACGTGCCGGACGGTCATCCAGGCACTCGCGCCGTCGATGCGGGCGGCCTCGTACAACTCCGCGGGGATCGTGCGCAGTTGGGCGACGAGAACCAGGACGTTGTAGCCGGCGAACTCCCAGGTGACGATGTTCGCGATGGACCACAGGACGGTGTCCCCGCCCAGCAGGTCCACCGAGATCCCCAGGTGGCGCATGCCGTCCACGAGAGGACTGACGCCCGGTACGTACAGGAAGCCCCACAGGATGGAGGCGATGACGCCGGGAACGCCGTAGGGCAGGAAGAAGGCGGCGCGGAAGAACCGCACGCCCCTGGCCGAGGCGCTGTCCAGGAGCAGCGCGAGCCCGGCGGCCAGCGCGACCATCACCGGCACCTGGACGGCCGCGAACAGCAGGACGCGGCCGACGCTGCGCACGAAGGTGTCGTCGGACAACGCGTCGGAGTAGTTGCTCAGCGCCACGAAGACGGTACGGCTGCCGCCGAGCCCCAGCGGCCCGGTGTGCTCGACGTCCATGACGCTCTGATAGACGGCGTAGCCGATGGGGACGGCGAAGGTCAGCAGGAACAGCAGGAGGAACGGGGCGACGAAGGCGACGGGCGCCAGATTTCTGCGGCGGCGGGGCGCTCGGGTGCGGGTGGGCATCAGGGTGCTTTCTGGAGTCCGGAGGGGAGAACGGCGGTGGCCGTGCCGCGCCCTCCGGAGGCGGTCACTGGCCGGTGGAAACCTTCAGGCCCTTCCTCTTCAGGTCCTCGACGGTCTGCTTCTGCGCCTGCTGGACCGCGGAGACGAACGTGCCCTTGCCCGCCAGGGCGGCCTGGAAGCCGTCGTTGAGGTGCTGGTAGGTGGCGTCGATCGTCGGTATCCACTTCCACGAGGTGTCGATGTTCTTGTCCGCCTGCGCGAAGACCTCGTTGTACTTCTGGCCGCCGAAGAACGCCGAGGGCTTGTCCAGCGAGGAGCCCTTGTACGCGTCGGCCCCCGCGGGCCAGCCGTATCCGCCCTGGAGCAGCAGGTCGACGCTCGCGGGGTCGGTGTTGAGCCACTCGGCGAACTTCAGGGCCTCGGGGATGTGCTTGGCGCCCTTGAGGACGGCCGTGGAGGAGCCGCCCCAGTTCGCCGACACGTTCGCGCCCTTCGTCCACTGCGGCATGGGCGCCACCGCCCACTTCCCGGCGGTTCGGGGTGCGTTGCCGCTGATGATGGCGTCGCCCCACTGGGCGCTGACCCAGGAGGTGACGGCGCCGGTCTGGAGGTCCTTGTACCAGCCGTTGGCGAAGTCGGGCTCGGTCTTGATCAGCTTCCTGGTGCGCAGGCTGTCCCAGAAGGCGGCGACCTTGAGGGTCTGCGGGGAGTCGATGTTCACCGACCAGGTGTCGCCGTCGACGCCGAACCACTTGGCGCCGGCCTGCCACGCGAGTGCGGTGAACCAGGCGGAGTTGCCGGGCGGGAACGTGCCGATGTAGGCCTTCGGGTCGGAGCTGTGGATCTTCTCGGCGGCCTGGGCGTACTCGTCCCAGGTGGTGGGCGCGGCGATGCCCCACTTCTTGAACAGGTCGGAGCGGTAGAACAGGCCCATCGGGCCGGACGCCTGGGGGATCGCGTAGACGGCCGAGCCGAAGACTCCCTGCTGCCACTGCCAGTCGACGAACTTCGACCTGTCCTTGTCGGCGCCGTACTCGGACAGGTTCACCAGGCCGTTCTCCAGCAGGAACGAGGGGATCTCCTGGTACTCGACCTGGGCCAGGTCGGGCGCGTTGCCGCTCTTGAGGGCGGCGCGCATCTTCGCGTAGCCGCCGCTGCTGCCGGACGGGATCTTCTCCAGCTTGACGTGGATGTCCGGGTGGGTGGCGTTCCACTTGTCGACGGCCTTGTCGACACCGGGCACCCACGACCAGAAGCGCAGGTCGACCTTCTGACCGGGCTTCGCGGGAGCCTGCGCCTTGTCCTGGGAATCGCTCGAACCCCCGCAGGCGGAGAGGAACAGGGAGGCGGCGACGAGGGTCACGGCGAGTGCGCCCCGGCTTCTGCGGCGGGGTGTGGTGCGGCTCATGGGAGGAGGTCCTTCCTGGCTTCGTACCGAAGCTGCTTGGTGCGTGCCGGTCAGTCTCGGAGCGGCACCGTCACGCCGTCAAGATATATTCATAATTAATTGAAAGAGCTATGGTGGGCTCGTGGACAGCAGCGAGGGGAGACGCACGTGATGACGGAATGCCGCAGGATGACGGGGCGCGTGGCGGTGATCACCGGGGCGGCGCACGGCATCGGCGCGGCCACGGCCCGCCGGCTCGCGGCCGAAGGGGCGGTGGTCGTGGTCACGGACGTGGACGACACGGCCGGCAAGGCGGTCGCGGCCGACATCGAGGACAGCGGCGGGCGCGCGGAGTACGTGCGCTGCGACGTGACCTCCGCCGCCGACTGGCGGAACCTCGCCCGTCATGTCGACGAGCAGCACGGCCGGCTGGACGTGCTGCACAGCAACGCCTTCGCCCAACTCAACAAAGCCGCCCATGAGTTGAGTGAGGACGAGTGGGACGGCCAGATGGCAGTCCTGCTCAAGCCGGCCTGGCGCGGGATGAAGACCTTCGCGTCCCTGCTCCGCGCGTCGCAGGGCTCGGTCGTGCTGACCTCCTCGGTGCACGCGGTCATCGGCCTGCCCGGTCACGCCGCCTACGCCGCCGCGAAGGGCGCGCTGTGCTCACTGGGCAGGCAACTGGCCGTCGAGTACGGTCCCGACATCCGGGTCAACACAGTCCTGCCCGGCCCCATCCTCACCGCCGCCTGGGACGGCATCCCGGAACCCGACCGGGCCCGCAGCGTGGCCGCCACGGCGGCCGGGCGCTTCGGGCAGCCGGAGGAGGTCGCCTCCGCCGTCGCCTTCCTGGCATCGGCGGACGCCTCCTATGTGACCGGCGCGAACCTCGTGGTCGATGGAGGATGGAGCGTCATGAAGGAGTCCTCGTGAACGACGCGCACCACACGGTGGGCCGGACGCAAGGACCACAACGGAAACGGAGAACGTGGTGACCCATCCCGGCAGGGGGCTGCACGGCCAGGCGGTGGAGGAACTGGGCCGACGCATCATCCGCGGCGACTACCCCCCGGGCTCCGTCGTGGACCCGGTCAAGTTCGAGACCGAACTCGGCGTCAGCAAGACCGTCGTACGCGAGGCGCTGCGCGTGCTGGCCGCCAAGGGCCTGCTGGAGTCGAAGCAGAAACGCGGGACGACCATCCGGCCCCGCGCCGACTGGAACCTCCTCGACAGCGACCTGCTGCGCTGGCAGGGCAGCAGCGCCCCCACCGACGGGTTCCTGGACGACCTCGCCGAGGTCCGCGCGATCGTCGAGCCCGCCGGGGCCCGGCTCGCCGCGGCCCGCCGCACCCCCGGCGACCTGGACGCCCTCCGGCAGGCCCTCGACGCCATGGCGGCGGCCGGAGCGGACGCGGAGGCGATGGTCGAGGCCGACCTGGCCTTCCACCGCGCCCTGCTGGAGGCCGCCCACAACGAACTGCTCAGCAGGATGGAGGTCGTCATAGAGGCGGGCCTGCGCGTCCGCGACCGCATCGTGCACGGCGCCCGGCACTTCTCCGACTCCATCCCCGTGCACCAGGAACTGCTCGACGCCGTCGAGGCGGGCGACCCGGACGCCGCGGTGGCCGCCGTCGAGTCCCTGCTCGCCCAGGCGTCCCACGACCTGGCCGCCGTACAGGCCCAAGAAGACCACGACCACACCACGACCGACCCGCGCCGCGAGGAAACTCCTTGAAGATAACCGGACTTGAGACGTTCCTCGTCGCCCCCCGCTGGCTCTTCCTGCGCGTCGCCACCGACGAGGGGATCACCGGCTGGGGCGAACCGGTGGTCGAGGGCCGCGCCGACACGGTCCGCGCGGCCGTCCACGAACTCGCCGACCACCTCGTCGGCAAGGACCCGCTGCGCATCGAGGACCACTGGCAGGTGCTCACCAAGGGCGGCTTCTACCGCGGCGGCCCGATCCTCTCCAGCGCCGTCGCCGGCATCGACCAGGCCCTGTGGGACATCGCCGGCAAGGCCTACGGCGTCCCGGTGCACCGCCTCCTCGGCGGCCCCGTGCGCGACCGGGTGCGGATGTACGCCTGGATCGGCGGCGACCGCCCGAGCGACGTGGCCGAACTGGCCGGGGAACAGGTCAAGGCCGGTTTCACCGCCGTGAAGATGAACGCCTCGGCCGAACTCGCCCCGATCGACACCCCCGCCCGCACCGCCGAGGTCGTCGAACGCGTCGCCGCCGTCCGCGAAGTCCTCGGCGACGAACGGGACATCGCCGTCGACTTCCACGGCCGTGCCTCCACCGCCATGGCACGCCGGCTGCTGCCCCTCCTGGAACCGCTGCATCCGCTGTTCGTCGAGGAACCCGTCCTGCCGGAACACTCCGCCCACCTGCGCAGCCTCGTCGAGTCCACCAGCGTGCCGCTCGCCACCGGCGAACGCCTCTACTCCCGCTGGGACTTCCGTGACGTACTCACCAGCGGCATCGCCGTCGCCCAGCCCGACCTCTCGCACGCCGGCGGCATCTCCGAGGTCCGCCGCATCGCCGCCATGGCCGAGGCGTACGACGTCACCCTGGCCCCGCACTGCCCGCTCGGCCCGATCGCCCTGGCGGCCAGCCTCCAGATCGCCTTCGCGGTACCGAACTTCCTCATCCAGGAACAGAGCATGGGCATCCACTACAACCAGCAGTGCGACCTGCTGGACTACGTCCTGGATCCCGAGCCGTTCCGCTTCGACGGCGGCCACGCCGTCGCCTCCACCCGGCCCGGGCTCGGCGTCGACATCGACGAGAAGGCGGTACGTCGAGCCGCCGAGACCGGCCACCGCTGGCGCAACCCCGTATGGCGGGGCGCGGACGGGGCGTTCACGGAATGGTGAGCGCCCGTCAGGTCCCCGTCCCGCAGATCCAAGGAGAACCCGATCCCATGAACCTGGTGGAGACCCTGCGCGCCCACCGCCTGCTGGCCATCGTCCGCGGCAAGGACCCCGCCGCGGCCCTGCGCACCGTGACCACCCTGGCCGAGGAGGGCATCGCCGCCGCCGAGGTCTCGCTGACCACCGCCGACGCCCTGACGGTGATCAGGCGGGCGCGCGCGGCACTGGGCCCCGACGCACCGGTCGGCGCCGGCACCGTCCGCACCACCGAGGACGCCGCACGCGCCGTGGACGCCGGGGCGTCCTACCTCGTCACCCCGGCCCTGGTCGAGGGGCTGGCGGGCGTCGGCGTACCCGTGCTGATGGGAGCCCTCACCCCGAGCGAGATCGAACGCGCCCTCGCCCTCGGCGCCGCCGCGATCAAGCTCTTCCCCGCCTCCCTCGGCGGACCCGAGTACCTGAGCGCACTGCGCGCTCCCTTCCCCGAGGTCCCGTTCGTGCCCGTCGGGGGAGTCGACGCGGCCGCCGCCCGTGACCACCTGGACCGGGGCGCGACCGCCGTGGGCGTCGGCTCCCCGCTGATCGGGGACGCGGCCGACGGCGGAGACCTCGGCCGACTACGCGCGCGGGCAGCTCAGTTCCGTGCCGCGATCGCCCAGGAGACCGTATGACGACCCCGGCCGGACAGAACGCGCCCGAGGTGGTCACCTTCGGCGAGACCATGGGCGCCCTGCGCGCCCGCGGCCCCCTGAAACTCGGCGGTGACCTCGGCCTGTCCGTCGCGGGAGCCGAGTCCAACGTGGCCATCGGTCTCGCCCGGCTCGGCCACCAAGTGCGCTGGGCGGGCCGTGTCGGCGCGGACGAACTCGGTGACCTGGTGCTGCGGACCCTGCGCGCCGAGGGCGTCGACACCTCCCACGCGGCCGTCGACGACACCGGCCGCCCCACGGGCCTGCTGCTGACCGAGCCCCGCCTGGGCACCCTGACCCGCGTCAGCTACTACCGTTCAGGGTCCGCCGGTTCGGCGCTCGCACCGGCCGATGTCCTGCCCGCGCTGGCCCCCGGCACCCGGATCCTGCACCTGACCGGCATCACACCGGCGCTGAGCGCGACGGCGGCCGGTGCGGCACTGGCCGCCGCGACCGCGGCCCACGAGGCGGGCACCACGGTGTGCCTCGACGTCAACTACCGCTCCCGGCTGTGGTCCGGCGAGCGCGCCCGCACCGCCCTGCGGCCGCTCCTGGCCCACACGGACCTGCTCATCGCCTCCGAGGACGAACTGCCCCTGGTGCTGGAACACCCGGATGTCCCCGAACCCGAGGCCGTCCGCACCCTCCTGGCCACCGGTGTAGCGGAGGTCGTCGTCAAACGCGGCGCCCGCGGGGCGAGTGTGTTCACCGCCGACGCCACCACCGACCGCGCGGCACGCAAGGTGAACGCGGTCGATCTGGTCGGCGCGGGCGACGCGTTCGTGGCCGGATACCTCTCGGGACTCCTCCTGGACGCGGACGTCCCGGCCCGTCTGTACCGGGCCGTCACCACCGCGGCGTTCGCCGTCGCCACCCGCGGCGACTGGGAGGGCCTGCCGTCCCGGCACGAACTCACCCTGCTCGACGAACCCGACGGCACGACCGTCCGCTGACCGAAGCCCCCGACCGCTCGGCGGCCCGCTGAGCGGCCCAGCCCGACTGCATGACCGTCCGCCGAGCCCCGAACCCGACCGCACCGCCGTGCCCCATATCGAGGAAGCCGACGATGACCTCCGCCCCACCCCCACCGGCGACGATCATGGTCCAGGGGGAGTACGAACTCGCCGAAGGAGGACGCTGGGTCGACGGCCGTCTCGTCTACGTCGACATCCTGGCCGGCCGCCTCCTCGAACTGCGGGAGAACACCGAACGAGCCGCCGCCCCGCGCGAACTGGCCCGGCTCGACGTCCCGCTCGGCGCCGTAGCCCCCGTCCACGGCAGCCCCGGCACCTGGATCGCCGCCGCCGGCACCGGCATCGCCCTGCTCACGCGGGACGGCAAGCTCCAGTGGCTGGACCGCCCCGAGGACCGCACCGGCGTGCCCAGCCGGATGAACGACGGCGTCGCCGACCCGGCCGGCCGATTCTGGGCCGGAAGCATGCCCTACGACGGCACCCGCGGCGCCGGATCCCTGTACCGCACGGACACCGACGGCACGGTGGTCTGGGTGCTCGACGGCCTCACCATCGTCAACGGGCCGGCCTTCACCGCCGACGGCACCACCCTGTACCTCGCCGACTCGGCCGTCGGCACCATCCTGCGCTGCCGGGTCGACCCGGTCTCGGGAGACCTGTCCGGCGGCCCGGAGACCTTCGCCCGCATGCGGGAGGACGAAGGCAGCCCCGACGGGATGACGGTCGACGCCGAGGGCTGCCTGTGGGTCGCCCTGTGGGGCGCCGGCGCGGTCCGCCGCTACCACCCGGACGGCCGCCTGCTCACCACCCTCGACGTACCCGCCCCGCATCCCACCTCGGTGTGTCTGCGCCCCGGCGGCAACCGCCTCCACATCACCACGGCCCGCCACGGCGTGAAGTCCCCGACACCGGCCTCCGGCGCGGTGCTCGGCGTTTCGGTGCCGGTAGGCGGGACGGAGGCCTGCGCCTGGCGGGGCGGGCACTGAGGTACGCCGCCCCGCCGCGACCGAGCACCGGCGATCAGATCGGTTCGTCGGTCCAGGTGGTCGCCTCGGTGAAGCGGCTGTCCACGAACGCGACCAGGGCCATGGTGTCGGCGTCGGGTTCCGCTGTCGCCGTCCGATGGGTGATCGTGTCCGGCAGCATCACCAGCGTCGTCGTGCCCTGGCCTTCGTCGGCGGGTCGCAACTGGGCGCGGATGCCGTGCCGGTCGGCCAGCCGGCCCACCACGAACAGACCCATCCGCTGGGAGATCGACGCGTCCACGGTGGGAGGATCGGCGAGGTTCCGGTTGATCTCCGCCAGCTCCTCAGGGGGCATGCCGATCCCCCTGTCGTGTATCTCGAGCATGATCCTGCCGTCCGGCAACCGCGCGGCGGTGACATGCACGGGCACGTGCGGCGAGGAGAAGGTGGTGGCGTTCTCCAGGAGTTCGGCGAGCAGGTGGACCAGATCGTTCACGGCCCGTCCGTCGATCTGGGTCTCCGGGACACCGGCGAGCTGGATGCGCTCGTACTGTTCGACCTCCGAGACCGCGGCGCGGATCACGTCGACCAGGGGCAGCGGCTGGTCCCACTGCTGGGCGGGGGCCTCGCCGCTGAGCACCAGGAGGTTCTCGCCGTTGCGGCGGACCCGGGTAGCGAGATGGTCGAGCTGGAAGAGGTTCTCCAGCTGGTCGGGGTCGGCCTCCCTGCCTTCCAGATCGGTGATCATGGAGAGCTGACGTTCGATCAGGGACTGGTTGCGGCGGGCCAGGTTGCTGAAGATGGTGTTGATGTTGGCACGCAGCAGGGCCTGTTCGGCGGCCAGCCGGACGGCCTCGCGGTGCACGTGGTCGAAGGCGCGGGCGACCTCGCCGATCTCGTCCGTGGTGGTGATCGGGATGGGTTCCACGTCTCTCTCCACCCGGCCGGGGATGGCACGCGTGAGCTGAGTCAATCGGGCCGGCAACCGCTGTGCGGCGATCTCGTGGGCGGAGGCGCTGAGCCGGCGCATGGTGGTGCTCATCGTGCGGGCCACCCAGTTCGCGAGGAGGAAGGCGGCGAGGACGGCGGCGAGGACGAGCGCGGCGTTGAGGATCGCGTCGTTGCGGGCGTCGTCGGCGATGGTGTGCGCCTTGGCCAGCGCGGTGTCGGTGAGGTAGACCTCGACACTGCGGTAGGCATCGAAACTGAGTGTGGAGGCCGCGAAGAAGGTCTCCGGCGTGATGCCCTGCTTGCCGAGCTGCGCCGCCGTCGCGCCGGAGGCGATGGCGCGGGTCATCTTGTCCAGACCCGGTGGCGCGACGAAGTCCTTGCCGGCCGCCTCGGCTTGGGTCCGCGCCTCCGCGACCCGCTCCTGCCCCTCCTGCTGGGCGTCCGTCAGCGCCTCGCGCAGCCGGGCTGTCTCCTCGGTACCGGCGAAACCCGCGTACTCCTGCAACGCGACCTGTTCGAGATAGACGTAGGAGCTGAACGAGGCGAGCTGGGACTGGAGTTCACCCTTGGCCAGCTTGCTGCGGTCCTCGACGAGGAGGTGGGTGCCGATGGCGCGGATCAGCGATTCGGCGGCCTGGGTGAGCGAGACGGCGTACAGGGTACGGCCGTAGGTCGCCTGGCTCGTGATGCCGAAGCCCAGCTCGTTGGAGATCTCCATCAGCGGGTGCTGGACGGCGTGGTAGCTCTCCTCGGTCTGCACACCGGTCAGCTTGGGCGTGAAGGCGGCGGCCCGCACCAGCGGCAGCTGCTTCTCACCGACGCGGACGAGCGCGACCCGGCGCTCAAGACCGGCGGTCTCGGGCATGCGGGCGACCGCCGCGTCGAACTCCTTGGCGTCCTCGTCGGTGATCCGCCGGGCCGCGACGACCGTGCCGGCGTCACGGTCACCCTTGACCAACGGGATGACGGATACGTCCCGTTCGTTGATGGCGTCGCTGGCGTACTTGTTGGCCGCCTGCACCAGCTCGGCGACGCGGACCGCGTCCTCGGCGGTCTGCCAGGTGTCGACGGTGCGTTTCACGCGTACGCCGCCCAGGGCGAGGGCGACGAGCACCGGGATCAAGAGGATGGCCTGGAGTTTCTGGGCCACACGCAGGTTGCGCGCACCGAATCTTCGGCGCACGGGGGTGGGGGTGTGCGACACGGTCGTCCTATCCGCTCAGTTCCGCCTCGCGTCCGACACTCTCCTCAACGGGGCGGTCACAGGGAGTTGACCAAAGAAGGTCCGTCCGATGTCTAGCACTCCGCTTTCGCTTCTGACCGTGACTTAACCAAAACTGTGCGGAGTTGCGTTGTCGCCGGGCTGTCGCGGCAGGTGAGGGTGAGCGAGCCGCCGTTGCCGACCTGCGACCGGCTTCTCGCGGTCAAGTGTCCCCGTCGGCCGGGATCCGCAGGGTCACCCGGTAGCCGCCGTCTCCGGTCGCGCCCGACTCGAAGGTGCCACCGAGGAGTTCGGCCCGCTCGGCGAGTCCGATCAGGCCCTGACGGGAGCCGGGGAGAGGCAGCGAAGGTCGGGTGGGGGGAGTGTTGGTGACGGTGACGCCGAAGGCCCCGGGCTGGTGCCACAGACGTACGGCCGCACGGGCGCCGGGGGCGTGCTTGCGGACGTTGGTCAGCGCCTCCTGGACGGTGCGGTAGAGGGCGCGTTGCGCGGGAGTGCCGATGTCCCGGGGCAGTTCGCCGCTCAGCGTCACGTCGATGCCGCTCGTCGTGACCAGCTTGCGCAGATCGGCCAGGGTGGGCTGGGGGGTCAGCTCGGTGGTACGGCCGCCCGAGGCGCGCAACAGGGCGACCATGTGGCGCAGTTCGTCCAGGGTGTCGACGCTGAGCGCGCGGATGGTGCGGGCGCCTTCCCTGAAGTCCGGGTCGGTGGCGGCGACTTGCAGGGCGCCTGCCTGGACGGCGATCAGGCTCACCTGGTGGGACACGACGTCGTGCATCTCGCGGGCGAGCTGGGCCCGTTCCCGGGCCAGGACGGCCTGTGAGTGCAGCAGCCGCTCGTGCTCCCGGGCCTCCTCGATCTCGACGAGTCGGCGCCGCAAGTCCCGTCGCGTCTGGACGAGTTGGCCCATCAGGACGGGAGCGACGGCGGTGGCCAGGGTGTAGAAGAAGTAGACGGCGGTCCAGGTGCGTTCGTGCGCGGGCAGGAGGTCCAGGGGCCAGGGCGCGGCGCCTGCCAGCGCCAAGAGCAGCGCGCAGACGGTGAGGAGCCGACGGTCGCGGGAGCGCTCGGCCAGGGTGAACAGGGCCGCGATCGGGGCGAACACGATGTCCAGCATGAGACTGGCGGGCAGCGTGAGGAGGAAGACCGCGAGCGGGAGGCGGCGACGGGCCACCAGCGCGAGGCAGGCGAGCGCCGCCAACGCCTGCGTGACGCCGGACGAGTCGCCCAGGCTGAACAGCACGTCCGCCACCGCGACGGCGACCACGAGGCCGTCGACGACCGGACCGGGGATCCGCGCCCACCAGGCCTTCGGCCTCTCGGCCGAGGCCGTCCCCCGGGCTCCGGATGCCGCCGCGGTCATCGTGCGGACCCCGGGTGCCGCCGACTGCCCTCGTCGAGGAGACCGGCCCGCTGGGCGAGCAGCGCCGCCTGCACTCGGCTGCCGACCCGCAACTTGGTGAGGATCGCGCTGACATGGTCCTTCACCGTGCCCGCACTGAGGTGGATCCGGCCGCCGATCTCGCCGTTGGACAACCCCTGAGCGACCAGCACGAGCACCTGACGCTCCCGCTCACTGAGCAGCCCGACCCGGCCGGCCTCCTCGTCGCCGTGCACCGCGGCGCCGGGGTGGTTCTGCCACACGGCCCGGGACGCCTTCGGTGACATCACCACGCCACCCGCAGCCAACGTCCGTACCAGCTGGGCGAGTTGATCCGGCTCGGTGTCCTTCAGCAGGAAACCGGCCGCGCCGGAGCGCAGTGCGGTCAGTACGTATTCATCGGCGTCGAACGTCGTCAGCATCGCCACCACCGGCGGCCCCGGCAGCGCGCGCAGCTGCCCGAGCACGGTCAGGCCGTCCACGTCCGGCATCCGGATGTCCAGCAGCACCACGTCCGGACGCTCCCGCCGCGCGGTGTCGACCGCCTCGGCGCCCGTCGTGGTCGCGACGACGTCGATGTCGTCGGCCGCGCTCAGGATGAGCCGGAAACCGGACCGCACCAGGGCCTCGTCGTCGACCACCATCACCCGGATCACGCGGTTCCGCCTTGCCGTAGAAGTACATGAAGCAGTACATCCAGAAGTACATGGTGAGGACCGTGGGGCCGCCACCGCCGGTGTCCTGGATGGTCACCATGGTGACCCTAGGACGGAGAACGGCCCGTGGGGGAGCGGAGGGGGCGGCACCCGCCACCCGGTGGGTGTGCTCCAGCCGGACGGGGGAGTGCGGCGGAGAGGCGGAGGGGGCGGACCGGACTCCTGCCGGGTACCGGGGGCACGGCTCGCTGCCGAGCCTGGCCACTTGCTCGTGGGCAAGGCCACCGAACCGGCGGAACTGCTCCGCTGACCCGGCTCGGCGACAGCGGTCAGGCGTGGGAGAGAGCGAAGGACAGCAGGAAGCCGCACACCGTGATGAGGCCGATCGCCAGGTGGGCGTCCTGGAACGCCTCCGGAATCATCGTGTCCGCGATCATGGCCAGGATCGCCCCCGCGGCCACGGCGGTGACCGCCGCGATCACGGCCGGCGAGAACGCACCGACCACGGTGTACCCGAGGACGGCGGAGACGGTGCTCGCCGCCGCGATCACCGACCACACCCCGAAGACGTAGGCCTTGCCGCGCCCGGCCCGCTTCATACCCGCCGAACTCGACAGCCCCTCCGGGATGTTGCTGAGGAACACCGCTGCCACGGTCACCAGGCTGACCGCGCCGCCGTCCAGCAGACTGACCCCGATGACGGCCGATTCCGGGACGCCGTCCAACAGGGCTCCCAGCGCCAGCGCCGTCCCGGAACCGCCCTGCTGGGCCTCCGACGGCTGGGACTGCGCCGACTGGGTGCCGGAGCGTTTGCGGTGCCGGGCTCCGCGGCCGGCCAACCAGACGTTGCCCGCCGTGTAGGCGAGGGCGCCCGCGAGCGTGCCGATGGCCGCCGGGGCGATGCCGGCCTCGTCGTACGCCTCACCGACCAGTTCGAAGGAGACCGCCGACAGCAGAACCCCGGCGCCGAAGGCCATCACCGTGGCGATCACCTTCTGTGGCACGCGCAGCCCGTACCCGAGCACCGCACCCAGGAGCAGCGCCGAACCCGCCAGAAGTCCCCACAGTCCCGCCTGTACCGCTTCAGTCATGCCCCTACCGGTACCCGGAGGACGCCCGGCGTCACGGAGATCGGCCCGTATCGGCAGGTCGGGGTCGGCGTGACGACGACGGGTGCCCGCGTCAGCCGGTCACGAAGGTCGTCAGGCTCTGAGGGGGCAGCAGCCCGGTGAAGGAGCCGTTCGCCACGGTGATCCTGCTCTGGGACGCGAGGTTCCTGCTCGCGTCCGTCAGCCAGGAGGACACACCGGACGAGGTGTTGTTGCGCAGGGTGAACTGCTGACTCACCTGCGCGGTCCCCTTGTTGACGGCGACGACGACCAGCCGGGAACCGCTCCCCTTGTACGCCGAGAGGTAGACGTTCGGCTGCGGGTTCGCGGTCACCGCGATCCGCACGTGCCCGGGGCGGACGTACTTCGAGAAGTGCGCCATGGCGGCACCGCGCTTGCTGATCCGCCCGTCCTCCCGCATGGGGCCGTACCCGCGCCGGATGTACCACCACACGTACGCCTGGAACTCGGCGTCCACCATCGCGCGGTGGACGTGTTCGCCCACGTCCAGCGCCTGAGGCCAGAGATCGGCGGAGTCGCTGCTGTTGGGGTAGTAGACCTCGGTCATCCACAGTTCCTTGCCCGCGCCCTTCTGCTGGAAGAGGGGGTAGGGGAAGTTCTGGAACGAGGTGCCGTAGAGGTGTGCCCCGAGGATGTCCAGGTTGGCGAGGGCAGCGGGGTCGTTGAGGATCGGGTCCGAGAAGCTCTTGACGTACTGGAAGGACTCCGGGGCGATGACCCTGGTGCTGATCGAGCCGGCGTTCTCCCGCAGGAACCTGGTCATCTCGGCCGGGGTCCACCACGTCCAGTCGTGGGCGTAGTCGGGCTCGTTCTGCACGGAGATGGCGTGGAGGTTCACGCCGTTGCTCCGCATGAAGGTGACGAAGTCGTTCAGGTGCTGGGCGTAGGCGCCGTACATGTCGTACCGGAGGCGCTTCGCGTCGGTCTGCTGGCCGTGGACGAAGGTCTCGACCATTTGGGCGGGGGGATTCCACGGCGACGCGAAGACCGTGGCCCCGAGCTCGATCGCCCGCTTCGCCGTCGCGACCTCGCGGCTCCAGTTCGCCCGGTCCTCCGAGACGAAGATCCTCAGTATGGAGAACCCGAGCTGCCCTTCACCGTTCCCGAACGCCGTGTCCCGCTGCGCGGATGTCAGGTCACCGATCCACAGCGGGTGGTTCATGCCGCCGAATCCCCGGATCGTCTGCCGGGTCGCCGACGGGTCGACGGTCACCGCGGCCGCCGCCACGGAAGGCGCCAGGGGCGCGCTCACCGCGGGTGTCGCGGCCGCGAGGACCGGTAAGGCACCCATGGTCGCCAGGACGGATCGACGACTGGAAAACTCCGGCCCCGCGGTGCCGGAACCACTCCGGTGCAACGACATTGCTCCTCCTTCGGGACGTGACGCTGATGCGTTCCTGCGAGGACACTCCGCACGGCGAAAGTTTCGGGACGCTGCCTTGGTCAGGCCCCGGGAGGACGTGGCACCTTGAGGGCGTGGAGGTGGGTGTGAGCACGTGGAGTGCGTGGGAGGTGGGTGGGAGCGCTCCCGTTCGTCGAATGTTTCGGTGCCCTTGCCGATCGTGTGCGGTGTAGGGACCGTAGGAGCGCCCCCTTCCGTCGTCAAGACCTTGGGGAATCCTGGCCGTTGGCGATGTCACCGCCGCCGGGGCGAGGCTCAGACGAACGACGGCCACCTGTCCGCGGCCCATGCTCGCCACCCCGGCCAACCAGGAGGCGGACTGTCCCTCTCGTGCCCGTCGAGTTCCGCGGCGTCGGGCTCCTCGAACAGCGCCCTCCACCGCAGGAGGTCGGCTTCGCTCATCGGGAACGTCTGATCCGGAGTGAGCGACTGGCGGAGGGCGACCCTGGTCCGCTGGGTCTCGGGATCCACCGGCACATACACGAGGCGGCAGGACGCCCCGGCGGACTCCGCCAGCCAGCGGATCGCGGACCTTTCGGCACGGGACCAGCATCCGAAGTCCAGGATCACGTCGGTTCCGAGCCGCACCGCGTCCAGGGCGAGCGAGAGGAGACGTCCTTCCAGGACGGCACGCTTCCCGTTCGCCTCCGGCTCGCCGAACAGCGGAATCATCCACTCGTCAGGCGTCAGCCGCAGCGCGTTGTGCTCCTCGGCCAGCCGGCGGGCCCTTGTGGTCTTCCCGGCCCCCGGCAGGCCGACCGTCAGAAACAGCGTGGTCACGGACGGATCGTTCACGGAAAGCAGGTGGCGGACAACTGGTTTCCGCACGCCGGACCCGGTCATGTCGGCCGGCGGGTGATGTCTCCATCGCCCGCCGGCCGCACGTCACCGGTCGTTGTCCGCTATCGGCCCGCGCTCGGGCGGGACGAAGCCGCGGGCTCCCGCTCTTCCCTGCCCTCCGCGCGCAGCGGCTCGTGCGAGGCCCTGGGCCCCGGCTTGGGCGAGCCCTCGGCCTCGGTCGTCCTCTTGGGGTGGGTCCGGGGGACGACGTCCTGCGGGAACGTGAGCTGGTCGTTCATCCAGGTCAGGGCGGCGGGCATCTCCCGTACCCAGGTGGGGAAGTTGTGACTGCCGCTCTCGGGCAGGATGGAGACGACCCGCATGGGCGCCTTGACGGCCTTGATGAAGGCCTGGGTCTGCGGGTAACCCTTCTCGCCGTGCTTGCTGTTGGCGACCAGGACCGAGACCTGGGGGGCGGGCAGGTGCTTCAGACGCCACATCAGGTCGTGGCCGTCGATGCGGGCCTGACGCCCCGGGCCCGTACCGAAGAGGTTGCCGGTCGTGGGATCGTCCTTGACCCGGTAGTCGGGGGAGAGGGCGGCGGCCGTGGTGTAGACCCCGGGGTTGCGCATGGTGAGCTGGAGGGCGCAACTGCCGCCCGAGGAGTACCCCATGACGCCCCAGGCGCTGGCGTAGTGGCCCGCCCGGTAGACGGACCTGATCGCTTGCGGCAGGTCCTTCGCCAGGAACGTCTCCGTCTGCGGGCCCCCGGGGACGTTCACGCACTCGGTGTCGCGCGGCGGGGCGATCGTGGGCCGGATCATCACCACGATCGTCGGCTGCATCTTGCCCTTGCGCTCCAGCTCCGCGGTGGTCTGCGAGACGCGCAGGTGCTGCGCGAGGTTGAAGATGCTGCCCGGGTAGCCGCTGAGCGCGACGATCACCGGGAAGCGCATGCGGTGGTACGCCGGCTGGAAGTACTGCGGCGGCAGATAGACGAAGGCCGGATCGACCACGCCGGTCCTGCGACCGATGATCTTGACGGACTCGACCCGCCCGGCGACCTGGGGCGGCCCGTCGGGAAGCCCTGTCACCTGGCTCAACTGCTGGTTGCCCGCGGGCTGTACGAGCGCGCCGTGGACGTTGCTGACGCCGGTCACCGAGTCTTCGCCGCCGGCGGCCTGTGTCACGCCGACGGGGGCGGTGTCGACGTCACCGAACAGTTCCTTCCAGGAGCCGAAGAACTGGTACGAGGAGTTCACCCCGCACGCGAAGGCCGCGACGATCGTGACCTGAGTCACGCCGATGGCCCCCAGCCGCCCCAGTACGTGCCACAGCCCCGGTTTCGCGAAGCGAGGCCACACCCAGACCAGCAACCCGACACACAGGGCGGCCAACGCCACCAACGTGTAGACGGTCGTTCGACTGGTCAAACCCATGTCAGTCCCTGACTTTCCTGGCCGTGCAAGGTTCCTATGCACAGAAGGAGGGACAAAAGGCCTCCCGCGTTCCGTGGAGAGCGTTCTGTGTGAGTACTACAGGAAAACACCACCCGTCTGGCCGAAACCGTTCGCTGCGCACGGATAACCTGCGCCGATGGAGCGCATGGAGTGCAGGGAGCGGATACAGAGGGCCGCCGGTGCGATGGTCGGCTCAGCGGTGGGTGACGCCTTGGGCGGCCCCTTCGAGTTCGGTCCCGAGGCAGCGTTCTCCGCGCGGTTTCCCACGCCTGGCGCCGGCGGCGAGATGTGCGGAGGCGGTGGCTGGGACCCCGGCGAGGCCACGGACGACACGCAGATGGCCGTCCTGGTCGCGGAGTCGCTTCTGGAGCGCGACGGACTGGATCTGCCGGACATCTTCGCCCGCTTCCAGCGGTGGGCGGCATCGGAACCGAAGGACATCGGCCTCCAGACCGAGGACGTCCTGACCAACGGCATGCCCTGGGACCTCGCCGCCGCGGTCCATTTCCAGGTCAACCAACGCGCCGCGGGAAACGGCTCCTTGATGCGGGCGTCGACCGCGGCGGTCCACTTCGCGGCCGCCGGTCAGGAAGCCACCATGGACGCGGCCCGCCGCATCGCCGCGCTCACCCATGGCGACCGTGCGGCCTGGGAGGGCACCGCGATCTTCCACGAGCTCATCCGCGTCACGTTCGAGGGCCGCGATCCCCTCGCCGCGCTCCCGGACATCCTGGCCCTCGTCCACCCGGACCACCGGGACCGCTACGCCGCGGTCCTCGCGCCCGACTGGCACCCCGACCAGGCGACGGAGTTCAACGGTGCCGTCTGGCCCTGCCTGGGCTCCGCCGTCTGGGCCCTGCGCACCACCACCGGCTTCGAGGACGCGCTGCGCGCGGCGATCGACCTCGGTGGGGACACGGACACGGTCGCCGCGGTGACCGGAGGCCTCGCGGGGGCGTACTACGGGCTGGACGCGATCCCCGCCCGCTGGACCGAGCCGCTCCACGTCCCCCTGCCGGGCTTCGACGGGCGCGTACTGCGCCTGCCGGACCTGCTCGACCTCGCACACCGCCTCGCAGGCTGAATCGGGGCAGGTCGCAGAGCCCGTACGAAGACATGGGCGAGCGTCCGCGACGACAGCTCAGCGGTCCCGGTCCGAGCCCGCCCCTACGGGTGCGTGCGCAGTCCGTCGAGGACGAGCGCGAGCATGCGGGGGGCCCGGTCCTCGGGAGTTGCGGGGGCGCGCCACAGGGCGCCGGTGAGCTGGAGGAAGTCGCCGGGGTCGGCGTCCGGGCGGATGCTCCCGTCCTTCTTCCCGGCGTCGAGGAGCTCGGTGATCGCGGTGATGACGGGGCCGTAGCTCTGCTCGCTGATCGCCTGGTGCGCGCCGGGGCTGAGGGCGTCGCCGAGGCCGTGCTTCTTGCGCATGGCGTCGACGAGGTCGGTGGTCCAGTCGCGGAGCGCTTCGAGGGGCGGCCGCCGGGCCAGCAGGTCGGGCACGGTGGCGACGATGCGCGTCACCTCGTCCTGGTAGACGGCCAGCACCAGCGCCTCGCGGGTGGGGAAGTTGCGGTACAGGGTGCCCGCGCCGACTCCGGCCCGCTGGGCGATCTGGTTCATCGAGGCGGCGCCGTCCTCGGAGAACGCCTCGCGGGCGGCGGCGAGGATGCGAGCCCGGTTCTCGCGGGCGTCAGAGCGGACCACAAATCTCCCCTTGCTAAGTGGAGAACTCTCCACTACGTTAACCGGAGAGTTCTCCGCTAACTGTAGAGGGGCATCATGCAGTACATCAAGCTCGGCACGACCGGCCTGGACGTGTCACCGGTCGCGATCGGGGCGATGACCTACGGCGAGCCCGACCGCGGGCATCCCGTCTGGTCGAAGGGCGAGCAGGAGGCGCGTCCCCTCGTCCGGCACGCACTGGAGAAGGGGATCAACTTCTTCGACACCGCGAACATGTACTCGAACGGTTCCAGCGAGGAGATCCTCGGCCGGGCCCTGAAGGACTTCGCCGACCGCGACTCCGTGGTGATCGCCACGAAGCTGCGGCATCCGATGCGACGGGGACCGAACGGACGCGGACTGTCCCGCAAGGCGGTCATGACCGAGGTCGACCATTCGCTGCGCCGCCTCGGCACCGACTACATCGACCTCTACCAGATTCACCGCAACGACCACTCCACCCCGTGGGAGGAGACGCTCGAAGCGCTCAGCGACCTCGTGAAGGCGGGCAAGGTCCGCTACCTGGGCGCCTCGTCCATGCACGCATGGGAGTTCGCGAAGGCCCTGAACCTGCAGAAGCAGAACGGCTGGGCGCGGTTCGTGTCGATGCAGAACCACTACAACCTCCTCGCTCGTGAGGAGGAGCGGGAGATGATCCCGCTGTGCCTGGACGAAGGCGTCGGCACGGTGATCTGGTCGCCGCTGGCCCGGGGCCGCCTCGCCCGCACATGGGACGACGCCCGCTCGACGGCACGCGCGCAGACGGACGGGGCCTACGTTGACCTCCTCTACGCGCCCGAGCAGGAGGCGTCCAACCGGTCGATCATGGACGCGGTCGGGAAGGTCGCGGACGCACACGGCGTGAGCCGCGCACAGATCGCGCTCGCCTGGCTGCGCCATCAGCCGGTCGTCACCGCACCCCTGGTGGGCGCGGGCTCGACGCGCCAGATCGACGAGGCCGTGGCCTCCCTCGACGTCGAACTCACCGACGACGAAGTGCGCGCCCTGGAGGCGCCCTACACCCCTCGGTACGACTGGCAGGGAGTCTCGGACGAAGCCGAGATGGAGGCCATCCGCAGGCGCGTCCCGGGCATGGCGCTCGCATGACCCCACTTCCCCCGCAGCGGCATGGCCGCCGCCCGGCGGCGTCACACGGCCATCCCGCCGACACCGCTCCACTCACACGTCACGAGCTCAGGAGACACTGATGACACGGGTACTGGTCACCGGCGGGACAGGGTTCATCGGGACCTGGTGCGTCCTGGCCCTGCTCGACGCGGGACACACCGTCCGCACCACGGTCCGCGACCCTCGGCGTGAGCCCGCACTGCGCTCCTGGCTCCAGGCGGCCGCGCCGTTCGACGACGGCCGTCTCACCGTCGTTCCCGCCGACCTCGGACAGCCGCACGGCTGGGACGAGGCCGTCGCCGACTGCGACTTCGTCCTTCACGTCGCCTCACCGACGCTGCGCCATACGCCCACCTCCGACGACGAGTTGGTGATCCCCGCGCGGGAGGGCGTCCTGCGGGTGCTGCGCGCCGCCCGCGACGCCGGCGTGCGGCGGGTCGTGCTGACGAGCGCCTTCGGGGCCATCGGCATCGGGCACCCGCCGCGCTCGACCCCCTTCACGGAGGAGGACTGGACCGACGTCGACAGGGACATCCCGCCCTACCAGCGCTCCAAGACCCTGGCCGAGCGCGCGGCCTGGAAGTTCATCGAGGACGACGGCGGCGGACTCGAGCTGGCCACGGTGCACCCCGTGGGAGTCCTCGGACCCCTGCTCGGCCCGGACGACCCACCCTCCCTGCGCCTGGTGCGCAGAATGCTCGAAGGACGGGTCCCCGCGTGTCCCCCCTTCGGGATGGGCTACGTCGACGTACGCGACGTGGCGGATCTGCATCTGCGCGCCATGACCTCGCCAAAGGCCGCGGGCGAGCGGTTCCTTGCCGTCGCCGGGCACAGCATGCGGGTCGTCGACATCGCGCGCACGCTGCACGAGCGCCTGGGGGAGCGCGCGGCGAAGGCCCCGACCCGTGAACTGCCGGTCTGGCTCGCCCGGGCGCTCGGTCTCGTGAACCCGGAGGTGCGACTGCTCCGGCACCAGCTCGGCCGGGACCTCGACGCCACGAGCGCCAAGGCGGAACGGCTTCTCGGTTGGCGGGCCCGCCCCATCGAGGACACCATCGCGGACACCGCCGAGAGCCTCCTCGCCCACGGCATCGGAACCTGACGGGTCAGCACCGTGTTGACCGTGAGTGCTTCACCCGCCTGCACCCGTACCGATAGGCCATGCCTATACGGGGCATCGATTCTTGGTGGTCGGCCGCATCCCAGCAGGGGCCTCACCGCCTGACGGGATGCGGTCGGCCCTCGTCACGTGTGCCGTCAGCCGCTACGGGCAGGAGGGGGGAGGCGCTGTTGAGTAGGGTGAACGTGAGGTGAGGGGAGGTTGTGGTGCGAGCGACGCGCACGTTGGCGGCACTCGACGAGGTCGGCTCCGGTGACCACGTCCTGCAACTGCTGGAGCCCGCGGACGACGTCTGGGACCGCAGCAGGGCCTTCGTCTCCGACGGTGAGCTCTACGGCGACAAGGTGCTGATCGTCGGACCGTTCTCCGGGACGACCGCGGCCTTCGCCCCCGTGGTGCTCGACCCCGCCCGGCTCGACGGATCCCTGATCTCCGCGGTGCGTCGCGAGGCCGTGAGCGCGGAGCGTGAGGGGTACCGCTCGCTGCGTGTGCTGCACCACGTGACCTTCGCAGGGCCCGCGGCCGACGCGGAACAGCTGTTGCGCAGCGAGCTCGACCTGGAGGAGTTCGCCGCCGACAGCGGTGCCCTGGTGGTCTGCGCCTACCAGGGCGGTAACGGGAATGCCCCGGCGCCCGACCACGCGCCGTGCGTGCATCCACAGCACCTGGGCAGCCGTCCGGCGTCACCCGCCTTCCAGGTGTACCGCACCGGCAAGGACGGGTGGACCGTCAACGGGGTCGTCGACGCCGACGGCGCCCCCGCGTTCGGCGCCATCCTGCGCACGCTGCTGTGCCAAGCGGTGACGGTACGCCTCCTCTGCCACGGCCTGGACTTCCTCGACGCCGCCGGAATGGGCTCCCTCGCCGACGCGGCCCGACACCTGCCGGACCGCAAGGTGGTGCTGGAGGGGACGAACGAGACCGTACGCCTGGCCTGGGAACTGACCGGCTTCGCAGACCCTTCGATTCCGGTGGTGATGACGCCGTGACCTCCTCCCCTCCCCGTGCCGAGTCCTCGCCCCCGGGTGCGGGATACCGGCACGAGCTGTACCCGTACCGTTCCGGTGAGGAGTTCCTCGAGGGCACCGTCGGCTTCATCAGGGAGGCGCTCGACGGCGGTGAGGCCGTGGTGGTGGCCGTCCCCGAGAGCAAGGCATCCCTGCTGCGCGCCGAGGTCCCCGACGACCGCGCGGTGCAGTACGTCGACACCAGCCCGCTGGCGCACCATCCGGGTCGCCTCATCGGAGCCTGGCAGGAATGGATCAAGGAGTACACGGCGCAGGGGCGACCTGTGCGCGGGATCGGTGAATCGCCCTGGGCGGAGGCCCGCTCCCGCTCCGAGGTGGAGGAGCTGCGCTATCACGAGTGGCTGCTGAACAGGGCCTTCGCCGACGGCCCTGCCTGGTGGCTGCTGTGCCCGTACGACCTCGCCGGTGAACAGGCGGCCATCGAGGAGATGGCCCGCTGCCACCCCGAGATCCGCGCGGACGGCCGCACCACCCCCTCCACCGACTTCGACCGGGAGGCCCCGTTCGACTTCGTCCCGCTGACCCACCCCTGCGATCCCTACGACGAGTTCGCCTACTCGAGCGGTGACCTTCCCGCCCTGCGGGACAAGATCTCCGCCTGCGCCGAACTCCTCGGCCTGCGCGGTCACCGTCTGCGCGAGCTGCATCTGGCCGCCACCGAGGTGGCCGTGAACAGCGTCCGGCACGGAGGCGGCCAGGGCGTCCTGCGCACCTGGGCCGAGAACCGGCGTCTGGTGTGCGAGTTCCGGGACGCCGGCTACATCAGCGACCCCCTCGCCGGGCGCTCCAGGCCGGACCACAGGCAGGTGGGCGGACGGGGACTGTGGCTCGTGCACCAGCTGTGCGACCTCGTCGAGATCCGCTCCACCCCCGAGGCCGGGACCACGATCCGCCTGCACACCGAACTCCCCGCCGACGCCGCTCAGGGCCGCCCCGGGATCTAGCGGGCACGCGGCCCGGGAACGGCGGCCGGGGGGCGGGGAGCCGGTGGGACCCGTCGGACCTGGTCCCACGGTCCTGCCGTACGGCTCGGTGTGGTTACTGGGCCATCTCGTACGCGCCCGACAGGGTCTCGACCCGCTGCCAGACCCGCTCGGTGCGCTCCGGGTCGACGGCCGGCCGCCGGACCGCGCCCAGCGCCCACTCCTGCTGCCGCGGGGTCGCCGAGTCCTTGCCGTGCAGTTCGACGGCGTGGGAGGAGAAGTCCCTGACGAGGACGGCGAAGAGCTCGTCGAGCACGTCCTCGTCGAGACCGGTGAGGCGGGCCTGCTCCAGGACGAGCTGGGCGTGGACCACCAGGGCGAACAGCTGGCCGACGGCGAGCAGGAGGTCGAGGTCGCGGCTCTGTTCGGCGTCGGGGGCCGCGGTGGTGACGAACTCGCAGAGGGCGTCGGCCTGTTCGCGCAGCCGGGCGACGTTGGGCAGGTGTGCGTACGCCGCGAAGGCGGGCCGCCAGTCGTGGAAGCGCACCGAGCCGAGCCCGCGGGCCGGACCCTGCCGGAACAGGAAGGAGTCGTCGGCGGCGTCGAGGCGGGTCGGCACGTCGGGGTAGGGCGCCGGGTCGAGCAGGTGGCTGCGCATGAACTTCAGGATGAGCGCCAGGTTGACGTGGACGGTGCCCTCCAGCTTCGGCAGACCGCGGATCTCCACGGCCGCCTGGGCGAAGTAGTTGTCCTTCTCGAAGCCCTTGGCGGCGATGACGTCCCACATCAGGTCGATGACCTTCTCGCCCTCCGTGGTCACCTTCATCTTCGTCATCGGGTTGAAGAGCAGGTAGCGGCGGTCCTCGGGGCCCGCGCTGCGGAAGTAGTCGACGGCGCGGTCGCTGAACAGCTTCATCCCGACGAGCCGGACGTACGCGTCGGTCAACTCCCTCCGCACGTGCGGGAACGCGGTCACGGGACGGCCGTACAGGATGCGGTTGTTCGCGTGGGTGACGGCCTCGTACATGGCGTGCTCGCAGATGCCGATCGAGGCGGTGCACAGGTTGAACTTGCCGACGTTGACGGTGTTGAGGGCGGCGTCGAAGGCGGCGCGGCCGGTGTGCAGGACGTCCTCGGCCCGGACGGGGTAGTCCTCCAGGCGGAACTCGCTGACGAACTTGGACGAGTCGACGACGTTCTTGACCAGGTGATAGGCCGGGTGGCGGCTGTCGGCGGCGAAGAACACATAGCCGTCGGGGCCCTCGACATCGGTGCGGCGGCCGAACACGGAGACCAGACCCGCGGCGTTGCCGTTGCCTATGTAGTACTTGGAGCCGGTGGCGCGGAAGCCGCTGTCGCCGTCCGGTTCCAGCAGCATGTCGGTGGAGTAGATGTCGGCGCCGTGTGTCTTCTCGGACAGGCCGAACGCGAACACCTCGCCCTCGGTGAGGAGTTGGGCGGCGCGGTCGCGGGCGGCGGCGTTGTCGCTCTGCCAGACCGGGCCGAGACCGAGGATGGTGACCTGCCAGGCGTACCAGTAGTCCAGGCCGTAGAAGCCGAGGATCTCGTTGAGCGCGGCGATCCGGGCGGTGTCCCACCGCTTGTCCCCGGCCTCTTCCCCGGCGGCGGAGGCGGGCGTCAGGAACGTGGCGAACAGGTTCTCCTTCGCGGCGAAGCCGAGGAAGTCACCGAGCCACGCGCGCGTGCGGTAGTCCTCGATCAGCTGCCGCTTCCCCCGCTCCTCGAACCAGTCGACGGTGGCCCGCAGCAGGCGGCGCGTCTCGGCATCGAAGTGCGCGGGGTCGTAGGTGCGGGGGTTGAAGAGGAGAGGGTCGGGCATGGTGAGGACTCCTTTGAGCTCAGGGTGTGGGACAGGCGGAGAAGTCTGAGGACCGGGGGGAACCGGAGCCGCAGGCGTTCGCTGCGGCTGTCGGCATGGGGCGGTCAGCGATCTGTCGTGCCGAACCGGGCCAGCGTGGCGAGTACGTCGTCCAGCCAGCCGATCATCATCCGCTCGTAGGCGATACCGCCGCGCAGGACGACGTGCTGGAGCTCCGTCTCCGCATCGAGCGGCGCGTCCGGCACCGCGGCCTTCGCCTCGGGCCCGGTGAAGTCGCGTTCCTCGCCAGCGAGGTAGTGGGCCATCCGATCGCGGTGAGCCTGCCTGTGCCGCTCCACCTCCCGGATCAGAGCGGTGGGGTCGTCGAACGCGGCACCGCGGATCTTCACCGCGAGGTCGTGGCGGACGCTGTCGGGCTCGATCGGATCGTGCAGCCACGAGGACAGCGCGGCCCGGCCGAGGTCGGCGACGGAGTACTCCTTCTTGTCCGGCCGCCCGTGCTGCGGGACGTCGTGGGCGTCGACCCAGCCGTCGTTCTCCATGCGCTTGAGCACCCGGTAGATCTGCTGATGGGTCGCGGTCCAGAAGTACCCGATGGACCGCTCGAAACGCCGGGCCAGCTCATAGCCGGACCCGGGCTTCTCCAGAAGCGACACCAGGATCGCGTGTTCGAGCGCCATGCCGACGATCGTGCTATGCAACTCGTTGCATAGCAAGTCCCGCCCGCACCGATGCGACGCGGCTCACCTCGGAGTGCGTCCCCCACCCGCCCCGCGTCACCCGCCGAGCAGCGTCCCCGTGGCCAGTGCCGTGGTCACCGGGTGGGACGGTGCGGTGAACAGGCGGGGTGTGGGGCCCGTTTCCACGACCCGGCCCTCGGACAGTACGGCCAGGGTGTCCGTGCGGTCGGCGATCAGGCGCAGGTCGTGGCTGACCAGGACGAGGGACAGGCCGCGCCGGTCCCGCAGGTCCGCCAGCAGGTCCATGACGGCGACGGTGGTGTCCGAGTCCAGCGCCGAGGTGACCTCGTCGCAGATCAGTACGTCCGGGTCGGCCGCCAACGCGCGGGCGATCGCGACGCGTTGACGCTGACCACCGGACAGCTCGTGGGGGTAGCGGTCGGCGAACGCGGCGGGCAGGCCGACCTGGTCCAGGAGTTCCAGGACGCGGTCGGCGACCTCGGCTCGGCCGGCCCGGCGGTGCAGCACCAGCGGGCGGCGCAGCGTGGCTCCGACCGTGCGGCTGGGGTTCAGAGTGCCCAGGGGGTCCTGCGGCACGAGTTGGAGACGGCGGCGCTGCTCGCGGGAGCGGCCGTGCGCGGTGGCGGCGAGACGGGTGCCGTCCAGGCTGACGGTGCCGGCGGTGGCCCGGTGCAGGCCGACGAGAGTGCGCAGCAGGGTCGTCTTGCCGGACCCGGAGACGCCCACCACGCCGAGGGTGCTGCCGGCGGCGAGGGTGAGATCGACGCCGTGCAGCACGGGAACCCGGCGACCGCGGTGAACGTGCGCGGCGTGCAGGCCGGACGCGGTGAGGGTCGGCGGCCCGTCGTGCGCGGTCCGCTCTCGCGGGGCGGGTGCGGGTCGTGCCCCGCTGTGCGTCAGGCGGGGGCCGGTCAGGTCCACGACGTCGTCGGCGAGCCGGGTCACCAGGTCCGGGTCGTGGCAGGACAGGCCGATGGCTATCCGGTGGTGCTCCGCGAGATGGCGCAGCAGGTCGGCGACCTCGTCACGCAGGGCGGGGTCGAGTCCTGCCGTGGGTTCGTCGAGGAGGAGGATCGCGGGGCGGCGGGCCAGGGCGCGGGCGAGCGCGACCCGGCGCTGCTGGCCCCCTGACAGGCCGCCGATACGGCGGTCGGGCAGACCGTCGTCGGTGGGCAGGCGCACCTCGGCGAGCTGCGCCCGAATCGCCTCGGGGCTCTTGTCCACGGCGACTTCGGCGAGCAGACGGCGCACCTTCATCCGCGGGTTGAGGGCGGAGCCGGGGTCCTGCCCGACGTAGGCGAGACGGTGGCGGCGCAGCGTGCGCAGGGCCGCAGCGGGCAGGGTGAGCGGGTCCTGGCCGAGGACGCTGACGCTGCCCGCCGTGCGCTCGGTGCCCGGCGGCAGAGCGCCTGCCACGGCCCGCAGCAGGGTGGTCTTGCCGCACCCGGAGGGGCCTACGACAGCGGTGATGCGCCCCGGGACCAGCTCGAGGCCGGCTCGGTCGAGCAGGATGCGCCCGTCGGGCGCGGTGACGGTCAGGCCGGTGACCCGGACCGCGCTCTCCCCGTCCGCCGCCTGGCCCTCGGAGTACCAGTGGGGCATGTGGTTCACAGTGCGGGTACCGCCTTCCGGCCGGTCGAGGGGACGAGGGCGGCGGCCGCCAGGTTGACGCTCAGCGCCAGCAGGCCGATGGCGACGCTGGGAGCGAGGACGGCCCAGGGATTGAGGACGATGCCGGCGGAGTTCTCACGGATCATCAACGCCCAGTCCGCGGCAGGCGGTTGAGGTCCTACCTGGAGGAACCCGGCGGTGGCGACGAGGTAGACGGCGGCGACGAAACGCAGTCCGAAGAGGGCCAGCAGGGTGGCCCGGAGATTGGGCAGCACCTCCCGGACCACCAGGTACCCCAGCTTCTCGCCGCCGACGGCCGCCGCCTCCACGTACCCGGAGGCCGCCACCGGCGCGGCGGCCCCGGCGACCAGGCGCACCGCGTACGGCACGCCGAGGACGACCGACGCGGTGACGACGGCGAGCCGTCCGCCGTCCGGCCAGGACAGGGTGACCAGCAGGATGCCGAGCACCGCGGGCAGCAGCATCAGCACGTCGGCGGTGCGTTCGACGATCCGTCCGAGGGCCGGGCGCAGCGCGCTGACCGCGCCGAGCACGGCGGCGACCGCGGTGACCAGGACGGCGACGAGGAGGGACGTGACGACGAGTTCGCGTCCACCGGCGAGGACACGGCTGAGCACGTCGCGGCCCAACTGGTCGCCGCCGAGCGGGGCTTCGCCGCCCGGTTCCGCGTACGGCGCCACGACCGGCGCGTCGAGGGCGTGCGGGGCGAGCCACGGTCCGGCCAGCGCGAGGGCGGTGAGCAGGACGGCCGGGAGTACTCGGAGGGCGACACGAAGGCGGGCGTGGCGCGGGGGAGTCCTGGTCGGCGCCTTCGCGGGTGCGGTGAGAGTGGTCATGTCCGGCCTCCGGAGGCCCAGGCGCGTACGAGGTCGGCGAGCAGCAGCACCCCGGTGATGACGGTTCCGGTGACGGCGACGACCCCGGCGATGACGGGGCTGTCCCGGTCGGCGACCGCTCCGGCGAGGACGGAACCGATGCCCGGGTAGTTGAAGATGGTCTCCACCACGACCGCGCCGCCCAGCAGCATGCCGGTGGAGGTGGCGAGGCCGGCCGCGATGGTGGGCAGCGCCCCGGGCAGCAGGTGGTGGGTGAGGATCCGGTGCCGGGGCAGTCCGTCGAGGACGGCGGTCTCGACATGTGGAGCCTTGGCCTCGTCGGCGAGCGCGGCCCGGACGATCCTGGTGTTCCAGCCGATCTGCGGGACGGCCAGGGCGAGGACGGGCAGGACGAGCATCCGCCAGGAGGCGGGCGAGCCGTCGGCGTCGGTCAGGGTGACGGCGGGCAGCCAGTCGGTCCACAGCGCGAAGACGAGGACGAGGGCGACCGCGACGACGAACTCGGGCAGCGCGAGGCTGCCGGTGGCGCTCGCCGACACGGCCCGGTCGGCGGAGCCGCCCGGTCGGGCCGCGGCCCAGCAGCCGAGCGCGACCGAGGCCACGAGGGTCACCAGCAGGGCGAGCCCGCCGAGCAGCAGGGTGTTGGGGAACGGGTGGGCGAGCAGGTCCGCGACCGGTTCGCCGCGTGCGGAGGTGCCGAGGTCGCCGGTGGGAAGGCCGGTCATCCAGTCCCCGAACCGTTCCGCCACCGGCCGGTCCAGGCCCAGCAGGTGGCGCCGGGCGGCGAGGTCGGCCGCGCTCTCGCCGCGTTCCGAGGTGGCGTTCGCCGCGTCACCCGGCAGCAGTTCCACGGCGGCGAACACGGCGGCGAGCAGCACGGCCAGCAGCAGGATCCGGCGCGCGAGGACCCCGGCCGCGTACAGGGCCGTACGCACGACAGCCGGAACCGGCCGGGCCTCGGAGGCCGCGGCCGGGTCACCGCCGGTCAGCGCGCCAGCCATGCCTGCTCGAGCTGGACGCGCCCGTAGCCGGGCAGGGTGGGCAGGTCGCGCACGGCCGCTCCCGCGAGGTCGATGCCGTCGGCCATGCCCCACAGCAGATAGCCCGACGCGTCGAACTCGATCTGCTGGAGCTCCTGGAGGACCTCGGCGCGGGCCGCCGCGTCCTTGGTCGCCATCGCCTTCTTGTACGAGGCGTCGAAGGCGGGGTCCTTCCAACCGGCCTCGTTCTGCCCGGAGTCGGACACCATGGTCTTGCTGGCGAAGAACACCACGGAGTCGTTGGTGCCCCAATAGGTGGTGTACAGGTCGCCCTTGAGCCAGGTCTTGTCCCAGAAGGTGGCCGACTCCTGCTTGACCACCTCGACCTTGACCCCGGCCTCGCGGACCTGGGAGGCGAACAGGGTGGCCGACTCGGCGAGTCCCGCGATGTCCTCGGTGGTGAGCAGCCGGTACGTCTTCGAGGTGTCGAAGCCGGCCTCCTTCAGCAGCTGCTTGGCCCTGGCCAGATCCCGCTTCCGCTGGGGGATGTCCTTGGCGTAGGCCGGGTCGCCGGTGCCGAGGATGTCGTTGGCGACGGTGCCGTAGCCGGACAGCACCTGCTTGACCATGGCCTCGCGGTCCACGGCGAGCCGCAGCGCCTCGCGCACCTTCGCGTCCGCGAAGGGCCCGTCGGCGGTACGCATCACGATCGGCATCGCCATGTCGTTGGGGCGGCGCACGATCTGGATGTCGCCCCGCTTTTCGGCCGTACGGGCGGCGACCGCGCCGACGTTGGAGGCGACGTCGATCTGCCCGGCCAGCAGTGCGTTGGCCATCGCCTGCGGGCTCTCGAAGATCTTCACCTCGACGGCGTCGAGGTACACCTCGCCGCCGTACCACTCGTCGTTGCGGACCAGGCGGGCGTTGCCGGAGCGGAACCAGTCCAGCTTGAAGGGGCCGGTGCCGGGCGCCTTGCCGAGGTCGGAGTCCTTGGTGCCCTGCTTCAGGACGAACGTCGTCAGGCGGGTCAGCTGGGGGAGTTCGGCGTTGGCGTAGTCCGACACCAGGACGACCGTGTCCGCGCCCTCCGCCCTGATGTTCTCGGCCTTGATGCCGGGCAGCCGGGAGGCGCCGGAAGGCGTTGCGCGCAGCCGCTTGAGCGACCACACGACGTCGGCGGCGGTGACCGGCGTGCCGTCGTGGAACTTCGCACCCTTGGCAAGTGTGAAGCGCCAGGTCTTCAGGTCGTCCGAGGCCTGCCAGCGCGCGGCGAGGCGGGGAACGGTGTTCGGCTTGGTGCCGGGGACCGTGAGGGTGTCGTACACCAGCGAGATGATCAGGTAGTCGCTCTCGTTGGCCTGGGTGCCGTGCGGATCACGGGTGATGGCCGAGGCGCGGCCCAGGGCACCGACGCGCAGGGTGCCGCCGGGCCGGGGCTTCTCGTTCGCCTTCGCCGGCGACTTGTCCGAGGTCTCGTCACCACCGCCGCAGGCGGCAAGCAGCACGGCCGCGCCCATTCCACCGCCGGCCCACAGCACTTGACGTCTGTTCAGGTTCACGTCGTACGACCTCGTTCCACTCACATGGCAGTTTGCTTAGGTGTGCCTACCCTAAGAAATCACCAGTGCGCAAGCCTTGGCGGGGACATTCCCGATCTCTGGCGAGGCGTCAGATCGGCGCACGGGGGCACGTAACGGCGCACGTGAGGCGTGTGATGCCCGGAGGAAGCGGTCAGTCTAAGTGAGGGTTGCCTAACCTAACTTCGACTGTTACGTTTCCGCAGCGATCGCCCAGCAGACCCACAGGAAGCCCACAGAGGCTCCGAGCTCCACCGCACCCCCCACCCGCCCCCCGAAAGGGATGTCTGCGCCATGCTCACGGGAGCCGCACCCGTCCGGCAGCTCGACCCGCACGCCGTCGACGAGTTGACCGAGACCGCCCACAAGATCCTTGCCGACTACGGCACTTCGGCCGCCCGGCCGGAACTGCTCCGCCGGATCGCGAGGTCCGCCAGCCGATTGGGAGAAACGATTCATCAGGTGTGTCGCCCGGTGGACACCGACGACGGCCTGTACGTCCTGCGCGGCCTGCCCGTCGACGACGAGGGCATCGGCCCCACCCCGACGAGTTGGGCCACGGCCGGCGACCGCGCCGCCGCCTGGGACCTGATCCTGCTGCTGCTCGCCACGGTCATGGGCCACCCGATCGCCTGGGAAGGGCAGCAGGAGGGCCGCTTCGTGCACAACATCGTGCCCTCGCCCGGCCACGAGGACGAGCAGACCGGCGCGAGCAGCACGGTGCTGCTCAGCCCGCACACCGAGGACGCCTTCCACCCCGGCCGCGCCCACCTGCTGCTGCTCGCCTGCATGCGCAACCACGACGCCGTCGCCACCACCGCCGCGAGCATCCGCAAGGTCCGCCTCGGCGCGGACGACATCGCGCTGCTCTCCCGCCCGGTGCTGCCCATCCTCCCCGACGACGCCTACGCGGCGGCCCGGTCCTTCGCGGGGGGCGAGCCACCGAAGGTCCCCGCCCTGTGGCAGACCGAGGCGGGCCCGACCCTGCGCTACGACCCCGCCTACACCCCGCTCGACGAGGCGCCCGCCGACTACCGCGCCGCCTACGACCGGCTGACCGCCGAACTCGAACGCGTCTCGGTCGCCGTCGCCCTGGAACCCGGTGACGTCCTGGTCGTCGACAACGACATGGCCGTCCACGGCCGGGTCCCGTTCCGGGCCCGCTACGACGGCACCGACCGCTGGCTCAAGCGCGCCTCGGTACGTGTCCCCGGCCGCCGAAGCCGCCCGTACACCGAGGCGGACGAACACGGGTACGGACAGACCGCGCTCGTCGCCCTCAGCTGATGCACCGTCAACTTCCTTGCTCACCCACCCTGGTTCGAAGGGAACAGCCGTGACCGGAACCACCGCACGCACGGACGACAAGACCCTGCGCATCTTGAGCACCAGCGACCTCGCGGGCATCGACATCTCGCTGACCGACGTCGTCGCCGTGGTCGAGGAGGCCTACCGCACCCTCGCCGACGGCAGGTCCGCCAACCCGCGCAAGCTCACCGTCAAACCCGAGGACGGCCATTCCGTCTCGTACGCCATGCTCGGCCGGGACGGGGTCCGCGAGGTCGTCGCGATCAAGACGTCGTACAAGCACGGCCTGGACAAGTCCCGCGACCAGCAGCACTACTACACGACGCTCACCGTCTACGACGACGTCACCGGCCTGCCCGTCGCGATGATGGACTGCGGCCGCATCGGCTCCCTGCGCACCCCCGCCGTCTCCGCGCTCCTCGCCCGTGAGTGCGCGCCGCCCGACAGCCGCAGCGCCCTCGTCATCGGCACCGGGACCCAGGGCCGCCTCGCGCTGCCCTTCCTGCTCACCACCCTGCCCGGGCTGGACCGCCTCATGGTCCACGGCACCCACCCGGACGGCCTCGCCGCGGTCCGGGAGCGACTCCACCACCACTTCCCCGACCGGGAGTTGGAGGTGGTCGACGACGTACGGGCCGCCGCTGCGGAAGCCGATGTGGTGGTCGCCACCGCGGGGCAGCACACTCAGGCCGGCGTGGAGTCCGACGACCTGAAGCCGGGTGCCCTGTCGATCCTGGTCGGCCACGGCATCGCGCCCTCGACGCTCCAGCGGGCGGACCGGGTCATCGCGACCAGCGAGGCGCAGATGAAGGTCACCGGAACCGACATGGCCGACGCGGACGGCAACTTCCCCGCCGTGGACGCCGAGTTCCCCGAGGTCGTGGCGGGCCGGGCGCAGGGTCGGCGCTCGGCGGACGAGCGGATCTTCGCCTACAACAGCGGGCTCGTCGTCACCGACATCGCCCTCGGCCACCGGTTCGCACAGCTCGCCGTCGAACAGGGCCTGGGGACGCGGGTGTCGCTGTGGGCGTGACCGAAGTGACGGCGGCCCCGCCGTTGCCGGCCCACCCGGACCCGTGGCTCGACGCGGTCCTGTCCGGCCCACTGCCGCACGAGTTGTCGTACGCGATCGGCGGCCCCTTCCATCTGCTGCTGCCCGACCGCTTCGACACCAACGCCGCCGCCTTCAGGGCCGTGCTCGACGAGTTCGGTGTCGAGGGGCGCGTGTACTACGCGAAGAAGGCGAACAAGGCAGCCGCATGGATCGAGCGATGCGCCCTGTCCGGTACGGGAGTCGACGTCGCCGGCAGCGGTGAACTGCGGGACGCGCTGGGGTGCGGGGTCCCTGGCGAGAACATCGTCGTGACCGGTCCCGCGAAGGCCGACGCACTGCTGCGGGTCGCCGTGCTCCAAGGGTGTCTGATCGCGGTGGACGCCCTCGACGAACTGGAACGCGTCATCGGGATCGGCCGGCCCGCACGCGTACTGCTCCGACGCCGCCCGCCCGCCCAGCCGAACAGCCGATTCGGGCTGGACGACGGCGAGTTGGAGAGAGCTCTCGTGCGATGCCGGGAAGCCGGAGTCGTGATGGAGGGTTTCTCCTTCCACCTCTCCGGCTACGACCCCCTCATGCGCGCCGAACTGGCCGGCGAACTCGTCGACTTGTGCCTCAAGGCCCAGGCGTCGGGCCTGCGAGCCGACCGGATCAGCATCGGCGGCGGGTTCGCGGTCGATTACACGGACGCCCCGCACTGGGAACGCTACCTGCGCGACCAGCGGCCCGAGCACTACCACGCGGGCAAGTCCTTCGCGCCGGGCGACTTCTACCCGTACCACTCGCCGGTGGCCGGCCCCGACGCGTTGCGCGCGGTCCTCGCCGCGCACGGTCTCGCCGGGCGCCTGCGCGAGGCCGGGGTGAAGCTGCTCCTCGAACCCGGGCGGGCGCTGCTGGACAGGGCCGGCTGCACAGTCTTCCGCGTCCAGGGCGTGAAGGACCTCGACGGCTACGGCATCGTCACCGTCGACGGCAGCAGCCTGAGCCTGTCCGAGCAGTGGTTCGACAGCGAGTACCTGCCCGATCCGGTGCTGCTCTCCCGCACCGGGCCGGGCGAGCCGTACGCGGCCTGCGTCGGCGGCGCCACCTGCCTGGAGTCCGACATGGTGACCTGGCGCAAGGTGCGCTTCCCCGCCCGCCCCGCCGTCGGCGACCTGCTCGTCTACCCCAACACCGCCGGATACCAGATGGACTCCAACGAGTCCCCCTTCCACGAGCTTCCGCTCCCCCCGAAGGTCGTCCTCGACACCGCCGACGGCAGCACCCGCTGGCGGTTCGACCGCCCTCCACTCGCCTGACTCTCGCCCCCCTCGAACCCCGGAGCCATCCGATGGACAAGGCGCTCGCGCGTCCCGCCGTGGTCAGCCAGGTCTCCGACCTGATCGGCCACACCCCGCTCTTCGAACTGTGTCGCACCGACACCGGCAGCCGACTCCTGCTCAAACTCGAACAGTTCAACCCCACCGGCACCGCGAAGATCCGCATGGCCCGGCAGATGGTCCTCGACGCCGAGGAGCGCGGACTGCTGCGCCCCGGCGGCCGTATCGTCGAGTCCACCTCCGGCAACACCGGACTCGGCCTGGCGGTGATCGCCGCCGAGCGCGGCTACACCTTCACCGCCGTCGTCGACCATCACGCGGCCGCCGACAAACTGCGCGGCATGAAGGCGCTCGGAGCCGAACTCGTCTACGTCGCAGAGGACGGGGACGAGGAGCTGGCCACGGCCGCCCGGGAGGAGTTCGCCGAGCGGCTGGCGGCAGGCAGCGACAACGCCTACTTCACCGAGCAGCACAACAACCTCGCCAACGGGGACGGCTACCGGCCCGTGGCGCATGAACTCGACGCCGCGCTGGACGGCCGTATCGACATCCTGATCGGCGCCGTGGGCACCGGCGGCGGACTCTTCGGGACCGGCGGGGAACTGCGCAAGGCCGTGCCCGGGGTGCGGATCGTCGGGGTCGAGCCCAAGGGGTCGATCGCCTTCGGGCCGCCCGCCCACGACTACTACCAGTCCGGCACCGGCACCCCCGAGGGCGCCACCATCGGCGCGATGGTCGACTACGAGCTGCTGGACGAGGGCGTCAAGGTCGGCGACGTCGAGGCGTTCGCCACCGCGCGGGTGCTGGCCCGCCGCATCGGCCTCCTCATCGGCGGCTCGGCGGGCGGAGTGGTGCACGAGGCGCTGACCCGCATGTCCTCGCTGGCCCCCGGCACGACTATGGTCGCGCTGGTCAACGACGGAGGGGAGAAGTACATGGACACCGTCTTCGACGACGACTGGATGAACGACCGCGATCTCATCGACCCGGCCGTCGAGCGCGAGATCGACGAACTGCTGACGAAACTCCGCGAGAACTGACCCGATGCCGACACCCCTTCGCGAGAACCGACACCCGATGCCGACACCGCTCACCACCCTGCTCCGCGACAGCCGCGCGCTGGCGACCCTCGCCGTGCCGCTCGCCCTGACCCAGCTCGCCCAGGTCGCCCTCACCACCACCGACACGGTGATGATGGGCCTGATGGGCGCCGAGGCGCTGGCAGGCGGCGGCCTCGCGATGGTCGTCTTCAACCAGCTGCGCACCATGGGCGTCGGCCTCGTCACCGCGGTCGGCAACCAGGTGTCCGCCGCCTCCGCCCGTGCCGACGAGGACGACGAACTCTCCGAGACGGCGACCCGGGAAGTCCGGGACGTGGTCCGCGCGGCGCTCGCGCTGGCCACCCTGGCCGGGGTCGCCGGCGCCCTCGTCATGCTGCTGATCGGCCGCGCCGTGGCCCACCTCGGCCAGGATCCGGACGTCGTGGCCACCGCCTGGCCGGTGCTGCTCGGCCTCGCCCCGGGCCTGATCCCCTGCCTGTGGTTCCAGGCCATCCGCCAGTTCACCGTGGGCATGCGCCGCCCCCAGGCCCTGCTGCGCATCACGATCGCCTCGGTGGCGGTCAACGCGGGCCTCAACTGGCTGCTGATCCACGGCACATGGGCCTTTCCGGAGCTGGGCCTGCCCGGCATCGGCATCTCCACCTCACTCGTCTACCTGCTCACCTGCCTCGCCCTGTACGGCTCCGCACGCCGCGACCCCCGGCTCGCACCGCTGCTCGACATCCGGATCTGGAAGGCCCGCCCGGCCACCCTGCGCCGGCTGACCGGGCTGGGCGTGCCGATCGCCGCCACCTACGGCTCCGAAGCCGGGTTCTTCTCCGTCGTGGCCCTGCTCATCGGCACCTTCGGCAGTGCCGCCCTGGCCGCGCACACCGCCGTCAACCAGCTCATCTACATCGTCTTCCAGATCGCGGTCGGCCTCTCGCACGCCGCGTCCCTCAACGTCAGCCGCGAACTCGCCCTGGACCGGATCGACGCGGCCCAGCGCATCAAGAACACGGCACTGGCGTGCGCGGCGGCCGTGATGGCCGTGGTCGGCGTCGTCTATCTCACCGCCCCCGGCCTGGTGCTGCGCCCGTTCCTCGACCCGACCTCCGCCGACGGGCACAGCGCGACCGACATCGCCACCAACCTGCTGCTGATCGCGGCCGTCCTGCAGTTCTTCGACTGCGCCCAGAACATCGGGGTCGGTCTGCTGCGCGGCCTCGACGACACCAGGAGCGGCTTCCGGATCACCCTGGTCGGCTACTGGCTGATCGGCCTGCCCGCCGCCTGGCTGTTCGGACACCTCGCGGGGCTGGAGACCGCCGGCGTCTGGCTCGGCCTGCTCACGGGGCTCGCCGCCACCGCCCTGCTCCTGTTGCGCCGTTACCACCAGGCACTGTCCCTGCGCGCGGCGGGGCAGCCGGCCGTCGCCTGACCTCCCGGGTCGGGCGACGGCCGGCTCGGCTCGGCTCAGCGGACCCTGATGAAGAGCACGTCGTAACTGCTGTTCGTGGACCGGGACTTGACGTAGACGCCGTCGCCGCCGCCGTTGGGGTTGCCCGTGTTGCCCTCGACGGTGGTGAAGGACGAGCCCGACACGGTCCGCACGAAGCCGATGTGCTCGTGGCCGCCGGTGAAGTCGTTGCCGCCGTTCCAGTCGAAGGCCACGATGTCACCCGGCTGCGGGTTGGTCGTCACGGAGAGGTGGTAGTTGCCGGCCCGCGCCTGCTTGACCCATCCCGAGACATAGGTGTTGCGGTAGGAGGTGGCTCCGGTCTGCTTGGCCACCCAGCTCACGAAGGTCGCGCACCAGGCGTAGTTGCTGGTGGACAGCGAAAGCCCCACGGCCGAGCCGTAGCTGTTCGCGCGGGCGCTGCCCTCGGCCGTGCCGACCTCGGCCGCCGCCACGTCGAGCATCTTGGCGTAACCGCCGCCGGGCGGGGGAGAGGACGGCGGGGTGACCGCGCCGTACAGGGCGGCCTTGGTGTTCGGTCCCACCTGGCCGTCGACCGAGAGGCCCTTCTCGGCCTGGAAGTCCCGGACGGCGCTGCCCGTGAGCGGGCCGAAGTCGCCGTCGACGGCGAGGTCGGCACCGTGGTGGTTGAGCAGGCTCTGCAACTCGGTGACACAGCCGCTGCGTTGGCCCTGCACGATCTCGTTCGGGCAGGACGCGGAGGTCAGGTTGATAGGCGCGGGCGCGCCGTTGCCGCCGCCACCGCTGATGTTCGAGTACAGCGCGGCCTTGGTGTTCGGTCCGACCTGACCGTCGACGGACAGCCCGCTCGCGGACTGGAACGCCTTGACGGCCGCCAGGGTCTGCGGGCCGAAACTGCCGTCCACGTCGAGGCTGTGCCCCTTGCCGTTCAGCAGGGACTGCAACGTGGCGACACAACCGCCGCTCTGCCCCTCGACGATGTTCGCCGGGCAGGAGGCCGACCTCAGGTCCACGCCCGTCGAAGGTGACTCGTCGGTGTCGTACAGCTCGCGCTTGGTGTTGGTGCCGACCTGGCCGTCGACCGTGAGGCCGTGGGCGGACTGGAAGCTGCGGACTGCGCTCGCGGTCCCGGAGCCGAAGTCACCGTCCACGTCGACCACGAAGCCGTGGTGGATCAGCAGCCGCTGGAGCTCGGTGACGCACCCGCCCTTGGCGCCCTGCACGAGGTTCGCCGGGCACGAGGAGGAGTTCAGGTTGACCGGGGCGGGTGCCGAGCCTCCGGTCGCGTACAGCTTGCTCTTGGTCGCGGGGCCCACCCGCCCGTCCACCGCGATCGCCGTGGCGGCCTGGTACTCACGGACCGCGTAGAGCGTGGCCGGTCCGAACTGTCCGTCCACCTGAAGACCGGCGCCGTGCGCGTTGAGCAGGTTCTGCAACTCCGTGACACAGCCGCTGGTCTGGCCCTGCAGGATCTCGTTGGGGCAGGACGCGGAGGTCAGCCTGACCGGGGCCGGCGCCGCGGACGCCGGTCCTGCACCGAGCACGATGCCGGCCGAGACCATCGCCGCGGTGGCGGCGAAGGTTCCGACGCGGATACGCCACGGTGTTCCGGGGCGGTGCGCGACCGGATGGGGTGGGTTCGTGTCTTCGGAGCGGGTGAGGAACGCGAGTCTTCCCATGATGGCGGGGTTCTCCTTCGGTTGGGGGAGGGGGAGCTCCCGCAGAGCGGGCCAGGTGGCGGGATCAAAGGTGGAGGGCGGGAGTCGACGGCCGCCACGGTCGCGTCACAGGTGGCGTTCTTCCGGGACGAGCACCCCGCTGACCTGCGACGACAGCGCCCCATGGGACGGCGATGTGGGACACCTGTGACAGACGTGACGCGCTCATGCAGAATGCGCAGCAGCGGTGGGGGCCGCTGCTCACGCGCCTGACCACGCTGACGACCGCTTTGGGGGACACATGCCGCGCTCCAAGCCGCTGCCCGCGGAACTCGACCCCAGCGCCCGGCAGTTGCTGACCCGCTTACGCCGGCTCAAGGACCACGGCGAGCTGACGATGCGGCAGCTCGCGGCCAAGACCGGGTACAGCGCCAGGTCGTGGGAGCGGTATCTGGGGGGCACGTCGCTGCCGCCGCGGGAGGCGGTCGAGGCGCTGGCCCGGATCACCGGCACCGATCCCGTCCCCCTGCTCGCGTTGCACGAGATCGCGGCGGACACGTGGGACAGGCGCCGTGCGGCGAGTCCGGCACACCCGCGCACCGAGCCGCCGGCCCCAGCGAGCGCGTCCACGCTCACCCATGCCACTGACGGCCCGTCCGGTCGTCCCACCGAGGCCCTGACCGAGCGTCCCACCGAGGTCCCCCACGCGCGTCCCACCGGGCCAACTCCCGGTCGCTTCCCGCACCTTGCCCTCGTCGCGGGCGTCGCCGCCCTGGCCGTAGCCCTGTTGGCGGCGCTGCTTCTCCTGCAGCGCCTGGACGACGACGCCACCCCAGCCGCCATCACAGCCCCGCCCCGCAGCACCGCACCCTCCTCGCCGCCCTCCTACACCTGCCGCATCACCCGGGTCGAGGGTCGCTGGTCGGCCGGTATCAACCAGGGCCGCACCACCGAGATCGGCTACGGCGACACCGGCGCCGACGTCGCCGAGGCGCAGTGTCTGCTGCGCCGGGCGGGCATCTCACCCGGCGGCATCGACGGCATGTTCGGTCCGCTGACGCTGCGGGCGGTCAAGACGTTCCAGCGGCGCGCGGGCCTCACCGCCGACGGCATCCTGGGGCCGCACTCCTGGAAGGCGTTGCGGGGATGACCGCCGGCGCCCCCTCCCCGCCGGGCGCCCGACTGGCCGCCGTACTGCAGCAGTTGCGGCAGCGCACGGGACTCAGCCTCACGCAGCTCGCGCACGCGACCACCTACAGCAGATCGTCCTGGGAGCGTTACCTCAACGGCAAGAGCCTGCCACCGCGCAGCGCGGTCAAGGAGCTGTGCCATCTCGCGGACGAATCGGCCGACCACGCGTTGGCACTGCTGGACATAGCCCGCACGAGCCGGACGGACAACACGCCGTGGGCACCAGGCGCACCGGCTCGACAGCGCACGGCCACCGGAGCCGACGGGCCGCCCCCAGCCGTCGCATCCGCCACCGTGCCGGGCGCGACACCCCCACCTGCCACCGCCCCGACCGGTCACCGGCGCGCACACGTCGTCACCGTCCTG
Source organism: Streptomyces griseorubiginosus (assembly GCF_036345115.1). Taxonomy (GTDB): domain Bacteria; phylum Actinomycetota; class Actinomycetes; order Streptomycetales; family Streptomycetaceae; genus Streptomyces; species Streptomyces griseorubiginosus_C. Next base: position 9,449,465 of record NZ_CP107766.1, read on the forward strand.
GCGTCGACCTGTGCCGTCGTCATCGGAACGCTCGTGCTCGTCAACCTCCCCCCGGCCCACCGCAAGGAGGCGGCGCCGTCCCCCTCGGCCGCCGGGCCGCTGTGCCGCCGTACGGCCTGTCGCAACAAGGACCCGATCACGACGAGATGCGGTGCCGAGCCGCTGACGCTCGCCGAGCACGAGACCGCCACGGGCGCCTGGATCCAGATCCGCTACAGCCGGGAATGCGGGACGAGCTGGGCCCGCATGTGGGGCGCCGCCGTGGGCGACCGCGTAGAGATCACGACCGGTGACCGCCCCGGCTCCCACCACGGTGCCCGGGTGACCACCCGGAGGGAGGCGGACACCTATGTCCACACCCTCATGAGCGTGCTCACCCCCGGAACCCCAGTGCGGGCCTGCTTCACCCCCGTGACCGGCGGCGCGCAGGAGTGCTTCAAGGCCTCTTCCACGGACGAGGCCGACTCGGCCGGCTGAAGTCACGGCGACGCACCCGTGTGACCCGGCTCGGCCCTCTGACCTCGGTGAACGAACGTGTTTCACGCACAAAGATGCGTCAGCTCGTCGTTGACCGGCCATTCGCGGCGGAGCCAAGGTGAGGGAGACAGATCGGATCCCGATCGCCCGTTTCCGCTCACCGACGTGAGCGCAGGAGGCCGTGATGCTCCAGACAACCCGCCGTGAACCCGACGAGTTCCGGACAGGTGACGACGCGGGTGCCGTGGGCACGGCCGGCGATCCGCCCGCACCGGAAATCCCCGGCGATTTGCTCTTCCAGAGCTGTCGCTGGTGCGGCACTCCGGCCTACCGCCGGTCGTTCTGCCGGGCCTGCGGTTCCACCGCCTTCAAGCGGGAGCACAGCAGGGGTGCCGGGGCCCTGGTGCGCCGTATCGGCCAGTCCGCGCCCGACACCTGGCTGGTCGCGATGGACGAGGGATTCACCCTGCTCTGCCGGTTCGCCGGGGCGGAGGTGACCGTGGCCGGGATCGGGGCGAGAGTGCGGGTCGTGCGGGCCGTGGCCCCCAGGGAGCAGGGGCTTCCCGTCGTCGAACTCACCTACCCGCCCAGGTCCCTGGACCGCTGGTGGTGACACGGCGCGGCACCGGTCAGGTCACGTTCGCGCGGGCGGTACGACGAGAGAAGAGGGCACATGGACACCCAGGGCAACGGACCGGACGGACGGGGCGGTGCGGCCGGCCCGGCGGGGCGGACCGCGCTGCACGGACTGCGCATCGCGGACTTCTCCCGGGTGCTCGCGGGACCCTACGCCACCATGCTCCTCGCCGACCTCGGCGCCGACGTGGTGAAGGTGGAGCGCCCGGGGACCGGGGACGAGACCCGGGCCTGGCACCCCCCGGCGGACCAGGACGGCACCTCGACGTACTTCCTGAGCGTCAACCGGAACAAGAGGTCCGTCGTCCTGGACCTCACCACCGAGACCGGTCTCGAACAGGCCCGCGCCCTGATCGCCGAGTCCGACGTCCTGGTGGAGAACTTCCGCCCCGGCACCATGGAACGGCTGGGCCTCGGCCATCGTGAACTCCTGGCCCGGCAGCCTGAGTTGGTCTACTGCTCGATCAGCGGTTTCGGCAGCGGCGCGGGCGCCGCGATCCCCGGCTACGACCTCCTCGTCCAGGCGGTCGGCGGTCTGATGAGCGTGACCGGGACCGCGGACGGGGAGCCGGTGAAGGCCGGCGTGGCCCTGGTCGACGTGATCACCGGACTGCACGCCTCACTCGGCATCCTCGCCGCGCTACGGCACCGGGACGCCACCGGCGAAGGGCAGCTCGTGGAGGTGAACCTGCTCGGCTCGCTGCTGTCGGCCATGGTCAACCAGGCCTCGGCCTTCGCCGTCGCCGGGGTGGTGCCGGGCCGGATGGGCAACGCGCACCCGAGCATCGCCCCGTACGAGACCCTGCCGACCGCGGACCGGCCGATCGCACTCGCGGTGGGCAACGACCGGCAGTTCGCGGCACTGGCCGAGGTCGTCGGGGATCCCGGTCTCGCCGTCGACGACCGGTTCCGCACGAACACCGACCGGGTCGCTCATCGCGCCGCACTGCGGGACATCCTGACCGAGCGGCTCGGTGCCGCGGGCGCCGACCACTGGACCACCGCCCTGCTGGCGGCCGGAGTGCCCGCCGGACCGGTCAACACCCTCGACGAAGCGTTCGCCTTCGCGCACAAGCTCGGCCTTCCCGGCATCGTCGAGATCCCCGCGGTCCCCGCCGACGGCGCCCAAGCCAGGCCCTTCCGCCAGATCGCGCACCCCATCGGCCTGAGCGGAACCCCGGCGCAGTACCGCCTGCCCCCGCCCTCCCTGGGCCGGCACACCGCGCAGATCCTGAACGACCCCTCCGACCAACCGATTTCCTGAACCCGATCACAAGGAGCACGACATGAACGCCAAGCCGCTGAAGGACCCCCTCGAACTGTTCGACATCGCTTCCGTTCTCACCGACGAGGAGCGCGAGATCCAGGCCACCGTCGCCAGGTTCGTCGCCGACCGGGTCCGCCCGCACATCGGGGAGTGGTTCGAGAACGCCCACTTCGCACGCGAACTCGCGCCCGAGCTCGGCAAGTTGGGGGTGCTCGGCATGCACCTCGACGGGTACGGCTGTGCCGGCACCAACGCCGTCAGCTACGGTCTGGCCTGCCTGGAGCTGGAGGCGGCGGACTCCGGTTTCCGCAGCTTCGTGTCCGTGCAGGGCTCGCTGTCGATGTTCTCCATCTGGAAGTGGGGCTCCGAGGAGCAGAAGCAGGAGTGGCTGCCCCGGCTCGCCGCAGGTGAGGCGATCGGCTGCTTCGGCCTGACCGAGCCCGACTTCGGCAGCAACCCCTCCGGCATGCGCACCAGGGCCGTCCGCGAGGGTGGCGACTGGATCCTGAACGGCTCCAAGATGTGGATCACCAACGGCGGTATCGCGGACGTGGCCACCGTGTGGGCGCAGACCGAGGACGGCGTCCGCGGCTTCCTCGTGCCGCGCGGGACGCCCGGTTTCACGACCCAGGACATCAAGCAGAAGATGTCGCTGCGGGCGTCCGTCACCTCGGAGCTGTACTTCGACGACGTACGGCTGCCCGACTCGGCGCGGCTCCCGCACGCGGAGGGCCTGCGCGGCCCGCTGTCCTGCCTGAACGAGGCCCGCTTCGGCATCCTGTTCGGAGCGGTCGGCGCCGCCCGGGACTCCCTGCAGGCGGCCGTCGAGTACGCCGACTCGCGGGTGCAGTTCGACAAGCCGATCAGTGCCTTCCAGCTCACCCAGAAGAAGCTCGCCGACATGACCGTGTCCCTCGGCAATGCCGCGCTGCTCGCCGTGCACCTCGGGCGTCTGAAGGACCAGCACCGCATCCGGCCCGAACAGATCAGCGTCGGCAAGCTCAACAACGTCCGGGAGGCGATCGCGATCGCCCGGGAGTGCCGCACCGTGCTCGGCGCCAACGGCATCTCCCTGGAGTACTCGCCGCTGCGTCACGCCAACAACCTGGAGTCCGTCCTCACCTACGAGGGGACCAGCGAGATGCACACCCTGGTCGTCGGCCAGGCGATCACCGGCTACCCGGCGTTCCGCTGACCGCGCCGGCGAAGGAAGACGACCGTGAACATCGTCGTACTCGTCAAGCAGGTCCCCGACACCGCCGCCGAACGCACCCTGACCGGGACCGACCACACGCTCGACCGCGAGAACTCCGACCTCGTCCTGGACGAGATCAACGAGCGCGCCGCCGAGGAGGCCCTGACCCTCAAGGAGGAGAACGACGCCGAAGTCACGGTCGTGTCCATGGGGCCCGACTCCGCCCTCGACGCCATCCGCAAGGTACTGGCGATGGGCGCCGACCGTGGCATCCACGTCTGCGACGACAGACTCCGGGGCGCCGACGTGGTGACCACCGCGAAGGTCCTGGCCGCCGCCGTGGGGACGGTGACGGACGTGGACCTGGTCCTCGCGGGCGACGCGGCGACCGACGGTCAGGCGAGTGCGGTCCCCGCCATGGTCGCGGAGCTGCTCGGGCTGCCGCAGCTGACCCATGTACGCGAACTCGCGCTGGACGCGGGGCGGGTGCGCGCCGAGCGCGAGACCGACAGCGGTGAGGCCACGCTGGGCGCGCCGCTGCCCGCGCTGGTCAGTGTCACCGAGAAGATCAACGAGCCGCGCTATCCCTCCTTCAAGGGCATCATGGCCGCGAAGAAGAAGCCCGTGGCGACGGTCGGCCTCGACGACCTGTTCCCCGACGCGGACCACGCCGCGTTCCTCGTGACCCGCACGCGCGTGGTGGAGGCCGTCCCGCGTCCGGCGCGGGCCGCCGGGACTGTCGTCACGGACGACGGTTCGGCCGCCCGCCGGCTCTTCGACCACCTGCTCGCCCAGAAGCTCCTCTGATACCACCCCGACCACCGAGAAACAGGCCGCGCCCATGCCCGATGTCCTCGTCCTCGTCGAACACGACGGGGCACGCGTCCACAAGTCCACGTACGAACTCCTCACCGCCGCCCGGCGGTTGGGCGACCCCGTCGCCGTGCTCGTGGGAGCTCCCGGCACCGCGGCCCGCCTCAGGGAGTCCCTCGCCCGGTACGGCGCCACGCGCGTCTACGCGGCCGAATCCACGGAGGCGGGAGAGTTCGTCGGCTCGCCCGCCGTAGACGCCCTGTACCTCGCGGTCCGCACGGTCGATCCGGTCGCCGTCCTGGTCTCCGCGACGACGGACGGCAAGGAGGTGGCCGGGCGGCTCGCCGCGCGACTGGACACCGGGCTGCTGACCGACGCGGTCGACCTGGACTCCTCCGGGACGGTCACCCAGATCGTCTTCGGCGGGGCGTACACCACGCGCTCCGAGGTGACCCACGGGATTCCGGTGATCGCGCTGCGGCCGGGCTCGTTCGACCCGGAGGAGCACCCCGGGGACGCGGTGGAGCACGCGCTCGCGGTGCCGCCGGTCGACCCGGCCGTGTCCGCCCGCGTCACCGCCCGCCGCGCCGCGCTCGCCGGCGACCGTCCCGCGCTCACCGAGGCGAGCGTCGTCGTCTCCGGCGGACGCGGGGTCGCAGGTGCCGACGGCTTCAAGGTGGTGGAGGAGCTGGCCGACGCCCTCCGGGGCGCCGTGGGCGCCTCCCGTGCCGCGGTCGATGCCGGCTACTACCCGCACCAGTACCAGGTGGGCCAGACCGGCAAGTCAGTCTCCCCGCAGCTGTACATCGCCCTGGGCATCTCCGGGGCGATACAGCACCTCGCCGGGATGCAGACGTCCAAGACGATCGTGGCCGTCAACAAGGACCCCGAGGCCCCCGTCTTCGGCGTGGCCGACTACGGCGTGGTGGGCGACCTCTTCTCGGTGGCTCCCCAGCTCACGCGAGAGGTGGCAGCCCGCCGCGGGGGCTCCTGACGCATCCCGTGTCCCACGCCGGAGGTCAGCACTGGCAGCCTCCGGCGTGGGATGACCACGGCAACGCAGTCGCCCCGGCCGCGGGTCGAACCGCGCGTCTGCCCGAGCGTGGAAAGCAGATGACCGCGGCTGCCCTCGTCTTCGACAATGGCGCGCATGCTGATCGACCACTGGCCCCTGGTGGGACTGCGTCTGCGTACCCCGCGCCTGGAGCTGCGACTGCCCGGCGAGGACGAGCTCGCCGAGTTGGGCGAGCTCGCGGCAGAAGGCATCCACGAACCGGACCGCATGCCCTTCCTCGTGCCGTGGACCGACCTGCCTCCCGCCGACCGGGCGCGCTCGGTCGTGCAGCACCACTGGTTGCGCAGGGGGAACTGGGCACCCGAGAACTGGGCCCTGAATCTCGTCGTCCTCGACCACGGCCGGGTCGTCGGCCTGCAGACGGTCGCCGCCCGGGACTTCGCAGTGTTACGGCAGGTGAGTACCGCCTCCTGGCTCGGGGCGCGGTTTCAGCGGCAAGGGATCGGTACCGAGATGCGTGCCGCGGTGCTGCACCTGGCCTTCGCCGGTCTGAACGCACTCGAGGCGGTGTCGGGTGCCTTCGAGGACAACGCGTCCTCGTTCACCGTGTCCATGAAACACGGTTACGAACTCGACGGCGTCGAGCGGCATGTGGTGCGTGGCCGGCCTGCGGTCATGCGGCGGTTGAGGCTGACGCGAGCCCGCTGGGAGATGCACCGGCATGTCCGTGTCTCCGTCGCGGGGTTGCCGCCCTGTCTGCCGATGTTCGGCCTTGCGGACGACAGCCCCGCGGACCTCCACGAGACGGCTTCCTGACCCGCCTGAACGACCGCCGACGGGCACCAGTAGCCGTCCTCGGTGAATGAGCTTGTGGCGCCGTCGCGGTCGCCGTCCGTCAGCGACAGCCGCGAGCGGGGTGCCGTGTCCGTGGGTGATCAGCTGGTGCTTCGCACCGGGCCTTCCCCGGCCGCCCGGTAGTCGAAGAACCCCTGCCCCGACTTGCGTCCCAGCAGCCCCGACTCGACCATGCGGCGCAGCAGCGGGGGTGGGGCGTACAGGGGTTCCCGGTACTCCTCGTACAGCGCCTCCCCGATCGCCGCGACCGTGTCGAGCCCGATGAGGTCGGCGAGCCGCAGCGGGCCCATCGGGTGGGCGCAACCGGCGGTCATCCCCGTGTCGATGTCCTCCGCGCTCGCCGTGCCGGCACTCACCATCCGTACCGCCGCCAACAGGTAGGGCACCAGCAGGGAGTTCACCACGAAACCCGCGCGGTCCTGCGCCACGACCGTCTTCTTGCCCAGGATCTCGGCCGCGAAGGCACGCACGCGCAGTTCCGTGGCTTTCGAGGTGTGCAACGACGGGATCACCTCGACCAGCGGCATCACGGGCACGGGGTTGAAGAAGTGCAGGCCCACGACCGCCTCGGGCCGGCCGGTCGCCGCCGCGAGTCTGGCGATGGGGAGGGAGGACGTGTTGCTGGCCAGCACGGCCGCCGGGTCGGCGACCTCGTCCAACTGCCGGAACAGTTGAGTCTTTGCCCGTTCGTCCTCGACGGCGGCCTCGATCACCAGCTCGGCCTTCGAGAGGCGGGAAAGGTCGGCGGTGACCGAGACCCCGGCCAGCGCGAGGGCGCGGTCCTCGGGAGTGACGGCACCGCGCTTCTCCGCCTTGAGCAGGGAGTCGGCCACACCCGCCAGTCCTGCCCGGGCCCTGTCCTCGGTGACGTCGCACAAGGTCACGTGCAGTCCGGCCCGGGCGCAGACCTCGGTGATGCCCTGACCCATCTGGCCCGCTCCCACGACGCCCACGTGCTTGATCGCTGTCATGCGCTCCTCCGCCTGTTCCTCCGTCTGGATGGCGGCCGATCGCGCCGCCGCGATGTCGAGCCTAGGCCGGGCACACCCCGTTTGACCTGCGAAAACAGTGCGTCATCCGCGCACAAAGGTGCGTCGGCGCGGTGGTGCCCGGATCAGCCGGCGGCGGTCGGGACCGCGGCCTCCCGCAGCCGGCGGATCACACCGCGCACCGCAGGTGCCGTCTCCTGCCTGCGGTAGGCACCCACCAGACGGGTCGTCAGCGGTACGTCCGCCAGCGGACGGTAGGCCACACCGGGGAGGTGTGCGCGCCGCAACGAGTCTGGGACCAGGGCCACCGCGAGACCACCGCCCACCAGGGTCAGCGCGGCGACGTAGTCCCGCACCGGGGGAGCGCAGCGGGGGCTGAAGCCGCCCTGCGCGGCCACTTCCAGGATCTGGTCGCGGCAGCCGTACTCCTCGTCGAAGTGCGGGGCCACGAAGCTCTCCTCGCGCAGCGCCGCCGCCGGTATCGCCTCGTACGCCGCGAGCGGCGCGTCGGCCGGCACGGCCACGACGACATCCTCGGTGAGCAGGCACGCGGCCGTGACGTCGGACGGGTACTCCGGCCTCCAGCGCAGGAAACCTACGTCGATGTCACCGCAGGCCAGCGCCTCCAGCTGGGCCGGCGTCTCCAACTCCCGCACCTGGACCGTCAGAGCGGTGCCGGGAGCCGCGCATCGGCCGAGGACGTCGGTGAGCACCCCGGAGAACGCGGCCGAGGCGACGTACGCGATCCGGGCGTGCCCCAGCTCTCCGCGTCCGGCGCGTCGGCCCACCGCCACGGCCCGTGCGGCCTGGGCGAGGGTCAGCCGCGTCTCCTCGAGGAACAGTCGCCCGGCACTGGTCAGCGCCGGGCGGGTGCGTCGCCCCCGGTCGATCAGCCGTACACCCAGATGGGACTCCAGGGCCCTGATCTGGGCGCTGAGCGCCGACGGCGCCAGGTGCAGACGGTCCGCCGCCCGGCCGAAGTGCAGTTCCTCCGCGACGACGACGAACGATTCCAGCCAGCGCAGTTCCACCGGTTCCTCCGACCTGCCGGGCCCGCGCCGATGAGGGCGCGGGCTGTGGGTACGGCCGCCTGTGGCGAGAACACCCCGCGGTGGTGTCAGGGCAGAACAGGATCACCGCGGGGTGAGTCGAGGTGCTCCGGCGGTCAGGGGAGCACGACGTAGTTGCTGAATCCGCCGTCGAGGTCCGTCGCGCGACCCGAGATCGCCTCGTTGACCTCGGACAGGGGAAACGGCTTGGTGATCAGGTAGGACAGGTCCAGGGCCCCCGTCGCCACCATGTCGGCGACCTCCTGGCCCTGCGCGGTGCTGAACCAGTTGGAGCCGATCAGCTGGACCTGCTCGTCCATGAGCCACTTCACGTCCACGGGGAGCCGGTCCGCCACGCCGCCGACGTTGACCACCCTGCCGCCCCGGCGCACCCCCTGCATGGAGTCCAGCATGGTCTCCACCGGGGCCTTGGCGCCCAGGGCGCTGATGACGAAGTCCGCGCCCTCGCCGCCGGTGCGGGACTTCGCCCAGGCGCCGGTGGAGCCCTCGCCCAGCCGCATGACCTCGATCCGGTCCGGGGCCAGCTCCTTGACCCGCTTGAGGAGTTCCTCGTTGCGGCCCGTGCCGAGGACCCTGGAGACACCCGAGGCGAGCGCGAGGAGCGTGGAGGCCACGCCGAGGGTGCCGGTGATCCCGTCGATCAGCGCGACCTGGCCGGGGCCGGCCCCGGCGTACCTGAGTGCCCGGTACGAGGTGCCGATGTAGCCGAGCTTGCCGGCCTGCTCGAACGTCATGTTGTCCGGGAGGTTGACGATCGCGTGCTGCGGAGCCGTCATGTACTCGCAGAAGCCGCCGTACGGGTAGAGGTCGAAGATCCGCTGACCGTCGCGGGAGGTGCTGAAGTAGCCGTTCAGGGTGAAGTAGCGGCACCGGCTGAGCTCGCCGCCGCGGCACATCTGACAGCTGCCGCAGGACCGCAGCGGGCTCACGTAGACCCGGTCGCCCGGCTTGGTGTTGAGCACCGCGTCGCCGACCGCCTCGACCACGCCCGCCGGATCCAGACCGAAGATCGCGGGCAGCTTGGGCAGAGGCTGGTGCGGGTACCAGGTGGGCCAGTTGTTGATCACGTTGGCCATGTTCGGCACGATCCCGCACGCCTTGACCCGCACCAGCACGTCGGTCGGCCGCGGAGTGGGCACGTCGACGGTGTCCACGGACATCGGCTCACCGAGCGCGTGCAGTCGTGCAGCGAGCATTTTCGCCATTGAAATACTCCGGTTTTGATGGGCAGTTGAGTGCCGAGAACTATGAATTCGCGAAAGGATCCGGGTAATTGTCCTCGAGGTCGATGTCCAGCAGCCCCATGATGCGGACGCCGGAGTTGTACCAGGCGATGGACAGGGACAGTTCGACCATCTGCCGGTCCGTCAGATGGTCGGCGGCGGCACGCCACGTCTCTTCCGAGACGGCGACGTGGAGTGTGGACTCCTTGGCGAGTCGCATGACCGCCTTCTCCGTCGCGTCGAACAGGTCGGAAGACTCGAAGTCGCCCACCGCCGAGAGCTGTTCCTCGGTGAGTCCGGCCTTGAGGCCGTGCGACTGGTGGTGCGCGACCTCGTAGGCGGAGCGGGTCGCGTGACCGACGGTCAGGATGGCCAGTTCGCGCAGCCTGGGGCTGAGGTCGGCGGCGCGCAGCGCGTTGGCGTAGGTCAGGAACCCGTCCAACTGCTCGGGCGCGCCCGCGAGGGCGAGGAAGATGTTCGCCGTCGGGACCTTGCGCTCGGCTTCGAGCCGGTCGTACAGGGGCTTGTTCGCCTCGTCCGCGTCCTCGCGGCGCAGGTAGGGAACGCGTGCCATGTCGTCTCCTGGGGAGTGAAGGGGGTCAGTGCGCGGACTGTTCGAGCAGGAACCGCTCGAGGGTCATGGGCTGCGGCGCCTGGGCCGGCGGCAGCTGTTTCACCCCCACGAAGGGCGAGGCCTCGAAGTACCACTTCTCCAGCGCGGGAAGCCCCCAGCGGACGTTCGTGCTCAGCGATCCCGCGTCCCAGCGCACCGGCTCGACCTCGGTGTCGATGGTCTGGTAGTGGCTGTTGAAGACCTCCACCCGGTGGCCGTCGGGGTCACGGAGGTAGGTGAAGAGCATCCCGCCGGGACCGTGCCGTCCCGGGCCCCGCTCCACCCCTTCGCCGTAGCCCAGGAGGCCCGCCCAGTCGCAGGCGGTGAAGATGTCGCGGCTCTCGGAGACGGTGTAGGCGAAGTGGTGCAGGGCGGGGCCGGTGTTCTCCACGATCGCGAGGTCCAGGCAGGTGCCCTTGCGGTACATGAACGCGCTCAGCAGCTTGTCGCCGTGGGCCAGGTACTCGGAGTTGCGGAAGCCGAGTTCGCCGTAGAACGCGGTCAGCTCGTACGTGTTCGGCGCGAACGTCTGGAAGTGGTCGAGGCGCTGAACGTGGGCGCCCTGGTGGTGCTCGAAGTCGATGTGCAGCCTGGGGCGGGTCTCCATGTGCGCGCAGAGCTCCAGCGGTGTCCCCGCCGGGTCGCTGACGTGCAGGGTGCGGCCCTGGTACGGCAGGTCGACCCACTCCGCGGGCAGGCCCCGGTCGCGGAACCAGCCGTAGGCGATGTCGAGGTCCTCGTCGAGGAAGACCCGGAAGCCGATCCGCCGGCAGGAACCCGCGCCCTCCTCGTCCAGCTCCAGGACGAGGCTGTGATGACATGCCTCGGCGAGGCCGCGGAGATGGCAGGTGCGCTCGTCCTCGTCACTGACGATGAGCCCGAGGGCGCTCGTGTAGAAGTTCCGGCTCTCGGCCAGATCCGCGACCGTGAGCCGGACATGACTGGAGCGGGTGATGTTGAAACTCGGACGCAGATTGACGGGTGGCAGCATGCTGGGCTCCGTGCGCGATTGCGGCTCTTGATTTCGATGACTGTAATAGTGCGGGGTCGATTTACGGCTTGGTCGTGGCAGGGCCGGAATCTCCGAAGGTGAAAGCGGACCAGCCGCTGAATTCCGCGGAATCGCCGAGGTCCTCCTCGATACGCAGAACCTCGTTCCACTTGGCCATGCGTTCGGAACGCGTGAACGAGCCCACCTTCAGCTGGCCCGCGTCCCATCCGACGCTCAGGTGCGCGATCGTGACGTCCTCGGTCTCGCCGGAGCGGGCCGACACGACGGTGCCGAAGCCGGCGTCCTTTCCGGCGCGCAGGGCCTGGTGGGCCTCGGTGACCGTGCCCGCCTGGTTCGGCTTCACGAGGACCGCGTTCGCCGCCCCGCCGGTGGCGGCGGCCTCCACCCGCTTGGCGTCGGTGACCAGGTAGTCGTCGCCGATCACCTGGCAGCGGTGGCCGAAGCGCCGGGTGAACTCCACCATCCCCTCGTGGTCGTCCTCACCCACCGGGTCCTCGACGGACAGGATCGGGTACTGGTCGATCCAGTCGCCCAGCATGTCGATGAGGGCCGCCGTGTCCAGCGTGCGGTCGTCGAGCGCGAGCGTGTAGCGCCCCTCGCCGCCGAACTGCGAGGCGGCGACGTCCAGCGAGATGCCGACCTGGCCGGCGGGCGTGAAACCCGCGGTCTCGATGGCGCGGGTCAGGGTCTCCAGCGCCTCCTCGTTGGAGTCGAACGCGGGCCAGAAGCCGCCCTCGTCCGCCACTCCCTGTGCCTTGCCCGCCTCGCGCATCAGGCTGCCGGCCGCCCGGTAGATCTCCGCGGTCCAGTCGAGGGCCTCGGAGAAGCTGCGTGCCGCGGGACAGACGACCATGAAGTCCTGGACGTCGACACGGCGGTCCGCGTGGGCGCCGCCCCCGAAGATCTGGATCTCCGGCAGGGGGATACGGACCGGCCGGCCGGCCGACAGGTGCCGCCACAGCGGTACGCCCGCGGACGCGGCGGCGGCGTGCAGCACCGCCATGGAGGTGGCCACGATGGCGTTGCCACCGAGGCGGCCGCGGTCGGGGGTGCCGTCGAGGTTCACCAGGAGCCGGTCGAGGGTCTCCTGGTCGGCCGCGTCGAGCCCCAGGAGGGCGGGCGCGATCTCCGTGTTGACGGAGCCGACGGCACGGCGGACGTCGAGGCCGCCGAAGCGGGAGCCGCCGTCGCGCAGGTCGACGGCCTCGCCCTGCCCCGTCGAGGCTCCGGCCGGTGCGATGGCCCGGCCGACGGCGCCGTCCGCGAGGTGGACCTCGACCTCGACGGTCGGCCGCCCGCGTGAGTCCCACACCCTGCGGCCGTGGAGCTTGGCGATCCGCGTGTCTGTCATTGCGGTGCGACCTTTCGGAGTCGGGAGTGCGAAGGACGGGGCGTGGAGCGTGCCCGTGGTGGCACCGAGGGGGCGTGGGGAGGCCCTGACATGCCCGGCGACACAGCGCGGATCCTCAGTGCTATCGATAGCGCAATCGTGCGAAGTGCGGGTGGTTCTGTCAAGAGCTGGAGGAGAGTTCCCTAACCCGGCCAAGGAGTTCACGCCTCTCACTCGGCTCTGCAGAGCCAGTGCTATCGTTCGCATAACCCCGACAGGAAAGTGAGCCCGACATGACCTCCCAGCCCTCTGCGGCACCCATGACCCTCACCACCGTGGTGGCGAGCACGCGTCCCGGACGGGTCGGCAGGTCCGTCGCGGACTGGTTCACCTCCCGGGTCGCGGAGTACGACCAGTTCGAGTCGCACCTGGTCGACCTCCGCGAACTGGACCTTCCGTTCTACGACGAGCCGAACCCGCCCGCTCTGCGGCAGTACACGAAGAGCCACACGCGTGCGTGGAGCGAGATCGTCGACGCGTCGGACGCGTTCGTGTTCGTCACCCCCGAGTACAACGGAGGCTTTCCGGCCCCCTTGAAGAACGCCTGGGACTACCTCGTGGTGGAGTGGCAGCACAAGCCCGCGGCGTTCGTGAGCTACGGCGGCGTCTCGGCGGGCACCCGGGCGGTGCAGATGGCCAAGCAGGTCGTGGCCAACCTCAGGATGCTGCCCATCGGGCCGACCGTGAGCATCCCCTTCATCGGCGAACAGGTCGACGACGGCGCCTTCCGGCCCGGGAAGATCCACGAGGCCGCCGCCGAGCAGATGCTCGACGAACTCGGACGGACCGCCGGTGTCATGCGCCGACTGCGCGGCGGAACGTACTGACCGCGCGGGAACGTGGAGGTGCCCGGAGCGCAGCGCTCCGGGCACCTCCACGTTCCCGCGCACAGCCGGTCACGGGGGTTTTGTCTTCAGGCGGACGTGGACGGAGACCGTCCGCCGGGAGGTGCCGTGCTGCCGCGCAGCACCAGGGACCCGGGGGAGACCGACGTGTAGGGGCCGTCGTTGCCCGGCTCGGTCTTGAGGCGACGCAGCAGCCACAGCGCGCAGCCGGTCGCCATCTCCTGGATCGGCAGGCCGACCGTGGTGAGCCCCGGCCCCCACCAGGAGAAGCCGGGCTCGTCCCCGAACCCGACCACGGACAGTTCGCCCGGCACCTTCACGCCCTGCGCGGACAGCTCCTCCAGGACTCCGAGGGTGAGCTGGATCGACCCCAGGACGAGCGCGGTGGGGGCGTCGCGTTCCTGGAGCAGCCGGCGCACCGCCTCGCGTCCGTGCCCCACGGACGACGGCGGCCCCAACTCGGCGCGCCCGGCCTCGTCCGGAAGTCCGCCCTCGCGCAGGGCGGCGCGGAATCCGCCCAGGCGTTCCGCACCCGTGGGCAGTTCCTCCGGGCCGCCCAGGTACGCGATGCGCGTATGGCCCAGCTCCACCAGGTGGGCCGTGGCCCGGCGCAGTGCCTCGTGGTCGTCCACGCCGAACCACTGGGCGCCGAGCGAGGGGTGGCGGCGCAGGAGCTGCAAGTGCGGTACGGCGCGCAGGAGTTTGACGGACTCGTTGTGCGGGCGGGCCGTGGGCACGATGATGACGCCGGCCACGCGGTTCGCGGACAGCTCCCGCAGATGGCGCAGTTCCACCATCCGGTCGTCGTCGGTCTCCGAGAGCATCAGCTGGAAGCCCTCGGCCTCCATGTTCTTGGAGAGCTCGTGCGCGATGGTCGAGTAGAAGCTGTTGCGGATGTCCGGGATCACCAGGGCGACCACGTTGCTGGACGCGCCGCGCATCATCCGCGCCGCCCGGTTGCCGACGTAGCCCATCTCGGAGGCGGTCCGGCGGACCCGGAACTTGGTCTCCTCGCTGATGCGGGCATCGTCGGCGAGTGCCCGGCCGACGGTCGAGACGGAGATCCCGAGGCGTTCGGCGATGTCCTTGGTCGTGATCACGTAAAGGTCCCCTCCGGCTGACTCGCCCGTGGCCGTCACTGTCCGTATGCCAACGATAGCACCGGTGTCGCGCTCCGTGGTCGGGGGAGCGGGGGACGGGATGCGCCGATGCGCATTGTGCTAACGTTAGCATTGCTGAATGGGCCGTGCAGCCGCCTTTGGCTGCCCAAGTACGGAGGTGTCCGTGCGGATCGTCAGGTATGCCGTCGGCGGCGCGTGTCACTACGGAGAACTCGAATCCGATGACGTCACCATCGCCCGATTCGAGGGCGATCCCTTCACGGGACTGACCCCTTCGGGAGTTCTCGACGAAATGGGTGACGTCGTCCTTCTGTCGCCGGTCGAGAGTCCCCGGATCTTCGGGTTCGCCTACAACTACGCCTCACATGTCGACGAGACCGACCGTGATGTCCCCGACGTTCCCGTGTGCTTCATGAAGCCGAGCACGGCGGTCGTGGGGCCGGGTGACGCCATTGTTTATCCGGCCGATGGCGAACTCATCCATTTCGAGGGTGAGTTGGTCGTCGTCATCGGAAAAAAGGCCCGCCATGTGAAACCGGCCGAAGCCCATGAGTACATCCTCGGCTATACGTGCGGCAACGACGTCAGTGACCGCATCGTCCAGCGCAAGGAAAGCAGATACGGAACACTGCTCATCGGGAAGGGGCAGGACACCTTCGCTCCCCTCGGACCGGTCATCGCCACCGAACTCGACCCGTCCGCCCTCTCGTTGACCACGCGCGTGAACGGCCGTGTCACGCAGTCGGCGAGCACCGCCGACCTGATGCTCCCCGTGCCCGACCTCGTCAGCTATCTCAGCCGTTACCTGACGCTGCTGCCCGGGGACGTGATCATGACCGGTACACCCGCCGGGGTCGGGCCGATCCGCCCGGGCGACGAGGTCGAGGTCGAGGTCGAGGGCATCGGCGTCCTGCGCAACCCGGTTGTGGCCGAGGGGCGTTGAGCGCGGGAGCCGGCAGTCGGAGCGTGGCAGAGGGGCTGCCCACCAGTCTTGGTGGGCAGCCCCTTCAGCGTGTCAGCGGACCGCGTTGTTGAACTGCCCCGGACGGACGAAGACCAGGGCGACGACGCCGGCCAGCGGCAGGAGCGTCACCTGCAGGAGTCCGGCCCGGTCCCAGCCGAAGGCGTCCACCAGGGCGGCGAACAGCAGGCCCGAGAAGGCCGCCGGACCGTAGTAGCTGGTGACGAACAGACCGGAGGCGCGGCCGATCTGCGACGGACGGACGGCCCGCTGCATCACGCTGTTGCTGTTGGGATAGATGAAGCCCAGGCCGAAGGCGCCCATCAGGAAGGCGAACACGCACTGCACGCCGACGCCCGCCTGCGTGTCGTAGATGCACACGCTGATCGCGGAGACGGCCAGCAGGCTCAGGATCAGCAGATTGCGCTGGTTCACGCGGTCGCCGAGCCAGCCGCCGAAAAGGGCTGTCATCCCGCCGAAGCCGAGGAAACTCATGGCCAGGGCGGCCTGTCCGGCGGAGTAGTGCAGCGACGTGATGAGGTACGTCGGGTAGAGGCCGAGGAACCCGTAGATGGCCACGCCGCTGACGACCGAGTGGACGGCCAGCGCCACCGTGTTGCGGTTGTAGGCGGAGGCCGGCATGTGGTCGTAGGTCGCGGTCGAGGCCGCCTTCTCCGCGGAGTGCTCGGTCAGACCGGCCTTCAGCAGGAACAGCGATGCGGCGGCGATCAGCAGCCCGGCCGTGCCGAACAGGTAGAAGGGCGAGTGCCAGGTGCCGTGGGTGCTCGCGAGCTCGACGCCGATGAGCGGGGCGATGAACACGCCCACGGAGTAGCCCACACCGATCGCGCCGAACGCGAGACCACGCCGCTGCACGAAGAAGGCGCCCATCGCGGCGAAGATCGCGGCGGACTGCATGCCCTCGCCGAAGCCCGAGACCACCCGGTACAGGGTCATGTCGGCGAAGCCGGTGGCCAGCGGGGTGGCCATGGTGCCGACGGAGTAGATCACGATGCTGACCAGCAGCACGGTCTTGCGCCGGAACCGGTCCAGCAGATAGCCCGCGGGCAGGCCGGCCAGGGCCATGCCGAGCGTGAAGTTCGTCGCCAGCAGCCCGCCCTGCTCCAGGGAGAACCCGTACTCGGTACGGATGTCGGGGAGCAGCGGCGGAAAGACCTGGCGGTCCATCGCGTTGACCATGTACGAGAGAACCACCAGCAGGAAGCCCACACCGATCATGGCCCGGGAGACGGCCGGACGGCCGCTTTCCCGGGTGGCTTTCACGGGGACTGCACTGGTGTCGACTTGCGCTGCGTGAGTCATTGCGGCTCCTGATGAGGAAGAGGGCGCGGCAGGCCGCGGCGGATCCGTCGCCGCACGAAGGCGTACGGCGATGACGGGAAGCGATGAGGTGAACACGGACTCGAGTCGGCGACGGCGATATCGGCGCCGGGTGAAGGAATACGGGCGAGCGGCCGCCGCGCGGTCGGACACCGCGTGCGAATTCAGCCTTGTAGCGCCCGTCGGGGACGTCCGTGGCTATGGCGTCTTCGACAACCGGACCTTGTGCGAACACTTGTCGGCCGCACGGTCGGGGTTGGCAGAAACCATGAAGGGAAGTGCCCGGCGCGTCAAGATGTGCGCGCGAATTTCCCGGGATGCCGGCGCTTTCCCGTGCTGAGCGGGTGCGCCTCCTTCGGGGCGGGGCGCAGGTCGGCCGCCCGGAGAGGCGTTCTTGACGATGTGCAGACCCACAGTGCTATCGTTAGCATCGCGTGGCTGTGACACAGTGAATTCGACGTGCCCCGGCGTCTTGCGACCCAGTTCCAGGGGCCCAGCGGTGGCACCCTCCGACCACGAGTCGGAGAGCGCCGGCGATTTCCCGACCGAGCCCAGCGACCCACCTCACCCTCATCCACGGCGGCCGTGGGCCATCGGACAAGCCGACGGCCGCCGTCCCGGTGATGCTCAGACCCGCTGACCGGACGCGACCGGGCGCCCAGCCCGGCCGTCCGCGGCGGCCGTACGATTCTGCGAGGACGATCTGCCATGACACCACCGAGCCGCCCAGCGACCGTGCTGCTCACCGACTACGCCTGGCCCGACGACTCCGTCGAGCGGTCCGTCATCGAGAGCGCGGGCCACACGCTGGTGTCCGGCCCCGCGGAACCCTCCTCCGCCGCGACCGTCGAGGCACTGGTGGCCGAGCACCGGCCCGCCGGCATCCTCACCTGCTGGGCCCCCGTCTCCGCCACCGCCGTCGGCGCCTCGCCGGACCTGCGGATCGTGGCCAGACTGGGCGTCGGCCTCGACAACATCGCCGTGGACACCGCCACCGAGCGGGGCGTATGGGTCACCAACGTGCCGGACTACTGCGTCGAGGAGGTCTCCGACCACGCGGTCGGCATGGTCCTCGCCTGGACGCGGGGCCTGGCCGTGTTCGACCGGGAGGTCCGCACGGGTCGCTGGGACCCCGCCGGTGCCCGGTTGCGCCGGCTGTCCGCGCTGACCTGCGGTGTCGTCGGCTTCGGCCGGATCGGACGCGCGACCGCCCGCAAGCTCGGCGCGTTCGGCTGCCGGATCCTGGCCCATGACCCGCACCCGCCGAAGGAGGCGCCCGGAGTCGAGTCGGTGGGCCTGGAGGAGCTGCTGCGCCGAAGCGACGTGGTGATCCTGCACGTACCGCTGACGCCCGGCACACACCACCTCATCGGCGCCGACCGGCTCGCGCTGATGAAGCCGGGCGGGCTGCTGGTCAACGTCAGCCGTGGCGGACTGGTGGACACCGACGCCGTCATCAAGGCGCTGGACGGCGGTCACCTCGCCGGAGCGGCCTTCGACGTCCTGGAGAGCGAGCCGCACGTCCCCGCCGCTCTGCTGGACCAGCCCGGCGCGCTGCTCACCCCTCACGTCGCCTTCTCCTCCGACGCCTCGGTCACGGAACTGCGCCGCCGCGCCGCGGAGGAGGTCGTCCGGATCCTCGCCGGCGAGGCACCGGCACATCCCTGCAACGACCCCGGCCTCCGGCCCGCCGGATCGGCCGACCGGCGATGAGCGCCGCCCCCGTGCCGCAGAGCCCGGACCCCGCGCTGTCGCGCTTCCTGACCGCCCACGGGCTCGCCGCTCCCGGCGAAGCCGCGCACTGGACACCGCTGGCGGGCGGGGTCTCCTCCGACCTGTGGCGGGTGGACCTGCCCGGCCGGTCGCTGTGCGTCAAACGGGCCCTGGCCCGGCTGCGGGTCGCCGCCGACTGGGAGGCACCGGTCTCGCGCAACGCCTACGAATGGGCGTGGATGCGGTTCGCGTCCCGGCACCGGCCGGACAGCGTGCCCGAACTGCTGGCCCACGACCCCGAAGCCGGCCTCTTCGCGATGGCGTACCTGCCCGCCGAGCGCTACCCCATGTGGAAGTCCCAACTCCTGGCCGGTGAGGTGGAGGTGACGACCGCGGCCGCTCTCGGGGAGATGCTCGGCGCCCTGCACGCGGCGAGCGCCGGGGACCCGGCCCTCGCCGCACAGTTCGCCACGGACGACAACTTCCACGCCCTGCGCATCGAGCCGTACCTGCTGGCCACCGCGGCGGCGCACCCCGGCCTGGCCGACATCCTCCGGAGCCTGGCCGACCGCACGGCCGGCACCCGCCTGGCCCTGGTGCACGGCGACGTCAGCCCCAAGAACATCCTCGTGGGCCCCACGGGACCGGTGCTGCTGGACGCCGAGTGCGCCTGGTACGGCGACCCGGCCTTCGACCTGGCGTTCTGCGTCAACCACCTGCTCCTCAAGAGCCTCGTCGTGCCCGGTCGCCGCGCCGAACTCCTGCGGTCCGCCCAGGCGCTGGCCGAGCGGTACGTCCGGCACGTCGACTGGGAACCCCGGTCGATCCTGGAGGCGCGGGCCGCCTCGCTGCTGCCCGCACTGCTGCTCGCCCGGGTGGACGGTAAGTCCCCGGTGGAGTACCTCACCGACGACCGCGACCGCCTGTTCGTCCGCACAGTGGCCACCGCCCTGCTGCGGGCCCCCGCGTCCACGGTGACCGGTGTGCTGGACGCCTGGGCGACCGCCCTGGAGACCCAAACCGCGGCCGGCACCGGCCACCAAGCGTGACCGACCGTCCGGCGGCCGGCACCCGCCACCCCGCGTGACCGACCGTCCGGCGGATCCGGCCGACCCAACGAGGAGAGACCATGCGCAGAGTCGTCACCGGCCATGACGAGAACGGCAGGTCGGTCGTCGTCAGCGACGGGCCCGTGCCGCGCAGCCGGGAGTTCACCAGCCTGCCGGGCTGGGTCTCCCGGCTGCCGTGGGCCACCGACCCGGGCCAACCGGTCAGCCGGGCGGGCGAGGACCCCACACCGAAGGTCACCAGCCTGCTTCCGGCGCCCGGCGGCACCCGCTTCATCGTCCTGACCTTCCCACCGGAGTCCGCGTTCGCCGACCCGGCCTTCGACCCGGTCGCCTTCGACCGGGAACAGCGGGCCGACTCACCCGGCATCGCCGAACTCATCGAACCCGACGGCATGCACACGACGCCGACCGTGGACTACGGCATCGTGATCCAGGGCGAGATCACCCTCGAACTCGACGACGGCGCCCGCACTCCGCTCTCCGCGGGGGACATCGTGATCCAGAACGGCACCCGGCACGCCTGGCGCAACCTCAGCGGCCGGCCGGTGACGGTGGCCTTCGTCCTGGTCGGGACCGAGCGTGACGGCTGACGGCCGACGCCGTGGCCGGGGAAGGCGCACGGCGCTCAGGTCCTGTCCACGGGCCCCAGGTCACCTGCACCGGGCCCTCCGACCGCGTGCGCAGCCGGTCAGGACCGCTGTCGGATGCTGTCGATGATGCGGGTCCAGTTGTCGCTGCCGTGGCCGCTCCCGATCGCCTGTCGGTAGTGGGCCTGCACGGCCCGGGGGAGTGCGAGGTCGAGGCCGAGTGACGCGCTGGTCTCGACGATGTGGTCGGCGGTCGCACCCATCATGGTGACGGTGCTGAGGTCGCCGGGGTGCTCTCCCGCGTCGAGCGCGACACCGGGTTTCCTCTCACCGGCCCTGAGGATGCCGCCGATCGAGTCGGTGAAGGAGAGCAGCTCCGGCAGCGCTTCCGACGCCTTGAGCCCTGCCGTGCCCAACATCGCGGTCGCGTGCATCAGTGCGGACAAGCCGGTGAGGAACACGGCGAGTTGGGCCTGGTACATCAGCTGGGCGAGGCCGGGGTCGGCGCCCAGATACCTCGGTGTCCCGAGCGCGGCCAACACGGCCCGGTGGGTCTCCATCACCTGCTCACGGCCGCTGTAGTAGACGTGGGCCGCCTCGGTCCCCACCATCGGCGCCGGAACCATGACACCTCCGGTGAGGAAACCCGCGCCGTGGGCCGCCGCCCAGGTTGCCGCCTCACGGGTGCGATCGGGCGTGTCGGAGCTCAGGTTGACCAGGGTGCGGCCGGCGAGCGATGCGGTGGCGTCGCCGAGGATGTCGTACATCGCCTGGTAGTCGGTGAGGCTGAGGATCACGAGGTCACTCGCCTCGACCGCCTCGCCGGGTGTGGTGGCGAGGGTCGCCCCGGCGGTGACGACGCCGTCGGCCCGGCCGGCGGTCCGGTTCCAGACGGTGACGGGGTGCCCGGCGGTGAGAAGGGTGCGGGTCATGGCCTGGCCCATCGGACCCAGCCCGAGCACGGTGACGGCGCTGTTCCGCCTGCTGGTGGAGTTCGGTTGTTCGATCACCCCTCCATGCTCGGAGAGCGCCGCTAGGGTCGGAAGTACCCACTATTTACTGCGGTACTTACCTTTTAGTAAGGGGATCAGCGATGGCCAAGGCACCCCGATGCGGGCCCTACATCTGCGGCATCGACGCCGCGCTCGACGTGGTGAGCGGGAAGTGGAAGGGACTGATCCTCTGGGAACTCGAAGCCCATGGGATACGTCGCTTCGCCGAACTCCGGCGCGGCTTACCGGGAGTGAGCGAGAAGATGCTGACGCAGCACCTTCGGGAGATGGAGGAGGACGGCCTCGTCCACCGGGTGGTGTACGCCGAGGTGCCACCGCGCGTGGAGTACTCCCTCACGGAGCACGGGCACACACTGAATCGCGCCCTTGAGCCGCTCGGTGCCTGGGGTGTTGAGCGGATCCGCCGCGAAGGCTCCCGAGTGGCCGAAGTGTCCGCCGGCTAGCCGCACAGGAACCGGCCGGGGGCGGCTCAGCTCTCGTACGTGTGGAACCCCCGTCCGCTCTTCCGGCCGAGGTGACCCGCGGCGACCATGCGGCGCAGCAGGGCCGGTGGGGCGTACAAAGGCTCCTTGTACTCCTCGTACATCGACTCGGCCACGGCCTGCGCGGTGTCGAGGCCGATGAGGTCGAGCAGCCGCAGCGGTCCCATGGGATGCGCGCACCCGAGCTCCATCCCGCGGTCGATGTCGTCCGGCCGGGCGGCGCCCGACTCCACCATCCGCACCGCGCTCAACAGGTAGGGCACGAGGAGGGCGTTGACGACGAAGCCGGAGCGGTCGGGCGCCTGGACGGCCTCCTTGCCCAGCTGCCCGGCGAAGTCACGGGCCCGCCGCAGCGTGTCGGCGCCTGTGACGAGGGCGGGAATCACCTCGACCAGCCGCTGAACGGGGACGGGGTTGAAGAAGTGCAGGCCGACGACCCGCTCGGGCCGCTCGGTGGCGACGGCGAGATCGACGACGGGAATCGAGGAGGTGTTGGTGGCCAGGACCGCCGCCGGGTCCTCGACCGCCTTGTCCAGGACGCGCAGGACCTCGGTCTTGACGTCACGGTTCTCGGCGACGGCCTCGACGACGAACTGCCGGTCGGCCATGTCGCCCAGGTCCACGGTGAACGACAGCCGGGCGAGGGCCTGATCGCGCTGCTCCGCACTGAGCTTGCCGTGCCGTACGCCCCGGTCCAGGGAGGCGGTGACGCGGCGGCGGCCCGCATCGGCCGCGTCCGGCGTGGATTCGGCGACGCGTACGTCGATGCCGTGGCGGGCGGCGACTTCGGCGATGCCGGAGCCCATGAGGCCGCAGCCGACGACGCCGAGACGGGTGACGGGATCCATCAGGGGGCCGTCCTTTCCGGTGAGGGTGAGGGTGAGGGTGAGGGTGAGCGGGAGGTGAGCGGTGTCAGAGATCGAGGACGAGACGCGGCCCGCGGGAGCGGGAGACGCAGATGAACATGGTGTCGCCGGCGGCCCGTTCGTCCTCGGTCAGCAGCGAGTCGCGATGGTCGGGTGTGCCCTCCAGCACGTCGGTCTCGCAGGTGCCGCACGTGCCTTCCCGGCAGGAGAAGTCGACGTCGACGCCGGCCTCCTCCAGGGTTTCGAGCACCGAACGGTCCGGCGGCACGGTGAGGGTGAGCCCGGACCGTGCGAGTTCCAGCTCGAAGGCCCTGGCCGCACCGGTCTCGGCGGCCTGCACCGGGGCGAAGCGTTCGACGCCCAGCGTGCCGGGCGGCCAGCCCGCGCAGTGTTCCTGCACCGCCCGCAGCAGGGGCTCGGGACCGCAGGCGTGCACCAGGGTGCCCTCCTTGGGCACCCCGAGGTGGCCGGCGAGGTCCAGCAGGCCGTACTCGTCCTGGGGGCGGACGAGGACGCGGTCCCCGTGCGGGGCGAGGCGGTCCAGGAAGGCCATGGAGGTCCGGGTGCGGCCGCCGTAGAGCAGGCTCCAGTCGGCGCCCGCGGCCTCGGCCGCCTCGACCATGGGAAGGATGGGCGTGATCCCGACGCCGCCGGCGATGAACAGATGGCGGGCGGCGGGCCGCAGGGGGAAGTTGTTGCGCGGGCCGCGGACCCGCACCCCGGCCCCTTCGAGCAGCCGGTCGTGGACGTACGCGGACCCGCCGCGGCCCTGTGGCTCGCGCAGTACCGCGATCTGCCAGGCCCCGCGGTCGGCCGGGTCTCCGCACAGGGAGTACTGACGCACCAGGTCGCCCGCGTCAGTGTCCAGGAGTACGTCGATGTGGGCGCCCGGCGTCCAGGAGGGGAGCGGACCGCCGTCGGGACGCCGCAGGGTGAGGCTGACCACGCCGTCGGACACGGGGGTGCGGGAGGCCACCGTCAGGGTGAGTCGGTCGTTCATGGTGAGTGCGCTCCGGGTCTCAGGTCTGTGCCGGTACGTGCAGCAGCAGCGCGTCGCCCTGGCCGCCGCCTCCGCACAGGGCCGCCGCTCCGCTGCCGCCGCCGCGCCGCCGCAGCTCCTGGGCGAGGGTCAGTACCAGGCGGGCCCCGGTCATGCCGACCGGGTGGCCGAGGGCGATCGCGCCGCCGTTGACGTTCACCTTGTCCAGCGGGACGTCCAGTTCGCGTACGGAGGCGAGGGCGACCCCGGCGAACGCCTCGTTGATCTCGAACAGGTCCAGGTCTGCGGCCTTGAGCCGGCCGTCCCGGTCGAGGGCGTCACGGACCGCGCCCGCCGGCTGGACGAGCAGGGAGGGGTCGGGGCCCGCGACCGTGCCGTAGGCGCCGATCTCGGCGAGCGGTGTCAGGCCCTCCCGGCGGGCGCGCTCGGCGCTCATCACGACGACGGCCGCCGCTCCGTCGGAGAGCTGGGAGGAGTTGCCGGCGGTGACGGTGCCCGTGCCGGAGAAGGCCGGCCGCAGACGGCCGAGGCTCTCGGCGGTGCTGTCCGGTCGTACGCCCTCGTCGGCGTCCACCACCGTCTCGCCCCGGCGTCCGGCCACCGTGACGGGCGCGATCTCCTCGGACAACGCGCCCGACTCCCGGGCGTGGGCGGCCCGTTGGTGGGAGAGCGCGCTGTACTCGTCCTGTTCCTGCCGGGTCAGGGCGAACGGCTGCTGGTACCGCTCGGTGGCCGCGCCCATGGAGACGGCGTCGAAGGCGCAGACGAGGGCGTCGCGGTCCAGGGCGTCCGCCACCGCGGACGGGCCGTACTTCCAGCCGGTGCGTGATCCGAGCAGCAGGTGCGGGGCGCCGGACATGGACTCCATGCCGCCCGCGACGACCACCTCGTGACGGCCGGAGGCGATCATGAGGTCGGCCAGGGCGATGGCGTGCAACCCGGACAGGCAGAGCTTGTTGACGGTGCTCGCCGGCACCGAGAAGGGGATCCCGGCGCGGACCGCGGCCTGCCGGGCCGAGTTGGGGCCCGCCCCGGCCTGCACCACATGGCCCATGACGACGGCCTGCACGGCCTGCGGGTCCACGTGGGCGGCGGCCAGTGCCGCGTGGATGGCGTGGGCGCCGAGATCGACTGCGGACAGGGTGCTCAGGGCGCCCATCAGCTTGCCGATGGGCGTCCTGGCGCCGGCGACGATGACGGATCCGGGCATGGCCGGGGACCTCCTGGGGGTGGGAGCGGGATCAGGCGACCGGGGCGACGGCGGGTGGGCAAAGGATTCGGGCGACCGTGGCGACGGCGCGTGGGCAGTGGGTACAGCCGACCGTGGCGACGCCCGTGGGCAGCGGATTCAGGCGACCGGGTCGGTGGCGCGGTCGGCGATCATGTGGGCGGTCTCGTTCACCGAGTGCAGGACGATCCGTCCGCCGGGCATGCGCCGCACCCTGCTGACCGAGGTGTAGCCGGGGTGGAACCAGAACATCGTCGGCAGGCCGAGCACCGTCGCCAGGTAGGTGTTGGTGATGCCGCCGTGGCACACGGCCGCGACCCGCCCGCCGGGGTGGGCGTCCAGGATGGTGTCCATGGCGCGCACGGCCCGCTCGCGGAAGGCGTCCCAGTCGAGGTCGGGCACGAAGTCCTCGAAGCGCCCCTCGGCGAGCGCCGCCGACCGGGGGTCGCCCGTGCCGATCTGCTCGGGCGGGGTGTACGGCTGGGACACGTCGGTGTCCCATTCGCGCAGGTCGTCGAGGACCGTCGCGGTCATGCCGGTGAGCCGTTCCAGCGGTGCCACCGTCTCGCGGGCCCGCCGGAACGGGCTCACGTACAGGGCGTCGAGGTCCTCGTGGCCGAGCCACGCGGCGAGGCGTTCGGCCTGGGCGGTGCCCTCGGGCGACAGCCCCGGGTCGAACACGCCCGCGACGGGGAGGCCGTGCCGGACGAGGAGGAGTTCGGTCATGGGTGATCCTTGCGTTCTCGGGGGAGCGGGAGCGGCTCAGCCGGCGATGGTCCGTTCCGAGCTCCAGTAGGGGCGGCGCATCGCGCGCTTGTCGAGCTTGCCCATGGCGTTGCGCAGCAGCTCGGGAACGATCTCGTACGACTTCGGGCACTTGTACGCGGCGAGGCGCTCGCGGCAGAACCGGTCCAGTTCCTCGGCCGGCGGCTCGTCGCCCGCCACCACGACCAGCGCCCGCAGCGCCTCGCCGAAGTCGGGGTCGGGTACGCCGATCACCGCGAGTTCGACGACCGCCGGGTGCTGCCGCAGGACCGCCTCGCTCTCGGCCGGGTACAGGTTCACCCCGCCGGAGACCACGACGTCCGCGGCCCGGTCGGTGATGAAGATGTAGCCGTCGGCGTCGACGTAGCCGATGTCGCCCAGGGTGAAGACGCCGGGGGAGAGGTAGGCGGCCTTGGTCTTGTCCGGGTCCGCGTGATAGCGCACGCCCTGGTCGTCCGGAGCGCGGAAGGCCAGCAACCCGCGCTCGCCGGACGGCAGTTGCCGGCCGTCGTCGTCGGTGACCAGTACCTCGAAGGGGGGCCGGACGCGGCCGACCGAGCCCGGGTGCGCCAGCCACTCGGCACTGCTGATCCGGGCCACCGTCCCCGCCTCGCTGGCGCCGTACGACTCGGTCAGCACCGGACCGAACCAGTCGATCATGGCGCGCTTGACGTCCGGTGGGCACGCGGAGCCGGTGTGGGAGACCTGCCGCAGGCTGGAGACGTCGTAGCGGGAGCGGATGTCGTCCGGCAGGGCGAGCAGCCGCTGGAAGTGGGTCGGGACCATCACCGTCGAGGAGACGCGCCACCTTTCCACCCGGCTGAGGAACGTCTCCGGGTCGTACCGGCCGAGCACGACCACCGGTTCACCGGCCGCCAGGTGCCGCAGCGAGGTCAGCGGCGCGTTGTGCTGGAGGGGACCGCACACCAGGTGGGGGCCCGGCGGGAAGCCTGGCCGGGCGGACATCGCGGCGAGGTAGGCGGCACTGTCGGCGACCGGTCCGCCGACCCAGCGCACCTCGGTGCCGCGGGCCCGTCCGGTGGTCCCCGAGGTGTAGACGAGCGGGGGCCGGGCGGGCCGGCCCGTCGGCAGGGTGCGATCGGCGGGCGCGGCGGCCAGCCAGAGGTCCCAGTCGAAGGCGTGCCCGGCCGCCGGGGTTCCGTGCGTCACGATCGGCAGCCCCAGCTCCCGGGCCGCGTCGAGGGCGGCACCCGCGCCGACCGGTCCGGCGACGATCCCGGTCACGCCCGCGTCGATGATCTGGTCGACCAGTTCTCCCGAGGTGAGGTTCCGGGAGGTGGCCACGGTCCCCACTCCGGCGCGCAGACCCGCCAGGTGGGCCACCAGCGTGGGGATCGCGTTGTCGCCGAGGACGGCGATCCGGTCGTCCGGTCCGGGCGCGAACTCCAGCAGCCGGACCGCCGCCCGCGCCACCTGGTCGGCGAGGCCGGACCAGGTGAGCACGCCCAGGTCGTCCGCCAGGGCGGGTTCGTCGGGTGTGTCCTGGGCGCGACGGTCGAGTGGCAGCAGCGACATGGCTCCTCCGGCGGCTCCTCGGTCCTCTCCCGATGCCGACGGGAGAGAGGGATGCTGAGACTGTAGCGTTTATCAAGAAAGTACGGAACACTCTGATTCCGGATGAAGCCATTGCCGCATGCTTCAGGTGTCATCGTGGCAAGCGCGCCGCTCGCCGTTACTCAATCCGTCGTCTGGTAAGTAGTCGAGGAGGAGCCATGTCCCAGCCCGATCCGGACACATGGCGCCGGCAGGTCCGGCAGTGGCTGGCCACCGTGCTGGAACCGGCGCGGTCCCAGGAGTCCGCGGCAGAGGCCGACCTCGCCGTGTTCCACAACCTTCCGCACGACGAGGAACTCCTGCTGCTGGAGCGCTGCCGCGCCTACCAGCGGGCCCGCTTCGACGCCGGCTACCAGGCGCTGACGCTCCCCGCGGACAAGGGCGGCGCGGGCCTGACCGCCGCGCACGTGGCGGTCTTCGCCCAGGAGGAGTCCGCGTTCGAGGTGCCGCCGTCCACCGAGCTGATCAGCGTCACCGTGCGCCTGGTCGCGATGGCCGTCTCCCTGTTCGGGACGGACGAGCAGCGTCAGGAGTACGCCCGCGCGTTCCTGCGCACCGACCTGCTGGCCTGTCAGCTCTTCAGCGAACCCGGCGCCGGATCCGACCTCGCCGCCCTGCGCACCCGCGCCCGTCAGGACGGCGACGCGTGGGTGATCGACGGCCAGAAGGTGTGGACCTCGGGCGCCCAGTTCGCCGACTGGGGCCTGCTGCTCGCCCGCACCGACCCGGACGTCGTCAAACAGGCCGGCATCTCCGCCTTCCTCGTCCCGATGGACGCCCCCGGAGTGGAGGTGCGCCCCATCCGGCAGATGAGCGGCGGCGCCTCCTTCAACGAGGTCTTCCTCAGCGGCGTACGCGTCCCGGACGCCCTGCGGATCGGGCGGCCGGGCCAGGGCTGGGAGGTCGCCACCACCACGCTCGCCTTCGAGCGGACCGCCTCCGGCAGCGGCAACCGCCGCAAGGGCGGCACCTTCCCGGACGTCCTCGCGCTCGCCCGCTCCCTCGGCCGCACCACCGACCCCCTGGCCCGCCAGCTCCTCGCCGACCTGTACGTGCGGACCGCCCTGCGCGCCGCCACCGTAGACCGGGTCGCCCGCACGAGCGCCGCCGGCGGCCGGCCGGGCCCCGAGGCCTCCTTGACCAAGCTCATGGCGTCCGAACTGCTCACCCGCACCGGCCAGGTCGCCGCCGAGCTCATGGGCGCGCGGATCAGCGCCGACACCGGCGAACCGGGCACCTTCGCCTGGACCCAGCACCTGCTCGGTGCCCCCGGCTACCGCCTCGCCGGAGGCACCGACCAGATCCAGCGCAACCTGATCGGCGAACGCGTGCTGAAACTGCCGCCGGAGCCGCGGACGGACCGGGCGCCGTTCTCACGGCTTCCCGGCAACTAAGAGACCTCCAACAGGCCTTCTCACAAAGGAGTGACGACGATGGATCTGGGACTGACAGGCGCGAAGGCACTGGTGACCGGAGCGAGCCGGGGCATCGGCCGGGCGATCGCCGAGACTCTGGCCGCCGAGGGCTGCGCGCTGGCCCTGTGCGCCCGGGGCGAGGAGGGGCTGGCCAAGGCGGCCGCCGAACTGCGGGCCGAAGGCGCCACCGTGTTCGCGGAACCGGTCGACGTCACCGACCCGGCCGCCCTCGCGGGCTTCGTGGAGCGCGCGGCCGGTGAACTCGGCGGCCTCGACCTGCTGGTGTCCAACGTGTCGGCGGGCAACGTGAAGGGCCCGGAGTCCTGGGAGGCCAGCCTGCGCGGCGACCTGATCCCCTTCGCGGGCCTCGTCGAGGCGGCCCTTCCGCACCTGGAGGCCTCCGACCGGGCCGCCGTCGTCGCCATCGGCACCACCAACGCCTCCGACACCGCGCGCCCGGCCGGAGCGAACTCGTACTCCGCGCTCAAGGCGGCCGTCGTCCAGCACGCCTCCGCCCTCGCCCACTCCCTCGCACCCAAGGGCATCCGCGTCAACACCGTCTCGCCCGGCCCGATCGACTTCCCCGGCGGCGCCTGGGAGACCATCCGCACCAGCCGCCCGGAGGTCTACGAGGAGGTCCTCGCCAGGCTGCCCATCGGCCGCTACGGCACCGCCGAGGACGTGGCCGCGGCGGTCGCGTTCCTGCTCGGGCGGACCGGCTCCTTCTGCGTCGGCGTCAACCTCGTGGTGGACGGCGGGCTCCTGACCCGCGTCCAGTACTGAGCCGTGTCGGGCCCGGCCGGCCGCCTGGACGCCGTACTGGTCTGCGGCGGCCGCTGGCACGACTTCGACCACGCCCGCCTCAGGCTGCTGGAACTGCTCGCCGAGCAGCCGCGCGTGCGCACCACGGTGTACCAGGACTACGACTGCCTGCCCGCCCTGGACAAGGCGGATCTGCTGGTCACCTACACCTGCGACGTCCGGCCCCGACCGGCACAGCGGGCCGCGCTGGCCCGGTTCGTCGAGCGGGGCGGACGCTGGCTGGCCCTGCACGGCACCAACGCCGTGATCGAGCCGTCGACGGGTGACGGACCGCGGGAGTTCACCACCCCACGGCTCCTCGGGGACCTGGCCCAGGTGCTCGGCAGCCAGTTCCTGGCCCACCCGCCCATCGAGCCGTACGAGGTGCGGGTGACCCGGCCCGAGCACCCGCTGGTCGCCGGGATCGATCCGTTCACGGTCACCGACGAGCTGTACGTGTGCGAACTGCACGGCGAACTGGAGGTGTTGCTGCACGCCGAGTACACGGGACCGTGCCGCGGCTTCGCCGAGGGCGACACGGCCGCCCGCGACAGCGCGCCCCGACCGGTGCTCTACCTCAAGCCGCACGGCCGCGGCGAGGTCTGCTACTTCACCCTCGGCCACTGCCGGGGCCGCTACGACATGCAGGACCTCGGCGTGGCCGACACCGGACGCGTGGACGTGGGGCCGTGGCGGACGCCGGAGTTCCTGACCGTGCTGCGGCGGTGCGTGCGGCGGATGGCGGACACACCGTAGGCGGACGGCGGACACACCGTGGGCCGACGGCGGACACGCCGAAGAGGGCCGGCGCCGGGAAGGCGCCGGCCCTCTTTCTGCCGGGGCTCAGCCGTGCGGCAGCACCACCGCGCGGCCGTTGATGTCCCCGGCGTGCAGACGCTCGTACGCCTCGGGGGCCTGCTCCAGCGTGAACGTCTCGACGTGGGCGGACACGAGCCCCTGCCGCGCGAGGTCGAGGACCTCCATGAGCTCGGTCCGGCTGCCCCAGTACGGGAAGGCGGCCGACACCTCGAACGGCAGCCCGCCGCCGAAGCCGACGGCCAGCGTGCCCCCGCCGAGGCCGACCACGGTGACATCGCCCGCCACGGCCACCGACGCGGCCGCGACCGCCAGGGTCGCCTCGGCGCCGACGAAGTCCAGGACCACCTCCGCCCCCGTACCCCCGGTGAGCTGCCGGATCCGTGCGGCCGCCTCGCCGTCGGAGAGCAGTGTCTCGTGGGCGCCGACCTTGCCCGCCAGCTGGAGCTTGTCCTCGCTCGTGTCGAGGGCGACCACCCGCGCGGGAGTCAGCGCACGCAGCAGTTGCACGGCGAGATGGCCCAGGCCGCCGACGCCGATCACCACGGCCGTGCTGCCGGGCAGCAGCTTCGGCAGCGACCTGCGGATCGCGTGGTACGGGGTCAGCCCGGCGTCGGTGAGGGGCGCCCCCTGCACCGGGTCGACGCCGTTGAGCGGGACCAGGTGGCGCGGCGAGTCCACCAGCATGTACTCCGCCAGCGCGCCGGGCCGGCCGAGCCCGGGTGGCACGATGCCGAGCTCCGCCGCGTGCGGACAGCAGTTCTCCCTGCCCTCGGCGCACGGGTGACAGCGTCCGCAGCCCCACGGGCCGTACACCGCCACCGCCTCGCCCTCCGTCACCTCGGTGACGCCGGCGCCCACCGCCGCCACCGTGCCCACCCCCTCGTGGCCGAGGGTCATCGGCAGGGCGTAGGGGAACGCCTCCTCGGGCCAGCCCATCACCGCGATGTCGGAGTGGCACAGGCCCGCCGCCGTGACCTTCAACAGGACCTGGCCGGGGCCGGGTTCGGGCACCGGCACCTCCACGAGCTCAGGAGCGTGTCCCACCCGCAGGTACTGCACGGCTTTCATCATCGGTACTCCCTCGAGGTTGTTCGGGGCCGGGCAGCTTCCCGGCCCGGCGGCGCAGCACGGTGGGCAGGGCGATCCGGCCGCCCGTGAGGACCAGCGCCACGATGAGGACGGAGCCGGTGAACAGGCTCGCTGCCCACTGGGCGCTGGTGGCGAGCCCGAGGCCGGTGATGCCGGTGCCGAGCAGCAGCACCGCGATCACCGTCCCCCAGGCGTTGAACCGGCCCGCGCGCAGCTGGGTCGCCCCGACGAAGGCCGCCGCGTAGGCCGACAGCAGATACGGGCTGCCCGCGGTCGGCGATCCGGACCCCACCGAGGACGCGAAGACCACTCCGGCGAAACCGGACAGCAGCGCGGACGTGACCAGGGTCCCGACGCGCAGCCGGTCGGTGCGCACCCCCTGGAGGCGGGCCGCGTCGGTGTTGAACCCAGTGGCGTACAACCGGCGTCCGGTCGCGGTGTGTTCCAGCACGAACCAGATGGCGAGGGCGGCGAGCAGCAGATACAGCACCGGCAGGGTGATGCCGCCCGCGTCCAGTTGGGCGATGCTCGCGAACGGCTTGGCGAGCAGCTGCACCCCGGTGATCGAGCTGTCGTTGGTGACCATGGTGATCAGCGACTGTATGAGCGCCCCGGTGGCGAGCGTGGCGATGAACGAGTCGACACGCAGGACCACCACCACAAGGGCGTTGACCACCCCGACCAGGAGGGCCGCGCCCATCGCCAGGGCGATCGCGGCCACGGGACCGAGGCCCGTCGCGACCAGGAAGTGGGCGGTCAGCACGCTGGTCAGGGACATGGTGTAGGCGACCGACAGGTCGAAGACGCGGGCGGCCAGCGGCGGTACGACGCTGAGCGCCACGAGGCCGGCCACCGCGTTGCCGTTGAGCACC
Organism: Streptomyces griseorubiginosus; assembly: GCF_036345115.1. Lineage (GTDB taxonomy): Bacteria > Actinomycetota > Actinomycetes > Streptomycetales > Streptomycetaceae > Streptomyces > Streptomyces griseorubiginosus_C. The sequence continues at coordinate 9,481,583 of NZ_CP107766.1, forward strand.
TGCTTGACCGTGATGGCCGTGGGGAAGGTGTCCGGCGCCCACACGGAGAAGAGGACGACGATCACCAGCCACACGTACACCGCGCCGATGTTGCGGAACGACAGGGTGGCGCTCACCCGGGTCGGGACGGACGTCATCTCACTCGGTTCCTTCCATGGCGTGCACGAGCGCGGACTCGGTGATGTCCCGCCCGCTGATCTCCCGTGCGATCCGGCCGTCCCGCACCACCAGGACGCGGGTGCACAGCGCGAGGAGGTCCTGGGTGTCGGAGGAGGACACGATGACACCCATGCCCTCGTCGGCCTGCCGCTCGATCAGGTCGTAGAGCTGGAGGCGGGTGGCGATGTCCACGCCCGCCGTGGGCTCGCACAGGGTCAGCACCGGCGGGCGCTGCGCGAGGCAGCGGGCCATGACGACCTTCTGCTGGTTGCCGCCGCTGAGCGTGGTGATCCTGGCCCCACGGCCGGCCGTGCGGACGTCGACCCGGCTGATCCAGTCCTCCGTCAGGGCGGCCTCACGGCGGCGGCGCAGCCGGCCGGAGCGGCTGCGCAGCCGGTCCAGGAGCGGCAGGGTGAGGTTCTCGCCGACCGAGAAGTCGCCGATCACCCCTTCGCCCGCCCGGTCCGCCGGGACGAGGGGAAGGCCCAGGGCGCGGGCGTCACGCGCCTCGGTCCACCGGGTGGAGCGTTCCGGGAGGCGCAGTCTGCCGCCCACCCGCCCGGTATGGGCGCCGCACACCGCGTACGGCACGATCTCGTGGCCGGAGCCGACGAGACCGGTGACGCCCAGGCGCTCGCCCCTGGCCAGGTCGAAGCCGACCCCGCGCAGCGGCCCGGCCGACAGGTCGCGCACCTCCAGCACGGGGCCACCGGAAGCGGCGGGGGGTGGCGGACGGTGGTCGGTCTCCATCTCCTCGCCCGCCATCAGTTCCGCCAGCGAACGCGGGGTGAGATCGGCGACCGCTCGGGTGGCGATCCGGCGTCCGCCGCGGATCACGGTGACCCGGTCGGCGAGCGCGAAGATCTCGTCCATGCGGTGCGAGACGTACAGCACGCCCGCACCGGCGTCGCGGACCTCGCGCACGATGTCGAAGAGCCGGGCCACCTCGCCCGGCGGCAGCACGGCGGTGGGTTCGTCGAGCACCAGGACGCCGCGGCGGCCCTCCCAGCCCTGCAACGCGGCGGCGATGGCCACCACCGTGCGCTGGACGGGGGTGGCCGTCGACAGCGGCCGGCGGACGTCGATGCCGAGGCCGAAGCGTTCGACCAGGGCGTGCGTGCGCCGTTCCATCTCCGCCCAGCGGATGTTGCCGAAGGCGGTGCGGGCGAAGCCGTGGCTGAGGGCCAGGTTGTCGACCGCGCTCAACTCGCCCACCAGGCCCAGCTCCTGGTGGACGAAGCGCAGCCGGTCGTGGCGGGAGGCCGCCACCTGGCTCAGGTCGAAGGGCTCGCCGTCGAGTTCGGCCACCGCACCCGGCTCCGCGTGGTGGTACCCGGCGAGGATCTTGATCAGGGTGGACTTGCCGGAGCCGTTGGGCCCGATCAGTGCGTGGATCTCGCCGGGCGCCACCTCGAGGTCGACGTCCGTCAGGGCCCGGGTGGCGCCGAACCGCTTCGACAGGGCGGCCACCCGCAGTACCGGCCCGCTCAACTCACGCCCCACAGTGCCTTGAACTGGGCCTGGTAGTCCTCGACGATCGGGAAGTCCCCGATGGTCTTGGGCAGGTTGTCCTTGGTGATGAGCATGTTGGGCAGCACCGCCTTCTGGTCCACGTCCATGGACTGGCCGGTGAAGTGGCGGGCCAGCGCGTCGACCTGCAGCCAGGAGGCCTCGTGCGAGTTCAGGGCCATCGCGGCGTCGCTGAGCCCGCTCTGGATGTACTGGTAGTTCTGTCCGTCCCCGACGTTCACGGCGAGGTGCTTGCCGGTGATGCCGGCGGTCTTCAGCGCGGCCGGCACGCCCACGTTGAGCAGACCCAGTGAGAACACGACGTGGTCCACCTTCGGGTGGGAGCGCAGATACGACACGACCCGGTCCGGCATGTCCTTGCCGATCGCGGTGATCGGCACGTCCACGGTGTCCAGCCCGCACCCCGCGCACCACTCCTTGTACTTGGCGGCGAAGGTGTCCTTGACGGGCTTGAGGATGGTGTAGGCGGGCAGGTCGAAGTAGACGGTGTCGGCCTGGGCGTCGCTGTCGGACACCACCCAGGAGGCCAGCATCTCGCCCTGGACGGCGACGTCCTGGGGCCCGTTCTTGAGCAGGGAGATGCCGTCGCCCACGACGTCGTCGGCGTTCGACTGGAGGACGGGGATGCCCGCCGCCTTGAGCTGGGCGAGCTGCTTGGCGTACACGGCGCGCGGGAACCCGGAGGAGACGACGGCGTCGGGCTTGTCGCGCAGCGCCTGCTCGTAGGCGCTCTGGACGGACTCCGGTGTGCCCTGGGTGGAGATCGTACGGACGTGCCAGCCGAGCTGGTTGGCGGCGGCGGTGAAGAAGTTGGCCAGGTCCTGGCAGGACTGCACGCCGCACAGGATGAAGTCGATGGTCTTGCCCGCGGGGATCGGCTTGCCCACCGGCCGGGTGACCGGGATCTCGGCCGGGTGCGCGGAGTACTTCGCCACGGCCTTGCGGGCGGCGATCAGGCCGGGGGAGTCCGGAGCCGCCTTGGCGGAGTCGGCGGCCGGTGTCGTCCCGCTTCCGCAGCCCGCGAGAGCGAGCAGGGCGGTGACGGGGACGATCGCGGTCAGAGCGCGGCGGACCGCGCGACGGGGTCTGGAACTCATCGTTGAGCACTCCCGTGGTGTGTCGCCCCGGAGCGAGAGGCGCGGCGGGGACGTGGCCGGGAGGGCAGAGACCGTCCCGGAAGGGGAAATCCGTTGAGAAACTTTTGAGGCACTACAGCCTCAAGTGGGTCGGAGTGTGACACGCTCCGACAGCCTTGGGGAGAGGGTCACCGCAAAAAATTGCTGGTTCCCAGCTAGTGAGGCCGCAGACGTGCGGCACGCGGTCTCGTCGACCGGCTCGACTGTTGCTCATGGCCGTCGACCGTAACTACACTCCTTCTAAAGTTTCTGCCGGAGGAGAGATGATGGACGAAACATCGGAGCCGGCCACTGCCCGATGCCCGGGGCCCAGCGTCCAGGACTACCTCGACCAGGACAGCCGCCCGGTGCCCGCCGCCCTGCGGTACGAGCACAACGACCACCTCGGCAGCGAGGACATCGACACCGCCCGCTTCACGTCCCGCGACTGGGCCGAACGCGAGATGCGGCAGGTCTGGCGGCGCGTCTGGCAGTTCGCCTGCCTGGAGAGCGAGATCCCCGAGGTCGGCGACCACGAGGTCTACGAGATCGGCGACGACTCCCTGATCGTCGTGCGCACCGCCCCCCAGGAGATCCGCGCCTTCGTCAACGTCTGCCTGCACCGCGGACGCAAACTGCGCACCGGCGGCGGCAACGTCAGCGAGTTCCGCTGCTCCTTCCACGGCTTCGCCTGGAACCTCGACGGCACCATGCAGACCCCGCCCTGCGCCTGGGACTTCCCGCACGTCACCCCCGAGAAGTTCGCCCTTCCCGAAGCCCAGGTGGCCACCTGGCGCGGCTTCGTCTTCATCAACATGGACCCGTACGCCGAATCCTTCGACAGCTACCGCGGCACCTTCGACGACTACTACATCTGGCCGCTGGAGAACCGCTACAAGTCGCTGCACATCGCCAAGGTGCTGCCCTGCAACTGGAAGGTCGCCCAGGACGCGTTCATCGAGTCCTTCCACGTGATCGCCACCCACCCGCAGATGCTGCCGTGGCTCGCCGACGCCAACTCGCAGTACGACGTCATGGCGGACCAGCCGAACTGGAACCGGATGATCAACATCCAGGGCGCTCCCAGCCCGCACGTGGCCGACTCCGTGACGGAGGAGGACGTCCTGGAGACCTTCTACGACTCCCGCGCCTTCTACGCCGCCGCGCAGGGCCGTGACCTCGTCATGCAGGAGGGCGACGAACTGCCGCCGATCCCGCCCGGCGGCACCGCCCGCCAGGTCCTCGCCGAGCGCATGCGCGCGCAGCTGGCGGCCACCTCGGCGCAGGACTTCTCGCAGACCCCGGACACCGAGCTGCTGGACGCCATCAACTACCTGCTGTTCCCCAACTTCAACCCCTGGGGCGGCGCCAAGTCCAACATCATCTACCGGTTCCGGCCCAACGGCCTCGACCCGGACTCGTGCACCGCCGAGATCATCTTCATGTCGTCCCCGAAGGAGCCCGGCGAGGTGCCGCCCCCCGCGAAGATCCGCTGGGTGCCCGAGGACATGCTGTTCGCCGACATCCCCGAACTGGGCGTGCTGGGGCCCGTCTTCGACCAGGACTGCGAGAACCTCCCCTACGTCCAGCAGGGCCTGAAGGCGATGCGCAAGCCCGGGATCACCCTGGCCAACTACCAGGAGAGCCGCATCCGCCACTTCAACCGGACCCTCGACCAGTGGATGGACAAGTGACCCACCGGGTGGTGGTCAGACCCTTGGGCGTCGAGCTCGAAGTCCTCGACGGCGAGGACCTGTTCACCGCCGCCCAGCGCCTCGGCTACCGCTGGCCCACCCTGTGCGGAGGCAAGGGCACCTGCCGTACCTGCTTCGTCCAGGTCGACGAGGGCGCCGAGAACTGTTCCCCCGTGGGCCCGCTGGAACGCGAGGGCATCGAGTCCCTGCGCAGACCGGTGGACGGCCTGACCCGGCTCGCCTGCCGGCTCCGGGTCCAGGGCCCGGTGACCGTGACCAAGCGCGGCGTCCGCCGCCGAGTGCAGGAGTGAGGCCCCCATGTCCAAGCAAGTGATCCACCCCCTGACCGGGCATGTCTACCGGCTCACCGAGGACGGGCTGGTGGAGGTGACCGACCCCGCGACCGGCACGCAAGGGCTCTTCGACTTCCAGGCCCGCTGGCAGTCGGGCGAACTGCGCCACGCCGACCTCCAGATGGCCGGCTGGGTCGGCCGCCTCGCCCAGCGCCGTACGCCCCCGCAGCCGGAGCGGTGACCCCGTGACGCCCCGCACCACCCGGGCGGTCTGTCTGGTGCGCCGCCCCGACGGAGAACCGCTCCCTGCGGACTTCGCCGTCGAGGACCGCCCCCTGCCGTCCCTGGGAGAGGGCCAAGTGCTCGTCAGGAACCTCTACATGAGCGTCGACCCGTCCATGCGCGGGCGCCTGGAGAGCACCGAGAAGCACTACACGCACAACTTCACCCCGGGCTCGCCCCTCGACGGGCGCGCCCTCGGCGTGGTGGAGGAGAGCCGCTGCGCCTCGGTGCCGCCGGGCACGTACGTACGCCATCAACTCGGCTGGCGGGAGCGGGCCGTGCTGGACGCGGCCGACACCGACGGTGCCGGCCGCATCGACCCCCGGCTCGCCCCGCTGCCCACCTGGCTGGGCCTGCTCGGCCAGACCGGGTTCACCGCTTACGTGGGCCTGACGCGTATCGCGGCGCTGCGTCCCGGCGACACCGTGTTCGTGTCGGCGGCGGCCGGGGCCGTCGGCACCGCCGCGGGACAGTTCGCGCGCCTGCTGGGCGCGGACCGCGTCGTCGGGACCGCCGGCGGTCCCGACAAGTGCGCCCTGCTGGTGAAGGAGTTCGGCTACGACGCCGCCGCCGACTACCGCGCCGAGCCGGTCCGTGAGGCACTGGCCCGGATCGCGCCCGACGGCATCGACGTCTACTTCGACAACGTCGGCGGTGAGCAACTCGCCGCCGCGCTGCACGCGTTGCGCACCGGTGGCCGGGTGGCGCTGTGCGGCATGATGTCGCAGTTCGGCGGCGACCGGCGGACCGTGGACATCAACCATCTGATCCAGGCCGTCCTCAAGCGGCTGACCCTGTGCGGCTTCATCGTCCGCGACCACGACGACCTGCGGCCGGAGTTCGAGCAACGGGTCGCGGGCTGGCTCGCCGAGGGCCGGATCACCGCCCGTGAGACGGTCGTGGACGGTCTGGAGAACGCCGCGGGGGCGCTGTTGTCGCTGCTCGGTGGCGGCAATGTCGGCAAGATGCTGGTGCGGCTGGGCGACTGACACCGAAACGGCGGCGACTTGAACCGCAATGGCGCCCCCCGATCGGAGGGGGCGCCGTTTCAGCGCATGGGCCGGGACTCCGCGACCGTGTGGACGTCCAACGAGACGCCGACCCGGGTCAGCCCGGCCGAAGCCGCCCTGAACTCCTTCATGTGCGCGGCCTCGAAGTGCTCGTCCAGGGCCTGCTGCGAGACCCACCGCTCATAGACCCGGATGCGCCGCTCGTCATCCGGGTCCGCCGTCATGGCGTAGTCGAGACAGCCCGGCTCCTCCTCGCGGGTCCGGTGTCCCAGTGCAACGAGATGCCCCAGCATCGTGTCGCGGTCGCCGGGCTCGTAGTCCATCCAGCCGGCGACGATGATTGCCTCAGCCATGCGTCACACGCTCCTTTCGCGGTCATGACCGCGGGCCCGCCGCTGATGGGGAGTCAGCGACGGGCCCGCGGCGTACTCAACTGCCGAGCGCCACCGGGACACTGTCGACGGTGACCGTGCCCCGCTCACCGTCGACCGTGATCACCATGCCGTCCCGCAGCCGCCGTGTCCCGCCCTCGACGGAGATGACCGCCGGGATGCCCAGTTCGCGGCAGACCACCACGGCGTGGCTGTTGAGCGCGCCCACGTCCACCACGGCCGCCCCGGCGACCAGGAACAGCGGTGTCCACGCCGCGTCGGTGATCGGCGCGACCAGCACCTCGCCCGGCTCCAGCGCCTCGCAGGAGGCCGGGTCGGTGACCACCCGCACGGTGCCGGTGTAGGTGCCGTGGCTGCCGCCGACCCCGCTGAGCACATCGCCCTCGACGGCGGCCGGGGTGCGCTCCTCGGCGCGTCGCGGCCAGCCGTCGATCTCGGTCTGCGCGTCGGCGGCGACGAAGAACGGCGGCTCCAGTTCGTACAGGCCCGCGTACTCCTCGAGCCGTCGCGCGATCACCGGGCCGAAGGACTCCGGGGCCGCGACATAGTCGTCGAGCTCGGTGTCCAGCAGCATCATCACGTCCTCGGGGCGGGCGAACAGGCCCGCCTCGACGCCGCGCCGGCCGAGTTCCCGTACCGCCATGCGGATCTCGTTGACGACGGTGACGCAGTTCGCCTTGGTGCGCTCGCGGGCCGGGATCCACACCTGGGAGGCGTGCATACCGGCGTCGAACAGAGGCTGCGTCTCCTCGGGCAGCAGGGCCCTGACCTCCCGTGCCGTCCGCTCGCGCCCCTCGGTGAGGCGCTCGCGGCGGGCGGCGGGGGAGTCTTCGTCGGGGCTGTGCCGGATCCGGTCGACCAGGGCCAGGGCCTGGACCGGGGCCGCCTCCCAGGACAGCGCGTGGATGTCCCACTCGTTGGGGCCGCGGTCGCCGGACTCCGCGAGGAACTCCTCGAAGGAGTCCCGGAAGGCCTTCACGTCACCGGTCGCGGCGTCGAGCGCCTGCTCCACCGCGGCCGGGCCCCGGTCGAACAGCGCGGTCAGCTCCGCCGAGGCCGCCACCTGACGGGACAGCGTCCACAGCCCGGTCGACGGGGACGCGGAGTCGACGTCGCCCAGACCGCCGATCAGGTCGAGCATGGCGCCGGGCCGGTCCACGCCCGCGCACAGCGGGCCCAGGATCGCCGGTCCGACCGACGCGGGCAGCGAGGACTCGACGTGCCGCTGGAAGGTCGTCTCCACCTCGTCCAGCAACGACCGTGCGTGCGCGACCAGTTCGGCGTCGGACAGCTGGGTGAGGTCCGGGCGCGAGCGGCGCAGGGCGCGCAGCCGCTCGCGGTCGGCGTCGGCCTCCGGGAAGGAGGCCTGGCCGAGCATCCGCTGGAGTGTCGCGCCCGCCTTGGCGGTCAGCTCCTCGTCCTGGTCGTCCGGGTGCGCCACGTACACCGGGGTGTCGGAGCGCTGGCCGACGAAGGCCGCGTCGATCTGGTCGGCGGTCTGCCCCATGCGGATGCCGAACAGCCGCATGTGGGAGAGGTTCAGATAGAAGTGGCCGCCGAACATGCCGACGAACGGCGGGCGGGGGCCGGCCACTTCCTCCTCACGGTAGATGCCGAACCCGACGAAGCCGTTGCGCCAGCCCTGCAGGCCCCGTCCCCAGACCAGGGTCCAGCCCAGGGGGCTCGCGGGGTCCGGCAGGGTCTCGCCCGCGTTGGCCCGGGTGTAGTGCGGCAGCCGCTCACTGCGCTGCCAGTCCGTGATCCAGCTCTTCATGACCGAGATCTCCCGCTGTCCGTACCCGCGCCTGCCCCGCCTACCACTGTGCCGTTCCGCCGTCGACGCTGATCAGCGTGCCGGTGATACCCGCCCCGGCCTCGCTCGCCAGCAGCGAGGCGACCGCCGCGATCTGCTCCACGGTGGTGATCTTCTTGGTGGCGGCGTGCTCGGCGAACCGGCCCAGCCACTCCTCGTACGAGATGCCCTCGGCCTCCGCCGCGGCGGGACCCGCGGCCCGCATGAGGTCGGTGTCGACGGCGCCGGGGCAGATGGCGTTGCAGGTGATGCCCTGGGTGCCGTACTCGAAGGCGGTCGCCTTGGTCAGTCCGTGGATGGCGTGCTTGTTGGTGATGTAGTGGCTGATCGCGGGCTTGTTGGCCTGCTTGCCCTCCACCGACGAGATGTTGATGATGCGGCCCCAGCCGCCGTCCAGCATCTTCGGCAGCGCCCGGCGGGTGCCGTAGAAGTAGTTGTTGACGTTCATGTCGAGGGCGGCGTGCCACGCCTCGTCGCTGAGCTGGTGGATCGGGGCGAAGCCGGAGCTGCCGCCGGCGTTGTTGACCCAGATGTCGAGCCGGCCGAAGCGCTCGGCGGCGAAGTCGGCGAGGGCCTCGATGTCCTCCTGGCGGCCCGCGTCGCAGGGGTGGAAGACGGCCCGGTCCCCGGCGTTCATCTCCTCCAGGGCCTGCTTGCCCTTGATCTCGCTGCGGCCGCTGACCACGACCGTGGCGCCGTCGGCCAGGAAGGCCTCGGCGATGGCGCGGCCGATGCTGCGCGTGCTGCCCGTGATCACCGCGACACGTCCGTCGAGGCTGCCCGTAGCCACCATGGTGTTCTCCCGCGATTCTGGTTGGTAGGTCACCTGGTGGCTCTGGCGGCTGCTGAGGCGCCTTGGTCCAGGTGCTGGTGAATGGTGCGGTGGAAGTGCTGGAGTCCGGGCTCGTTGCGTCCGAAGACGAAGTCGGTCCCGGCCAGGGCCTCGAGGCCCTTCTGTACTCCGTAGGTGGTCGCGTAGTCCTCGTCGCGGACCACCTCGTGGAACCACTCGCCGAACCGGTCGGCGGCCTGGCGCTCCTCGTCGGTGACCGCCGGTTCGCGCAGCAGGATGATCTGCTGCGTCACCGACTCGGTCGCCGTACGGGGCAGCACCAGGGAGACCGCGATCTTCTGGCGCCAGCCGCCGGCGATCGCGAGGCCCGGGAAGAGCCAGTAGATGGGCCCGACGCAGTCCCCGGGATCGCGCTGCTCCGGCGGCAGTTCGGCCGCCCGCGCGATGGGGCGCAGGGCCGGTGCGATGCGCTGGTGGGGGCCCCAGGTGTCGTGGGCCATCATGTTCGACAGGTTCGTCTCGAACACCGTCTTCGGGTGCAGCGAGGCGAAGTGGTACGTCTCCAGATACCCGTCGAGGGTGACCTTCCAGTTGGGGCTGGTCAGCTCGCTGGTCGAGTAGTGGTGGCACTCCGCGAGGCGCAGCCCCTCCAGCAGGGGTTGCAGGTCCCCGAGCCAGTCGTCCAGGTCCGGTGCGGCCGCCGGGTCGAGGGACACGAAGACGATCCCCGCGCGCTCCCCGGCCGGGAGCCTGACCAGGCTGCGGCCCTCGCGCGGGACCTCGCCGAAGGTCTTCTCGGCGTACACGCCCCGCAACTCCCCGGCCAGGTCGTACGACCAGGAGTGGTACGGGCAGGTGAGCCGCTTCGACACCCCGCAGCCGGCCTCGAGGAGCCTGGCGCCCCGGTGCCGGCACGCGTTGATCATCGCGTGGACGACGCCCTGCCGGTCACGGGTGATCAGCACCGGGATGCCGAGCACGTCGATCGCCTTGTAGGTGTTCGGGCCGGGAAGCTCGGCGGACATGGCGAGCGGCAGCGGCACGCTGCGGTGCACGGCCTGTGTCTCACGCTGCCAGCGGTCGGCGTCGAGGTAGTTCGCGACGGGTTCCGTCCACTGGCCGTCCGCCTCGTGCGTCGTGTTGGCGCGGTAGTGCGCCAGCACCCGCTCGACGAGTTCGGCCGCCTCCCGGCGCATCGTCACGGCCGCCGCGTCGGTGGACCGGTCCTGGCTGATCCACGACGCGTATTCGGGGGTCGGGGGAGCCGCCGGAACCGGGGCCGGTGACCCGGGCCCGCTGGCTGTTTCCCGGAGCTCCGGCGAACTGGTCTGGACCACGATGTCCTCACAATCCTCCCAGCCGCGAGCCGGTGACCGGCTTCGTGATGCGACAGCTGGGTTGTGTCCGAAACTGCAACAGGACTTAGTGTGGTCTGTCAATAGAAAGTGTCGAAGTTGCCGCTCGGTGTGCCGTGGGGGTGGGTGTGATGGTCATGACCCTGCCGTTCGAGGTCGGCGTGGTGGTGCGCGACCTGGAACTGATGGAGCGCTTCTACGGCGACGTGATCGGCTGTCGCGTCGAGCGCCGCTCGCGCGTCCCGGAGTCGGTGGGAGGCCCGGCCGGGCTCGGCGGCGCGTTGACGGTGGTCTGGCTGCGGGTGCCCTCGGGAGGGTGCGTGAAGTTGATCCTTCCCCGGTCGGCCCCGGTGCCGGGACCTGCGACGCCCTGGTCGGCGGGCCGCGTGGGCCTGTCGTATCTCACCTTCCACGTCGACGACATGGACCCTGTGGTGGCGGCACTGCCGGCCGCCGGTGCCCGGCCCCTGTCGGACCCGTTCGCGGTCCGCGCGGGCGGTCGCCGGATCAGCTTCTGGGCCGATCCGGAGGGCAACGTCGTCGAGTTGGTGGACGGCCGGGGCGGCCGCGCTGAGCCTGGGCATAGTAATTAGAGATGCTCTTCAGTAAGGTGCCCCCAGCCGGTTACTGTAGGCCGGCACAAGTAAGTCCGATTGCTTGGCAACCTCCCTCGGACGAAGGGGCGGACGATGGCTCAACGAGCGTCGACGGCGTCGAAGAAAACCACGCAGGTCAGCACACAGGTCGTCAAGGACCTGCACGAACGCATGGTGCGCATCCGGCTGTTCGAGACCGAGGCGGGAAAGCTCATGGAGGCGGGCAAGCTGCCAGGCTTCCTGCACCTGTATGTCGGCCAGGAAGCCGTCGCCGCCGGCGTCATGGCGGCCCTGCGCGACGACGACCAGATCACCTCCACCCACCGCGGCCACGGACACGCCGTGGCCAAGGGCGTCGGGTTCCGCGCGATGTACGCCGAGCTGTACGGCCGGGCCACCGGAGCCTGCCTCGGCCGCGGCGGCAGCATGCACATCAACGACCTGAGTCGCGGCATGCTCGGCGCCAACGGCATCGTCGGGGCCGGTGTCCCGATCGCCGTGGGCGCCGCCTTCGCCGCCCGCTACAAGGGCGAGGACAGCGTCGCCGTCAGCTTCTTCGGCGACGGCGCCACCAACATCGGCGCCTGGCACGAGGGCGCCAACATGGCCGCGATCCTCGGACTGCCGGTGATCTTCGTCTGCGAGAACAACGGCTACGCCGAGTTCACCCCGCAGTCCGGGCACATGCTCCTCACCGACGTCGCGGACCGGGCCGCCGCCTACGGCATGCCCAGCGTGATCGTCGACGGCATGGACGCGGTCGCCGTCCACCGCGCCGCCACCGAGGCCGTCGCCCGGGCCCGGGCCGGCGCGGGCCCCATGATGATCGAGGCCAAGACCTACCGCTTCTTCGACCACCAGGGCGTCAAGGGCCTCAGGCACCCCTACCGCTCGGACGAGGAGGTCGCCGAGTGGAAGTCGCGCGACCCCATCGACCTGATCGAGGCCCGCGCAGTCGCCGACGGCACCGCGACCCGCGCCGAGCTGGACGACGTGTGGCGGCGCACCCGCGAGGAGATCGCCGATGCCATCGCGTACGCCGAGGCGAGCCCGCTGCCCGACCCCGCCGACCTGCTGCTCAACGTCTACTCGGGATGACCGCCATGACCACGATCTCCGAAGCACCGGCCGTCGCCCCGAACGCCGGGGCCCGCAAGCTGAGTTACGTCAAGGCCTTCAACGAAGGACTCGCCCAGGCCATGCGTGAGGACGAGAACGTCTTCGTCGCCGGCGAGGACGTGGCCGGGTACGGCGGTGTGTTCCGCATGTTCGACAACCTCCTCGACGAGTTCGGCCCCCGCCGCATGATCGACACCCCGATCTCCGAGGCCGCCCTGGTCGGCCTCGGCGTGGGAGCCGCCGCCCGGGGCCTGCGCCCGGTCGTCGACCTGATGTTCATGGACTTCATCGGCGTCTGCCTCGACCAGATCGTCAACCAGGCGGCGAAGATGAAGTACATGTTCGGCGGCGCCCTGTCGGTGCCGCTCACCATCACCACCGCCTCCGGAGCGGGCCTCGGCGCCGCCGCCCAGCACAGCCAGAGCCTGGAGGCGTGGCTCGCCCACGTGCCCGGCCTCAAGGTGGTGATGCCGTGCGACGCGTACACCGCCAAGGGCCTGACCGTCTCGGCCATCCGGGACGACAACCCGGTCGTCGTCATGCTCAACAAGGTCCTGCTCGGCAGCGTCGGCGAGGTGCCCGAGGAGATCTACGGCATCCCCCTGGGCCAGGCGCACACCGCACGCCAGGGCTCCGACGTCACCGTGATCGCGCTGGGCCGCATGGTGGGCGAGGCCCTCGCGGCGGCCGACGAACTCGCCGCCGAGGGCGTGGAGATCGAGGTGATCGACCCGCGCACCGTGCAGCCGCTGGACACGGAGACGATGTTCGCCTCCGTCCGCCGCACCAACCGCGTGCTCGTGGTGCACGAGGCCGTCACCTTCGGCGGGCTCGGCGCGGAGATCGCCGCCCAGATCCAGGACGAGGTCTTCGACTACCTCGACGCGCCGGTCCTGCGCATCGGCGCCCCCTTCTCACCCGTGCCCTTCTCGCCGGTCCTGGAGAAGGCGTACGTGCCCGACCGCGCCCGCATCGCCCAGGGCTGCCGGCGCCTGCTCGAAAGGTCGTGACCGACGTGGCGGTCGAGGTTCTGCTGCCGAAGATCGGCCTGACCATGCAGGAAGGCACGATCGACGAATGGCTGGTGCCCACCGGCGCCCCCGTCGCGGAGGGCGAGGCGCTGCTGCGGCTGGCCACCGACAAGGTCGACGTGGATGTCGAGGCGGAGGCCGGGGGGCTGTTCCATCCGGTGGTCCCGGCGGGAACCACCGTGCCCGCCGGGGCTCTCATCGGGTGGCTGCTGGCGGAGGGCGAGCAGCCACCGGGGGACGCGGGCACGCCCGCCCAGCCCACGGGTGCTCCTACGGTGGCCGTCCCCGGCACCGGCGCGTCTACGGGTCCGCTCGCCGAGGCCGGGGTGGCCGCCGCCCCTTCCGTCAACCGCGTCGGTGACCGCCTGCTGTCCTCCCCGAACGCCCGACGCGTCGCCGCGGCAGCCGACGTCGACCTCGCCGTCGTACGCGGCACCGGGCCCGGCGGCCGGATCGTCTCCGAGGACGTGGAAGAGCACGTGGCGGCGCTCGCCGCATCCCTCCCGCCGAGCGGTACGTCCTCCTCGCCGCTGGTGCGCAAGCTGGCGAAGGAACGGGGCATCGACCTCTCCGAGGTGAACGGCACCGGGCCGGGCGGCCGGATCCGCCGGGCCGATCTGGAGGCAGTCGCCCCGGCAGGCGCCCCGGCACCCGTGGAGTCCGCCCCCGCCCGCTCCGGCGAGGTCATCCCGCTGACCGGCATGCGCGGCACCATCGCCCGCCGGATGCACGCCAGCCTCCAGGAGATGGCCCAGCTGACACACGGCTACGAGGTCCGGATGGACGCCGTGGTGTCGCTGCGGGACCGGCTCAAGGAGGAGTGGGCCGGCAGCGACCTGCCGGTGCCCAGCATCAACGACTTCCTCCTGAAGGCCGCGGCCCTGGCCCTGCGCGCGCACCCGCTGCTCAACGCGACGGTCCGGGACGACGGCATCCACCTGCTCGACGACATCCACCTGGGCTTCGCGGTGGCCGTACCGGGCGGCCTCATGGTTCCCGTGATCGAGGACGCGGCCGCGCTGTCGCTGACCGGGATCGCCGGCCGGGCGAGGACCCTTGCCGAGGCCGCGCGCGCCGGGCGGATCTCCCCGGCGCAGCTGGAGGGGGCGACGTTCACGGTCACCTCGCTCGGCGGCTACGGCGTCGACTTCTTCACTCCCGTGATCAATCCCGGCAATGTCGCGATCCTCGGGGTGGGCAGGCTCAGGGACGGCGTCGAGTGGGCGGACGACAGGCCGTTGCGGACGCGGGTGCTCACCCTGAGCCTCACCTTCGACCACCGCGCCGTCGACGGGGCACCGGCCGCCGAATTCCTGCGCACGCTGGGGGAGTTGCTGAGCAAGCCCCTTCGCCTGCTGGTGTGAGCCGGCCCGGTCGGTCACGCGGTGCGTGGCCGACCCGGGGGGCTAGGTGGCCGGTTCGGCGATCCGCTCCGCGAGCTCGCCGACCTCGCGGACGAACGCGCGGTGCCCCAGCGACCGGTACACGTCGTCCCCCCGGACCTGCGAGATCGCCGAGGTCTCCAGCAGCGCCAGCAGGCCGAGGCCGATCACCGCCGCCTCGGCGTCGGAGACGGACACACGGGCCTTGCGGATCAACCGCACCAGCTCGTCCAGCACCTCCGTACGGCTCTCCTGGCGCAGCGCCTCGGCGTCCTGGCTCATGCCGGCCGACGACACGAAGAACACGGTGGCGGCGGAGCGGTGCTCGCCCATCCAGGCCAGCAGTGTGGTGACCGCCGAGCCGATGTCCGAGCCGGGCTCATGCGCCTCGGTGATCGTCTGCAACTGCTCGCGCAGCGCGGCGGCGAACGCCCGCATGGTCTCCGCCAGGACCTGGTCCTTGGAGGAGAAGTGGTAGTACACCGCCGCCGAGGTCATCTCGGCGCGGGCCGCGATGTCGGCCACCGTCACCTCGTCCGGCGGCTGGGTGGCGAACAGCTCCGTCGCCGCTTCAATCACCCACTGCTTGCGCGAGGGGCGGTGAGCTGCGCGGGTTCCGGATGTCGTCATGCTGTCAAGTATGCCGGTCGGGCGGTGCCCCGGAGGCCAACGCGCAGCAGGAATTATGCCGACGGAGGGTCGGAGTTACTGGATACACTGTCAGTACGGAACGACCCGGAGACCCGGGTTCACGGCGGCGGGCAGGGAGCATGATGGCGGCCACGGCGAAGAACGGCAAGCAGCCCGCCCACCGACCCTCGAGGCGGCAGCACATCATCACCGCCGCCGTGCGGGTGTTCGGCCGCAACGGCTTCGCGGAGACCAGCGTCCAGGACATCGCCGACGAGGCGCAGGTCGTCCCCACCGCCGTCTACTACCACTTCGACGGCAAGGAGGAACTGCTCGAGCTCTCCATGCGCCGGGTCTTCGACCAGCTGAACGCGGTCGTGGAGGCGGCCCGGCCGGAGTCCGAGCCCGGTGACGCGGAGGGTCTGGTGCGCGTCATCGACGCCGTGTGGGAGTGGGTGGAGAAGAACCCGGACGAGGCCCGGCTCTACCAGGTGCAGGTCGCCTCGGCCAACGGCAACGTCAAGGTGCTCCGGGACGAGTTCGAGCAGCGGCACATCCAGCGCGGCTACGACTACCTGCCCGAGGGCACCACCCGCAGCCCCCGCGCCGCCAAGGCCCGGCACGCGGCACAGGCCCTCGCCGTCCGCACCCTCATCAGCACGACCATGCTCGTCACCGCGCTGCGGGCGGAGGGCGGACCGCTGTCCCAGCTGCCCTCCCGGTCCGTGCTGGAGGCGGTCCGGTCCCTGGCGCTGCGCATCGTCGCCGCCGAGCAGAAGGCGGACTAACCGCAGAGGCAGGCGCAGTACGCCACTGCCCCGGGGCCGTTCACCAGGGCAGTGGCCCGCGGTCGCCGAACAGCCCGCCCGTCGTCCCGCCCCCTTCGGGAAGGGTCGGTGAACAGCGCCGGGGTTTCCCTGGCACGTCACCGTTCCGCAAGGCTGCCCCCTCTCACACCGTCAGCACCGAGCACGCGCTGATCCCGGGCGCCCCGTACACATGGGTGAAGCCCACCCGGGGGGCGCCTGGCACCTGCAGACCGGGCGCGCGGCCCTGCAACTGTCGTACGACCTCGTGGAACTGGCGCAGCCCGGAGGCGCCCACGGGCTCACCGCCGGCCAGACAGCCGCCGTCGGTGTTGACCGGTGTCCGGCCCGTGGGATCGGTGGCACCGCCGGCCAGCAGCTCCTCCTGTTCGCCGTGGCCGCACAGCCCGGTCTCGGCCAGGTGGATCAGCTCCGAGCCGCTGTCGGTGTCCTGGAGCTGGGCCACCTGGACGTCCGCGGGCCGCACCCCCGCCGTACGGAAGGCCGCCTCCGCGGCGTCGACGCTGGGGCTGCGGTGCGGGCCCGGCGGCAGCCACGGGGAGAACACCTCGAACGACCCGGAGCGGCGGGTACGGAAGGCCAGCGACGCCAGCCTGACGGGGCGTTCGCACAGGTCGAAGGCGCGGTCGCCGAGCGCGAGGACCAGCGCGGCCGCGCCCTGCCCGGGCGAGCAGAACATGTACTGGGTGAGCGGCGGGCTGACCTCGGCCGAGTCCAGGATCTCCTGCTCCGTCAGCGGCTTGCGCCGCCAGGCCAGGGGATGGTGCGAGCCGTTGCGGAAGGCCCGCGCGGCGACCATCGCCAGCGCCCGGTCCGAGATCCCGTGCTCGTGCAGGTACCGCCGCGTCTTCAGCGCGAAGAACTGGGTGGTGAGCATCATGCCGGTCTCGGCGTACCAGTCGCCCAGGCCGTAACGGGCGGCGGAGACGTGGAACGCGCCGCGCTCGTGCTTGTCGAAGCCCACCGCCAGTCCGAGGGAGGCCTCGCCCGCGCGCAGCGCGTCGGCCACCGTCAGCACGGTGGAGGCGCCGGTCGCGCAGCCGTTCTGCACGTTGACGAACGGCACTCCGGTCAGGCCCAGCCTGCCCACCAGCGTGTCGGGCTTGCCGGACACGTCGGAGCCGCCGGCCGCGAAGCCGATGGCGTCCCAGGTGACACCGGCGTCGGCGAGCGCCTCGCGCACCGCGCGCTCGGCCATGTCCATTCCGCTGACGCTCTCGTCGCGGCCGAACGGCGTCATCCCGCACCCGACCACGTACACGTCGTCGCGCCGGCTCATCGCTCGTCGTCCCGTTCCGGGCGGAACGCGAAGGTCATGACCTCGGTCCCGTCCTCGTCCTGGTACGCGGTCACCGTGGTGAGCCGGACCGGCAGACCGATCCGGATCTCCTCGCGGTGCACCGCCAGACGCGCCTCGACCAGCACCTCGCCGAGGTCCACATAGCCCAGGTGGTACGGCTGGTGCCCGCCGGCCGGCGGCCGGTAGGGCGGTTTGGGAGGGAACGCCTGGAGCGTCCACGACCACACCCGTCCGCTCACCGGCAGTACGTGCGCGGACATCGCCCCGTGCGAGCACCGGGGGCACGAGTCCTGCCGGGGGAAGACGACCGTGGTGCACCCGGAGCAGCGGGCGCCCATGAGACGCCGAGGGGCCCCGTCGTCGTACTCCTGGTTCTTCCGGCTCTCGAACAACGACTCGTCGATGAGTCTGGTGGTCATGCCGTTCCGCCTTCCACGTCACCAGCCCAGCAGACCGGCCAGCCGTTCCCGATGGTGTGCGGCGCCGCCCAGCAGGACCGCGTCGGCCTGGGCGCGCCGGAAGTACAGATGCGCGTCGTGCTCCCACGTGAAGCCCATCCCGCCGTGCAGGTGGACGCACTGGGCGGCGACCGAGACGAACGCCTCGCCGCACCAGGCCTGGGCCACCGCCGCGGCCTCGGCCAGCGCCTCGGGCGAGCCGTCCGAGCGGACCGCGCGCACCACCGCCGACCGGGCGGCCTCGACCTGGAGCAGCATGTCGGCGCAGGCGTGCTTGACCGCCTGGAAGCCACCGATCGCCCGCCCGAACTGGGTGCGGTCGCGCACATGGGCCACCGTCATGTCCAACGCGGCCTGCGCGCCGCCGAGTTGCTCGGCGGCCAGCGCCACCAGGCCCACGTCCAGGGCGCGGGAGACGACGTCCGCCCCCTCGCCGCCGGCGGTCAGCGCCCGGGCCCGGCAGCCGGAGAAGGCGATCACGGCCTGGCCCCGGCTGAGGTCCAGGGTGGGGACCCGGCGCACCGTGACCCCCGGCTCGTGCGGGTCGACCAGGAAGAGGTCCACGCCGTCGGCCCCGGCCGCGGCCACCACCAGCGTCTCGGCGTCGGCACCGTCAAGGACGAACGGCGCGGTGCCGTCCAGCACCGGCACGCTGCCCTGCCAGGAGACGGCCACCGGCACGGCGTCCGCCCGCCAGGTCCCGTCGGGCGCGGCCACCGCCAGGGCATGGACGGCGCCCTCGGCCAGCTCCGCCAGCGCCCGGCCGGCCGTACCGCAGCCGGCCAGCACCTGACCGGCCAGCACGGTCGAGGACAGCAGCGGCACCGGGGCCAGGGCCCGGCCCAACTCCTCGCAGACGGCGGTGATCTCGGCGAGGCCGCCGATGCCTCCCGCCGACCCGGGCAGACCCAGGGCGGCGAGGCCGACCTGCCGGCCGAGGACGTCCCACAACCCGGCGTCGATGCCGGGGGCCTCCTCGGACAGCCCGCGGACCGCGGCGGTGCCACCGGCGTCGGCGCACACCGACCGCACGGTCTCGCGCAGGTCGTCCAGTTCGCTGTCCGACAGGGCCGTGCCGTCGGTCACGGTGCTCGTCGTCATCGTGTGCTCCCGCTGTGCTCGCCCGGTTCCCGCAGGGCGCTGTGCGCGGCGGCCATCCGGGCCACCGGGACGCGGTGTGCGGAACAGGAGACGTAGTCGAGACCGAGACCGTCGCAGAACGCGATCGACTCGGGGTCACCGCCGTGCTCACCGCACACGCCGAGCTTGATGCCGGGCCGCACCTCCCGGGCCCGCTCGGCGGCCAGGGCGACCAGGGCTCCGACTCCGTGCGGGTCGAGCCGGGCGAAGGGGCTGGCGGTGAGGAACCCGCGGTCCTGGTAGGAGGCGAGCACCTGGCGCTCGACGTCGTCCCGGGAGAACCCGTAGGTCAGCTGGGTGAGGTCGTTGGTGCCGAAGGAGAAGAACTCGGCGTGCTCGGCGAGTTCACCGGCCAGCAGCGCGGCCCGCGGGGTCTCGATCATCGTGCCGAGCCGGTACGGCACCTCGACTCCGGTGCGGGCGGCGACCGCGTCGGCGGCACCGCGCACGTAGGCGGCCGCGGCGGCCAGTTCCTCCGGCAGGCTGACGAGCGGGACCATCACCTCCAGCCGCGGCCGGACGCCGGTGGCGGCGACATCGGCCCAGGCAGTGAACAGCGCCTCGGCCTGCGCCGGGTAGAGCCTTTCGTGCAGCAGCGCCAGCCGCACCCCGCGCAGCCCGAGCATCGGGTTCGCCTCCCGCAGCGCGGCGGCCCGCTGCTCCTCGGCCGCGTCCAGGGCCTGCCCGGGGGCGGGCAGGAACTCGTGCAGCGGCGCGTCCAGCAGCCGCACGGTCACCGGACGATCCCCTACGGCGGCCAGCAGCGCGCGGAAGTCCTCGTGCTGGGCGCGCTCCAACGCGACGAGCGCCTCGTCGCGGGCGGCCGGGTCGGCGGCCAGCAGCACCCGCCGGATCAGCGGCAGCCGCTCACCGAGGAACTGGTGCTCCGTACGGCACAGCCCGACCCCCTCCGCCCCCAGGGCGAGGGCGGTCTCCACCTCGCCGGCCGTGTCGGCGTTGACCCGCACACCCAGCCGGCGCGCGGAGTCCGCCCACTCCAGCAGGGTGGACAGTTCGGGCGGCGGTCCGGTGACGCTGACGCTCAGCGTCCCCGCGTAGACGGCGCCGGTACGGCCGTCCAGCGAGACCGGGTCGCCCTCGCGCAGCACGCGCTCGCCGAAGCGCACCGTCCCGGCGGTCCGGTCCACGCGCAGTCCCTCCGCGCCGCACACCGCGGGCTTGCCGGCGCCCCGCGCCACCACGGCGGCGTGGGAGGCGATGCCACCGGTGGCTGTCAGCACCGCGGCGGCGGCCAGCATCCCGGGGACGTCCGCCGGGTTCGTCTCGGCGGCCACGAGGACGACCCGCGTGCCGTCCGCGGCCAGTTCGAGGGCGCGTTCACTGGACAGCACGACCGCCCCGGTCGCCGCCCCGGGGGACGCGGGCAGCCCCTTCACCAGCAGCTCCTCGCCGCCGGTCAGCCGCAACTGCGGGTGCAGCAGATCCTGCACCTGCGCGGGGCTGATCCGGCGTACGGCCTCCTCGTGACTGAGGGCCCCGTCCCGGGCCAGGTCCGCGGCCAGACACACCGAGGCGCGGAGCGGCGGGCGCGATTGCGGGGAGGCGGCGAGCAGGGAGATCTCGTCGTCGCGCACCTCGAAGTCGACCGACACCGGGGTGCGCAGATGGCGTTCCAGGGTGAGCAAGGAGTGTTCGAGCAAGGCGGTGCCGCCCGCGAGCCGCTCCAGCGGTTCACCGGTGTGCGGTGCGGGGGCGCTGCGGCGCACTCCGCGGAAGAAGGCGCCGTGGGGCGAGAAGCGTCCGGTCGCGGGGTCGCGGCTGACCGCGGTGCCGTAGCCCGAGTGGTCGGCGGGGCCGATGCGCAGGGCCTGGACATGCAGGGCGACGGCCAGCTCGGCGGGGAGCCTCTGGGCGCGGCGGGACCTTCGTGCCCGGGGGGAGTCCCACCGGCCGAGCAGGGCGCGCGCGGCCAGCGCGAGCTGCTGTGGCGGGTCGTCGGGGAAGGGACGGGAGCCGTGCTCCGCCGCCAGGGACAGCAGCACCTCCACCCGGGCCCGGGGTTCGGGTGTGTCCAGGAGGGCGTCGTCGAGCACGGCGGCGGGCACGTCGAGGGCGTACTCGGCGATCATGCGCACGGTGCCGGCCCATACCTCGTAGAGGGCCTCGGCACTTCCGATGACAGCGGACAGCTCGTCCGCACGGGCGGGGGAGAGGCCGAGACAGGCCAGGTCGGGCGGCAGTCCGGCGACCTCGGTGGGCGCGCTCGCCGTCAGGCGCAGCAGCAGCGGCCGCGCCGGGTCGCCCATGCGCCGCCCCGAGAGCTGTTCGACCAGTTCTACGGCGGCCTCGGCGGTCTCGGCCTCGCACAGCGACGCGGCGGCGCCCGCGGGCACGGTGAGCCCCGGCACGACCGGCAGGCCGAGGGCCAGCAGCCGGTCCATGGCCGCGCCGTGCGCGCCCAGCTCGTCGGCGCCGAGGCCGCGGATCCGCCCCTGCCCGTAGGGCACCAGGACCCGGCCGGGTCTCTCGGAGGCCGTCCCGGACGGTGCGAGCGGGCCCGGCGCCGATCGTGGTGCGGTGCGGCGGCCCGCCTCGCGGTCGGTGACGCTCACCCCCGGCTCCTCGCGACCAGTTCCTCTTCCCGGGCCTCGTCCTCGGCCCGGCTGATGCCCAGGACGAGCAGCAGTTCCTGGTGCAGCCGCATCCACACGGTGTGGTACGAGTCGCACAGCGGTGAGGCGAGCCATTCGGGAGCGCCGTCGTCGAAGCGGTCGAGGGCGTCCTCCAGGGCCGGCAGATACCGGTCGCTGCCCGCGAGCACCTGCTCCAGCCTGCGCAGCACCGGCTGGATGGCCTCGTGCACGTCCTCCAGCGACTCGCGCACCCCGGCGTCGTAGACGTCGTCCGAGTGGTCGTTGGGGGTGCCGTCGGGGCGGCACTGCCACGCGGTGCACACATCGCGGATCTTCCGGTTGACCGGCAGGAACGCCTCGTACGCCGCGGTGATGCGCCGTTCCTCGTCGGAACCGGCGGCAACCCGCAGGACCCGCGCCGCGAGGGACTTGGCCCGCTCGGTCGGCAGCACCACCGGCCCCTTCGCCATCGCCAGCCCGGCGTCGACCAGCGGACGGTGCTCGGACTCCGGCCGGCCGCGCCACATACCGCGCAGAACGAGATCGACGACCGCCTCGGTGAGGGGCTCGTCGGACGCGTCCGGAAGGTCCACGGCAGCAGATTGCATCGCCACACCATTTCCCCGGTTCTGTGGTGACCGGTTCCTCGGTTCTGTGTTGCCCGGAGGTTACGCCTTGACGGGCGGGTTAGTGAAGAGTGACTCAAGAAACACTTTCCTGCGCGAAGGCTCCGGACCGACCGTCTGCCGCCTTCGGGCGGCCCCGCGCGGCGAGGAACGCCGCCATGAGCTCCTGCGCACGCGGCCCGTCCGCCAGGGTGGCGATCGACCGCGCTTCCGCGGCGAGCTGCTGCCGCAGTCCGTCACCGTCCCCCGCGCGCAACAGCGCCTTCGCGGCACGCAGCGCGTCACCGGCTCCGGCGGCCAGGGCGGACGCGGTCCCGTGCGCCGCCTCGTCCAGTCCCCCGTCGTCCACGGACCGGGAGACCAGAGCCCACTTCTCGGCGTCGTCGCCGGTCAGGACCCGATCGGTCAGGATCAGCTCGGCCGCCCTGCGAGGGCCCACCAGGCGCGGCAGGAACCACGAGGCCCCGCAGTCAGGGGTGAGCCCGATCGCCGTGTACGCCAGCCGGAACCGCGCCGACCGGGACGCCAGGACCACGTCCCCCACGAGGGCGAGACCGACCCCGCCGCCCGCAGCCGCGCCGCGCACCGCCGTCACCAGCGGCACCGGCAGGTCGTACAGGGCCTGTATCGCGGCGTGCGCGGCACCCGCCACGGTACGCACATAAGCGCCCGTCTCCGCGCCCCGGCCGGCGAATGCGCGCAGGTCACCGCCCACGCAGAAGCTGCCGCCCGCGGACCGCAGCAGCACCGCGCCGCCCGGGTCCGCGGCCACCTCGACGGCCGCGTCCCGCAGCGCCTCGGCCGTCCTCAGGTCCAGGGCGTTGCCCCGCGCGGGATCGTCCAGTCTCAGCTCGACGACCCGGTCGGGGTGGCGGACGATCCGGACCGGCTCGGTGCTCACGGACAGGCTCATGGGCGGTGCTCCTCGCGTCTTCCCGTCGCCGGGTGCTTCCCGGCAAGATACTGAAGACGCTATACAGTTTCTAGGACGCGACGGGCCGGATGCCCGTACGCCCGTCGGCGGGAGGACCCGTGCCCATCCAGTTCGATGTCGATCCGACAGTCGCCCAACTCGTCGCGTCCACCGCGGAGTTCGTGCGTGAGGTGGTCGTCCCGGCCGAGCGTGAGTGCGGCGGGTCCGTGCACGACGCCCCCGAGGCCCTGCGCGAGACCCTGCAGAAGGCCGCCCGTGACGCGGGCGTCTTCGCCCCCCACGTGCCCGAGCGCTGGGGCGGGCACGGTCTCGACCTGCGGGGACAGGCGGCCGTCTTCGAAGCCGCGGGCTACTCCCTGCTCGGGCCGCTGGCGCTGAACTGCGCGGCCCCCGACGAGGGCAACATGCACCTGCTGGAGAAGGTGGCCACCGAGGAGCAGAAGCAGGCCTATCTGCGTCCCCTCGCCGCGGGGGAGATCCGGTCCTGCTTCGCCATGACCGAACCGGCGCCGGGAGCCGGGGCCGATCCCCGCTCCCTGCGTACCACCGCGACCCGGGTCCCCGGCGGCTGGCGCCTCGACGGGCACAAGTGGTTCATCACCGGCGCCCACGGAGCCGGCTTCGCCATCGTCATGGCCCGCACCTCGGGCGGCCCCGGCGACCCGGGCGGCGCCACCATGTTCCTGGTCGACGCCGGCACGCCCGGCATGCGCCTGGTCCGCAACATCGAGACCCTCGACGAATCGCTCTTCGCCGGACACGCCGAGATCGTCTTCGAGAACTGCGTGGTGGGGGAGGGGCAGGTCCTCGGCGAGGTGGACCACGGCTTCGAGGGCGCCCAGGTCCGGCTCGCACCCGCCCGGCTGACCCACTGCATGCGCTGGCTGGGAGCGGCCCGCCGTGCCCAGGACGTCGCACTGGAACGGGCGGGGAGCCGGATGGCGTTCGGCTCGGCGCTCGGAGACCTCGGCATGGTCCAGCAGATGCTGGCCGACTCGGAGATCGACATCGAGGCGAGCCGTGCCCTGATCCTGCGTACGGCCTGGGAGTTGGACACGGCGTCACCGGCCGCCGCCCAGCTGAGCTCGGTCTCCAAGACCTTCGTGGCCGAGGCCGTCAACCGCGTGGTCGACCGCGCGGTGCAGATCTGCGGCGCCCTCGGCATCTCCGCCGCCGACGCGCCGCTGGCCCGTCTGTACCGGGAGGTGCGGCCGTTCCGGATCTATGACGGCCCCTCGGAGACCCACCGCTTTGCGATCGCGCGGCGCGCGGTACGGCCGTATCGGCAAGCGCGGGCGGGAGCGGTGGAGGGGCGCTGACGGCGGCGGGGGCCCACCTGAGTCTGCGCTTGCTCGGACCGATCGAAGGATGCGCCGGTCAAGAGCCGGCGGTGGCGGGTGCCGGGCCGCCGGCGGCCCCGGGGCCGTACCAGTCCAGGCACAGGACGGTGGCGTCGTCGCGCACGTGGCCGTCGCAGGCGTCGGTGACCGCGTGGACCAGGGTGCGCACGACCTCGCGCGGGTGTTCGGCCGCGGTGTCGTGGACGAGTCCGGGCAGATCGACCTTCTCCGCCTGCCGTTCCACCATGCCGTCGGTGAAGAGGATGAGGCGATCACCCGGACGCAGGTCGATGTCCTGCACCCGGTAGGCGCCTTGGCCGACGACGCCGAAGGGCAGGTTCACGGTCAGGGGCAGCTCGGTGACCTTGTCCTCGCGCAGCCGCAGCGGCCAGGGATGGCCGGCGTTGACGAGCTGGGCGCTGGTGCCGTCCAGGGCGATACGCAACAGCTGACCGGTGGCGAAGGTGCGTCGGCCGTGGTCGAGGAGGGCCTGGTGGGTCCTTCGGGCCTGCTCGGCGAGGTCCACGCCGGCGCGCCGGGCGCCGCGGGAGGCGTTGATGAGGAGGGTGGCCATGAGGGCCGCGTCGACGTCGTGGCCCATGGCGTCGGTGACGGACAGGTGCAGCGTGTCGTGGTCGAGCGAATAGTCGTAGGTGTCACCGGCGATGTCGGCGGCCGGGACGAGCGCGCCGGCCAGGGCGAAAGCGGAAGCTTCGCAGGCCGCGGCCGAGGGCAGCAGCTGGCGCTGGATCTCGGCGGCGAGACTGACCGGGGTGGTGCGATTGCCCCAGTGGTAGAGGTCGGTGAAACGGCGGTCGGTGACGATGATGTAGGCCAGCGCGTGCGCCGCCTCCTCCACCTGCTCCAGGACGTCCTCGTCGGCGTGGGTGAGGAAGAGCTCCAGGATGCCGATGGTGTCGCCGCGGTTCGAGACGGGCGCGAGTACGCAGTCGCCCTCCCCGTCCTTGGGGATCCGCACCAGGTTCTGGGTGCGCAGGACCTCGTCGTAAGCAAGGTCCCCGATGAGGGGGACCTGCTCGGCGTGGCGCTCCTGTGGCGCGGTGGCCTCGTCACTGACCCGCAGCAGGCGCTGCCCCACCATGTCGACGAACAGGAAGGACACCCGCCGGGCGCTGAACCGGTCACGTAGATTGCGCGCCACGACGTCGAGGGAGCTCACCGGTGCGGCATCCTCAGCCGCGGCCAGTACCTGAGCCAGCCCGATCCGATCGCTCGCCATGTCATCCTCCCTGGGTCACGATGTCGTTTTCCCACTGAGGCGGCAGACACATCATTTCTGTGACGGATGCCTCCTGAGACCGCTCCCGCAGTGGCTCGTGCCGTGTGCGTACGACTCATGCGCTCGCGCCGCGCCGCCCGGAGCACCGTCCCCGAGCCGGTCCCACTCGACCGTCTGCGCGCGATCGGAGCGCCGTATGCGGGGGACCCGGTAGGCCACCGTGAGGAGAGCCGCCATGACCAGCCCGCACGACGACCACCACACCCGGCATCACGCCCCCGCACTCGTCTCGATCAGCGAACAGGATGCCGCCCGGCTCGGAGGAGAGGACAGCATCCTGGTCCGGCAGCGGCGCGACCACGCAGAGCTCGACGCGATGATGAAGCGGTACGCTGGCGCCGACACCACGCCCGCGGAACAGAGCGAGCTGTGGCGGAACATCGTGCAGCTGGTGTTCAGCCACGCCTTCGCCGAGGAGACCGTCCTGTGGCCCGTCCTCCGACGCGTCAGCGGGGACGGCGAGGACCTCACCGCGCGGGTCGAACAGGAACACCAGGAGATCAACGAGCTGATCGCCCAGGTCGAAAGGTCCCCGGACGATCCCAGGCGCCCCGAGTGGATACGCCGGTCGTTCGCCCTGATCTCCCAGGACGTCCGTGACGAGGAGGACGAGCTGCTGCCCAGGCTGCGCGACGCGCTCAGCGACCGCCGACTGCGGCAGATCGGCGTGGCCTGGGAGGCGGTGCGCGTCGGCGCGCCCACCCACCCGCACCCCGTGGTGTCGCGACGCCCGCCCGGCAACGTGCTCAGCGGCCTCCCCCTCAGCGTCTACGACCGGCTGCGCGACCTCGCTCCCGCCGACGCCCATGCCGCCCGCCGGGCCACCTTGGTCACCGCGGGCGCGGCCGCCGCAGGAACCGGCGTCGTCCTCATGCGCCGCGCCGCCCGACGCGCACACCGCCACTGAGGCCCCTGGATTCCGTGATGACCGACGGTTCACCCTCGAAATCAACGGCCTGTTGCTCCTGCTGATCTCCGTGAGCCTGATGATCGTGCCGTCGTCGTGTTCGTGGTTGCCCTGATCCGTCGGCGACATGGCCAAGCCGCCCTGCTCGGCGTGCATCCCGCCCCGGCCGCCCTACGCCCCCTCCGTCAGCTTGAGCTCGAACCGGAACTGCCGCAGGAAGGTCCTCGGGTCCCGCACGACCTGCCACAGCCCGACCGACAGCAGGGCCAGGCTGACGGCGAAGCAGCTCCAGAACACGAACTGGGCACCGGACGCGAGGGCGTGGGTGGTGCCGTCGTCGTAGCGGCAGTACGCCTGCGGGGGAAAGGGCTTCGAGACGCCGACCCCTCCGTAATACATGGAACACGGATCCTCGCCGGGATCCTTGATCGTGTCGTCCGCCGTCACGACCAGCAGCCACGCCATCGCCGCCACCGGAACCGTGACGAACACGACCACCTTCGGCCAGATCGGCAGCCGAGGGTGCCCGAGCAGTCCGGTCAGCGCGACCAGTACCACCACGAACACGGCGACGACCACCGCCGCGGTGAGCTGCCGCTCGTACACCTCGACCAGGAGCCAGACGACCCCCGCCACCGGGGGAGCGGTGAAGAAGACGACCTTGATCCCGGGCGCGACCCGCGGGTGCACGAGCAGGAACACGGCGAACGCGCACGCGATCACGGCGAGGAGGGCCGTCACGGGCGGGCGGAGGGCGTGGCGGGCGTGGTGGTGGAGCCCCGGTACGTCTCGTCCTCGCGCCACGGGCCGACCCCGAGCTCTCCGGTCGTTCCGAGATCGAGCTCCGGTACGACCATCACCGGATCGGCCGCGGGCCTGGCCCACACGCGCACGTACGGCGCGTTCACCGCCTCGCCGGCCTGAGTGGTGTTGCGCCAGGCCAGCGAAGCCACCGCGGCCTCACCCGGACCGAGGACCACCGGTCGCGGGCCGCCGTCCCCTCCGAGCCCCGTGCTGATCCCCTCGGTGCCCCGCAGGATCCGCACGCCCTTCACGGTCTCGTGGTCCGCGTCCTCGAGTTCGAGCTTCGGGTAGCCGTCGAGCCGGTACGGCCGCGGACCGCAGTTGACCAGGTGCAGACCGACGACACGCAGCCCCATGGCCGCGTCCCCCTGATCGGCGTAGAGACGCACGCCCGACGTCGGACACGCCCCGGCGGCGGACGACGCCTCGGCTTCGGGGACGCTGCGTACCTTGGTCACCCGCACGCCCGTCACCGCGGGCGGGTTCCCGGCCGTCTCCCTCATGACGACGGTTCCCTTGACGGTCCGCCCCGGCCCGACCGCCTCGACGGTCCGCTCCCCGTTGTCGACGGCGCCTCCCGACGCCGAGAGGAAGCCGAAGGTCAGGGTGTAAGTGGCCTTCTCCGTCCCCTGGTTGGTGAGTTCGAAGTCCGCGCTGTAGTCGACACCCGCGCAGCCGCTCTCGGGGCCCCAGGCGTACAACGCGGTGATGTCGACGCCGTCCTCGCTCGCAGCGCCGGGGGAGGGCAGAGGCAGTGCGGAGGGCGTGCCGGAGGGAAGAGGCGACGCTTCTGAGCGCGGGGTGCCGCCGTAGGGCACATGGTCCTCGGGGCGGCGCGGCGTGCCGCCGTAGGGCACATGGTCCTCGGGGCACAAGACCTCGGTCCGGACAGGGGAGTTGCCGTCCCCACCGCCCGGCGACGCGCCCTGGGTACCACAGGCGGTGAGCAGCAGAGCCGCGGTGAGGACGGTCGGTGCGGTGCGGGAGACGGTCGGCATCCGCCCACCCCACCAGGGGCCACGGGCAAGGGCTGTGACGGAACCCACACCTCCGGTCACAGCGGTGTCACAGACCACAGGGGCGTCACAGGGAACTGACCGGGAAGGTGGCTTGCATTCTGGCCATTAGGGTCCAGGCCATGTCCATCACCGCAGTCATCTTCGACTTCTTCGGGACCCTGACCCCCAGCACGCCGGCGCATGTCTGGGACGACCATGCCGCACGGAGTGCGGCTCCCCTCGGCATCCCCGCGCGCACCTGGCGCAGGGCCTTGGACACCTCGTTTCCCGAACGGGCCACCGGGAGCCTGGGCGATCTGACCGCGACCTTCCGCACTCTCGCACGGCGCTGTGGCGTCGAGCCGAGCGCCGAGGCCCTCGCCGCTGCCTGCACCGCTCGGCTGACGGCGCAACGAGAGCTCTTCGTCCTGCGCGAGGACGCGGTCCCGGCACTGACCGCACTGCGTGCGAGGGGCCTGCGCGTGGGCGTGCTGAGCGACTGCACGGCGGAACTGGCCGAGACGTGGCCGCAACTGCCTGTGGCCGAACTGGTCGACGCCCGGGTGCTCTCCTGCGAGGAGGGGCGGCGCAAACCCGATCCGGAACTCTTCCGTCTGATCGCGCACCAACTCGATGCCACCCCGCAGGAGTGCCTCTACGTCGGCGACGGGGGAGGACACGAACTCACCGGCGCGTCCCGCTGCGGCATGCGGGCGTTCATGCTCCGGGCCACGGACTGGGCCGACAACGACGCCCACACCCGTGAGGACGACTGGGCCGGCCCCTCCGTGACCGCCCTGACCGAGGTACCGGCACTCGTGGATCAGGCGAGCGGCGGCCCGACCGGGAGACCGGCGCCGCCGGCGTGAAGGCCGACAGCACTGCTCTTCCGCCGACCGCCGCAACGGTACGGCGACCCGCCCTGACCCGACACCGATGCGGGGGTACGCCGCAGGTGCCGTCCTGTGGCTGCCCCCACCCGTGAATGGGCCGCCAGCCCGAGTGACCCGGCCGCGGCACCTGCCTAGCGTTGGGGCGCATGGCGCTCTCCCTCCACACCTCGACGAAGGGCCGACGCGCAGGCGTGGCGGCCCTGTTGGCCGCCCTCGTCCTCCCCGTCGCGCCGGCCGCCGCACAACCGCGCCCGGCACAGCCACCCGTGGCACGACCGTCCCCCGCCCAACCGCCCCCCGCCCGGCAGCAGTCCGTCTGCGGACCGCACAGCGACCTGCGCCATGCCCTGCGCACCCTCGCCGATCGCGACCGGATCACCGGTGCCACCGTCCTGATCACCGACGCCAACGAGGAAGGCCCCTGCGGGAGTTGGGCCGCGAGCGTCGGGACGGCGGACCTGAGCACGGGCCGACCCATGAACGCCGGGGACCGGTTGCGGGCGGGCAGTGTCACCAAGACGTTCACCGCGACCGTCGTGCTCCAACTCGCCGCCGAGCACCGGCTCGACCTCGACGCACCTGTCGACCGCTACCTGCCGGGCCTCGTCCGGCGCAACGGGTACGACGGCCACGCCATCACCGTGCGGCAGTTGCTGCGGCACACCAGCGGGCTGCCCGACTACCTCGACGCCCCCGAGTGGGAGCACCCCGAACGCCTCCGGTACCGCCACTTCGAGCCCCGCGAACTCGTCAACCGCGCCCTCGACCTGCCCCGCCCGAGTGGCACCTGGTACTACGCCACCACCAACTACCTCCTCGCGGGAATGATCATCCGCGAGGTCACCGGTCACGAACCGGAGGCGGAGATCACCCGCCGCGTCATCCGGCCCCTCGGACTGCGCGACACGTACTGGCCCGGGGACGACACCCGCATCCGCGGACCCCACTCGCGCAGTTACTTCACAGCCGAGGACGGCCGGCTCGTGGACGGCACCGCCTGGAACACGACCTTCGGCGGGGTCGGCGGCGCACTGGTCTCCACCCCGGCCGACCTGGGCCGGTTCATCACCGCGCTGCTCGGCGGCCGGCTGCTGCCCGCCGACCAACTGGCCGACATGCGCCGCACGGTGGCCGCCGACCCCGACCGGCTCTGGCCCGGCGCCCGTTACGGGCTCGGCCTGATCGCCTCCCCGCTGCGCTGCGGCGGCCGGTGGTGGGGCCATGCCGGGACCGTCCCGGGAGGCCACCGGGCCCTGACCGCGGTCGGACCGGGCGGACGGACCGTCTCCGTCGCCCTCAACCAGGTACCGGCCACGCTGCGGGCGGAACAGGACTTCCACGACGTCGTCCAGACCGCCTTCTGCGAAGACCCGCCTTCCCGAGCGACACGACCGACAGAAGGGGAACACCAGTGACCCGCACACCTCCCGTGCCGCACAGTGCATCGGCATCGACATCGACAACGACGAGAAGGGTCGCCCTGGGCCTGGCCACCCTCGCGCTCGCCCTCACCGCGTTACCCGCCGCAACGCTCCCCGTCCAGGCGGCACCCGACCCCCTCGCCCGCTACCACCATCAGCGCCTCGACTGGAAGAGCTGCGTGCTAGGCCCCGACGACGCGACCGGCAAGGAACTCGAACAGGCGGGCGCCCAATGCACCGACGTGCGCGTGCCGTTGGACTACGGCAACCCCGACGGCCGTACCGTCACCGTCGCGATCTCCCGGATCCGCGCCACCGACACCGCCCACCGCGTCGGCCCCCTGCTGCTCAACGGCGGTGGCCCGGGCGGGCAGACGCTCGGTGATCCGCCGTGGGTCCGCGCCGCGATGAAGGACGTAGCCGCACGCTACGACGTGGTGGGCGTGGATCCCCGCTTCGTCGGCCGGAGCACCCCGCTGGACTGCCACTGGCCGACCGGCTCCGCGTTCCGCGGTGCGGGTGTCGACCGCGCCGGGTTCGACCGCATGGCGGCCTTCGCCCGGGACCTCGCACAGCGCTGCCGCCGGCACGCCGGTGACGTGCTGCCGTACGTGAACACCCGCAACACCGCGCGTGACCTGGACGTGATCCGTGCCGCGCTCGGTGAGCGGCGGATCTCCTACCTGGGCTATTCGTACGGCAGTTACCTCGGCGAGGTGTACACCACGCTGTTCCCGGGCCGCGTAGAGCGGGTCGTCCTGGACGGTGTCATCGACCCGGACCGGTACGGTCCCCGGCTGCTGCGGGGCAGCGAGAAGGCCAACCGCCACGCCCTGGAGGACTGGGCCTCGTGGGCCGCCGCCCGTCACGCGAGCTACGGCCTTGGCCGCACCGGTGGGGCGGTGCTGGCGACCGTGGACCACGTCCAGGCCGCCGCCGCCCGCACACCCCTTCGGCTCGGGACGTACCGGGTGGACGAACACGTCGTTCCCCTCATCGTGTTCAACGGTCTCTCCCAGGACAACGACATCGCCTACGGAGACTTCGCGCAGGCAGTCCAGGACCTGCTGCGTGCGGTGCAGGGGCGGAACGTCACCCCCTCTCCCTGGCTCGCCGAGGCCCTCGGGTTCATGCTGACCGGCAGCGACTCCCACTACGGCAGCGTCCAGACCGCGATCCTGTGCGGCGACGCCGCCGCCCCGAGGGACCCGGAGGCGTACTGGCGCGACGTCCAACGGGCGCGCGAACGCGACGAGTTGTTCGGGCCCGTCACGAACAACCTCAACCCGTGCGCCTTCTGGGACCCGCCCCGCGAACGCCCGACCGTCATCAGGGACGACCTCCCCGCCCTGCTCGTCAACGCCACCGGAGACCCGCGCACCACCTACGACGGCGCGACCGCGGTACGCCGGATGTGGCCCTCCTCCCGACTGGTCACCCTGCGCGGCGCCGACCAGCACGCGGTCTACGGCGTCTACGGCTCATCCTGTGCCGACGCCACGGTCAACACCTACCTCGCCACCGGCCGCCTCCCGGCCAAGGACGTCACCTGCACCGCGCGTCCCTCCGGCACCCGTCCGTAGCGCGGTCAACAGGCCTTCACGACACGGTCGTAGCGTGGTCAACAGGCCTTCGCGGGACGGCCGTAGCACGGTCAACGGGCCTTCGCCGCACGGCCGTAGCGCGCGGAGAGTTCCGTGAACGCCGTCGCCAGCCGGGGTGGCCCGACGACCTCGATGTCGGCGTCGAAGCGGCCGAGGGCAGCGGCCAGGCCGGTCCAGGACCACGAGCCGAGGGTGAGCCGGCAGTGGTGGGGGCCGAGTTCCTCGACGACTCCGTCCTCGGCGTAGGGGGCGACGTCGGCGGCCGGCAGATGGAGGACGACCTCGCCCTCGCAGGGCCACCGCGTACGGGTGCCGTCGTGGCCGTCGTTGCCGCGGAACCGGTCGGTGACGAAGGCCGCCACGTCGCCGCCGGGCAGTTCACGTGGGACGAAGCGAGGCCCGTTCGGTGTGCGGGGCCGGATGCGGTCGACGCGGAAGGTGCGCCAGTCCTCACGGTCGGGGTCCCAGGCGACGAGGTACCAGCGGTCGCGCCAGGTGACCAGGTGATGCGGGTGCACACGGCGAGGTGCACCCGCTGAGGTGCCCGAACCCGGGGTGTGGTCGAAGCGCAGTTCCTCGCGGGCGCGGATGGCGCGGCCGACGTCCACCAGGACCTGACCGTCCGTCCGCGGGGCCCTGTAGCCGTCGGGCGGCCGGACCGCGGTGACGCGCAGCAGGTCGATGCGGTGGCGCAGCCGGGGCGGCATGACCTGCCGGAGGGTGGCCAGCGCGCGTACGGCGTCGTCGGCGACGGCCGTGCCCGCGGTCACGGTCTGCAGGGCGACCGCGAGGGCGATCGCCTGGTCGTCGTCGAACAGCAAGGGCGGCAGCTGGTGTCCGGCAGCCAGCCGGTAGCCGCCCCCCGGGCCCTTCACGGTCGTGATCAGGTAGCCCAGTTCACGCAGCCGGTCGATGTCCCGGCGCACGGTGCGCGCGGTGATGCCGAGACGCTCGGCCAGATCCCGGCCGGACCAGTCACGGTGCGTCTGCAACAGCGAGAGCAGCGAGAGCAGCCGGGAGGAGGTTTTCTGCATGACGCGCATTCTCCCGGGAGTACAGGACACGACCTGTCCGCTACCTCCGCCAGGGTTGCACCCGAGCCGCTCAGCACGAGCGGCCCACCACCGAGCCGAGGAGCGCGACATGTCCGTCACGACCACCACCCACCTGAACTTCCGGGGCGACGCACGCGAGGCCCTGGACTTCTACCGGTCCGTCTTCGGCGGACGCACGGCCGCCGTCACCTACAAGGACGCGGGTGCCGTGCGGAACGAGAGCGAGGCGGACTGGCTGATGTGGGGCGAGGTCACGGGCGACGACGGCTTCCACGTCATGGCCTACGACGTGCCCTCCCAACTGCCCTGGGACCAGGGCAGGAACGGGTTCTTCGTCTCCGTACGGGGCGAGGACACCGAGGAGATCAGCGACCTGTGGGCCAGGCTCGCCGAGGGCTCGACCGTCGTGCGACCGCTGGAGGCGGCACCGTGGGCGCCGCTGTACGGCATGCTCACCGACCGTTTCGGCGTCACCTGGGTCCTTGACGTCGCGGTCGCCTGGTCGTGATGCCACAGGTGCCTCAGGTACGTCAGGTGTGTCAGGCCGAAAACCGGCACCGTGTGTGCCGGTTTGGCCTGACTGACCTGATCAAATCAAGCCGATGTCTTGATGCACTCATGACAAGAACATCTTCGCGATGCCACTCTTCTCCCGGCATTCACAGTCCCCTCACAGGTTCATCACGCGGTTCAGCCGCGCTCTCACCACCGCCACCCCCCACCTCCTTCCACCCGCATGCCGTGCAGCGCTCCGGACCGGCGTACCCCGCCGATCCGTCTCGTCCACGGCCCCCACCACGGGCCGGCCGTCGTACCGAAGGAGAACTCGTTGTCCCTGTCACACCGCGCGCTCGTGCGGCGCAGACGCGCCACCGCGCTCGCCCTCACGGCCATAGGCTCCCTGCTCGCCCTGGCCGCCCCCGGCCCGGCCGACGCCGCCCCGACGGACGCGGGCCGCCCGGCGAAGATCACCGCCACCCCCCGGGCCGGCGCCGCCCAGACCTCCCTGACCCCCGCCCGCCGTACCGCGCTGGTCAAGGGCGCCCAGTCCGCGGCAGCCGAGACCGCCCGCCGCATCGGCCTCGGCGCCAAGGAGAAACTCGTCGTCAAGGACGTCGTCACCGACGCCGACGGCACCACGCACACCCGCTACGAGCGCACCTTCGCCGGCCTGCCCGTTCTCGGCGGCGACCTCGTCGTCCACGACAGCCGCGGCCGTACGACCGTCACCAAGGCCAACGCGACGCGGCTCTCGGTGCCCTCGCTCAGCCCGAAGGTCACGGCCCGGGGCGCCACCGACAAGGCCCTCGCGGCCTCGAAGCGGGACCGCGTCCGGGAAGCCGAGGTGGGCAACGCCTCCCGCCTGGTCGTCTGGGCCGGCACCGGCAAGCCCGTACTGGCCTGGGAGACCCTCGTCGAAGGCGTCCAGAAGGACGGCACGCCCAGCGAACTCCAGGTCGTCACCGACGCCTCCACCGGCAAGGAACTCCTGGCCGCCGAGAAGGTCCACACCGGCGAGGGCACCGGCCAGTACGTCGGCACGGTCCCGCTGGGCACCACCCCGTCCGGGTCGACGTACCAGCTCGTCGATCCCGACCGGGCCGGACACAAGACGTACGACCTGAACCAGGGCACCTCGGGCACCGGCACCCTCTTCACGGACGACAACGATGTCTGGGGCACCGGCCTGCCCTCCAACCGCCAGACGGCCGGTGTCGACGTGGCCTTCGGCGCCGCGGCCACCTGGGACTTCTACAAGGAGGCCTTCGGCCGCAACGGCATCCGCAACGACGGTGTGGCCGCCTACAGCCGCGCCCACTACGGCAGCAACTACGTCAACGCCTTCTGGCAGGACTCCTGCTTCTGCATGACCTACGGCGACGGCTCGGGCAACACCCACCCGCTGACCGCGCTCGACGTGGCCGCCCACGAGATGAGCCACGGCGTCACCGCAGCCACCGCGGGCCTGGTCTACTCGGGTGAGTCCGGCGGTCTGAACGAGGCGACCTCCGACATCTTCGCCGCCGCCGTCGAGTTCCACGAGAACCTCGCCGCCGACCCCGGCGACTACCTGGTCGGCGAGAAGATCGACATCAACGGCGACGGCACGCCGCTGCGTTACATGGACAAGCCCTCCAAGGACGGTGACTCCAGGGACAGTTGGAGCGCCGGGCTGGGCGGTATCGACGTCCACTACTCGTCCGGTCCCGCCAACCACTTCTTCTACCTGCTCTCCGAGGGCAGCGGTGCCAAGACCGTCAACGGCGTCTCCTACGACAGCCCGACCTCCGACGGCCGGCCCGTCACCGGCATCGGCATCGAGAACGCCGCCGCCATCTGGTACCGCGCCCTGACGACGTACATGACCTCGACCACCGACTACGCCGGCGCCCGCACCGCCACCCTGTCGGCGGCCGCGGACCTCTTCGGTGCCTACAGCCCGACCTACCTCGCCGTCGCCGATGCGTGGGCCGCGATCAACGTCGGCAACCGCATCGCCCTCGGCGTCAACCTCGCCCCCGTCGCCGACCAGATCAGCGGCGTCAACCAGGTGGTCAGCCTCCAGCTCGACGCCTACACCACCAACACCGGCTCCGCACTGACCTACGAGGTCACCGGACTGCCCGACGGCCTGACCGTCAGCCCGAGCGGCCTGATCAGCGGCACCCCGACCACCCTCGGCACCAGCGACGTCACCGTGACCGTGACCGACAGCACCGGCGCGACGGCCACGGACACCTTCAGCTGGCAGATCGCCTACGTCTACGCCAACACCACCCGCGTCGACATCCCCGACAACGGGGCCGCCGTGGAGTCCCCGGTGACCATCACCGACCGCGACGGCAACGCCTCCGCGACCACCACGGTCTACGTCAACATCGTCCACACCTACCGCGGTGACCTCACCGTCGACCTCGTCGGACCTAACGGCACCGTCTACTCCCTGCTCAACCGCAGCGGCGGCTCCGCCGACAACGTCGACCAGACCTTCACGGTCAACGCCTCCGCCCAACCGCTCAACGGCACCTGGAAGTTGCGCGTCCAGGACCGTGCGTCCATCGACGTCGGCTACATCGCCCGCTGGCAGCTGACCCCCTGAGCCGCCGGCATCGGCACCCAGCCGCCCGGGCCCCTCGGGGCCCGGGCGGCGCGGTGGCGGACGGCACCCGCACAACCTCTCCCGGCGGGCACACGCCTCCAAGAGCACCCGTGAGTGTGCGAAGCTGGTTCTCTGATCACGAGGACGGTGCTTCTCCGTGAGTCCGAGTTCCGGCGATTCCGCGAATCCCGCGCCGACCGGCGTCGGCAACGGGCCCGCCGTCTCCCGTCAGGAGTTCGACGCACTCTTCGAGGCGGTTCGAACGTGGGGTCGCTGGTCCCCGGCCGACCGCGGTGCCTGGAACCGGGTCACCGCGGACCATGTGCGGCGGGCCGCGGCGCGTGTGCGGACCGGGACGGTCGTCCCGCTGGCGCTGCCGTGGAACACCCGGCCCGGCCCCGGCAACCGCAAGCCTGCCCTGCACCACATGACCGACCTCGGTGACGTGGAGGCGCCGGAACCCTCCACCCACAAGGACTTCATCGCCGCCGACTACCACGGCAAGGGCATCACCCATCTCGACGCGCTGTGCCACATCGCCTATCGGGGGCAGCTCTACGACGGCCGTACGGCACACGAGGTCGTCGATGCCGCGGGCGCCCGCTTCGGCGCGGTGTCGACGCTCGGGTCCCTCGTCACGAGGGGAGTGCTCCTCGACCTGCCCACCGTCCTCGGGATCCCCTGGCTGGAGCCGGGTCGAGCAGTGCACGCCGAGGACATCGTCGTTGCGGAGAAGGCACTCGAGGTGACGATCGGCGAGGGCGACGCGGTACTGCTGCGCTCCGGACACGTCCGGCGCCGCGAGGAACTCGGCGCCTGGGACCCCGACACCGCCAGCGCGGGTTTTCATGTGGACGCCCTGCCGCTGCTGGCCGAGCGTGGCATCGCGCTGCTCGGCGGAGACGGCGACAGTGACGTACGGCCCTCACCCGTGGACGGCGTGCACTCGCCGGTCCACGCCCTGGCCGTGGCCGCGATGGGGGTGCCACTGCTGGACAACCTCGACCTGGAAGCGCTGTCCGCCGCGACCGCGACGGCGGGGCGCTACGACTTCCTGCTCGTCGTGGCGCCGCTGAACGTCCCGGGCGGGACGGGCTCGCCCGTCAGCCCGGTCGCGGTCCTGTGACACCGATCCGGTCCGGTCACCGTGCGTGAGGGGCCTTCGTGAACGGTGACTCGGGCCTCCAATACCCGTATCCTCGTCCATACCAGACATTTCGGAAGGGTTGACCGTCGAAGGCGCGAGTGAGGCGGAGCGTGGTCCGGGCCGGCGAAGATCCGATACCGACGGGGCGTGCGCCAGGCGGCACGGGGCCCGCCGGTTTCCGTGAGCGGTTCCTGCAGGGTGAGCCGGTCGAGACGGGTGTGCGCACGTCGATCCTGGATTCCTGGCGGCGCTGCCGGACCCTGGGACTGTCGCCGGACCAGACCGACCTTCCCTTCCGGGAGGACTTCGAACCGGACGGACGGCTCGTCCGCGCGGCCGTTCCGGTGCTTGACCGGCTGCAGGCCACGTTCGCGGGCAGCGCGATGAACATCTCCGTCGCCGACGCGAGCGGGACGGTTCTCCTGCGCCGTTTCGGAGAAGCGTCGCTGGCCAGAATGCTCCCGGCCGTCCAGAGTGTCCCCGGGTTCGTGTTCGCCGAGCAGGTCGCGGGTACCAACGGCATCGGTCTCGCCCTGGCCGAGCGCCGACCCATCCGGGTCTACGGTGCCGAGCACTTCGCCGAGCGCTCCCAGGGCAATGCCTGTCGCGCGCTTCCCGTGCGTGACCCGCTCAGCGGCCGCATCGAGGGCGTCCTGTGCTTCGGCTATCCGCGCAGCGCCGAGGACCCGGCGCTGGACACCGTGATACGCAAGGCGGCCCAGGCCATCGAGCGGCGGATACTGGGGCAGAGTTCCGCGCGTGAGCGCGCTCTGCTGCGGGCGTACCTGGAGAGCGGGGCCGAGGTCGCCGCAGGTTTCCGCCACCGCATCGGGGTCCGGGAACTGGCCGTGGAGATGAGCCCCCGCGACCGGGCGATCCTCATGGAGAAGGCCGCCGAGCTGATCACCCGCGCGCAGCGGGCCCGGGTCGACGTGCCCCTGCCCGACGGCCGGCGGGTCACCCTCGTGAGCCGGCCGATGACGAGTGCCTCCGGAGTGGAGGGCGTCGCCATCGAGGCCGTTGTCCCCGGTCCCTCACCACGCCGGCCCCTCGCCTTCCCGCAGCAGGTCCACGGGCCGCTGGGTCTCCCTGCCGAGCCCGCCGTCGGTACTTTCCTCCCGTTCTCCGGAGCCGTTCCCGGCGTGGCGCCCGGGCAGCTCTCCGTCACCCCGCCGCCGGGGCGTCTGCCTGGTGCGGTGCACGGCCCTGACGTCGTGGGAGTCGAGGACGTCACGGCCGGCGACAGCGCGACGGACGAGCACTCCGACTCCCCGCCCCCGGTGAGAGGGCTCGTGATGGTGGGGGAGCCGCACGTGGGGTCCTACGCCCTGGCCGCGCGCCGCCGCCTGGAACTGTTGTCCGAGGCCGGCGTCCGGATAGGCACCACCCTGGACGTGCGCAGTACCGCCCGGGAGCTCGCCGAGTCGGCGGTGCCGCAACTGGCCGACTTCGTCACCGTCGACCTGCCGGAGGCCGTGCTTCGCGGCGAGGAGCCCGCCGATCCCCGCAGTGACCTACGCCGTACGGTGGTCCACGGCATCCATGACGACTGTCCCTTCCACCCGGTCGGCAAGCAGGTCGACTACGGACCGACGATGCCGCAGTCGCGGTGTCTGGCGAGCGGCCAGGCGGTGCTGGAACCGGACCTGAAGGCTGCCGCGGGCTGGTTCGCGCAGGACCCTGAGCACTCCGCACAGCTCCTGAGCCACGTCCACTCCCTCATCGCGGTGCCCCTGGTCGCCCGTGGCACAGTCCTGGGCGTGGCCGGCTTCTACCGCGCGCAGGACTCGCCACGGTTCGGGGACGACGACCGGTCGCTGGCCCAGGAGCTGGCCGCCCGTGCGGCGCTGTCCATCGACAACGCCCGGCGCTACACGCGTGAACGCGCCATGGTCCTGGCCCTGCAGCGCAGCCTGCTCCCGCACGGTGTGCCGGACCAGGACGCCGTCGAGGTCGCCCATCGCTACCTGCCCGCCGAATCCGACGTCGGAGGGGACTGGTACGACGTCATACCCCTGTCCGGCACCCGCATCGGGCTCTTCGTCGGCGATGTCGTCGGCCACGGCATGCTCTCCGCCGCCACCATGGGGCGGCTGCGCACGGCCGCCCGCAGTTTCGCCGAACTCGACTTTCCCCCGGACGAGGTCCTCACCCACCTCGACAAACTCGTGGGACGCCTGGACCGGGAGGTCCCCGGCGCCGCGGACGCAGGCACGATCGGCGCGACCTGTCTCTACGCCATCTACGACCCGACCACCCAGCGGTGCACCATGGCCCGCGCCGGTCATCCCCCGCCCGCCCTGGTCCGCCCCGACGGCACCGTGTGGTTCCCCGACCTGCCCGCCGGACCCCCGCTCGGCTTCGGCGGTCTGCCGTTCGAAGCCGCCGAGCTCGACCTCCCTGAGAACAGCCGGCTGGTTCTCTACACCGACGGGCTCATCGAGGACCGTCACCGAGACGTCGACGTGGTCCTCGATCAGTTGCGCGCCACGCTGGCCCAGGCCAACGGCACGTCCGACGAGACCTGCGAGGCGGTCCTCGACACGGTGGCCCCCGCCCACCCCTGCGACGACATCGCCCTGCTCGTCGCCCGCACCCATGCCCTGGACCCCCGACGGATGGCCACCTGGGACCTGCCCGCGGATCCGGCCCTGGTCAGCGAGGTCCGCGCCTCCGCCACCCGGCAACTGGCCGACTGGGGACTCGAGGAGGCCGCGTTCGCCGCCGAACTGGTGCTCAGCGAGCTGGTCACGAACGCCATCCGCCACGGCGCAGGGCCCATCCGGGTACGGCTGCTCCACGACCGCACCCTGATCTGCGAGGTCTCCGACAGCAGCAACACCGCCCCGCACCTGCGTCGAGCGGCCAGCACCGACGAGGGCGGCCGCGGCCTGTTCCTCGTCGCGCAGCTGACGCAGAGCTGGGGCACGCGCTACACCCAGCACGGCAAGGTCATCTGGGCCGAATGCGCGCTCGAGGGGGCCGCCTGAGGCGCCGGCCCCGGCACATCACTGCTCCGCTCGGGGCACAGACAGTGCCGGGATGTCGGATAATGCGCGATATGTACGGCTAACATCACTGGTGTACATCGGGAAGAACACACCAGCTCCAACCTCGGAGAGGTCCGTGCACGAGGCCCACGACACCTCTGCGCATGCGGTCCCGCCCTTCGGGGCGGAACCTCTGGTCCGTGTCCGCGGACTCGTCAAGCGGTTCGGGGGAACCCTCGCGCTCGCCGGGGTCGACCTCGATGTCCACCCCGGTAGCGTCCTCGCCCTCCTCGGTCCCAACGGAGCCGGGAAGTCCACGCTCATCAAAGTGCTCGCCGGCGTCCACCACGCCGACTCGGGACAGGTCACCGTGGCCGGGCACCCGCTCGGGAGTCACGCCGCGTCCCGGCACATGTCCTTCATCCATCAGGATCTCGGCCTGGTGGAGTGGATGACGGTAGCCGAGAACATCGCTCTGAGCACCGGGTATCCGCGCCGCGCCGGACTGATCTCCTGGCGCCGCACCCGGGAACAGTGCACCGAGGCCCTGCGGGTCGTCGCCGGACATCTCGACCCCGACGCGCCGATCGCCCGCCTCGCCCCGGCCGAGCGTTCGCTGGTCGCCGTCGCACGAGCCCTGGCGGCACGGGCGGGACTCATCGTCCTCGACGAGCCGACCGCCCGCCTGCCCGCCGCGGACTGCACCCGGCTGTTCCGGGTGCTGCACACCCTGCGCGACCGGGGCCACGGCATCCTCTACGTCAGTCATCGCCTGGACGAGGTGTACGAGGTCGCCGACACCTTCGCCGTGCTGCGCGACGGACGCCTGGTCAGCCACGGCTCGCCGGCGACCCACGCTCCTGCCACCCTGGTGCGCGCCATCACCGGCGAGGAGCCGACCGACCACCGCGTCGTCACCACCCCGGCCGGCGGCCCGGCCATCCTGACCCTGGACGGGGTGCGCACCCCCGACGCGGGACCGGTCGGTCTGGAGCTCGGGCGGGGGGAAGTCCTCGGCCTGGTCGGCCTCACGGGCGCCGGACACATGGGCCTCGCCCGAGCCCTCGCGGGCGACCGGCCGCTGCTCGGCGGACGGGCCCTTCTCGGCGGACGCCCGTACCGTCCCCGCACGGTCGCGGACGCCGTCGCACGGGGTGTCGCCCTCGTACCCGGTGACAGACAGCGGGAGGGTTGCCTCGCCGGGCTGACCGTACGGGAGAACCTCCTGGCCAACCCCCGGGCGGGAGGAATGTCGGCGCTGCACTGGATCAGCCCTCGCCGCGAGCGTGCCGAGGCCGGCACGCTGATCGAACGGTTCTCGGTGCGTCCCCACGACAGCGAGGCCGCCATCGCCACCCTGTCCGGGGGAAACCAGCAGAACGTCATGATCGGCCGGTGGCTGCGGCCGGCCCTGCGCCTGCTGATCCTCGAGGAACCGACGGCGAGCGTGGACATCGGTGCCAAAGCCGCGATCCATCGCCTGCTCGCCGAGGCACTCGCGGCCGGCCTCGCGGTCCTCCTCGTCTCCAGCGACTTCGAGGAGGTCGCGGGCGTGTGCCGGCGTGCCCTGGTCTTCGTCCGCGGATCCGTGACGACCGAGCTGACCGGCCCGGCCCTCACGGTCACCGAGCTCACACGGGCGGCTTCGGCCCTGCCCACCTCCGGTAGCGGGGCGAATCCGTGACCGGCTCTCCCTCTCCGGCTGCGCCCCCGCCACGACCGCGTCGCTCGGGCTCATGGCTGCGAGTCGCCCGACCGCGCGGCCGGGGCGGGCAACTCATCGGCGCCTACGGCCTCCTGACCCTCACCGCCCTGCTCTTCCTGATCTTCTCCCTCACCCTGCCACGCACCTTTCCCACCCGGGACACCGTCGACTCGATCCTGTCCAACCAGTCCATCCCGGCCGTCCTCGCGCTCGCCGCGATGGTCCCCATCGTGACCGGCGCGTTCGACCTCTCCATCGGCTACGGCCTCGGCCTGGCCCACGTGATGGTGATGCAGCTCGTCGTGGTCGAGGGGTGGCCCTGGCCGCTCGCCTGCCTCACGGTGATCGCCGGAGGGGGTGTCGTGGGCGTCCTCAACGGTGTCGTCGTCGAATTCGGACGGATCGACTCGTTCATCGCCACGCTCGGAACCGGCAGCATGATGTACGCGGTGACCGGATGGGTCACCGGCGGCGGCCGGATCGTCCCCGGCCCGCAAGGCCTCCCGGCCGCCTTCACCGACGTCTACGACTCGACGTTCCTCGGCCTGCCGGTTCCCGCCTTCTACGTACTCGCGCTCGCGGTCGTCCTCTGGGTGGTTCTGGAGCGGCTGCCGCTCGGCAGGTACCTGCACGTCGTC
The DNA here is from genome assembly GCF_036345115.1 of Streptomyces griseorubiginosus. Lineage (GTDB taxonomy): Bacteria > Actinomycetota > Actinomycetes > Streptomycetales > Streptomycetaceae > Streptomyces > Streptomyces griseorubiginosus_C. Next base: position 9,524,558 of record NZ_CP107766.1, read on the forward strand.
GGGTCGAACCCACGCGCCGCCGACCTGGTCGGCATCCCGACCCGCAGGTACACCGTCTACGCCTTCGCCGCGTCGGGACTGATCGTCGGCTTCGCCGGAGTGCTGCTCGCGGCCCAGCAGCAGATCGGCAATCCCAGCGTCGGCCTCGACTATCTGCTGCCCGCGTTCGTCGGGGCCCTCCTCGGCTCCACCGCCATCAAACCCGGGCGCCCCAACGCCCTGGGCACCCTCGTCGCCGTCGCCGTCCTCGCCGTCGGCCTCACCGGCATCGCCCAGATGGGCGGCGATTTCTGGACGGTCCCGTTGTTCTACGGCGGCACCCTGCTCCTCGCCGTCGGACTGGCCGGCTACTCCGCTCGACGCCGACTGCGCACCGGCGCGGTCGTCCCCCGCGATCCGCCCGCCGTGACTCCGGACGGAGGCACGCAGGGCAGCCCTCCATGACCCACGCCGCGGGCACCGCCAGAGTGCCCGGACGGCACCCTCCGCGAGGAGCTTCCGTGCACCGCAACCGCAACACCCCCACCCTCCGCAACGCGCGGTCCGCCGGCACCGCCCTGGTCGTCGCGGTCCTCGTGGTGGCCGGCTGTGTACGCGGCTCGTCGAGCGACCCTGCGCCCGCCACCTCGGGGCCGAGCGGCTGCCCCGCGGTCCAGACCAGGGCCGAGGCGGCCGTCAGCCGGGCGGAGCGAACGGACATCCCCTGGAACGGACCGACCAGCGGCCCCACCGCGGTGGCCGACAAGACCATCGTCTACGTCGCCCAGACCATGACCAATCCCGGCGTCGCGGGCGTCGCGGACAGCGTGCGGGAAGCCGCGCGCGTCATCGGCTGGCACGCCCGGGTGATCGACGGTGGCGGCACCCCCGCCGGCATCCAGGCGGCGATGAGCGAGGCCGTGGACCTCAGGCCCTCGGGCATCGTCATCGGGGGCTTCGACCCGGGCTCGACCTCGCAGCAGGTGGCGCGTGCGAACGCGGCGGGCATCCCGCTCATCGGCTGGCACGCCGTCGCTTCCCCCGGCCCCAGCCGACGCCCCGAGCTCTTCACCAACGTCACCACCAGAGTCGAGGACGTGGCCAGAGCCAGTGCGCAGTGGGTCATCGCGAGCTCCGACGGCACAGCCGGGGCCGTGGTCTTCACCGACGCCTCGATCCCCTTCGCCAAGTACAAGTCCGACCTGATCAGGAAAGAGCTGGCCACCTGCGCGGGGGTGGAGCTGCTGGCGTACGAGAACATCCCGATCCAGGACGCCGGCAGCCGCATGCCCCGGGAGATCTCCTCACTGCTCTCCCGCTTCCAGGGGAGATGGACCCACTCCGTGGCCATCAACGACCTGTACTTCGCCGATGCGGCCCCGGCGTTCCGCGCGGCCGGCAAGGAGGGTTCCGGCCCGCCCTTCAACATCGGCGCCGGCGACGGCGATCCCTCCGCCTTCCAGCGCATCAACAGCAAGCAGTACCAGGCGGCCACCGTGCCGGAGCCGCTGTCCCTGCAGGGCTGGCAGATCGTCGACGAGTTCAATCGCGCCTTCTCCGTCCGGCCGGCCAGCGGGTATGTGGCCCCCGTCCACATCAGCACGGCCGACAACAGCCACGGCGCCACCACCTGGGATCCGGTGGGATACCGGGAGGCGTACCGGAAGATCTGGGGCACGTGACAGCGGCGGCAGGGACCGGTCAACGTGGCGGGGCGTACTCGGTGAGCAGGAGCGCGATGTCGTCCGCCCTGTCGGGGGAGGCGTGGCAGGCATCCCGCAGCAGCCCGTCGGCCAGATCGTCCAGACCACCCCCGCCGAGCCGGGCCAGCGACCCCCGGAGTCGCTCGACGTCGGAGCCGATGTCCGAGTCGCGCCTCTCGATCAACCCGTCCGTGTAGAGGGCCAGGACCGACCCGGGAGCCAGACGCAGCTCCGACTCCGGAAATCGTGCCTTCGCGTCGATGCCGAGCAGTGGGCCGCCGGGCAGATCCAGGATCCTGGTGTGCCCGTCGGGCTGGCGCAGCAGGGGCGGGAGATGGCCCGCGCGGACGATACGCACGATCCCGGAGCGGGGACTGATGCGGGCGTAGCAGCAGCTCGCGAGGAGCGCCGGGTCGAGGTCCATGTGGAGCCGGTTGGTGCCGGCGACGACGTCGCTCGGTCGGTGGCCGGAGGCGACGAAGGCCCGCATGGCGCTGCGCAGCTGGCCCATGGCGGCCGCCGCGGGAACGTTGTGCCCCTCGACGTCCCCGACGATCAGTGCGACTTCGTCGCCGGTGGGGATGACGTCGTACCAGTCGCCGCCGATGTCCATCCCCCTGGTGCCCGGAAGATAGCGCCCGGTGATGCGCAGCCCCGGCAGAGTCGGCAGCCGGTGCGGCAGCAGCGCGTCCTGCAGGCCGCGGGCGAGTGCGCATTCGGCGTCGTAGAGTCTGGCGCGTTCCAGGGCCTGGCCGATCAGGCCGCCCAGCGCGGTGAGGACTCCGCGCTCCTCGTCGGGGAACCGGTGGACGTCGTCGAAACCGAGCATGCAGGCGCCGACCGGGCGGTTCGAGGCGATCAGCGGCAGGAACGCCCAGGAGTTGGTGTGCCCCACCGCGAGCCCGGGGTAGCTCTCGCGGAGCTGCTCCCGGGACTCGACGAAGAGCGGGACCCCGGAGGTCAGCGCGTCCGTCACGGGCAGCCGGGCGTGCAGCGGGGTGCCTTCGAAGCGGGCGAGGAAGTGTTTCGAGTAGCCGCGCTGAGCGAGCAGGTGCAGGCGCCGTTCCTCCACCACGGCCATCGCCAGCTTCTGGCCGCCGAAAGCCGGCAGCAACTGGTCGGCGACGGCATCGAACACCTCGTTCGCGGTGGCCGCCTCGGTGAGGGCACTGCCCAGCGTGAGCACCCGGTAGAGGGAACCCACGCGGGGCGCCCCGGGCGGAGGCGCCAGGGAGATGGGCGGCCCCTCCTCGGTGACCGGTGTGCCGGGCCCGGTGCCGGCCGGCAGGGGCTGCCGTACTCGTGAGGCCCATCCCGTCATGCCCTGAGCGCCCGGGTGGAGGGAGAAGACCAGCCACTCGTCCGGTGGGCGGCGGACCAGGAAGGAGACCGGTTGCTGGGAGACGGCGGCGGCTCGGTAGCGATCCTCGTACACGGGATCGGCCAGCCAGGGCAGCACGTCCCAGGGGCGCCGGCCGAGCAGTTCGTCCTGGCGGACCCGCAGCAGATCCTCCAGGCTGTGGTTGGCGTAGGCGAGGCGTCCGTCGGGAGAGAGCGCGAAGAAACCGTCCGCGAGGCGCTCGATCGCCGCCACCGCGGCCATGCCGCTCCCGGAGTCGAGCACGGCGCCGACCAGGTGGGCCTCCGGGGCGTCGGGGCTCTCCGGCACCCGGCCCCACAGCTCGACGACGCGGTGCCCACCACGGCCGTCGAGGATCCGCAGGTGGTGCGCGAGCAGGTGCCCCTCCTCGACCGCGGCACGGGCGGCGGACCGAAAGCCGGGCAGATCCGCCGGCTCGATGCGGGCCGCCAGTGTGTCCGCCCGACCGTCGAACGCGCGGGGCGGAATCCCGAGGATCGCGCACAGCTCGTCGTCGGCGGTGAGGGCTCCGGTGTCGAGGTTCCAGTCGAACAGGCCCACCCGGATCGCCGGAGCGGACGGCAGCGGGACGAGTATCGGAGCCGTCCGCTCGTCGTACTCGCCGAGGGTGCCGCGGGCCCGCAGTCCGGCGAGGGCGGTGCCCAGCCGGTCGGCGGCGGAGCGCAACTGCCCGCGCTGCGCCCTCGACAGTCCTGTCCCGTCCGGCTTGGGTGTCCACACGACGGCGATGGCGCCGAAAGTCCGCTCACCGGCCCGCACGGGGACCGATGCGGAGCCGAACGGGTAGGGCAGGGCGATCGAGAGCTGGGGGAAGCGCCGCATCGTCTCCTCCGCGCCGGCCAGGTGGACCATGCGCCCGGAGCGGCATGCCTCCGCCACCGGCATATGGCTGTTGACCGGGATCCGACGCCATCCGCTGAGCAGGGAGGGCGGTGTCCCGCAGGAGGCGGCCACGACGAGCGAGCGATGGTCGCCGGAGAGCAGGAACACGCTTCCGGTGTGTGCTCCGGTGACCTCCACGGCATGGAGAACGGCCCTGACCAACGCGTCGTCGCGCTCGGGCGCTTCGCCGACACCCGCGGCGCTGAGCGGGTATGAGCTCGATGCCATACCGTTGGCCGACACGCTGCCCTCGATCATCCATGGAGTGCTTTTCCCAGTTTAGGGTCATTCGCCCCTCTCTGTGGCGGGGTGGTCAGCCTTAGCAGGCCACTCGGCCTCGACGGCGTGCCGGTGCAGTGCGGTGACGACCATCGTGGGGCCCGCTGGTGTAGGCGAAGCGGCCCAGGGTGTTATTGAATGAAGTTTGCGGTCAAGAATCCCGGGACTCTGTCGCCCGGGTTCTGGTACGGCTCCGACGTGGTGCCGGGGTCGGCGAGCGAGCTGAGAGAGTCGCATGGACTCCACCCCACCCCCCTCGTCTGTGTCACCGTTCGACATGGTCAGCAGCGCTTTGGGTCAGTACATGCCAGTCGACGGAGCGGCAGCGGCCGCCGGTTCCGCCGATCCGCGGGGGGACAACGCCGCCCGCCGAGCCGTATCCGACAACCCGACGCCCACCGGTCAGGAGCAAATCCTCGGCGCGGTCAATCTGGACCGGGACCTGAGAATCACCCGCTGCAATCTCGGTGCCCCGGTCTTCGCGGGGGTGGAGGTCGTGGCCGGGAGCCCTTTCGTCGATCTCCTGCCTCCCGCGGACGTACCCACGGTCACCCGGCGGCTGCGGCAGGTCCTCGAGACACGTGAGCCGCACGTCGCCCGGGTCCAGCGCCTGCGACGCGGCGACGGTTCGGAGCTGGTGGTCTCGATGAGCATCCTGGCCGCCGCGGCGCCTCAGGAGGGCCTGACCGTCTCCCTGATCGCCATGGCGCGGAGGCTGCACCTGTACGCCGCCGAGACGGCGATCGGTACCTCGTTGGACATCGGCGAGACCGCGCAGTCGCTGGCGGAGTCCCTGCTGGCCTGGGGTGACGTGACCGCCATCGACCTCGACTTCGCCGTGTGGACGGGTGAGGCGGTCACCGAGCAGCCGCAGGGGCGCCTCCGGCTGCGGCGGGCGGCCCTGGTGCCGGACCGGGCGTGGCCCGACGGCTATGTGACCCCGGGCGACGATCTCCCCGGCGGCGCCAGTCGGCTGCTGTCGCAGGCCATGCGGCGTGACGATGCCGCGCAGGCCATCGTCGTACCCGACCGGGATGCCATCGAGCGAGTGCTCGATGATCCTCGGCTGGTCCGTGCCCTGGTGCCCGGCGACCAGGCGGTGGCCGTGGTGTGCATACCGCTGGTCCTGGACGGCACGCCGCCCGTCGTCCTGGGCGTCGCGGAGGTCTGGCGGCGGGCGGACCGCCCCTTCGCCGACAGCGAGCTGCTCGACCTGCAGGAACTGGTGACCAGGACCTCCCACCACGTGGACCTGGCCCGTCAGCACCAGCGCGAGCACACACAGGTACTGGCCTTGCAGCGCCGACTGCTGCCACGGTCCGGCGGCGACACCATCCAGACGGCCAGCGTCTACCAGCCCGCCACCCCCGACAGTGCGGGCGTCGGCGGCGACTGGGTGAACAGCTTTCCGCTGCCGGACGGCCGTACCGCGCTGGTGGTCGGAGACGTCGTAGGGCACGGGCTGGGCGCCGCGGCGACCATGGGACAGCTGAGCATGGAGGCCCGCGCGCTGTTGTCAGCGGGGCTGGCGCCCGACGAGGTGCTGGAGCACCTGGACGAGACCGTGTCGCTGCTGGACGACGCGGAGTCCGGACTGGCGGCCGGTTACAGCGCCCTCGGGTCGACCTGCTGCATCGCCGTGTACGACCCGGTCAGCCACCATGTGGCGGTGGCCAGCGCCGGCCACCTTCCCCCGGTCCTGGTACCCCCGGACGGCCCCGCCGGCCCGGTCGCGCTACGCCCCCACCCCGGGCTGGGCGCCGAGTTCGCGCTGCGGGAGCCGTACGACGTGCACGCGTTCTGTGCGCCCCCGGGCTCTCTGCTCGCCCTCTACACCGACGGACTGGTGGAGGATCCCGCCCTGTCGATCGACGAAGGCATCGACAGGCTGACGGACGCCGTGTCCTCGGTGCACCCGTGGGACGCCCTGGAGCAGGCCGCGCGGCGCGTGGTCTCGGCGGTGGCGCCCACGCGTCGGCGCGACGACGTGACTCTGCTGATCGCCCGCATGATCGGCTACCGCAAGGAGGACACCGCGACGTGGCGTCTGCCCGCCCGTGGCGACGCGGCCGCTCGGGCCCGCACCCTGGTCTCCGAGCTGCTGGGGGAGTGGGGCACCAGAGAGCACACCAGGGACAGCGTGCTGCTGGTGGTCGACGAACTGGTCGCCAACGCGGTCCGCTTCGCCGACGGACCCATCACGGTACGGCTGATCAGGACCGGTCACGGGCTGCTGTGCGAGGTGGGGGACACCGGCAACGGCAGGCCGCGGCTCGGGCCGGGCGGACTCCTCGACGACGCCGGCCGTGGCCTGCACGTGGTGCATGGGCTCACCACCCGGTGGGGCGTGCGGTGGACGGACACCGGGAAGGTGGTCTGGGCTTCGGTCGAGCGGTGACGGGGTGTCGGCCGGGCGGCGCGGGACCGGTTCGTCGGGTGGCGGCACCGGCGTCACGAGGGGCGCGAGTCCGCCCTACAGCCACTCGCCTTCCAGGGCGGTGGCGGTGAGGCCCGGGGCAGCCGCGTACAGGACGGCACGGCTGCCCGGCTTCTGCCCGGCGTCGTATGCCCTCCGCATGATGTCGAACACGGCGGCGCCTCCGCGGTTGCCGCTGGTGTAGCCGTCCCGGCTGTAGCGCAGGAGTCCCGACGGCCACCCGTCGGGCATGGTCTGCTCCATGTACTCCAGCACACGCGTTCCGCCGGGATGGGCGAGCAGAACATCGGGGTGCCAGGAGCCGGGGGCGTCCTGGTATCGGAGGCGCAACCACTCCCACATCGCGGTGACCGTCTCCTGCACGGCGCGCGGCCCGCGCCGGTCCATCACGAAGTGTGTGCCGTCCTCCCGTGTCTCCAGGCGGTGCAGGTCCTGGGTGCCCGGCAGAGTGTGGTGCCAGGCGGCGTCCAGTCGCAGCGTCGACTCGGGCCTCGGGCGGCCCGTGACCACCGCGGCGACCGCGGTGTCCGCGAACAGCAACCGGACGATCAGGGATTCCAGCGTGTCGTCCGCGGGCTGGTAGGTCGTGCTCAGTGCCTCCGCGATCACGACCAGGACCACCCGGTCGGGGTCCGCGGCCACGAGATCCGCCGCCAGCGCCAGGGAGCGGGTCCCGGCTATGCACGCCCACTGCGTGGCCGGCAGCAGCAGTACGTCACGCCGGAGCGGGAGTCTGTTGGCGAGTGAGACGTCCAGCCCCGGCAGTGCGGGGGTGGTGGAGTGACTGGTGATCAGACAGTCGACGTTCGCGGCGTCCAGCCCGGCGATCTGCAGGGCCCCGCGCGCCGCACGCTCACCGTAGGACTGCACTGCCGACCAGGCCGGCGCAGTGCGCTCCTGGACGGTCTGCGGCGCGGGTATCGCCTCAAGGGCGGCGATCACGCGATCCACGTCCTGTTCGGTGAACCCGTCACCGGCCAGCGCCTCACGGGCCGGTCCGATGCCGGCTGCCGGCAGGCCGTTTCCGCTGCCGGGCGCGACGGCGGCCTCCAACGGCAGCATCCAGCCACGGGTTTCGATGCCCGTGCTGGCCGCGATGCCGTCGATCCGCGGCGCCCACGCCGCGTTCGGGTGCCGACCGCGCACTTCGTCCACGATCTGGCTGGTCCGCACGGCGTGCTTGCCGTGTATCACGGCAGGCGGGCACAGGTAAGCGGCCATGATCGGCGCCTTTCTACAGGGAACGAGATGATTTGTCACGGGCGCCGTGTCATATGCCACTTGGGAAAGATTCATCCAATTCCACGACAGTGCGCACCGATTGATGAGTCAGTGTCCGTTTCGAGCATGGATGCCACAGGGGCGTTTGCGCTGTGATCTGGGCAACTTGGGAGGTTCTGGGTTGCGTGAAACGGCGCACACTGTCGCAGAGGGGTCTTCGTTCAGATCGGGCGAGGCATCACCCGCCGGAGCGCCGCCGTGTCCTCATGCCGAACTCAGGGCGGACTGGCCGTCCCGCTCGCTGGGGTGCGGAATGGCGCAGCCTGGCCACATGCCGACGGTACGCCCGTGCCTCAGGCGAGGTGCCCTCGACGAGGTCATGACGGTCAGGGAACATCGCACTGCCCGCGTTCGGTACGGCGTTCGTCCCGAACTGGGTGCCGTGCAGCCGACCGGTTACCAGTCGGCCCCGAGCCCAGGGAACCGGCTTGTTCCGGCCGGTTGTCACCGGGCCGCGGTTGACGCGGAACCAGACCTCGCGTCGGTTGCCGAAGGCCACGACGCTCTCACGGAGATCATCCACGTCGGCAGGTCGACAGTCGCGCCGGTGGGAATCGCCGCGTCGGCGTAGGGCTCACCGGCGATCAAATGGATTCTGAACTCCAAACCGTAGAGGTGCGACAGTGTCTCCCGATCGACCAACAGGCCATCGCGCCCTCCACCGTGGCGGGGACATCGCCCCCAGGGGCATCACCCATGGAGCACACGGTAGAAGCCGCACACGCACTGCTTGCCCCTCCGAAGACTCCCTAGCGCATCAGCAGGTCGACCACGCCGGTCAGCCCCTCCTCGCCGCCTCCCTCGGCCAGACGGCGGCGCATCAACTCGAAGTAGGGGCTGAGCAGTTCCGGACTGACGCCCTGCTCCTCCGCAGTGCCGGTGAAGGTCGGGATACCGGCCACCTGCATGGCGAGACGGGAGCCGACCCCCGTGGTGTGATCGCCGCTCCGCAGCTGGTCGGCGGTCTGGTGGACCGACGGCGTCATGGCGACGAGCCAGTCGGCGAGCAGCGGGGCGAACGAGGCCGGGTCGATGTCCTCCTTGCGGAGCAGGGCGAAGGCGTGCGCGGCACCCGCGAACATGCCGTACATGGCACTGAGCAACGCCACGTCGTACAGGGCGGCATGGCCGGCGTCCTCGCCGACGTAGACGGTCCCGGCCGGAACGCCCAGGATCTGCTGGTGTCGCTCGAAGACGTCCCGCGCGCCGCTGTAGAAGACGAAGCCGCCCGCCTCCGGTGTGCCGATCATGGGCGGGACGGCCATGATGCCGCCGTCGAGGTAGCGGGCGCCGCGCTCACGGGCCCACTCGGCGCGGGAGCGGGCCTGGGCGGGTGTGCCGGTGGTCAGGTTCACCAGATCCCGGCCGGCAAGGTCGGTACCGGCCAGCACCTCGCCGACCGAGGCGTCGTCCAACAGGCAGACCAGGACGAGGGAGTTCGCCGCGACCGCCTCGGCGGCACTGTCGACGACGCTCGCACCCTCCCCTGCGAGCGCCGTGGCACGGGCCGGGGTGCGATTCCACACGGTGACGGGATGGCCGGCGGCCAGCCAGCCGCGAGCCAGCGCGGTGCCCATCGTGCCGAGGCCGAGCAGCGTGAGGGAGGTCTTCTCAAAGGTGTTCTGTGTCATGCGGATTAGGCTGGCCACAGGCCCGGAAGTGATCAAGTACGTACTTCGGAGTGGGTGGTTACCCCGGGGTGAGCGAGCACGTCGGAGGGATGGGGCATGACGACGCTGAACCGACCGGGCGCACCGGACGGACACGTCTGCGGGATCGACACGGCCATGGAGGTGATCGGTGGCAAGTGGAAGGTGCTGATCCTCTGGGCCCTCCACGAGCACCCCCGCCGCCGCTTCGGAGAGCTGCGTCGACTGCTCCCAGGGATCACCGAGAAGGTGCTGGCGTCTCATCTGCGGGAGATGGAGACGGACGGCGTAGTGCACCGCGTCTCCTACGACGAGGTGCCGCCCCGGGTCGAGTACTCGCTGACCGAAGCCGGGCAACGCCTCAACGAGGCACTCCAGCCACTGGCCGCCTGGGGGCGTGAACGGACGACCCGGGGCAGCTAGGGAGATGCCGGGGTACGGCCACCGGTGTCAGACCAGAAAAGGGCCTTGCAACGCCACGGGGGAACAGCGCTGCAAGGCCCTACAGCCCCGCATGCCCGGAGTCGTTCGGTCCATGCATCCGCGATTGGTGACGATCCGGCGGAGGTGTCCGTCGCCGACGTGGGCCACAGACGTATCAGCCCAGATGGCGGCTGAAGAACCGCAGCGAGTCGTCCATCTCGAACCGCGGCAGATCCCCGTGCCCACCAGGGTGGGCGTGCAGCGTCTTCTCGGCTGAACCCAGGGCATCGAACAACGCCAAGCTCTGTGCGCGAGGCATCAGCTCGTCGTCCCACTGGACCAGGAACTGCACCGGCACGGTGACCTGCGCGGCGGCCCCGGCCAGCACGGGCGCTCCCTGAAGGCCCAGCACCGCCGCACGGACCCGGGGCTCCGCGGCGACGAACGCCATGCCGAGCGCACAGCCCAGCGACACGCCCCAGTAGCCCACCGGCCCGCCGCCGACGCGGTCGAGCCGCTGGACCGCGGTCAGGACCGCCTGCCATTCCGCGACGGTCGGCCCGGCCACCAGCGTGTACAGGGCGGTGTCCAGCGCGGCCGTATCCGCTCCGGCGGCCACCCGCGCCCGGTACTCCGACGCGAGGCGGTCGAACTCCTCGCCCGTCGGCCGCTCGCCGTGGTTCGGCACGTCGACCGCCGCGACCGCGAACCCGCCCTCGGCGGCGAAACGACGCGCGCGGGCCACGATGCCAGGAGCCCTCTTGTGCTCCCCGCCGCCGTGTCCCATCAGGATCAGTGGGCGCGTCCCGAGGCCACCTTCCGGCGTCCACAGCACACCGGGGATCTCGTCGAGCGTGAAGGGCTGTTCGATCACGCCGTCCCACGACGTACTGGAGAGCAAGCGCACGGCGTTCCCACCTTCCGACATACCCGCGGCGAGGGAGGCACCGAGGCACTGCCATCCTCACCCCCCCGCCCTTCAGCGCGTGCTTCCGGGTACGCCTTCGCCTAATAGCTGTCGTATGCGGGCTTCCCGTTCGGTCGGTAGACGCCGACGACGGTGCCGCTCTTGGTCGTCGAGACGCTGACCGGCTCCAGCGAGGTGGGGATCGCTCCGTCGGCGAACAGCCGCTTTCCGGAGCCGATGATCACCGGATGGATGGTCAGCCGGTATTCGTCGACCAGGTCGTGCCGCATGAGGGTCTGGGCGAGGTCGCCGCTGCCCACGACGTTGATGTCGCCGCCGTCGGACGTCTTCAGAGTGCGTACGGCATCGACGACATCGCCCTCGAGCAGCGTGGAGTTCTGCCACTCGACGCTCGTCAGGGTCCGGGACGCCACGTACTTGTGCATGCTGTTCATCCGCTCGGTGAACGGGTTGCCGGGATCGGCAGTCGGCCAGTACGACGCGAAGATCTCGTAGGTCTTGCGGCCGAGCAGCATCGCGTCGGACGGCTCGTACCAGCTCGCGATGGCGGCGCCGACCTCGTCGTCGCTCACCGGCTTCTGCCAGCCGCCCTGCTCGAAGCCGCTCTGGGTGTCCTCGTCCGGACCGCCCGGCGCCTGCATGACGCCGTCCAGTGTCAGAAACGTGCAAACGATGATCTTGCGCATGGTGCGCTCCTTCCGTCGACGTACAGACCGTGCTGCCACCGGAAAATCATCGGCGGTACGAGCGAGGTCCACGGGGGGGCGATCTGATCGTGCAGCCGCGGCTGCAAAGGTGCCGCGCTTGAGATGAGCGAGGCGGGTACACGACTCGCATGACAAAGCTGCATATTCCAGGACGAAAAGAACATCACGCTCAGGATGAGTCATCCGCGCCGGTCGAGGCCGGCCCCGGGCCGGAGGTGGAGCGCAGGGCCCCGGCCACGCCGACGAAACTGCCGAAGGGCTCGTGGGGTGCCGCCTTCAAGGGCAGCCTGCGCGAGTTCAAGGACGACGAGCTGACCGACCGCGCGGCGGCGCTGACGTACTACGGGGTGCTGGCGCTCTTCCCGGCGCTGCTCGTGCTCGTCTCCGTACTGGGCCTGACCGGCAGGTCGACCACCGACAAGGTGCTGAGCAACCTCCAGCAGTTCGCCCCAGGCTCCGCCCGCGACATCATCACCAGCGCTGTCCAGCAGCTGCAGGGCAATGCCGGCATCGGCTCCGTCATGGCCATCGTCGGCCTGGTGCTGGCGGTCTGGTCGGCGTCCGGCTACGTCGCCGCCTTCATCCGCGCCGCGAACGCCGTCTACGACATGCCCGAGGGCCGCCCGGTGTGGAAGCTGCTTCCCGTGCGGGTCGTGGTGACCGTGGTGCTGATGGTGCTGGCCGTGATCAGCGCGCTGATCGTGGTCTTCACCGGCAGTCTCGCCCGCCAGGCCGGGCAGGTGCTCGGGATCGGGGACACGGCCCTGACCGTGTGGTCGATCGCCAAGTGGCCCGTACTCGTGCTCCTGGTGACGGCGATGATCGCGATCCTGTACTGGGCCACCCCGAACGCGCGGGTGAAGGGCTTCCGGTGGATCACTCCGGGCAGCTTCCTGGCCCTGCTGATCTGGATGATCGCCTCCGCCGGATTCGCGCTCTACGTCGCGAACTTCGCCTCCTACAACAAGACCTACGGCACCATGGCCGGCGTCATCGTCTTCCTTCTCTGGCTGTGGATCACCAACCTCGCGATCCTGCTGGGGCTGGAGTTCGACGCCGAGATCGCCCGCCAGCGAGCCATCGCCGGTGGCCATCCGGCCGAAGCCGAGCCCTACACCCAGCCTCGCGACACCCGGAAGTGGGACGAGAAGGACCGGCACCGCCTGGGGGAGCGGTGACAGCAGCTCCGTCGATCTTGGGTGTAGGCCGTTGACCTCGGGATACCTGCCTCACATGAGGCTTCTGACGGAGGTGAGCGACGCTGATCGGTCGCTGACCAGGAAGGCGGCCCACGGCATCCCGGCGCAGGTCGGCAAGGTGCTCTCGGCGGTGGAGGAGGGCGCGCAGAGCGCGAAGCTGTGGTGGGGTGCCGCCGCGGCCATGGCGTGGTGGGGCGGGTGGCGCGGCCGCAAGGCGGCTGTGACCGGCCTGGGAGCTCTGACGCTGGCCCAGCTGACGTCGAACGGCCTGTGCAAGCAGCTGGCCGCCCGGCCCCGGCCGCCGAAGGAGTGGTTCCCCCACGACGAGGTCGACGACCGCCCCGACTCCTCCTCCTTCCCCTCCGGCCACACCGCCGCCGCGGTCGCCTTCACCGCCGCCGTGACACCGGCCTGGCCGGTCGCCGGCGTCGCCTGCGCGGTGCCGGCCGCCGTGGTCTCGGTCGAGCGGGTGCAGAGCGGCGCCCACTACCCCAGCGACGTAGCCGCAGGCGCCGCCATAGGCCTGGCCAGCGCCTGGCTCACCCGCAACGCCCTCCACCTGGTACTGCGCCTCCGGCTGTTCAGCTGAGGGGAGTGATGGACGGCAGTCAGGGCACTCATGATCGCTCGGTGGCGTCGACTGATGCCCCGCCTCGGTCCAGTCGGGGCATCTGAGCCGGCCGGTTGCAGCCCGCGGCGCGGAGATGATCAGGCGACAGGCTCCAGTCGGACGCAGCATCGGCCCGGCGTGGGGGAGAGGCAGGCTTCGTAGCCGCGTTCGCCCAGACCCTGCACCACTCCGCGCAGCAGGTGGAGGTTCATGCCGCACACCGTCTGCGTGTGGTCGCGGGCCAGGGCGTGAAAGGGGCAGTTGTCCAGCGCGATGGCACCCGTCTCCTCGCGCCGCGGCTCGAACCCGTACCGCTCCAGCAGGTCGAAGAGATCGGTGCCGTCCGGCTCGCCCAGCTGCTCGCCGAGCTCCTCGGCCTTGCGGTGCAGCGCCTCCTGCACCGGCGTACCGGTCGCCGCGGACTCCTCGACGGCCTGGGCCAGGAGCCGTCCGGCGAGCTCGTAGCGCCGGTCCGGCAGGCTGACCGCGATCTGCTTCGCCGAGCGCCGGTACAGCTTGGCGGGCCTGCCCGCCCCCGGCCCCGACCGCCCGCTGCGCCGCTCGTAGACCACGTCGAGCAGCGACTCGTCGGCGAGCCGGTCGAGATGGAACGCCGCGGTCTGCCGTGCCAGTCCCAGCGCGGCGGCCGCCTCGTCGCGGCTGACGGGCCCGGGCCGGCGCACCACATGGTCGTAGAGCCTCCTGCGGGTGGGCTCGTCCAGTGCGGCGATCGCGGAGACATCGGAGTCGCGTACTTCCTTCGGGTCGCTCACGAACACCAGTGTAAAACCCACCGTCGTTGACGAAAGAAGGAATGAGGGCTTCTATAGGTAATGAGAGTTGTCGATAGAAGGAGAGGTCGCCATGTTTTCCGCAACCACCAGCACCCGGACCGCCGCCGGCCCGCGGCGCGCACTGCTCTCCGATCCCGGCTATCAGGCGTTCGCGATCCTGCGCACCGCGTTCACCGTGGCGCCGATCCTCTTCGGGCTGGACAAGTTCGCCAACCTGCTCGTGGACTGGCCCGCCTACCTCGCGCCGTGGATCGACGACATCGTTCCCGGGAGTGCGCAGACGGCCATGTACGTCGTGGGCGTGATCGAAATCGTGGCAGGCATCGCAGTGGCCCTCGCGCCCCGTTTCGGGGCCTGGCTGGTGGCCGCCTGGCTGGCCGGCATCATCGTCAACCTGCTGACCATCCCCGACTACTACGACATCGCCCTGCGCGACTTCGGCCTCCTCCTCGCCGCGGTCGCCCTCGCCCGCCTCGCCGAGCGCTACCACCGCGAGTCGGGGATCAGCGATCGGTGACCGGCTTTGGCGGGCGGACCCGTGCGCGATCCGCCCGCCATAGTTCTCGGCTCAGCAGTCGCACGAAACGCGGCGTTCATGATCATGCGATTCCGTCGTCCGATCTCGCATGGTGGGACCCAATGTGACGTGGCATTACATCTCCGTGGCTCACCGGCCACCGATCTTCACGGCGGCCTCTGCGGCGGTCAGGCTTGAGGTGCCCGGGCCCCCAACCGCACCCTGTGACACAGGAGTTGTACGCATGCCGCTCGACAGCCCGCTGTCCCGCCGTACCGTGCTCAGTTCGGCGGCCGGCCTCGCCCTGGCCCTCGCCACGCCCACGCCCGCCTCGGCGGCCGGCTTCGGCCACACCGACGACGGCACCAACTACGTCGTCGACACCGGCGCGGGCCTGGTCTTCAAGGTCAACCACAGCAACGGAGACCTCTCGTCCTTCGTCTACAACGGCGTCGAGTACCAGGGCTACGACGGCAAGAACTCCCATATCGAGAGCGGCCTCGGCGCTTCGACGGTGACGATCTCCACGCCCGCGACGGGGGTAGTTCTGATCAAGGTCGTCCACGGCACCCTGATCCACTACTACGCGGCGCGCAGCGGCCAGAACAACATCTACCTCTTCACCTACAAGCCCGACACCTCGGTCACCGCCAGCCGTTACATCGCGCGCCTCAAGCCCGGCATCTTCCCCACCACCTACCCGGACACCTGGTCCAACTCCGACACCGTCATCGAGTCCGCGGACGTGTTCGCCAAGGCCGACGGCACGACCAGATCGAAGCACTTCTCCAACCTGCGGACCATCGACTACGACTACTTCGGCTTCAGCACCTCCGCCGCCTCGGTCTGGGTCGTCCGCTCCTCCAAGGAGAAGGACTCCGGCGGTCCCTTCATCCGCCAACTCCTGCGCCACGGCAACGAGTCGGGCGCCGGACTGTACGAGCACCTCTACTACGCCGAGGGCCAGACGGAGGCCGAACGCTTCGGGCTGCACGGCCCCTACGTCCTCGCCTTCACCGACGGTGCCGCCCCTACCTCCGCCGTGTCCGGGCGCGACAACACCGCCTGGATCGACGCCCTCGGGCTCACCGGCTGGACCGGCGCGGGTGGGCGGGGCCGTATCGTCGGCAATGGCCTTGCGGGGCGGGACAGTTCGTACGCCTACGTGGTGGGCCTCTCCAACTCCGAGGCGCAGTACTGGGCGAAGGTGGACGCGGCCACCGGCAAGTACGCCGTGCCCGGTGTGCTGCCCGGCACCTACACCCTCACCGTCTACAAGGGCGAACTGGCCGTACACACCCAGGACGTCACGGTCACCGCGGGCGCCGCCACCACCCTGCACACCATCACCATCGCCGATGACCCCGCCGCCGACACCGCCGTCTGGCGCATCGGCGACTGGAACGGCACCCCGGCCGGCTTCAAGAACGCCTCCCTCGTCACCCACGCCCACCCCTCCGACTCCCGCGCCGCCGCCTGGACCGGCGGCCCCTACGTCATCGGCAGCTCGACCGCCTCGGACTGGCCCGCCTACCAGTTCAAGGAGATCAACCAGGGCCTGCGGATCTCCTTCACCCTCACCGAGGCCCAGGCCGCCGTCGACCGCACCCTCCGCATCGGCATCACCTCGGCGAAGGCGAACGGCCGCCCCCAGATCACCGTCAACGACACCTGGACCTCCGAGATCCCGGCCGCCGCGGCCGAGCCGTCCACCCGCACCCTGACGGTCGGCAGCTACCGCGGCAACAACCACACCTACACCTACGTCATCCCCGCGGGCCGCTTGCTGCCCGGCACCAACACCCTGCGCATCGACGCGGCCAGCGGTTCGGCAGGCGGCGGGGGATACCTCAGCCCGAGCTACGGCTTCGACGCCCTCGACCTGCTCTGAACCAGGCGGCGCCTGTGGAGTGCGACGGCCAGCGGTGTGGCGGTGAACATCGAGGAGTACGTGCCCACCGCGAGGCCGATGAGGAGGGCCAGGGCGAAGTCGGTCAGGGTGTCGCCCCCCAGGACGGCCAGGGCGGTGAGGATGAACGCGGCGCCCATCCCGGTGTTGACGGTGCGGGGCAGGGTCTGGAGCAGGGCCTGGTTGGCGACGCGTTCGAAGGGCAGCTTGCGGTCGCCGCGGCCGAGTTCCCTGACCCGGTCGAAGACGACGACGGAGTCGTTGACGGAGTAGCCGATGACGGTCAGCAGCGCGGCCAGGAACACGCCGTCGACGGTCTTGCCCAGCCAGGCGAAGACGCCGACGAGGATCACGACGTCGTGGGCGAGCGCGGCGACGGCGGAGGTGCCCAGCAGCCAGCGGAAACGGGCCGCGAGATAGACGAGCTGGGCACCGAGCGCGACGAGGAGGGCCACGAGCGCGCCCCGGCGCAGTTCCTCGCCGATGCTGGGACCGATGGCTTCGTCGCGGATCTTCTCGGCCCGCTGCCCGAGGCCGGCGACGGTGTCGGTGACGGTCCCCGCCTGCGTGTCGCTCAGGTGGTGGGCGCGGACGGTGAGCTGGTTCTCGCCGGAGGTCTGGACGACGGCCCGGGGGAATCCGGCGTCGGCGAGCGCGCTGCGGGCCCGGCCGGGGTCTACGGGGGTGGCCGTGCTGTATTCGATGAGACGGCCGCCGGTGAACTCGACGCCGAAGTCGAGGCCGCGCACGGCGATCCCGGAGGCGGCCAGGACGAGAGCGGCGCAGGAAGCGGCCAGCCAGCGGCGCGGGTGACGCATCAGGTTCGGGTTCCTGCGGCTGAGGCGGTCGCGGACGGCGCCGGTGTGGGCGATGCCCGTGAGCCGGGGACGGCGGCGCAGCCTGGGGAGGGCGACCGCGTGGTCGGCAAGGGCGCGGGTGATGACGAGTGCGCTGACCATGGAGGCAAGGACGCCGATGCCCAGCGTGACGCCGAACCCGCGCACGGGCCCGGACGCGAGGAAGAACAGCAGTCCCGCGGCGATGAGGGTGGTGATGTTGGAGTCGGCGATCGCGCTGAAGGCCCTGCGGAATCCGGCGGTCAGTGACGACCGTGGGGTGCGGTGCCCACCCGAGGCGTACTCCTCGCGGGCCCGTTCGAAGACGAGCACGTTGGCGTCCACCGCCATACCGATGGCCAGCACGAATCCGGCGAGGCCGGGCAGGGTGAGCGTGGCTCCGAGGGCGGCGAGGGCGGCGTACGAGACGAGGCCGTAGCAGGCCAGTGCCACGGTCGCCAGGACACCCATGAGCCGGTAGACGGCGATGATGAACAGCGAGGTCAGCGCGGTGCCGATGACGGCGGCCCAAGCGCTGGCCTTGATGGCGTCGGCGCCCAGGGTGGGACCGACGGTGCGCTGCTCGACGGTCTCGACCGGCACCGGCAACGCGCCGCCGTTGATGAGCAGGGCCAGTTCCTTGGCTTCGTGGTCGTCGAAGGTGCCGGTGATCTGGGTGGAGCCGCCGCCGATGCCGGAGCGGCAGGCGACGGACGGGTCGACCTGGGGGGAAGAGATGATCTTGTCGTCCAGGACGACGGCGACTCGGCGGCCCGGGTCCCCGGCCGGTTGGCAGGCCGCCTCGCCGGTCAGCCGGGCCCATCCCTTCTCGCCCACGCCCTTGAAATCGACGGTGACGTGCCATCCACCGCCCTGCGGATCGAAGCGGGCCGCTGCCTTCTCGACGTCCTTGCCGCTCAGCGCGGCCGCCCCCAGACGCAGAAGCCGGCCGGACTCGTCGGCCATCACCTGCTCCCGGGCCCGCTTGGGCAACGGTTCGGGCAGGTCGTCGGTGCCGGCTGCCGTGCCGAGCACCTGGTGGAACGTGAGCTGGGCGGTGCGGCCGAGCACCTCGGCCGCCTCCCGGGGATCCTGCACCCCGGGCAGTTCGACGATGATCCGGTCGCTGCCGGAGCGGGCGATGGAGGGCTCGGCGACCCCGAGAGCGTCGATACGGCCCCGCAGCACCTCCACCGTGCGGTCGGTGGCCTCGCCGTCGGCCTCGGCGCTGGCGGTGGGGCGGGTCTCCAGCACGATCTGGGTGCCGCCCCGCAGATCGAGTCCGAGGTGGACGGGCACGGTGAGTGCGACGTACAGGGACAGGGCGACGGCGGCGAGGGCGATCAGCCCTCTGATGCGCGCGGATCGGTTCACAAGGGGCCTCCGGCAGGCACACCGCGGCCGAGACAATGGCCGCGGCCGGGAAAGGAAGTCGGAAGGACGTCAAGACAGGACGTCGTGAAGGGAAAGCGGCAGCGCTCAGATGCCGGAGAGCGAGGGCGGTGCCCGCACCCCGTGACGGGGTGTCGAATCCGCCGGGACGGGCGGGCCCGCCGCCGTGACCGCGGGCCGCGCGGGCCGCATCGAGGGAGAGCCGGCAGTGGGCGTCGCCCCCTGCACAGCGGCCGGTGGTGCGTGGCGCTCGCCGGTGACCTCACCCTGGCCGCGCACCGCGGCGGCGGTGACGGCCGGGTCGACGGTGTCCGCGTAAGGCTCCCCGTACGCCGGCTCGACGACGGCCGCGAACCCCGAACCACCGCCTGCACGGCACTCGCCACCGCCCAGGGCGGCAGGGCCCAGCAGGGTGATGAGGGCGGCGAGCAGGACGGCCCATACGGCGGCTGCCGCCCCCGGGCTCCGCACGCGCGAGACGGCGTACGCGGAACGGGCCATCCCCTCCTCCTCCCTCCCTGTCGGTGGTGTCGTACCGGCAGCCGTCAGGGCTCCCGCCCCCGCCGCCGACCGGTCCGCTCAGGCCTCGATGAGGCCGGCGCGGATCGCGTACCTGGTGAGCTCCAGCCGGTCACGCATGCCGAGCTTGTGCAGCAGGTTCTCCCGATGCCGGTGGACGGTCTTGATGCTGATGAAGAGCAGGTCGGCGATCTCCTTGGAGGAGTGGCCCTCGGCCACGAGTTTGAGGACCTCCTCCTCGCGTGCCGTCAGCAACTGCTCGGGCGGCTCCTCGCCGTTGCGCACCCGGTCGAGGTAGTTGCGGATCAGGGCGGTGACCGCGCCCGGGTACAGGAAGGGTTCGTCACGCATCGCGGCCCGGCAGGCTGCCACCAGGTCGCGGTCGGCCACCGACTTCAGCACGTATCCGTCCGCTCCGGCCTTCAGGGCCTGGAAGAAGTACTGCTCGTTGTCGTGCATCGTCAGCATCAGTACGCGCACGCCGGGCTTCCGTGCGACGAGTTCCCGGGTGGCCTGCAGGCCGGTCATCCGGGGCATGGCGATGTCCATCACCGCCAGGTCGATCTCGTGGGTGCGGGCCAGTTCGACGGCCTCCGCCCCGTCGCCCGCCTCGGCGACGACCTCCAGGTCCGGCTCCCGGTCGAGGATGAGCCGTACTCCGCGCCGTACCAGCGCGTGGTCGTCGGCGAGGAGGATACGGATCACAGAGGTGTGGGGCGTGGTCATGGCTGCTTCCTGAACGGCTGCTTCCCGAGGGACTGCGTCTCGAAGGGCTGCTTCCTGAGGGGCACGGTGAGCCGGACCGAGGTGCCGGCCTGCGGCGGGGAGGTGATGTCGAGCGTGGCCCCGATGAGCAGGGCCCGCTCACGCATGCCGCGCACACCGGCGCCTTCGGGAGCGCCCTGGATGCCACGGCCGTCGTCGACGACGGAGAGCACCACCGCCTCGCCGATGCGACACAGGCTCACCTCGACCTTGTCGGCCTCGGCATGCCGAGCCGCGTTGGTCAGGGCCTCCTGGGCGACGCGGTAGAGCACGAGTTCCGTCTGGTGGTCCAGCACGGGCAGGCCGGTGTCGAAACGGCGCACCACGCGCAGGGCCACGTGGGTGGCGAACTCGCCGGACAACGAGGTCAGCGCACTCACCAGGCCGAGGTCCTCGAGCACACCCGGCCGCAGTCGGCGTACCAGCCGGCGCACCTCGTCCAGGCTTCCCCTGGTGATCTCCTGCATCTGCCGCAGTTCACCGCGCAGCGGCTCGTCCGCCTCGTCGGCGGCCCGCTCCAGGGACAGCAGGATCGCGGTCATGCTCTGGCCCACCTCGTCGTGCAGTTCCTGAGCGATGCGGCGGCGCTCCGCTTCCTGGGCGAACAGGGCGCGGGCGCTGCTGGACGCCCGCTCGTGCTCGAGGCGCTCGAGCATGGCGTTGAAGGTGCGGATCAGTTCGGCGGTCTCTCCGTGGCCGCCTTCCGGCAGGCGGTGCCCGGGGCGCAGCAGGTCGACCGTGGCCATCAGCCGTGTGAGACGGCCGAGCGGGGCCAGGCCGATCCGCAGCAGGGCCGCGTTGGCGACCAGCATGACGACCAGACCGGCCACGAGGACGACCGCCTCGGTCAGCAGCACCGGCACGGAGACGGTGACGGGCGCCCACAGCAACAGCGCGGTGGCGCTTCCCAGCACGACCGCGTTGAGGGCGAAGATCCGCCAGAACAGGGACACCGCGATGACGCCTTTCTCCGTGTGACGCGACGCGTCTCTCCTGTCGGTCACCACGGCACCCCGGGGCTGAGCCGCGTTCACTGGCTCCGACCGGCCAACTGCCCAGGCTGCCCGCCGCGGGGCGCACTGTCGATGGGGTCCAGTCCCCATTTCCTGGTCCCCACCTGTCCACGCTGCGAAGGGGCCCGGGCTGCGCCACAGATGGGTATCGCGCCCGATGGGCTTTGTACGGCATCCGGGCCACGGTGGAGACACGAACGAGCCGCCTCCTCAGAGAAGGAACGCATCGCGATGTCCCTCGACACACCGCAGGCCGAAACCCGTCGTGAACGACTGACGGCGCACGAGGCCCTCCAGCGCCTCGAACACGAACGCACCTCCCGTCTCACCCAGCTGCGGGCGATCGAGGAGACGCGGCCCGACGCGGAGGAGCAGGTGATGTCCACGCAGAAGGACACCATCCGGCGGGTCCTCGCCGAGGTGGAGGCAGCCGTCGCCCGCGTCGGCAACGGCAACTACGGCATCTGCCGGGACTGCGCCAAGCCGATCCCCGTGGAGCGCCTGGAGATCCTGCCCTACACGCCGTTCTGTGTCCCCTGCCAGCGCAAAGCCGTCTGACGAGCAGCCGTGCGACCACTCCTTCCCGCCTTGCCCAGGGGGTGACTTGGTGAACCACCAGACCATCGACGAGCACAACACCGAGCTGTCGGCGGAGGACTTCGCCGCACTGCGCGAGAACCTGCACGAGCAACGAGTGTTCCGCCAGGAACAGCTCCACCAGCTCTCGGCCGCCGCCGCACCGCGCGCCGACGCCCTGCCCTCCCGCCGGTCGGCCGCCCAACTCGAGGTGCGCGTCAAGCTCGCCGCCTCCGCCCGCCTGGTCCTGGCCGACGTGGAAGCCGCGCTCACCCGCATGGACCTGGGCCGCTACGGCACCTGCCACCTGTGCCGCGGGCCCATCGCCCGTGAACGGCTGCTGATCGTGCCGCAGGCCCGCTACTGCGCACGATGCCAACAGGTCAAGGAGGCCGGCCGATGACCACCACGCCCGCCGGCAGCCCGACGCCGACCCGGCACCGCACATGGCCCTGGTGCCGACGCTGCTACGGCATCGCCCTCGACCTGGGCAGCGCCCGCACCCGTGCCTGGACATCCGGACGCCGCACCATCCTCGACGTGCCCACGCTCACCTCCCCGGGACCGGGCGCCACCTGCCCCATCCAGCGCGGCACCATCGTCGACACGCCCGGAACGGCCCGGATGCTGGACCGGCTGCTCGGCCCACACCTGCCCCCCTGCGGCCAGCCCCTGCTCATCCTGACCATGCCCGTACTCGCCGGCGTCGCCCACCGGGCCGAGGCCCGCACCGCAGTCGAGATCCTGCGCCCACGCGCCGTCCTGACCGTCCCCACCGCACGTGCCGTCGCCGTGGCCGCTGACGCCGATCTGGCCCAGCCCCTGCTCGTCGTGGACCTCGGCGCCCACCTCACCGAGGTCACGCTCCTCGTCGACGGTGCGGTGACCGACGCCCGCCGTACCGCCCTGGGCACCAGTGATCTGGACGACCTCACCCCGCCCGCGCGGATCGCCGAGGCGGTCGTCGCCATGGTGACCGCGATGCTGGACGAGGACCGCACCCTCCAGACGCTCGGAGCTCTGCGGCGAGGGGCACTTCTCGCCGGAGGGGGCGCGCTGCGAGCCGACATCACCCGCCCCCTCGCCGAGCGGTTGCAGGCTCCCGTCCAGCACGTCCGCGCCCCGCACACCGCGGGGGTCCGGGGCGCCGCGAGACTCCTGCACGCTGCCCACGCCCACCCCTCGTCCGTCACGGACTCCGACGCCGCGCAGCCCCGCCGGCCCGCGTCCGCCCCGGCCCTATAGGCCGCTGCCCCGCTGCCCGGCCCCATGCTCGGCCACGCCAGGTGCCCGGAGAGCCGCCTCGTGCTGGTCCGAAAGGCGAAAGGAGAGACACCGTGGCCCGCGCCACACCCCCTGAACACCCTCCCGAAGACCTCCCACGCGTCCTGCTGTGGCGATGGCGACGCAATCCCCTGCGCCGTAGGACGGATCTCGCACAGGCATGGATCGGCCTCGGTCTGTTCCTGGCCGTCCTCGCGGCCACCCCTGCCGCCATGATCCTGGTCGGCGAAACCTCCCACGGCCACGGGAAGAAGACCGCCCGGCACCAGATCGCCACCCGGCACCACATCCCCGCCGTCCTGGTGCACGATGCCCCCGGCCACCCGGAACCGGGATCGGACGAGGCGAAGAAGGCGCTGTACCCGGTCACCGTCCGCTTCACCGACCCCGGAGGACGCACCCGCACGGCGAAGGCAGACGTCGAACCCGCCCTGACCGCCGGAAGCACCGTCCGCCTATGGGTCGATGCGGAGGGAAAGCTCACGGACGCGCCTCTGACCACCAAGCAGGTCCGTGACCGCGCCATCGGCTACGCCGTCCTCGCCGCCATGACCGTCGCCCTCCTCGGCGCAGCCGCGTACGCCTACGCCCACCATCGTCTCGAACGGCACAACCTCGCCGAGTGGGACGCCGCCTGGGCCCGGACCGCCCCTCGGTGGACTGCTTCCCGCTGACGGGTCGACGAGGAAGCATCGCCGGACTTTGTCCTGGATGTGGATAAAGAAAGCCTGACTCGCGCACAAGTACTTCCCAGTCTGGAAAATCGTTGTTACGTTCCTCTTCGACGGCCTGACGACGCAGTCGGCGGAATCAGGTGTCCGGACCCGGTCGTGGGTGAGGGGAGGGATCGTGAGACGGATGACGGCTCGGCCTGAGAACACCCATCAGGCGCGACTGCTGCGTCTGTTGCGTGACAACGGGTCCAACTCCCGTGCCCAGCTGGGTGACCTGGTGGACCTGTCCCGTTCCAAGCTGGCGGTCGAAGTCGACCGACTGCTGGAGACCGGGCTGGTCGTCGCGGACGGGCTGGCCCCCTCCCGGGGCGGCCGCCGCTCGCACAACATCCGGCTCGCCCCCGCCCTGCGGTTCCTCGGCGTCGACATCGGCGCGACCTCGGTCGACGTCGCCGTCACCAATGCCGAACTGGAGATCCTGAGCCACCTCAACCAGCCGATGGACGTCCGCGAGGGCCCGGTCGCGGTCTTCGAGCAAGTGCTGTCCATGGCGGCGAAGTTGCGGGCCTCGGGGCTCGCGGAGGGTTTCGACGGCGCCGGTATCGGCGTGCCGGGACCGGTCCGCTTCCCCGAGGGTGTGCCGGTGGCTCCGCCGATCATGCCGGGCTGGGACGGCTTTCCCGTACGGGAGGCGCTCAGTCAGGAGCTCGGATGTCCGGTCATGGTCGACAACGACGTGAACCTGATGGCGATGGGGGAGATGCACGCGGGTGTCGCACGCTCCGTGGGTGACTTCCTCTGCGTCAAGATCGGCACCGGTATCGGCTGCGGCATCGTCGCCGGCGGTGAGGTCCACCGCGGGGTGACGGGCAGCGCGGGCGACATCGGACATATCCAGGTCGAACCGGATGGCCGTGCATGCGTGTGCGGCAACCGGGGCTGTCTGGAAGCCCACTTCAGCGGTGCCGCGCTGGCCGCCGACGCGGAGCAGGCGGCGCGGGAGGGCCGCTCGGCACACCTCGCCGCCCGGTTGGAGACAGCCGGACGTCTGACGGCCGAGGACGTGTCCGCCGCCGCGGGAGCCGGAGACGCCGTCGCCCTGGACCTCATCCGCGAGGGCGGAAAACGCCTGGGCCAGGTCATCGCGGGGCTGGTCAGCTTCTTCAACCCGGGCCTGGTGGTGATCGGCGGCGGAGTGACCGGCCTCGGGCACACCCTGCTGGCCAGCGTCCGAACCCAGGTGTACCGGCAGTCGTTGCCGCTGGCCACGGGCAACCTGCCCATCGTGCTGGGGGAGTTGGGGCAGGCCGCCGGAGCCATCGGCGCGGCCCGGCTCATCAGCGACCACGTCTTCTCACCGGCCTGACCGCCGCCCGGCAAGGGACGACCACAGCACCGCCGCAGGAACGAGCACAGTACGGCCGTAGGAACGAGCACAGTGCGGCCGTAGGAACCGCCACAGCGCAGCCGTAGCAACGACCACAGCACAGCCGTAGGAACAGCCACTTCACCGCCGTAACGCCCATGAAGCGTCGGCGGTCGTCACCCCCTGCCTGGTCGCTCGGCGATCAAGCCTGCCCTGCCGTCTCAGCCGCAACCTCAGCCCATGGTGCGGCCGGTACGACGCAACGGCTGCCACGGCCGTCCACGCAACCGACACATCCACCCCAGCCCTGCCCACTCACGGCCCGCATCCGCCGAGGGGATTCCTCATGGCACCACAACCACCCCTGCTCACCATGTCCGGCATCACCAAATCGTTCCCCGGCGTTCGCGCCCTGGACGGCGTGGATCTCGAAGTCCAGGCCGGCGAGGTGCACTGTCTGCTCGGCCAGAACGGGGCCGGCAAGTCCACCCTGATCAAGGTGCTCGCCGGCGCCCACCAGCCGGACGGCGGTGAGATCACCTGGCGAGGTGAGCCCGTGACCCTGGGGTCGCCGATCGCCGCCATGCGGCTGGGCATCGCCACCATTTACCAGGAACTCGACCTGATCGAGGGGCTGTCCGTCGCGGAGAACGTCTACCTCGGACACGAACCCACCTCGGCCGGATTCGTGGTGCGCGGCTCCGCCGCCCGTACGGCGACCGCGGAGCTGCTGAAACGTCTGGGGCACTCGGAGATCGACCCGACGCGGCTCGTCGGGGACCTGTCGGCGGCGCAGCAGCAGATCGTCTCGATGGCCCGCGCGCTGTCCCACGAGGTCCGGCTGATCGTGATGGACGAGCCGTCGGCGGCGCTCGACCCCGAAGAGGTGGACAACCTGTTCAGGATCGTGGGCGATCTGACGGCCGACGGCGTCGCCGTCATCTACATATCCCACCGCCTGGAGGAGATCCGGCGCATCGGCGACCGGGTCACCGTCCTGAAGGAGGGGCGTTCGGTCGCGGGCGGACTGCCCGCCAAGTCCACACCGACCCATGAAGTCGTGTCCCTGATGACCGGACGGAACGTGGAGTACGTCTTCCCCGAGCGACCCGAGGCCGGGTTCGCTGCGGATCGGCAGCCCGTGCTGAAGGTCGAAGGACTCAGCAGGCGGGGAGAGTTCGCGCCCGTCGACCTGGAACTGCGGCCCGGTGAGATCGTCGGGCTGGCCGGGCTCGTCGGATCCGGGCGCAGCGAGATCCTGGAGACGATCTACGGGGCTCGCCGGCCCGACGAGGGCCGTGTCCTCGTCGACGGAACAACCCTGCGCCCCGGAAGCGTCCGCGCCGCCGTCCGGGCCGGTATCGGTCTCGCGCCCGAAGAACGCAAGGCGCAGGGCCTGTTGATGCTGGAGTCCGTCAGCAGCAACGTCTCGATCTCCACGCTGTCCCGGTTCGCCCGCGCGGGCTGGCTCGACCGGCGTACCGAGCGGACCGCGACACACCAGGCGGTGCGGGAACTGTCCCTGCGGCCGGACAACCCCGACGCCGCGATCAGGACCCTGTCCGGCGGCAACCAGCAGAAGGCCGTGCTCGCCCGCTGGCTGTTGCGCGGCTGCAAGGTCCTGCTGCTCGACGAGCCCACCAGGGGCGTCGACATCGGCGCCCGGGCGGAGCTCTACGCGGTGATCCGCCGGCTGGCCGACGAGGGCCTGGCCGTACTCCTCGTGTCCAGCGAGGTGCCCGAGGTCCTGGGGCTCGCCGACCGGGTGCTGGTGCTCCGTGAAGGAAGCGTCGTGCACACCGCGGACGCCCGGGAGCTCGACGAGCACCGCGTACTTGACCTAGTGATGGAAGGGAGCCCGACGCCATGACCCAGCCGACCACCGCGGCGCACGACGATGCGCCGACGTCCACCGCCAAGTCCGCGGGGGACCAGGAGAGTTCACGCCGATCGGGTCCCCGGTGGGGATGGGACGTGCGCACCCTGTCCCTGCTCGGAGTCCTCGCCGTCCTCGTCGCGGTCGGTGGGATCACCGCACCGGACGAGTTCCTCGCGACGAGCAATCTCCAACTCGTCCTCACCCAGGCGTCCGTGATCGGCGTCGTCACCGTCGGCATGACCTTCGTCATCACCAGCGGGGGCATCGACCTGTCGGTCGGCGCGATCGTGGCGCTCGCCTCGGTGTGGGCCACGACCGTCGCCACCCAGGAGTTCGGCTTCGCGGGCATCCTGTTCACCGCACTGGTCGTCGGTGTCGGCTGTGGCCTGGTGAACGGGCTGCTGATCGCCTACGGCAGGATGGTGCCGTTCATCGCGACGCTGGCCATGCTCGCCTCCGCCCGGGGTCTGGCACTGCAGATCACGGACGGCAGCACACAGATCGTGAGCGTCGAGTCGGTACTGGACCTCGGTGCCAGGGACTCCTACATCCTCGGCATCCCGCCCCTGGTCCTGATCTTCGCCGCGGTCACCGTCATCGGCTGGCTGGTGCTGAACCGCACCACCTTCGGCCGCCGTACCGTCGCGGTCGGCGGCAACGCGGAGGCGGCCCGCCTCGCCGGCATCGACGTCCGCCGCCAACGCCTGTACCTCTACCTGCTGTCCGGGCTGTGCTGCGGCATTGCCGCTTTCATGCTGATCGTGCTCGCCGGCTCCGGGCAGAACACCAACGGCAACCTCTACGAGCTGGACGCCATCGCCGCGGCGATCATCGGCGGCACCCTGCTCAGCGGGGGCCGCGGCACTATCATCGGCTCCGTCCTCGGGGTCCTGGTCTTCACCACGATCACCAACATCTTCGCCCTGAACAACCTCGAGACCGCTGTCCAGCAGATCGCGAAGGGCGCCATCATCGTCGCCGCCGTCCTGGTCCAGCGCCGCTCGCTGCACGGTGACACCTGACCGCCGTGTGCCCCTCGCTGCACGGTGACACCTGACCGCCGTGCAGCACCCGCCGGACGGCGGCCCCTGACACCGCCGTCCGGCGCCCACCCCCCCATCCACCGGACCCGCACAGTCCAGTCGGACTCCGTCCGACGCCCCGCCCACTCGAAGGGTCGATCCGCCATGCCCCAAACCCCCGCCACCAGCCGCAGAGCCCTCCTGTTCGGCACCGCCGCCGTCTCCGCCGGAGCCCTGCTCACGGCCTGCACCAGCAATGAGCCCAAGGACCAGGCACAGGCCGCGGACAACGCCGCCCCGGTCGCGGACGACAAGCCGGGCAAGGCCGTCACCATCGGCTTCGCGGGCCCGCAGGCCGACCACGGCTGGCTCAACGCCATCAACACCAACGCCAAGTCACGGGCGAAGAAGTACTCGGACGTCACCCTGGAGATCACCGAGGGCTCCAACGACACCGCCCAGCAGATCGGCCAGGTCCAGACGCTGATCAACAAGAAGGTCGACGTCCTGGTGATCCTGCCGGCCGACGGCAAGGCCCTCACCCAGGTCGGCCTCCAGGCCATGAGGGCGGGCATACCCGTCGTCAACCTGGACCGCATCTTCGCCTCCCCGCAGGCGTACCGCTGCTGGATCGGCGGCGACAACTACGGCATGGGCCTCAACGCCGGCCACTACATCGGCGAGCAGCTCAAGGGCAAGAAGAACGCCAAGGTCGTCGAACTCGCCGGCCTCGACAACCTCGAACTGACCCAGCAGCGCACCAAGGGCTTCGACGACGCCCTGAAGAACTACCCCAACATCCGCAAAGTGGCCCGCCAGGCAGCCGACTTCACGGTCGAGTCCGGTCAGGCCAAGATGGCCCAGCTGCTCCAGGCCCAGTCGAGCTTCGACGCGCTGTGGAACCACGACGACGACCAGGGCGTGGGCGCGCTGCGCGCCATCGACCAGGCAGGGCGCGACGACTTCCTCATGGTCGGCGGCGCCGGCGCCAAGTCCGCGATGGACGCCATCAAGGCCGGCAACAGCGTGCTGAAGGCGACCGTCCTGTACCCGCCGACCATGGCCGCCTCCGCCATCGATCTCGCCCGGGCGCTCGGCCAGGGCAAGGGTGTCGGCGGCCTCGCCGAGTTCGAGATCCCGTCCTCGCTGACCCTCTACTCGGCCGTGGTCACCAAGGACAACGTCGACCAGTACCTGCCGACCGGCTTCATCTGACCGGGCCGCGCCGAGCGCCCCCGCCGAGAGCACGACGACTCAGTGACACTCCGACGAGGAGGAATCCGTATGGAACAGAGGGACAGTCGGACCGCACCGCCGCCACTGGGCGTGGGGATGGTCGGCTACGCGTTCATGGGCGCCGCACACTCCCAAGGGTGGCGCACCGTGGGGCACGCGTTCGACCTGCCTCTGCGGCCGGTCCTGGCCGCGGTCGCCGGTCGCGACGCGAAGGGTGTGCGGGCGGCGGCCGACAAGCACGGCTGGGCGGCCACGGAGACCGACTGGCGTGCCCTCATAGCCCGTGACGACGTCCAGCTCGTCGACATCTGCACACCGGGCGACAGTCATGCGGAGATCGCGATCGCAGCGCTGGAGGCGGGCAAGCACGTGCTGTGCGAGAAGCCGCTGGCCAATTCGGTCGCCGAGGCGGAGGCCATGGTCGCGGCAGCCGAAGCGGCCCGCTCACGAGGGCAGTTGGCCATGGTGGGCTTCAACTACCGGCGTGTGCCGGCCCTCACCTTCGCGCGCGGCCTCATCGCGGAGGGCAGGCTCGGCACACTGCGTCACGTACGGGTCAGCTACCTCCAGGACTGGCTGGTCGACCCCGACTTCCCGCTGACGTGGCGGCTGCAACGGGAGCACGCGGGATCGGGGGCGCTCGGCGACCTCGGCGCGCACATCGTCGACCTGGCCCAGTACCTGGCCGGCGAGGTCCTGGTCGGCGTCTCCGCCCAGATGGAGACCTTCGTCAGGGAACGCCCCCGCCTCGACGGCGCCTCCACCGGCCTGACGGCGTCCGGCGGTACCGGGCGCGGGCCGGTGACGGTCGACGACGCGGCCGTCTTCACGGGCCGGCTTGCCTCGGGGGCACTCGCCACGTTCGAGGCGACCCGGATGGCGACAGGGCGCAAGAACGCCCTGCGTCTGGAGATCAACGGCGAGTCCGGTTCACTCGCGTTCGACCTGGAACGGCTCAACGAGCTGTCCTTCCATGACCATCGGGAGCCCCCCGCCACGGCGGGGTTCCGCCGGATCGTCGTCACCGAGCCCGAGCACCCCTACCTGGAGGCCTGGTGGCCGCCGGGCCACGGCCTGGGCTACGAGCACACGTTCGTCCACCAGGCCCGCGACCTCGTGCACGCCATCGCGTCCGGCACGCAACCGCGGCCGTCGTTCGCGGACGGGCTCCAGGTCCAGCGGGTGCTCGCGGCGGTGGAGGAGAGCGCGGAGAAGAACTCCGTCTATACGCCGATTGCCGTCTGAGGAGGGTCTTAAGACATGCCGCGTCAGTTCACTCTGTTCACCGGTCAGTGGGCCGACCTCCCGCTCGAAGAGGTCTGCCGTCTGGCTCGTGACTTCGGTTACGACGGTCTTGAACTCGCCTGCTGGGGAGACCACTTCGAGGTCGACAAGGCGCTCGCCGACCCCTCGTATGTGAAGTCCCGGCACCAGCTGCTGGAGAAGTACGGCCTGAAGTGCTGGGCGATCTCCAACCACCTGGTCGGGCAGGCGGTGTGCGATGCCATCATCGACGAACGCCACCAGGCGATCCTGCCGTCCGGGATCTGGGGCGACGGTGATCCCGAAGGGGTACGCCGGCGGGCCGCGGACCGGATGAAGGACACCGCGCGGGCCGCGGCCGCCTTCGGCGTCGACACCGTCATCGGCTTCACCGGCTCCGCGATCTGGCATCTGGTCGCGATGTTCCCGCCCGCACCGGAGGCGATGATCGAGCGCGGCTACGAGGACTTCGCCGCCCGCTGGAACCCGATCCTGGACGTCTTCGACGAGGTGGGTGTGCGGTTCGCGCACGAGGTCCATCCCAGCGAGATCGCCTACGACTACTGGACAACCCAGCGCGCTCTGGAGGCCGTTGACCATCGTCCGGCGTTCGGGCTCAACTTCGACCCCTCGCACTTCGTGTGGCAGGACCTGGACCCGGTCGGCTTCCTGTGGGACTTCCGTGAGCGGATCTACCACGTCGACTGCAAAGAGGCCCGCAAACGCCTGGACGGCCGCAACGGCCGCCTCGGCTCCCACCTGCCCTGGGGCGATCCGCGCCGCGGCTGGGACTTCGTCTCCGCCGGCCACGGGGACGTGCCCTGGGAGGACGTCTTCCGCATGCTGCGCTCCATCGACTGCCAAGGTCCGATCTCGGTCGAGTGGGAGGACGCCGGCATGGACCGGCTCCAGGGCGCACCGGAGGCGTTGAAGAGCCTGAAGCGCTACGACTTCGAGCCGCCGTCAGCCTCCTTCGACGCCGCCTTCGGAGGCGGCGACAACTAGGCGACCACCAGGCGGCAACCAAGGTCCCCGTAGCCGAAGGCGCAAACCCGGCGGAGCGCTGACATACCGTCACAGCGAGCCGCCGGGCCGATCCGCCCTGCCCACTCACGGCTTTGTCCTGGTCCTGGAAGAAGTTCGCCGTTTCGCTGCGCAAGGGGTTCCGGCCAAGGACGAACGGGGCTACGGTCCCTTCGTGCACAGGAACCACACAGTGGCTCGAAACTGACGACGAGTTAGGGCCGTACGCGCACCAATCGTTCGACCGTCCAATCGAGAACGACCCCGCACAGCGCACGACCAAGACCCTGAGGCACCCGCATCTCTCACCGGCGGCCCCTTGTCGCCGCTCGCACGCCGCAGCCGCGCCTTTACCACGGAGCGCCCCTCCGGACCGCGGCCGAAGCCGTCCCCGTGCCGACGGTGGACGGGAGGCCCTCGCGCCCCCGCCGACCGTCCTCCAACCGCATCGGAACATCGACATGGCAGGGAGGCAGCCCGTGACCCACGACGGGAACGCATCGGAGCCCCACACCGTCGGGCGGACCGCACGCACCGGTGTCTGGTTCGTCGGAGCCCGCGGATCGGTCGCGACCACCGCCGTCGCCGGTTGCGCGGCGGTCGCCGCCCGACTGCGGCCGCCGACCGGCATGGTCACCGAGACCGCCCCCTTCGACGGCACGGGCCTGCCGCCCCTCCACTCGCTCGTCTTCGGCGGCCATGACACCGCGCACTCCCCGCTGCCCAAGCGGGCCGAACACCTCACCGACGCGGGTGTCCTGCCGCACGGGCTCGCCTCCGCCGTGCGTTCCGAACTCCAGGCCGCGGACGAGGAGATACGGCTCGGCGGCCCCCTCCCGGGCGACACGCGAGGCGACGAGGAACTCATCGCGGACTTCGCGGCCGACCTCACAACGTTCCGCGTGCGCAACGCACTGGCACGGGTGGTCGTCGTCAACGTCTCCTCCACCGAGCCACTGCCCGCACCCGACGCCGTACGACTGCCCGCGAGCTCCCTCTACGCGGCCGCCGCCGTGCGAGCCGGCTGTCCCTACGTCAACTTCACACCGTCCACCGGGTTGCGCACCCCGGCCCTCACGGAGGCCGCCGCGGCCGCCGCGCTGCCCCACGCGGGCCGTGACGGCAAGACCGGCCAGACCCTGTTGCGCGCCGTGCTCGCCCCGATGTTCGTCCAGCGCGCTCTGGAGGTCCGCGCCTGGTCGGGCACCAACCTGCTGGGCGGTGGTGACGGGGCGGCCCTGGCGGATCCGGGCGCAGCCGCGGCCAAGAACGCCGGCAAGGAGCGCGTCCTGGCCGACACCCTCGGACACACACCGCAGGGCGAGGTCCACATCGACGACGTACCAGTGCTCGGGGACTGGAAGACCGCCTGGGACCACATCGCCTTCGACGGCTTCCTCGGCACCCGCATGATCCTCCAGACCACCTGGCAGGGCTGCGACTCGGCCCTCGCCGCACCGCTCGTCCTGGACCTGGCCCGACTGGTCGCCCGCGCCCACGAGGCGGGCCTGTCCGGCCCGCTCCCCGAGCTGGGCTTCTACTTCAAGGACCCCGACGGGGGCCCGGCGGGTCTGGGGGAGCAGTACACCGCGCTCCTGTCGTTCGCCGACCGCCTTCGGGAGGCGCGCTGATGCCGTCCTCCGTCCCGGCCCCACCCGCAGCGGAACTCCTTGCCCCACCCGCAGCGGCACTTGTGGCCCCACCCGCAGCGGCCCCTGTCCGCGGCTGCCAGGTCCGCCTCCGTACGAGCGTCGACGACCGTCCGCTCGTCCAGTTCTCCACCCCCCGCGCAGTATCCGGCCGTGGAGCGGCCACCGAAGTGAAGTCCCTTCTCCTGCGGCTCTCCGGCCTCGCCGGAGGCGGAAGCCGCAAGGCACCCGCAGCACCGCGACGACGAAAGAGAGAACCACTGTGACCGCGTTCAACGACGAAGCCGTCACCGGCGACGCCCTGCGCCGCACCCTCGGCGTCAGCCGCCGCCGCTTCCTCAGCACCTGCACGGCCGTCACCGGGGCGGCGATCGCGGCCCCGGTCTTCGGCGCCTCGCCCGCCCTGGCGCAGAACGGACCGGAAGCCGCCGGCCACGACCGCGGCCGTTCCGCCCTGGTCCCGCCGCACAAGCGCGGCATCATCCTCTACACCGTCCGGGACGCGATCGGCCGCGACCCGCTCGCCTCCGACCTGCCCTCCGGCTTCCGCGAGGTCTTCAAGCAGCTGTCCCGATTCGGCTACCGCCAGGTGGAGTTCGCCGGCTACGGCCAGCACGCCAACGCCCCCGGTGGCGCCGACCTGGGCACCGTCCAGGGCGCGAAGCTGCTGCGCTCCTGGCTCGACGAGTACGGCCTGCGGGCACAGGGCAGCCACGGCTACATCCCGCCGTCCTGGCCGTTGACGCAGGCCGACAAGGACACCTTCAAGCGCTGGCTGGAGATCTCCAACATCCTCGGCATGGACCACATGGGCACCGGCGCCGACCCCACCAACACCCCCTACCGGGCCGACTGGGACGTCGCCGCGCAGAAGTGGAACACGCTGGGCGCCATCGCCCGCCGCGAGGGCATCAAGCTCTACACCCACAACCACGACGCGGCCTACGACTTCCTGCTCGACGGCGGCCCGCTCGACGCCCAGGGCCGGCCGACCCGCAGCTCCGGCATCCGCAAGCTGGAGTACTTCCTGAAGGTGACCGACCGCAAGAGCGTCTACCTGGAACTGGACGTCTTCTGGGCACACGTGGCCCAGTACAAGTTCCACACCTACACCGCCCACGACGGCTCGCAGCGCGAGCGCGTCTTCGACCCGGCCGCCCTCGTGGAGCGCAACAGCACCCGCTTCCCGCTCTTCCACGCCAAGGACGGCGTCGTCAACACCCAGAGCGGCCTGGGCTACGACATGGTGCCGTTCGGCACCGGCGACATCGACTACCGGCGGTTCTTCACCCGGGTGGGTGACAAGAACCACCGCAACCCGATGGTCGAGCAGGACAACGCGCCCAGCACGACCGTGCCCGGCCAGTCCCTGGACTACGCCCGCATCGGCTACGACAACCTCGCGGCCCTGCGCGCCCGCCACTGACGAAGCCTCACCCGACATCCCAGCAGACGTGCTCCCGTGCGCAACGTACGGAACGCACCTGCCAGTTGACCCGCCTCCACCCCGCACCGGCCGGCGGCCGCGGACCCGCATCGCGGCCGCCGACCAGACCGAAGGAGTTCTGAGTGCGCAACAGACGGATCGTCACCCTCCTGGGGGCAGCCGCCCTGGCCGGAGCCGTCGGGCTCATGCCCGTCTCCCCGGCGCAGGCCGCCAAACCGGACCCCACGCCGCCGAACGCGTCGGACTTCCAGAAAGTCACCCTCAACGACCGCCCGGGCGAGCCCATGGCCCTCGCCGTCCTCCCCGACCGGCGCGTGCTGCACACGGCGCGCACCGGAGAGGTCCGCATCCACGACCCCAAGAGCGGCGTCAACTTCCTCGCCGCCGACCTGAAGAAGAGCCCCGCGGGGCTCTACCAGCACGACGAGGAAGGCGTCCAGGGCATCGCCATCGACCCCGGCTTCGCCAAGAACCACTGGGTCTACCTGTACTACTCGCCCCGCCTCGACACCCCCATGGACGACCCGGCCACCCCCGGCGTCAACGAAGGCGACGCACCGCAGTTCGGTACGGCCGCGGACTTCGCCAAGTACAAGGGCGTCACCCGCCTTTCGCGGTTCAAGCTCGTCGGCAACAAGCTCGACTTCGCCACCGAGCAGAAGGTCATCGACGTACCGGCCGACCGCGGCATCTGCTGCCACGTCGGCGGCAAGATCGACTTCGACGCCAAGGGCACCCTGTTCCTGTCGACCGGCGACGACTCCAACCCGTTCTCCTCCGACGGCTACGCCCCGCTCGACGACCGCGCCGACCGCAACCCGGCCTACGACGCGCGACGCACCGCGGGCAACACCAACGACCTGCGCGGCAAGGTCCTGCGCATCCAGGTCAAGCCGGGCGGCGGCTACGCGATACCCAAGGGCAACCTCTTCGCCCCCGGTACGGCGAAGACCCGCCCCGAGATCTACGCCATGGGCCTGCGTAACCCGTTCCGCTTCGGGGTGGACGACAAGACCGGTGAGGTCTACGTCGGCGACTACTCGCCCGACGCCAACACCGCCAACCCGGGCCGCGGTCCCGCCGGCCACGGACGCTGGATGGTCATCGACCGCCCCGCCAACTACGGCTGGCCGTTCTGCGTGACCCAGAAGATGCCCTACCAGGACTACGACTTCGCCACGCAGACCTCCGCCGGCGCCTTCGACTGCGCCAAGCCGGTCAACGACTCCCGCCACAACACCGGCCGCACCGAGCTGCCCCCGGTCGAGGACGCGGAGATCGTCTACGGCTACGGGGCGTCCGCGGAGTTCCCGGAGCTCGGCACGGGCGGCATCGGCCCCATGGGCGGCCCGGTCTACCAGTACGACCACCACAACAAGGCCCAGAACCGCTGGCCTTCGTACTTCGACGGCAAGCCGCTCTTCTACGAGTGGACCCGCGACCAGATGAAGGCCATCACCCTCGGCAAGAAGAACCAGGTCCTCAAGATCGAGGACGCGATCCCCACGATCAAGACGGACGGCCCGATCGACGCCGAGTTCGGCCCCGACGGCGCGCTGTACGTCCTCGAGTACGGCACCGGGTACTTCGCGGAGCTTCCCGAGGCCCAGCTGTCCCGCATCGACTTCACGCGAGGCAACCGCACCCCGGAGCCCAAGGTCGCCGCGGACGTCGTCAACGGCACCAGCCCGCTCACCGTTCAGTTCTCCAGCGCCGGCACGACCGACGCCGACGGCGACGCCCTGCGCTACGCCTGGGACTTCGACGCCGACGGCACGGTCGACTCCAGGGAGGCGAACCCGAAGCACACCTTCACCCAGAACGCCGTCTACGACGCCACCCTGAAGGTCACCGACAGCACCGGGCGTTCGGCCTCCGCCTCCGTCCCCGTCGTCGTCGGCAACAAGGCACCGGTCGTCTCGCTCACCACCGACCCGGCACCG
This sequence comes from Streptomyces griseorubiginosus, assembly GCF_036345115.1. Lineage (GTDB taxonomy): Bacteria > Actinomycetota > Actinomycetes > Streptomycetales > Streptomycetaceae > Streptomyces > Streptomyces griseorubiginosus_C. The sequence continues at coordinate 9,561,123 of NZ_CP107766.1, forward strand.
CACGGCGGCACCCCGTTCCACTGGGGTGACACGGTCACCTGGCAGGTCACCGTCACCGACGACCAGCCGGTGGACTGCGCGAAGGTCAGCGTCTCGTTCATCCTCGGCCACGACTCGCACGGCCACCCGCTGTCGACGAGCAACGGCTGCTCCGGATCGTTCAAGACCTTCGTGGACGGCGGCCACTCCGGCTCCGACAACCTCAAGGCGGTCTTCAACGCCACCTACACCGACACACCCCCGGCCGGCCTGCCGTCCCTCTCGGGCAGCGCGGAGGTCGCCCTGACCCCGGCCGACTGACCGGAAACGACGAGACTGCGACGGGGCGCTCCGTGCGGGGGCGCCCCGTCGCCGTACGCGGACACGCGAGCGAGGCGGGGCTGTCGGCCACACACCCCCGGCCCGGGCGGTGATGGGCCGGCGTCCCGGAGTCGGCGCTGCGCAGGGGGCGTCCTCGTATCACCGACCAGCCGGCACAGGCTTGCCCCCCGCAACCGCCACTTCACCAGGGTTGACGGCCGATACCCGGGCCGTCCTCCCCTAACGCGTGGCCGTCCCGAGCCACGGCCTCAAGCTCTGCTGAGCGGCCCTCAGCACCTCCCTTTGGGACAGTTCGTCGGCGCGCTCGATCACGACGAGGTCCCACTCGTTCCGGGCCATGGCGCCCAGTGTCACCGTGCGCTCGCGCCGCAGGTAGGTCACCGCCGAAGCGAGGTCCGTCACCGGAGGGCTGACCGCGTACGCGGCGAGCTTTCCGACATACCAGTCGAGCCATTGCGCCCCTTCCCTCCTTGCAGCACGGGACAGGGCGGCTTCGGTATTGCCGTCGAGAAAGACCATGACCGGTGAGACCGGGGCGAGCACCTCCGTCAACTCGGTCATGAACGCGCCGATCGTTTCCTCCTCGTGCCCCATGGCCAGCACCGTAGGTAGGTAAGGCACCAGGGCGTCCGCGACCACCACGTCGGCGCCGTCCACCAGCACCGAATCGACGAACTCGGCGGTCGCCGCGATCAGCGTCGCCAGGTCGACCGCGCCGGTCCTCTCGAAAGACTCGGCCACCGCGCTGAACTGCGGCCTGGTCAGGACCTCTTCCTCACGGAAGTGGTCCACGCGCAGCCCGGCATCGGCCAGCCACCGGACCAGACCAGCACACAGGGTCGACTTGCCCACTCCGGGAGAGGCCCCCCACACGCTGATCAGAACCGCCATGGTCGACGAGCCTAGGGCAGCGGCCCTCCGGCCGACCGGCCTGGAGGCGTCGAGAGAAAGCATTCGCTGCCCGCCCCCTGACACTCCTAGCCTGCGTCGGGTGATGACAGCTGATGACGTGTTGTTCGTCCTGGCCCTGCTCCAGCGAGCGGAGGTTGACGTCTGGGTCGGTGGCGGATGGGGGATCGACGCTCTGGTCGGCGAGCAGACCCGAGACCACCGCGACCTGGACCTGATGCACCGGCAGGACCAGGAAGCGGCCGTAGTCGCCGCTCTCTCCACGGCAGGTTTCGCGGAGAGCCTGAACTGGCGGCCCATCCGCTTCGTCGTGAAGTCTGCGGACGGGCGGGAGATCGACCTTCATCCTCTGGTCTTCAGCGCTGACGGATCAGCAGTGCAGGCGTCACCCGACCCGCAACGTCCCTTCGCCTACCCCTCGTCCTGCTTCGTCACGGGCACCATCCAGGGAACACCCGTCCCGTGCTTGTCCGCCGAGCAGCAGGTCTACTTCCATCAGGGGTACGAACCAACGGAACGCGACCGCCAGGACATGGCGCAGCTGCGCCGCGTTTTCGGAATCGCCACGCACTTCTGACCCCGACCCGACAGGACGGCGTCTCCCGGCAGAGAGTGGCGATTCCAGCACTCACGTGCGTCAAAGGGCGGCGGTCGTCGACTCTCCGGAGGCGCTGCCCGCGAGCCACTGGTTCCAGTCCAGGTTGAAGTCGGCGTAGCCGTTGTCGGCAGGGGCCTTGCCGCGCGGTGAACCGGTGATGGTGACGGGGTCGCCCTGCTTGACCTGGCCGTAGAACCACTTGGCGTCCGACAGGGACAGGTGGACGCAGCCGTGCGAGCCGCGGGCGCTGCCGCTTCCCGGGTTCGGGTCGCCGGTCGAGTAGTGGACGTAGGTGCCGGACTGGGTGAGGTGGATGTCCCAGGGGAGTGTGAGGTCGTAGTAGTTGGGGCTGCCCTTGTCGCAGCTGATCCCGACGCTGCACGAGGTCATGTGGACCTTCTCCTGCTTGTCGATGACGGCCATCGTGCCGTCCCACGTCGGGAACTCGGCGCTGCCCGCGTTGATCGACAGGGTGCGCACCAGCGTGCCGTTCCGGGTCACCTTCATGGTGTGGCCGGTCACCGAGACGTCCGCGCGCACGTCGTCACCGATCTTGAAGGTGTGCGTGTAGCTGTGCACGCCGTAGCGTCCGTTGCCGTTGCTGACGCCCGTCATGTCGGCGTCGATCTTCACCGTCGTACCGGAGGGCCAGTACGTCTTCGGGCGCCAGTCGGCGCGCTTGTCGCCCATCCAGTGCCAGGCGCCGGCCACCGGCTGGGATGCACTCACCTTCATGTGCTTCTCGACGGTGGCCCGCGCCTTGGCCGCCACGGGGTTCGTGAAGATCACCGAGATCGGCATGGCCACGCCGACCGTGGTCCCCGTCTGCGGGGTGATCGTCTCCAGCAGCATCGGCGGACCCGCGGGTTTCGTCGGTGACGGCGAGGCGCTCGCACTCGGCTCGGCCGACGCCTTCGCGTCGCCCCCGCCCGCCGTGTCGCTGCCGCCTCCGCCGCAGGCGCTCGCGCCCATCAGCGTCACACCCGTGACGAATGCGATCCATATGCTGGTCTTGCGCCGTCCCACGAACTGCCCCGGTCTGCTCGCTCCTCGGCCCTGACGGGCCCATCTCCCTGTCAGACAGAGAAGACGTAGGTGGCAGTTGCATGCGTCGCGTAAAGCGTGTCCCAAGGTTCGCGCCGCCCTGCGACGAGGACGTTCGGGGAAGGCGTGGACGTCATGCGTACGGGTCGAAGGGGATGTCGCCCGGCTTGGCCTTGTTGAGCGTGTCGTTGAACTTGGAGTCCTGGAGCGGCAGGTTGGCGCTGCCCCAGTCGGAGCCGTTCAGGACGGTGCGCAGGTTGGGGGCGAGGTTGTCCCAGGTGAGCAGGTTCTCCTGGTGCCAGGCGCCGGTGTCGTTCTCCGCCGTCTCGCCCCACTTGGCGAAGCGGAAGGCGTGGGTGCTGGCGCCGTCCTTGTGGTACACGGCCATGACCCGTTGGCCGCTCATCGGAACGTCGGCGATGGGGTGTGTGCTGAAGCCGCCGTGCCGTGAGGCCGACAGGTACGACGGCGTGTCCGCCCCCTGCTGGACCCATACGACCATGCACTCCCAGTCGTGACGGTGGCCGATGCCGGGGGAGGCCTCGTCCTTCTCGAAGTAGCTGGCGTAGATGATCCCGCACCAGCCGTTGTTGCACTTGGCCCGCGAGTAGGTGTTGGCGTGGTCGAGGTGGCCGTCGCGGCACTGGCCGGTGACGGGACCGGTCGGCTTCAGGCCGCCGTTGAGGGTTCCGTTCGCGTCGATGGCGGCGGCCGGGTAGCAGGAGTCCGTGTCGTAGTCGTACACGGGCTCGAAGTACTTCTGGAACGTGGTGGCGTTCTCGGGGAGGTTCTGCAGCACGCCCGCGGAGGCGCTGCCCGTCAGGGTGACGGCGAGAGCGGCGCCGGTCCCCGTGACCGCGGCCGCTCTGGCAATCCGGAAGGTTCTGCTGGTGGTTCGAGGCATGGGGGGTCTCCGTGGCGACATGATGATCGCGGACATGACATCTGGCGTGTGTGCAGACAGAGACTGGCAAGCCGAGAGGGAGATGGAAGGGCTTTCCACCAAACTCGGGGAGGTTTTTTGCTGAAGTGGAATCGGTGCACGTGGGCTGATCAGCCGGCCCCGGAACGAGGACTGCTCCCCGTTCCGGGGCCCCCTTGTGTCGCCGCGCAGCGGCTCAGGACTGCGCGGCGAGCTGGAAGGACTGCGCGGCCGAGCCGTCGCAGGTCCGCTGGGTGAGCTGGACGCTGTTAGTCGCCGCCGCGGCAGCCGTCAGGCACTTGCCGCTGTGCCGGACGACGAAGTGATAGCGCCCGCTGGTCTCGCGCACCGGCTGCCATTGTTGATTCGTGCCGCCGGAGTAGGCCCACAGCTGCAACGGCGCGTTGTCGGCCGTCGAGCGGTCGGTCACGTCGATCACCTGCGCGGAGTCGCCGCGGGCGGTGATCCGGAGGTACCCGCTGTCGGTGCCGCGGAACTGGTACTGCTGCGCGAGCGTGCCGTTGCAGGCGTACTGCTGGATCGCCGTCCCGTTCGCGGTCGCTGCCGAACGGGCGTCCACGCACGTGCCGTTGCCGCCGTTCCGCACGCTGTACCAGGCGGTCTCGGAGATCTCGTCGCCGGTCGGCGGCGTCGTGGAGCCGCTCCCGCCCAGCCACTTGAGCCCGTCCAGCAGGAACCGGTTCTGTGTCGCGCTTGCGAACGTCGACGACAGCCGCGTGTTGGTCGTGTAGTTCATCGCGTTGTGGCCGAAGTTGGCGTACAGCATCCTGTACTTCGTGTTGGTCCACAGGATCGGGTAATAACCGCTGTACCAGGACTGGTTGGGGTCCGTGCCGACCGGAAAACTGCTCGGGTCGATCGATGCCAGGACCTTGATGTCCGGGTTCTGGCGCAGATCCCTGGACCAGCTGTACCACTCGCTGACCGACGACGTGAACGTGGCCGGCAGGTTCACGGTCGCGGGGCTCGTGCGGTCCTCCACCTTCAGGGTCACCGCGGTCGGCCCCCACGTGTTGGACGCGAAGTTGCCCGAGCCGAGGAACGTGTTGTGGTACCAGGACCAGCTCGCCGCGTCGGTCGTGAACGCCGAGACATGGAAGCCCAGGAAGCCGCCGCCGCCCCTCATGTACGCCTCGAAACCGGAGCGTTGGGCGGACGTCTGCGGAAGATCGTCCAGGAACAGGACGACCTGGTAGGCGTTGACCCCACCGTTGGCGAGCAGGTCCCAGTTGGTGCTGGCCGTGTAGGTGAAGCCGTTGTCCGCCGCCTGCTGCGGGAACCAGGCGTTCGCCTCCTTGTCGAAGTCGATGTGCGCCGCGTCGTAGGTGCCGCTGTACAGGGCGAGGACCTTGAACGGGGTCGCGGCGGTGCCGGCCTGCGCGACGGGCGGTACGGCCGCGAGGCCCAGCAGCGTGGCCAACAGGAGCAGGACGCGCAGCAGCGCGCGCATGGAGCCGCCGGATCTAACGGTGTTCATCTTGTGGCCGATCCCTTCCTCGTGGTCGCCTCGCGTGCCGTTCACCCGGTGTACCGGGCGAAGATGCTGGTGAACTGCCAGTTGCTCTGACTCACGCCCGAGCAGGTGTCGTCGTTCGGGTGGGCACCGGGGCAGGGCCGGTCGCGGTTCGCGGACCAGAACGTGAGCCGTGCCAGGTGGTGGGCCTGGGCGTACCCGAGGATGGTCCGGAAGTCTGCGGTGGTGACGGTCTCGTGGTCGTCGCCGTAGCCGTACACGTTCTTCAGCGCCGTCTTCAGCCCCTGGGCCGCACGCTGGGTGAGGGTGCCGATGTTCAGGCCCGCACCGCCGAAGTCGAACGGCATGATTGCCCAGGCGTCCGCGGTCCGTTGCTGCACCGTGCCGTTGCTGTAGGCGTCGGCCTCGAGGTCGATGTCTATCGCCTTCAGCGAGCAGGCATTGATGACCTTCTGGTACGCCGTCGCCAGTCCGCCGGCGCTGGAGCAGAAACTCTCGAGCTTGTTGCCGCTGTCGCCGCCGTTGGCGCGCACGGTGGTGATGGTCTGCTGATCGACTCCGCCGGTCCGTGCACGGCCGCCGTCCCACTGAGGATTGCAGTGGCCGTGGCTCAGGACGAACGCCTGCGCGAGCCACCGCAAGCCTGTCGCGTTCATGACAGTAGTGGTAGGCGTGTCGGCCACGTCGCAGCGAAGGGCCAGTCGTTGCATGACGGGGCCTTTCGTTGAGGGGTGGGGGGTGGATGCCGCCCGTGTGCGGGCGGTGAGAGGTGAGCCAGCGGGTTCACATATGTGTGGTGGGGATGCATGCCTGAAGGAGCTGCTGGCTGGTGAACCTAAAGGTCTACACCAAGGCCGTCAAGAGGTGCGGCCGGGCAAGTCCGCCAGGGCTGTGCTGAGTTGAGAAGTTGTAGGCGGAGCAGAGCAAGCCGCGAAGGAGTGAGGGCGTTCCTTCGAGGAGTCACCTGAGGTGGTGCGGCTGTACGGGCAGCGAGCGATAGCCGTACAGGATGACCAGGCCCCGTCGACTCTCGTCGGCGACCGCCACCAGCCCGGTGCCGAAGCCGTCTTCCCGGTGCGAAGCCGGTAGCCGGAAACGCGCCCCGCCGAGCTTCGGCTCATCAGGACGCGGGTGCGGGTTCGACGCCCGGTGGGAGACCGTAGATCCCGGGCGCGGTGACGGAGCCGTCCTCGATCAAGGGCGGGCAGACGCTCCAGTCGGCGGCGATGCGCATCACCTCATGCTCTGTGGGCATGGCGGCGTGCCAAGCGTCCCATTCTGCGTCTCCCCACTTCTTCCGGACCTCTTCCCGTCCGACCAGTCCGACGCCGAGCTCCTTCTCGATGGCGGTGGGTTCTCCCAGGCGCAGGGGAACCTCACCGGTCATGCCGATGTAGCAGTAGGCGCGGGTCACTTCACCGGATTCGACCTTGACCCATGTGTGGTAGTCGCTGACACGTTCGGTGCGGAAGTACTGGAAGTCCCCGATGAGCGCGGCCAGCGCCCGCAGCCGGTCGGGAAAGTCCGGGTACGTGGGGTCGGTGTCGTGCAGCAGGTGCATCCGGCCATGGGCGAGCGTCCACTCCGGGACGGGCCGGGCGACGAAGACCCCGTGGTCGTAGGCGAGTTCGGTGCCGGTCTCCCAGTCGAGGCGCTGCCGGTACCGCAGCTCGAGGGCATCGGCCACTTCCTCCGGCGAGACGTCGCGCACCGCCAGCCATGTCGTCTTGAAGCCGAAAGACATGAACCCTCCCACCGTGGTGTCCCTGAACCATGGGGGATCATCGCAGACGGCACCGACAACGCCCTGAGCGGTGGAGACTCGGGCGGGCCCGGCTCTTCGCCGGGCCCGCCCAGGTCGGCCTTGTACGGGGGCTGCGTCCGGTCAGCGCTGGAGGGTCAGCAGGCCCGGGCGGTAGGGCAGGAGGCCGTAGTCGCCGCCGGAGCTGGGGCTGCGACCCTGGTAGAGCAACTGCAGATTGCAGGGGTCGACCGTCATGGTCTGGTCAGGGCTGGTGCGGATCAGTTCGCCGTGGCTGATGTCGTTGGTCCAGGTGGCGCCACTGTTGGCCTTGCCGGCGAAGGGATTGCTCTCCGTCGCGGCCTGCGGCGTCCACGAGCCGTTGAGGCTGGTGGCTGTGAACGAGCGGAAGTAGCGGCCCTGCGAGCCGATCGCCTCGACGATCATGAGGTAGCGGTTCTGGCCCTGCAGCTTGTAGACCTGCGGGGCTTCGAACAGGTTGTTCGTCGTGTCGCTCATGACCACCGTGGAGGTCGCGCCGAAGCTGCCCGGGAAGCTCCCGATCGGCATGCTGGCCCGGTAGATCTTGCCGTTGTCACCGGCGAAGAACAGGTACATGTTCGTCCCGTCACCGATGAGTGTCTGGTCGATGGGGCCCGTCCCGGAGCCGGAGATGCTCCCGGAGAACAGCACCTGCGGCGCCGACCAGCCGTTGGGGTTCGTGGGGTCGCTCGACGTCCGGTAGGAGAACGCGGTCCCGCCCCACTGGTAGGCGAGCACCCAGATGTTCTTCGGCGCGAAGTAGAAGAGAGTCGGCGCGACGGTGGCCGAGGACATCGTGTTCTGACTGGCCGAAGCCATCTCCGACCAGTTGGTGAACAGGCCGAAATTCATCGACCCCCACTTCGTCCCCGTGTCGTGCGTCGTCGCGTAGACGAGCTGCTTGCCGTTGTACGGGACGACCGTGAAGTCCTTGAGCGAGACCCACCCCGACTTGGGCTGGGCCAGCGCGCCCGTGGACGTCCAGCGGTAGGCCGACGGAAGGTCGCACGCGCCGGGGGAGTCGCCGCCGACCTTGACGAGCTGCCACTGCTGGTTGGTGCCGCCCCAGTCGTCGTACTGGACCACGTTCGCGTTGTCGGCGGTGGAGGCGCCCTGTACCTCGAGGGCCTTGTTGCTGTGGCGCGAGATCAACCGCACGTAGCCGTCCGGGCTGTCGGCCAGGCGCCACTGCTGGTTGGTGGCGTTCAGGTCGGCCCACTGGACGATGGAACCGCCGTTCGCGGTGGACCAGTTGTACAGGTCGAGCACCTTGCCCGAGAGGCGGGACTTGATGCGGTAGTAGCCGCCCCCGGAGTCGACGAACTGCCACTGCTGCTGGCTCTGGTCGTTCCGGGCCCACTGGGTGATGCGGGCGCCGTCGCCGGTGGCCATGTTGTAGACGTCCAGGGCCTTGCCGCTGTTGCGGTTGACCAGCACGTACGAGGCGTTGGGGTCCACGGTCGCCGCGCTGGCGGGCTGTGCGCCGAGGCCGAGGAAGGTCACCACGAGCAGCAGTGGGGAGAGGGCGACGAGCAGGCGTCTGAGCGGGACCGTGGAAGGGCGGCGTAACCGCATCTGGGGCCTCCTTGGGGCCGGGCGGGGGAGAGGCGAGGTTCTCGAAACATTCGATCCGCTCGCAGAACCTTCGACGGCACAAGCTAGAAATGCGGGGTCCCGAGGTCAAGGCTTGGCGCTGTTCTGTCTGCAAACAGTCGCTCGCTTCTGAGAAGCTGTTGTCTTTCCGGACGTGATCGATGCGTTTCCGCTGGTCGGGGATAGGAGTGGTGGTTCCGTGGGAGTGGTGGCCTGTCAGGTCGTCGTTCCCCGGGAGGTTGCGAATGCCGTCGGTTGTCGGACTGCTGGAACAGCACGAGCTCGCCGCTCGGCGTCGAGTTGACGGGCTGCGGGAGGAGGCCGACCGCATCCAGGCCGAGCTGGCTGCGGCCGAGCTGGAATGCCAGGAGTGGGCGATCGCCCGCAGGCGGGTCGACACGGTGCTGGCTCCGGACGACGGCGCCACCGTCGAGGCGGAGGTTGTCCCGGATCCGCGGGATGGGGAGGGGCAGTCGGCGCTCCGGGACGCGGCGAAGCCGAAGTCGCAGGTGCCGGTGTGGCGACAAGGGCTGGCCTGGTCGGCGCTGTCGGTCGACTACCAGCGCATCCTCAAGACACTCGCGGACCGGGCCCGGCTTCATCAAGGGCCGCTGACCTGCCAGGAGATGGCCGCCATGTTCGGCATGGACGTGGTGCCGGCGCGGGTGGAGGCACTGCGGTCGAAAGCGAAACGCCTGGTCGCGCGCGGCTGGCTGGCCGAGCAGCAGCCGGGTCGGTTCACCCTCGCTGCGGGTGTGACCGGGCCAGGCGACGGGTCATGAGCCCGGTCATCGACCAGTAGACCATCGCCTCCGCGCTGGTGGTGCGCCGCTCGAAGTCGCGCACCAGGCGGCGACTTCGCATCAGGTGGGCGAAGAGGCGCTCGACGATCCACCGCTTGGGCAGGACCACGAACCCCTTCTGGTCGTCGCTGCGTTTGACGATCGTCAGGACCAGGGCGAACGTGGCCAGGCAGTACTCGACGAGGCTGCCGGTGTAGCCGCCGTCGGCCCAGACGAGGGCCAGGCGATGGTGTGCCTCGGCCACCTGCTCAAGCAGGACCTTCGCGGCGGTGCGGTCGCCGACATCCGCGGCGGTGACCATCACGCCCAGCAGCAGGCCGAGGGTGTCGACCACGACGTGCCGCTTGCGGCCGTTGACGAGCTTGCCGCCGTCGAAGCCGCGGCTGTCCGTGCCGACGACGGCGTCCGCCTTGACGGACTGCGAGTCGATCACTCCGGCTGTCGGCTGCGTGTCCCGTCCCAGCTCCTCGCGGACCCTCGCGCGCAACCGGTCGTGGAACTCCTTGACCAGGGCGTTGTCGCGCCAGCGGCGGAAGAATGCGTAGATGCGGTCCCACGGTGGGAAGTCGGCGGGCATCGCACGCCATTTGATCCCGTTGTCCACGAGATACCGGATCGCATCGAGCATGGTGCGGTGACAGTACGCCTCCGGCCGGCCGCCCCGGCCACGCATCCAGCCCGGCACCGGCAGCAGCGGCAGGACCCGGGCCCACTCCGCGTCCGTCATGTCCGTCGGGTAGCGCGGCTGCCGCGTCCCGTTGTCGGCGGCGTTTCCGAACCGGTGAGCCAGACAGTCACACTCCCAGGTGACCGCGCTGGACTGCCCGGCCATCGGCACGCAAGACTGCTGCACCAGGGCCTCCTGCTGCTGCTCGGTGATTCGACACCAACGAGCTGTTCAGGAGGTCCTGTTCGTATGCGCCTCGCGCCCCGCGACCACCCGATCGGGACCCCCGTTCGACGCGCGTCTCCCAAGATCGAAAAGACAACAGCTTCTGATCGACACACCCGTTGCTGAGGCTGACAAGGCGGCGGACTTTTGGTCAGCGGCTCTCGGTGTCACTGCCCAGCCGTTTCCGCCTGCACCAGAGTTCACTACACTCCACCAGGCCGTGCCGGGGCTGATCATGGCAGTCCAAGCGGTCGACGATGCACCTCGCCTCCACTTGGACATCGAGACCGACGACGTCGAGGCGGAAACCACGCGCTTGGTCGCTCTGGGCGCTGAGCAGGTTTCGCAGTGGCAGGAGTGCCGAGTGTTGCGCGTGCCCGGCGGTCATTTGATGTGCGTACTCCCGGTGGAGAGCGACCCGGCCACTTTCCGAGCACAAGCCAACGTCTGGCCGTGACGATGCCGTGAGGTGTGCCGCCAAGGGTGACCTGCGCGACTTCGTCAGCAAGGGGGTCAGATCCCTCGGCCTCCCTAGCATGCCTATCCTCTCTTCACCGCGTCTGGCTCCTGGGGCTACTGAAATCCACGGCGTCGCTGACCTAGATCCGGGAGAGCCGTTCGCAGTCTCTCGCGCGGCGGACGGCCATCATCCAGGCACGGCTGCGTTCGACGACCCAGCAGCAGGGCAGCACGACCACGTCCTTGGCATGGTGGGTCGCGGGCGTCACCGTGCTCAGCACCAGCAGGCCGAGCGAGTCCACGTGATGTGTCACCTAAGGCCGTTGATCATTTTCGTGGGCGTCGTAGCTGCGGCTTTCCCTCCCGACGGTGCAGGCGGCCTTGACCGACCGGCGTCGACCACCAGCATCACCGGGTGTGGGCAGCGGCCCTTGCCGGTCGGGAACCCTCTCGTTGACCTTCTCCCAGGGTGAGCAATCTGCAGCTAGGGCCCGCCACTTCGCACTGCTGTCGACGATGTGGCGGATGCCGCGGCGATCTCCCCCTGGGGCAATATTTCCGGGTGCCCGCCGACATTGGCCTGACAGGCCGGCACGCGGGCACGCTGCCTACCTGGTGGATCTCACCCTCGTACAGACTTCCGGATTATCCTGGCGGCGCTTCGACAGCGTTGTCCGTAGACCTCACCTTCTCGGGGGACCGTGTGCCAGCTCGCGAACAGCCTTCTGAGGGGCGGGACTTGGACGAGCTGCGGCGACGGGCCTTAGCAGACGCTCCGCAGCGTGAGGCGGGGACGGTCGTGTGCGAGAACCTGGTGCGGATCTACCAGACCGAGGGCGTCGAAGTGCAGGCCCTCCAGGGTCTCGACTTGACTGTGGCGCAGGGCGAGATGGTCGCGGTGATCGGGGCCTCCGGCTCCGGCAAGTCCACCCTGCTGGGCATACTCTCCGGCCAGGACGTGCCCACCGCGGGGGCCGCCGAGGTCGCCGGACACGATCTGTTGGCGATGAAGCGCCGCGAGCGGCTCAGGTACCGGCGCGGCAGTGTGGGCTTCGTGTGGCAGCAGACCTCCCGCAATCTGCTTCCCTACCTCTCGGCGGCCGAGAACGTGATGCTTCCGATGACGTACACCGGGATCAAGCGCTCTATGCGCCGGGCCCGGGCCGAGGAACTGCTCGACCTGTTGTCCGTCGGCCACTGCCGTGACCGCACCCCCGACACGCTCTCCGGCGGCGAGCAGCAGCGGGTCGCCATCGCTGTCGCCAACGCCAACGAGCCGCGGGTGCTGCTCGCCGACGAACCCACCGGCGAACTCGACACGGCCACCAGCGACGAGGTCTTCGCGGCGTTGCGTCAGGCGAACGAGGAGCTGGGGGTCACCGTGGTCGTGGTCACTCACGACGCGCTGGTGTCCGAGCAGGTGCAGCGCACGGTGGGGATCCGCAACGGCCGCACCTCGACCGAGGTGCTGCGCCGGGTCGCCGCCGGCGAGGACGGCGTTCAGGTGCTCACCGCTGAGGAGTACGCGGTGCTGGACGCCAGTGGCCGGCTCCAGCTGCCGGGCGAGTTCACCGAGCGTCTGCACCTGCGCAAGCGCGTGCGGTTGGTGCTGGAGAGCGACCATGTCGGGGTGTGGCCCGACGAGGCCGCGCGGCGGGCGAGGTCCGACGCGCAGGAGGCAGCGGGCGGCGGCCCCCAGCACTGACAGGCACAAAGCGGGGGCGCCTGCGGGCCTCCTGCGCGTGCCGAGCCTTCACACGAGGCGCAGTACCCCTCCCAGTCCGCGTCGGCGGGCGAGGACGGTCTCGGTGAGCGCGGCGGCCAGGATCAGCGTCGTCACTCCGGCGACGAGGGCGATGGTGAGTGAGTAGTCGGTGCGCAGCGCGGGCTGGGCCGGGCCGCCGGTGAACTGGCGCAGGTCCAGGGTCCGCGCCATGAGCCGTGGTTCGAGCAGCCCGAGCAGTGTGCCGCCCGCTGCCGAGGCGAGGGCCAGCGGCAGAAGTTGCAGGAAGTGCAGCGCCCCGGCCTGCTTGGCGTCGAGACCGAGCGTGCGCAGGAACGAGGTGGTGCGGCTGCGTTCGTGGGAGGTGAGGGTCAGTTCCAGGACGAGTGCGAGCAGGCCCAACAGGGCGGCCAGGACACAGCTGGTGGTGTAGATCGCGCCGAGCCCCTGTGTCAGGCCGTCCGCGCGCAGGGCGCTCAGCGTCTGGGAGCGGATGTGGATGCGGGCTGTCGGTCCGAGGGCTTTGGCCGCCGCCGACCGCAAGGCTGCGGGCCGGGCGGTGGTGGGGCCGTCGTCCTTGAGGAGCAGGACGGTGCTCCCGGAGGCCTGCCGAGCGATCAACTGACCGGCTCTGGCTGTGGTGATCAGCATCGGCGTCCCGGCAGCGATCTGGGCGGTGACCGGGCCGAGAAGGGGGTCCCGCAGTTGTCCGGTGGTGAGGGTGCCGACCGGCTTGAAGGTCAGGTCTTTCGGGGGCCGGCCGTTGGGGACGATCGTCGTGGTGAAGCCGCCGGTGCGCTCGCTCGCCCGCAGGCTGGGTGAGAGGAAGGACGGGAGCGGGGCGTTCGCACCGGCCCGGTCTTCCTTCGGGGTGGCCAGCCGGGACAGCAGGGCGCGGGCCAGCGGCGACGCCGGGGCTACGGCGACCAGTTGCCGGGGATCTACGGTGATCACGGCAACCTGAGGGACCACCGTGCCCTCGGTCTGTCCTGCCAACTGGAGGGTGTACAGGTGCTGGACAGCGGTCCGTATGCCGGTGGGTGCTGCCCCCGGTGCGGGGGCCACCGTCCCGGCCACCTTCGCGCTCGCGTCGGCGCCGGTGGTCCAGGCCGCACCCGTGGCCAGCCCGTCGTCGATGGTCTGCTGCACGAGGCCGCCGAACACGGCCGTGCCCAGGGTCAGTACCAGGACGAACAGGGCCAGTCCGGTCGCCGGGGCGTCCTGGGCGGCCCGTGCGGTTCCGATGAAGGCCACCGCTCCCCGGCCCCGCCGGGTCTGCCGCAGCACGGGGCGCAGCAATAGCGGGTAGAGCCGCAGCAGAACGAGTACGACGGTCAGCGCGACCAGCACCGGCACCACACCCAGCATCCCGTCCGGCCCCTGACCGCGCAGGGCGATCACGCCCGCCGCCGCCGTCGTCAGCACCGTCAGTTCCAGGACCACACGACGGCCGGCGGCGAGGGTGCGGCGTCTGCGCCGTAGCCGGGCGGGCCTGCGCGGCTCGCGGACCGCGTGCCAGGTCATCAGCGGCACCGTCAGCGCCACCACCGCCGCGGCGAGTGCCGCGGTCATGGGTTGCGGCGATCCGGAGGTGCCGGTGGGAGCGAGGGTGACTCCGGCCGTCCAGCCGAGCAGTGCGGCGATCAGTACCACCGGCCAGGCCACGGCGCACCGCAGCAGTACCAGCCGCGTGGTGGACGCGCCCCGCGCGCGCTGCAACCGCAGGTGTGCCTGCCTTCGGCGCAGCAGCAGTCGTACGGCGACGGTTACGGTGGCCAGTGCGACCGCGGCCAGCGCGTCCACGGCGAACGTCGCCAGGTCTCTTGCCTGTTGGTCCTGCGCGGTGAAGGCGTCGAGCAGCGGGGTCAGGGAGTCGGTCACCAGCAGGGGGCCGGTGGCCTGGCCTCTGATGTGGCAGCTGATGTCGCTGGTGATCGGGTCAACTCCCTGGCACAGGGCGTCGCTGAGGTCCGCGCTGTAGTGGGACAGGGGCCCGGTCAGAGCGTGGGCGCGGTCGAGCGCCGCGCCGGACAGGTCGGCGTGCAGCTGCCAGGTCACTCGTGGGCCGCCCACTCCGGCGCCGGCCAGCAGGTCGGCGGCGTCGAGGCCGAGGAGGCCATGGACGGCGAGGACCGTGCCGGCAGAGCGCTCGGCCGGGTAGCGTGCGGGCTGGTCCAGTGTCTCGCGGCCGGTCCAGAAGTCGTCGCTCCCGGCCCTCGCGCGGAAGACCCCGCTCACCTGCAACTGCGCCCGGGGCGGGGCGTCTTGCACCCCGAGCGTCTTGGCGAACTCCAGGGTCAGCCGGCTGCCGGCCCGGACGCCGAGCGCCTGCGCGGTGGCCTGCGACAAGCCGATCTGCGGGGCGCTGCCGAGCGGTGTGTGATCGGCCGGCGCGTGGCCGCTGACGTAGCGCAGGTGAGTCCGTGCGGACGGCAGGTAACCGGCCGTCAGCCGGGTGCTGGTGTCGGCCGGTCCGGGCGTCCGCGGTGAGATCAGGGACGCCTGGCCGTAGTCGTAGCTGCCGCCGGTGAGGCTCAGGTGCCGCGCGGCGGATCCGCTGAGGTGCTCGGTGAGGGTGTCGCCGGCGTCGAGCAGGGAGGCCGTGTCCAGCGCGGGCGGCACGGTGTCGAAGATCTCGGGTGTGGTGCTCAGGCTGATCAGGGGCGCTTGGCTCTGCGTGGCGCCGACGCGTTGGCGCAGTGCCTGGTCCTCCTGGCCGCCCGCGTAGGCGGGGATCCAGGCGCACAGCGCCGTCACGACGAGGACCACCACCGTCAGACAGGCCAGCAGCGGCAGATCGCCGCGCGCCTCCTTGCGTATCAGGCGCCGCGTCACCGCCGCGCCCGCGCGCACGGGTCGCGTCACGGTCCGCTCTCGTCGGTCGTGTCCGGCCGCCCGGCTCAACGGTCCTCCCCCGCTCGCAGTACACGTACCAGGTTCACCCGCGCCAGCAGGCGGGCCAGGGCCAGCACGACCGCGCTGATGGCGCAGGCGGTCGCCACCGCCGTCAGTGCCACCACGCCCCAGGGGACGACCAGCGGCAGCGGGGGGTAGGGGGCCTTCCCGCTGTCGTCCACGGTGACCAGGGGCAGTACCGCCGATGCCAGGGCCACGCCCAGGAGCGCCCCCGGGACCACCGCGAACAGCGTCAGACCCAGTTGCTCGGCGCCCAGCAGCGTGGACAGGTGTCCGGCGCGGACGCCGATCGCCCGCAGCAATGCGAACTCCTTGCGGCGCTGCCGGGTCGAGACCACGGCGTGCACGGTGAAGGCGACGACCGCGAAGCCAGGGGCCAGATACCGGACGAGTTCGAGCACCCGGCGCAGCCCGCTGCGGAACGGGTCGGCCCGCAGGGACGCGGCGGTGCGTTCCGTGGTGGTGACCCGGCCCAGCGCGGGCTGCTCCTCGGCCGCGGCGGCCGTACGCGCGCTGTCGGTGCTGCTGAGCCACCAGAACGCCGGCTCCGGCGGGTCGGCGCCGGCCCGCGTCATGGCGGCGGCGAGTTGCCGCTGGTCGGCGATCAGATGCCCCTGACCGCGGCCCAGTCCGGGCAGCGAGTCCACTCGGCCCACCACCTTGGCGGCCACACTGGCGCCGCCCAGTTCCAGCGTGGTGGTGCTGCCCACGTCCAGGCCGGCCTTGTTCAGCGTGGAGGCGTCGGCGCGCACCGGCAGCGGTGCGGGCGGGCCGGACGGGCCCGCCACCAGCCGCACCCGGCTGGTGGGCCGGGTGTCGTAGTCCTCGGTGGACAGGCCGCCCATCACGTCGTCGGTGGCCTGGGAGGCGCGGATGCCGGTGCTGATGGTGGTCCGGAGGATTCCGGAACCGGCGGGAGCGATCGAACACACTCCGGGGGTGCCGGGGCCGTAGCTGCCGGTGAGCTTTCCTCGGCACGCGCCCGCGGTGGCCTCGGCCGCGTGGTCCGTGCCGTCGGCCCAGACCTGCCCGCCGGGCAGCCGGGTGACCCAGGTGTCGGCCGCGCCGCGCGCGCCGACACGGAACACTTCCAGGTCCAGCCGCGCGGGACGCACCTCGGGCTGCGGCAGGACGCTGACAGCGGTCACCGTCAGCGGATAGTCCCGGCGGTGCGCA
Source organism: Streptomyces griseorubiginosus (assembly GCF_036345115.1). GTDB lineage: Bacteria > Actinomycetota > Actinomycetes > Streptomycetales > Streptomycetaceae > Streptomyces > Streptomyces griseorubiginosus_C. The sequence goes on from NZ_CP107766.1 coordinate 9,577,757, forward strand.
CCGCTCAGCGGCACGTCCAGGGGGACCACGACGGTGTGCCGGGCTCCATCGGCGGTGGGCAGACGGGTAGGCACGGTGCTGACCACGCCTGACGCGTCCTGCACGGTCAGTTCCAGGCTCGGTGCCGCACGGCTGCCGTCGCTGGTCAGCCGTTCCTCCACGAGCAGCGCGGTCGGACGCCCCGGAAGCGGTATGCCGAAGGTGACCGGCGACGGGGTGCGGGGAGCGGGTCCGCCGATCGTGCCGACCAGCTCCGCGTTGGCGCCGCCGGGCAGGGTCACGAGCGACTGGGTCACCGGTGTCACGGCGGTCACCGCCGGCAGGCCGCGATAGGCCGTGCCCAGTACGGAGGAGGGGTAAGTGTCGGCTCCGGACGAAGAGATCCGCACGTCGGCGCCGACGGTGAACGCGGCCTGTTCCCACGTCAGGCCGCCCAGGCAGGCCAGTGCCGTGGTGGCGAACGTGCTCACGGACACGGCCAGGCACATCAGCGCCACCGGTCCCGCGTTGCGTGCGGCCCGCCGGCTCACCTGCCAGCCGGCCAGCGCGAGGACGAGGCCCCGGCTGCGACGGGCGAACACGTCCAGCAGACGTGCGGTCAGCGGCAGCAGCCGTAACAGCAGGAGCGCGGCTGCGCCGGCCACCAGAGCCGGGACCAGAACCAGCACCGGGTCCGCGGACGCGCTGCCGGTGCCCAGGCCGGCGATCAGCGAGTGGTGCCGCCGCAGTTCCAGGTACCCCAGGGTCGCGATGACCAGCAACGCCAGGTCCACGCCGAGCCGTTGGGCGGCGGCGGCCCGTGCGCCGCGGGACGGCTTGGACCGCGCCGACGGCAGCACGGGCAGCAGCACCGCCGCAGCGTGCACCAGCAGGGTCAGGCCCACCGCCGCCCACGTGCCGGTGCCCCGGCCGCCGGGATGCAGCAGCCCGGCCAGGAAGGGGGCCGCGAGGGCGGCCGGGACGCCGGTCAGTGCCCACTCGGCGGCCGCGCCGCGCAGCAACCGCGGGGTGCCGGCGCCTCTGGCCCGTTGGAGAGCCAGCTCACCGCTGCGCCGTACGGTCAACTGACGCGCGGCCAGCACCATGGTGGCCAGGGCGAGTGCCGCCAGCATCACGCTCGGCAGGTACAGAGAGGACCGCGCCGCCACCATCGGCACCGTCAGGTCCTCGATCGCTCCCGGCAGACCGGAACTCACCGCCAGGCCGTCAAGCGACGGCTCCCGCCCGCGGAACACCGAGATGCGGCTCTTGCTGCCGGAGAAGCCGCGCAGCCGGTCGTGCAACCCGGGAAGTCTGCCCGCGTCGATCCGCGAGAAGTCCGGCTGCACACTCCAGTGGGCCGTCAACTGGCCGTTCAGGACGGCGCTGCCGTTGAGAGCGGATGCCGAGACCACCAGCAGGCGCTGGTCGGCGGTCTGCCCCTGGGCCAGGTCGCCGGCCATCGCGGGCCAGAACCCGACGGCATCTCTCGCCCGGAACACGCCGGTGATCCGCAGGGTCATGGCGCGCCCGAAGGCGTCCTGGACCTGGAGGGCGGAACCGGGCTTGACGTCCAGGCGTCCGGCCAGCGCCTCGGGCACAGCCGTCTCGACCGGGGCTGTGGAGCCGGTGGCGACCTGCACATCGGGAAGCGAAGTGAACGCGCCGGCCGGGGCGTCGGCCGTGCCGGCGGGCCATCGCCCGGCCAGCAACTGCCCGAACCTGCCCGCCGCTTGTACCGCGACCGGGTGCAGCCCGTTTGCTCCGGGACCTCGCGGCGGCCCCGCGCCGTCGATCCCTGCCACTGAGACCGGCGACACGCCCAGCAGTCCCACATACGTCCGCTGCGGCACCCCGGCGAACACCCGAGCGGCGGCGGCCCGCACGTCCCGGTCGGCGGTGGCCATTCCCTGCGCCCGGAAGGACGCGCTCACGCTCACCTGCGCGTCGAGGTCGGCGGCCAGTCGCCGCACGGCCCCGGCCTGCACCGAACTCCCTGCCAGCGCCGCGAGCGCGGCCAGCGCCGTCGCACACAGGAGCACGGTCAGCGTGACGGCGACCCACACCAACCCGTGCTGCGTGGCCTGCCTGACCACGACGGGAAGCCGCTGCCGGGGCGGGCGCGGAACTTGCGGGTGTCGCCGCGGTAAGGACCTGAAGGCCGTGGCGACCACATGAACCCCCGCAGAATCGAACATGTGACGGTGACGGCGCGGCACAGTCCTACCAGGCATCCGCCCCAGGGCACAAGAATTGCTGATCTCTTGGCGGCCGGGCGCTGGAGCGGCCACGGCCGCCGGGGCGCTGCGCGACGCGGCATGGGGTGACGCCTCCTGCACGTCCAGGAGGCATCACCGCATCCAGTGGCCGTCGGTGCTCCATCCCAGGAAGCGCCTGCTGCGGCCGGCGTCCGCCGCTCCGTCGGCGTTGAAGGTGCCGCCCTCGGCCACCAGGGCCAGGCCCGCGAGCGCGGGGGCCAGTCGGGCCTCGACGTGGCTGGGGTGCCGGGCCGTCTGCGCGCCCAGGCCCGCGACGAACCGCCGCTGCTCCTCGGGCGGGCACAGGGACAGGAAGAACAGCATCTGGCGCCATGCGTACGCGGCATCCTTGATGGTGCTCAAGGGGCGCGGATTGTGGTGGACGCGAGCGGTCAGCCGGCACACGGTGACGAATGAACGGCGCGCCAGGTCATCCCAGCCGGACCGTGGAGCGATGCCCACCCGGTGGACCAGCGTGGCGAGGTTGTGCGTGGTGAGGATCTGCGCCCGCTCGATCACCTTGCCGTTCGCGGCGACCGACCAGGAGCCCGGCGTCGTGCCGACCCGCCCGGTCGCCAGCCGTGCGAAGCCGGGAGAGGTCGGGGCACGACGTGAACGGGCCGGGGCCGTGCCGGTCTCGGCGATCGCCAGGTCGCGGATCTCCTCGTAGTCGATGCCGTAGTACCGTTCGTACAGCGTGCCGCCCAGCAGGTCACCGGCGATCCGCGCCGCCGTCAGGAACTTCCGGCTGAACTCTCCCATGAAGATGTCGGCGGCCAGCTCCTCCACGAACGGAACGCCCAGTCCGCACTGCCGTTCCAGCACGCCGAGTTCGCGGACCAGCGGGTTGGGCAGGATGGTGCCCGGGAAGGCCTGCACGGCCACCTCGCCGAGCTGCCGCAGCACGGTCAGTGCGCCTTCGCCGTCCGACGTGCCGGTGACCGCGGACCGGCGGCCGGACACCGCCCGCACCCACGGCAGTTCCTCGATCCGCACCTGCCGCTCCAGGTCGAGCAGCAGCAGGGACCGGCGGTTTCGGAACGCCCGGTAGTGGGCGGTCATCAACGCCCGCAGCGTTTCGTCGCCGTACGCCCGCGCGGTGGCGGCGGCGACCAACTGCGGTACCAGTCCGGCCAGAACCTCGGCGGAGGGGACGACACCCCGTTCGACGAGGGTGCCGAGCGGAGCGCTCAGTGCGGACACGACCACCTGTCCGACAGCGGGCGGCAGGACGGCCCCGGCGGGCAGCCCGGCCGTCCAGCTCTCCTCCTCGCTCACCGGGCGAAGCAGCGGCTCCACATCCGCGATGCCCGCCTGCTGCGGAAGGACAGCGAGTCGGCGCAGCACCACCTGGGCGAGGGCGTGGTGGGAGGGCAGCTCCGCCTGTGCGGCCTGGCTGCGGCGAAGGGCCGTATGGCCGGGCGAGCCGGGCAGGCCGCGCCGTCGCACCATGGACTGCACCGCGTGCCGCAGCAGGCCGAGCCGGCGCGCGTCCAGCGGCCGTCCGGCGACGACCTCCTCCAGCGCACCTCGCAGAATGCCCAGGTTCTGCTTGGGGTTGCGGTGCTTGGTGCAGAGCGTGTGCTCCGCGGCGAGCAGCCGGTAGCGGTCGAGCAGGGCTTCGGCCTGCGCCAGCCAGCCGGGGTCCGGGGCGTGTGCCAGGACCTGGCCTTCCTCGGCCGTGCGCAACCAGTGTGCGAGGAGGTCGTCCCCGAACGGCTGCCAGACGGTGAGTGCTTCTCGCTGGGTCTCGACGGCCGTGTTCGGCCGCCGTCGCTCCAGGGTGACGACCGCGTCCTGGACCGTGTGCCGGTGTACGGCCGTGCCGGGCTCCGGGGCGGGACGATCCGCCGGACGGGGCAGGAAGCGCAACCGGTCGGCGAACGGCTCCAGTTCCGCCAGGAGGTCGAGCGCCGCGTCCGTCTCCCCGTGCCGCACCAGCCAGGCCATGGTGAGCAGGGCCGCCTCTTCGGGCACGTCGATCCGGTAGCGGCAGCTGTCCAGCAGGGCCCACAGCCAGGTGAGTCCGGGTTCGGTGAGGCAGTGGGCGAAGAGCGCACGGCGCTCTGCGGGCACCCCGGAACTCCGGGCCGTCTCGGTCTCGTACGGCTGGAGCGGGCCGGCCGCGCTCGCGGTTCCGGTGGCGAAGCCGCCGCGCAGCACCTCGGGGGTGACCCAGGCCGGAAGCCCCGCGACCGGGGTCCGCGAACCGATCGTGAGCCGGCCCGCGGCCATTCCGGCGAGGACCTCCCGCCAGCGCTGCCCGCGCACCTCGGCGCGGCGGCGGGTGTCGGGGTCCTCGTGGGTCAGCGCGGTCATGAATGCCTTGGCCAACTGGCCTGCGGCATACGAGGGCGTGGCGGTAAGAGGCTGCTGCTCAGCGTTGTCGTTCATAAGCCGACGTGGCAGGTTCCGCCCCTGCGCCCTCCGGGTCCCGAGCCCGGTGCTCTCCTGCTGAGCTACACGCCGATGAGCTGTGAAAGTAGCTGCGGGGGCGGGCGGGGTTCAACCGGATTTGGGGTCTCCCTAGAGCCGCGCCGGCGGCGCGTCGCCGTCCGGCAAGGCGGCGCAAACTCGGCATCGGGCTGATATCGGGGTGCGGACCAGCTCGGGGCCGCACTCGATGACGCCGGCTGCCGACATGCGGTCAACAGCACTCTCACCTTCGGCGAGCAGTCGAGCATTCTCACCCAACCCGCCGACGTCTGCGCGGTCTTCAGCCTGCCTGGGCGGGACAACCATGTTGCGCACCGTGACCGGCACTACCTTGACGTGATGCACAAACACGCGGCTTGACGTCGCCGATTCCACAGACGGCCGGCGGTCACCGTGTCGAGATCTCGGAGCAGATGGTGGGCCAAGGTGGTGTGGCGCGCAGGGCGGGAATGCAGGCGCGGACCGCCTGGTAGGTGGGACAAGGGTGTCCTGCAAAGGCGGGCATCGCGTCGGGGACGGGCACGTGTGCGGCGGGGGCGGCGATCGGGTGTCCGGCGGACCAGGAGGCCACCTGAAAGACACTTGCCGAGCCGCCAGGGATCCCCGGGCCGAGCGCCCGAAATGCGTTCGTCCTACGTCGCTCAACGGGGCTAGCCTCGCCCGTCATGGGAGCACGAGCGCAGTACGTGGTGGTCGAGAACGGCGCCTGGCAGCGGTACTACTCGCACTGGGCCGCCGGCCGGGTCATCGACGACCTGTTGCCCGGTCCGGCCGCGGCGACACGGTGCTTCCGCGCCAACCGGGAGATCGACCAATGGCTCGACGACGTGTGGTGCGAGGGTGCCGCGCTCGTCGACCACGACCGTCGAGTGCTGCTGTGGTTCGCCTTCGCGGACAGCTGGGTCGACCACACCGCCGCCCGCGCCGTACTGGCCCGGACCTGGTCCGGCTGGGACGTCCGCTTTGCGCACGACGGCATGGGTGACCTGACACACCACCTGGGCCTCGGCAGGGACCTGACCCGTCCGCCGGGTTGGTTCGAGACCTTCGCACCGTCCTGGTTCGCGGACACCGAGTGCACCGAGCCCTGGTCCGTCCTCTCCCTGCGCCTGCCTGACGGAACCGTTCGTGCGTGGGGCAGCTTCGGTGAGCCCATCGAGCACGTAGCCTGCGGCCCCGGCCTGATCGACCTGCTCGTTGCGTCGCCGGCGACTCCCCCGCTCACCGACATGCCGTACGGCGGTGTCCATTTCGACCCGCAGGTCCGCACCGTCTCGCTCTGGGCGGTGCAGACCGTGGCCGGCGTGCACGACTGGCCGTTGCCAGGCTGGGACGACTGGGTCCTGGACTTCCGTGGGGACGACCACACACAGCATGCGGGGCTGCTCCCGGCGGACTTCCTCTTCCCTCGGCCCCCGCTCGGGGCCGCCCTACGGCGCCTCAGCGACGGCCTCGGCACCCCGCCGCCCGACGTGAGCTCGCTCCTTGCCAACGCCACTGGTGCACCTGGTGGTCCTGCGGGGACCAATCCTGTGGTGAACCCCGCTGCGCTGGTGGCACACGAACCGGCCGATCCCACCCCGGCCGAACTGGCCGCACTGCGTACAGCTCTCGCTGCGCTGGTCGCAGAGGCAGAGGCGCGGGCAGAGTGACGAAGTGGGCTGGACCGGACAGCACTTCGGGCTGCTCCTCGCCCGCCACGGCCCCCTCCAGGCGTCAGCGAGCTGACAGGATGACGCGATGTCCGACTCTCTGCGCGAACCTTGGCTGCGCGGCCTCGCGTTCAATCCGGCAGCGCCCTCCGACGTGCTCATACGCCTGTTGGATCCAGCGGCCGGTGACGCCGGACCGCTGATGTGCGAGGACCGTGACCTGCCCGCCGCCGTCATCGACGCCGCACTGCGCCATCCGTCCGGAGTCATCCGCGGCGCGCTCGCCCGCAACCGGTACGTCGACCCGGTGCGGCTCGCCCCCTTGGCGTCGGACCCGTCGGGGCTCGTCCGCGCGCGGCTCGCCTCGGGCCCCCGACACTGGCCCCGACGGGTTCGACCGCTGCCAAACCAGATCCTCGTAACTCTGCTGCTGGCGCAGGACGGAGGCGAGGACAACAGGCTCACCGCGAAGGAGATCATCGCGGAGCTCGAGTCGTCCCGGCAGATCCCGCTGTCCTTCTTCCGCTCCGTCGCCGATCACGCACAACCCGAACTCCGGACCGTGGCCACATGGAGGTGGGAGTCCCTCACGCCGGCGCAGCGGGCGGCGCTGCTCGACGATCCGGACGACTGCGTCCGGGAAACGGCGCAGGACAGGAACTGGGCGCTGGAGCCGGAACGGGTCGAGGCCAGACTGCCGTCCTTCGGCCCGCGCAACGCATTCGTGTTCGGCACGTGTGCTCTGTCCCCCGCGCTCGTCGAACAGTGTTTCGCGGACGGCACGGTGCTCCCCATGGCCCGGAACCCCCACACCCCGGCCTACGCCCTCGTCCGGCTCGCGCGCCACCCCGACGCGGAGGTCCGCGCGTCGGTCGCCGTCCGGCCCGACGTGGGACCGGACCTGGTGGCGGAGTTGAGGTCGGACCCGGTCGAGTACGTGCGGACGTGCGCGCACCTCCACCCCTTCTCCCGCACCTGGGCGGAGTACAGGGCGATCGACCAGGTCATCGGGCACGGTCCTGACTGCACCTGTCCGATCGGCGAGCCGTTCACCGACGCGCGCGTGGACCCGGCTGTCGGACCGTCACCCGACTGGTTCGCCTCCTGTGCGGTGTCCGGGGAAACGGTGCTCCGCCGGGTCGCGGCCAGTTGGCCGGGGCTGCCGACGGCGCTAGCCGAAGCCCTCGCACAGGACGACGACGAGGAGGTGAGGATCAGGCTGGCCTGCCACCACCCACTGGCTCCGCCGCGCCTCCTCCTCGACGTCTTCGTCACCCGCCCGGTCCACCGTCCGCACCTGTTGGATCTGCCCACCTTCCCCCGTACCGGCTGGGCTCACCTCATCGGTCACCCGGATCCCGAAGTACGAACCCTGGCGGCCGCCGATCCCGCCTTGTCCGACCCCCCGGTGCAGGACCCCGACGCGTCGGTGCGCCAGGCAGCGGCCGCCAACCCGAGCCTGTCACCGCAAGCCCTGGAACCCCTCCTCACCGACCCCCACACCGCCGAGGGCGCTGCGTCCAACCCGGCTTTGCCGGTTCCCCGTATGCACGCACTCCTCGACAACTGCCTGGACGGCGCCGCCACCGTGCCGACGGCCGTCCGGGGCTGAGCCTGTCTGGACCAGCTGCCCTGGGCTCTCGACGACGGGGGTCGCGCCTCAGCCATGATCGGCGGAGTCGTCCACGCCGTCCTGGTCGAGAAGGCTCAGCACCTTCCGCGTTCGCGGCACGGCACGCGGCGGAAGGCGCCGTCACGGCACTCGCCGCCGGGAGATGCAGCCCGTGAGGGACCCGGCATGGATGTCGCTGCCAGCCGCGCAGCACTTCGTCCACGACTCCCGATTGACGAGCTGAGTTAACGCCGATAACTTAACCTCACTAACTCAGATCGGAGCAGCCGTGTCCCTACTTGCCGCCGATGACGTCTACGCCCTCGCGCCGTACGCCAAGACGCTGGGGGTCGTGTTCGACGAGATGAGCGCGGACGGAGTTCGAGCCACGCTGGCGCACGATCTGTCCCTGTCGACGGTGGGCGGCGGGCTGCACGGCGGGGCGTTGATGGGACTCGCCGACGTGTGCGGTGCCGTGTGCGCAGCGCTCAACGGTCCGGCCGGTGCCGCTCCGGCCACCGTGGAGTCGAGCACGCACTTCCTCCGGCCGGCGCGCACCGACGTCGTCGCGACGGCACGGCCCCTGCGGGTGGGGCGCAACACCGTCGTCGAGATCGACGTCCACGACGCCGAAGGCGCATTGTGCGCCCGGGTGACCCAAGTGGTCACGGCCGTCGCGCCGAAGGCCTCCTGATGCCGCCCTCCCACGGAGGCTCCCCTTCGTGACCGGCTCCCGCACTCGCGCCGCCAAAGGCCAGGGCGGCCTGCTGCGCGACCACCTGCTCGACATCGCCGGCCGGATCCTCGAAGACGGGGGCGCCGGCGCCTTGACGATCCGTGCGGTGGCAACCAGCGCCGGGGTCACTCCGCCGGCCGTCTATCTCCACTTCGCCTCGAAGCAGGAACTCGTCCACGCCACGTGCCTGCGTGTCTGGAGTTCACTGTTCATCGAGCTGGAAGCCGTGTCCCGGGGGATCTCGGACCCGGTGACGGCGCTCTACGAAACGTGTGTCGCCTACGTCGCCTTCGGGCTCCGGCACCCCGCCCAGTACCGCCTCGTGATGGACGGCGAAGCCACCGAGGCCAGCCGCCACAACGAGGACGCGTGTTTCCGCTACTTCCGCGACAAGGTCACAGCCTGCCGTGACGCAGGCGTGCCGGTGGACAGCGCTACCGAGACCACCAGACTGCTGTGTTCCGGCGTGCACGGCGCGGTGTCCCTCCTGATCCACCAGGAACGTGACACATGGCCTGCGGACACCGGCCGTTACGTCGCCCGCGCTGCGTCCTCAGCCGTCCACGGCGCACTCCTCACCGCGTCTCATACGGCCCCGCCCTCGATGTCCGCCATGACGAGGTCAGGCTGAGCCAAGAGAGATGGAGTCCCGCTTCACCCCGGCCCGTTCGCGCCGCGATCAGTTCTTCTCCGAGGCCGTGGGCGGGGCCGAGGAGGGAGCCGGCGAGGCCTTGGTTCGCAGGGCGCGCTCGCAGTGCGGCCAGTCGTGGAAGTCGCGGTCGCGGGACCAAAGCCGTTTGGCGGCCTGGATGTTCCAGTCGGGGTCCAGCGCCTTGCGCGGAGTGCCACCCAGTTCACGCAACCGGGTGTCGGAGATCTGGAAGAGGCCCCAGTTCCTGCTGCCGTTGGTGTTCGGCAGGATGTGCAGAGGGTCCAGGAACGACTGGCAGTCGGCGATGGCGACGGCGTCGCCCGGTGCTTCGGCGAAGACCTCACGGATACGCCGGCGGGCTTCCTCCGGCGACCAGGTGTCCATGCGGGCCTTCGACTCGTAGAGCGCCGTCTTGGTGGCTGTCGTGACGACGCCGTTCGGCGGGAGGCCGGTGATGACCTGGAACGCCGTCACTCGGCGCAGTGTCTGCGGACCGAAGTCGCCGTCCACGTCGATGTCGGCGCCATGCCGATCGAGCAGCGTCTGTACTTCGCGGACGCACTCGTCGTGCTGGCCCATGCTCACGACGGGCGAGCAGACGGAGGAGAACAGGGTTCGTGAGTCTGACTTCTCCGCCTTCTCATCGGGGCCTGACGTCAGGGACATGGCCCAGCCGACGGTCCCCAGAACGGTGACGGCGGCCACGGCGGTCAGAGCAATGGCCCTACGATTCGCCGGGAGTTGACCACGCTTTGGCGTCGGCTCCCGGTTGCCGGGAGCGGAAGCCGGGCCCTGGGTGGGCAACGTACGGGATACGGTGGCGGGTTCCTGGTCAGCGTCGGCTGATACCGGGGCTGCGGGGGCGGCTTCCTCACCGGCCTCCTCCTGCGGGACCCGTCTCTCGCGTTCGGCGTCGGCGAGAGCCCACAGCCGGTGCAGTTCGCGCAGTTCGCCGGAGGCGGCGCCGCAGGCGGTGGCGATGCGGTGCAGGACGCCGTAGTCCTGCGGGACCGACGAAGCCGCGCAGTAACGGTGAAGGCTGGAACGGCTGATACCGGCTCGCTGCGCGAGAGCGTCGTAGCTGAGCCCCGATCTCTCCTTCAGCGCACGCAGCTGAGCGGCGAGCCGCTCAGCCTCACTGTATTGGTTCATGGAGAACCCCCTGTTGTTCGAACACGCTCGCCCGTCCTGGCGGCGTGTCGGCGCGTGCCGACGGCCCGATGCTTCGTCGGCAGGGGACGTGGTCACGATCCCGGCGGCCCAATGTGCCAGAACTTGCCCGTTCAGGCGGGGAGTTGATCGCTCCGGATGCCGACGGTTGCTCCGCCCGCATCCCATGCGCCTCCCAGACCATCAAGGAACACGCAGCTCAGAGGGTGAGTGAGAGTGTCAGCGTCCCCAGCGTCACCATTCCGCTTGTTCGATTCGGCGGGGCCCGTCACCGTGACGCCGTCGGTGCCTTCCACGTCGTTCGCCCTCACCCCGTGGGTGCGTGGACGAAGGCACCGTCACCGGCTCAACTACGCGCTACGGATATGGGAGATCAGATGAGGAACAGCACGACCTGGGCGCGCGCCGCGGTCGCGATCCTGCTCGCAGGCGGCGGACTGCTCGCGGCGACCCCGGCGCAGGCGGCCGCCACCGCGTGCTCGGGGTCGGCCTGCGACGGCAAGGACCCCGCCGTCTACTGCCAGGGCGACGCACGGACCGTCGAGAGCACCAAGCTCGGGCAGGCGCTGCTCGAACTCCGCTACAGCCCCAGCTGCCGGGCCGCCTGGGGCCGTATATCCAACGCGGGTTATGACACGCGGGACCAGTTCACCCCGTACGCCACGGTGCACCGCAACAGCGACGGGCGTGAGTACTCCTGTTCCGTGCCCAACGGCGACACCGACTGCTACACCCGCATGGTCAACGACGCCAACGTCACGTCGTACACGAAGGGAATGTGGGACAGCGGCGCCCGCATCTACGAGGGGCGTACGGCCTCCTACTGAACGTCCTGCCGAGGCTCGACGTCTTCTTGACGTACGCCGCCGCCTCGCGCAGTTCGGCCCGAGCGGCATCCTTTACAGCGGCTCGGGCCGAACTGGCTTGCTCTGATCCGCGATTCAACGGCCTACGTCCACGGACTCTCCGGGCGTCAGTGCCCGGGGTACGCGGGTGCTGGCGGGTCCTGCGCTAGAAGGTCAGGTTCCAGGCGTCGATCTTGCCTGTGTCGGAGGCGGCGTTGTCGTTGACACGCAGCTTCCAGGTGCCGTTCGCGACCTCGGAGGAGGCGTTCACGGTGTAGGTCTGGGCGATGTTGTCGGCGCTGCCTCCGGTGTGGTTGTGCAGCGTGTAGACGGTGCCGTCCGGCGCCACCAGGTCGACCTTCAGGTCACCGATGTAGGTGTGCTTGATGTCCACACCGACCTTGAGGGTGGCCGGGGCGTTGCCGGTCACGCCGGTGACGGCGATCGGGCTCTCCACGGTCGCGTTGTCGTTGACGGCGAAGTCCGTGAGGTTCTCGAAGTACTTGCCGGGGGGCGGGGTGGCCCCGACGGCCTTGAGGGCGTCGACCTGGCCCTCGCCGAAGAACGAGTTGTTGGCCGTCGTGCCCGTGCAACGGCTGTCCGAGGGGCAGGCGATGTCGTTGGCCTGCTCGGCCAGCTTGGCGCGGAGCTGCGCCGGGGTGATGCCCGGGTTGGCACTCGCGAGGAGCGCCGCCACGCCGACCACGTGCGGGGTGGCCATCGAGGTGCCGCTCTTGCTGCCGTAGCCGCCGCCGGGGACGGTGGAGTACACGTTGCTGCCCGGTGCCGCGACGTCGATGACGCCCTGGCCGTAGTTGGAGAACGAGGCCTTGGTGACGCCCGTGCCGTTGGCGGCGACCGTGACCACGCCCGGCAGCTCGGTCGGGATGTCGAGGCAGGCGTTGGTGATGGTGCGGGTGACCGGGGTCGAGTCGTTCGGGCTCGCGGAGTCGGTCGTCTTGTGGGCGAGGTCGTAGTTCTCGTTGCCCGCGGCGGCGATCTGGAGGGAGCCCTTGCTCTCGGCGTACTCCTGGGCGCGCTTGACGCCCTCGATGATGGCGGCCTGGTCGATGTTGTCCGGGCAGTTGAACTGCCACGGGTCCGTGTAATAGCTGTTGTTGGTGACCTTGAAGCCGTGGTCACCGGCCCAGACGAAGCCGCAGATGGTGTTCTCGGCGAAGAAGAAGGAGTTGCCCGGCTCGGCGACCCGGACCGCGGCGATCTTCACCCCGGGTGCCACGCCGACGACGCCCTTGCCGTTCTTGGCCGCGGCGACGGTGCCCGCCACGTGGGTGCCGTGCGTGTCGACGTCCCGCCATGCGCCGGCACGGGTGTCGGGCTTGCCGTAGGCGCAGGAGACCGAGTCGGCCGCGTCGAAGTTGGGCGCCAGGTCCTGGTGCTGGTCGTCCACACCGGTGTCCAGGATGCCGACCTTGACGGAGGCGGAGCCGGGGTTCACGGCCCAGGCCTGGTCGGCCTTGATCTGGCTCATGTCGACCCGGACCGGTTCGCCGGCCGGGGTCGAGGCCTGGGCCGGGTTGGGCGGGAGCGCCGGGTCGTAGGCGGCGGCCGGGACGTCCGAGGTACGCGTGGCGCCGACCTGCTGCACGCCGGCGACGCCGCGCATGGTGGCGGCGAAGGTGCTGGACGCCGAGTGGGCGACGATCACGCCGATGGCGTCGAAGTTCGAGAAGACGGTGCCGCCGTTGGCCGTGATCGCCGAGCGGACCGCGGAACTGTCACCGGGGGCGGTGATCACGAGGTAGGCGCGCGTCCCGGCCACCCAGTCGGCGCTCTGGGATGCGGGCACGGCGGCCGGCGCGTGGGTCTTGGCGGCCGGCGCGGTGGAGGGGACGACGGGGAGCGTGCCCGCGAGGGCGCCGGGGGCGCCGAACGCGAGGGCGGCGCCGAGCGTGGCCGCCAGCACCAGCGTGCGTCTGGGGCGGCGGCTGGATATGTGGGGTATCAATGCGTCCTCCGGAGACGGCCCGGCCGTGCCGAGGGCACCTGTCGGGACGTACGAAACGAGTGGTCGGTGCAAGATGTCAGGTGCATGCCCTTGTACGGAAGTACCTTTCCGTGCAGAGAGGTCATGGGGGCATGGCTGAAAAGAGACGCACTGCGGGCATCGGGAGGGACGCGGATTCCCGGAGGCCGCCCGCGTCACATGTGGGTGCAGCCGCTTCCCGGCGTCACGCCGGTTTGAGTGGCAGACCTGAACGCTCGTGCAGGGATGCGAGTGCGGTGTGGTCCACGGCCGCGACGCGCAAAGTGCCGGTGTTGTAGGAGTAACTGGCCAGCATGCGTCGCGATGGGTCGACGAAGCTCAACCAGTCACCGCCCTTTTGCATCTCACGAGACCCGACGTAGCTGAGCAGTGACTCGACGACCCCCAGTTGCTGCTCACGGATCCGGCAGGTGGCCTGGTGCGGCAGCGACCTCACGGCCTGCCTGCCGGCGACATTGATCAGGAAGGACGACAGTCTCCGGCATTCGCTGTACCACTTACCGCCCGGCTCGCTGCGGCCATGGACCCTGGGGTCGGAGAAGTCGGCGTCATCCGGGCGCACGCTCCACTGGGCGGGCCATCGGTTCTCCCCACAGAAGACCAGATGCCCGTCCTCGACACGCAGCTGCTCGGGAACCATCACCCGGAGGGTGTGCTCGTGGCCGCCCATGCCCATCAGCTCCGGGTGCCGGCCTGCGGCGGCGTAGTAGTCACGCAGAGCATCTGGCAGGCTGATCCCCAAGCGCTCCTCGACAGCCGTGACTTCGGCATCCGCGCACCCGTCGTCCGGCGTCCAGCCACCGAACGCGGTCGACATGAGTTCCTGAAGCGACTCTTTGATCAAGGCATGCCCCAAGCCGGTGGGATCATCGCTCACCGCGAGTGAGCGTTCCGTCCGCGATGATCATAAGTGACCTGCTCACGACCTCGATCGACAGCCGCCGGTGGACGGGAACCGGATCCGGATCGCATGGCAACCGGTTCAACAACTGCTCAGGCTCGGGCCGCTGCCGCCCGGCAGCCGAGCATCCATGGTGTGGGCCGGGCTGCCGCGCATACACGGCGTGGACGGGAGTGCGCCGCCCATCCGACAGGGAGGCCTCACAGATCCCGATCGCCAGGGCCCACCCGCCGTCAGACCGCGATGATCTGCCAGTGCTCCTCCGGTGCGCGGTTGTACGTGAACTGGTTGATGTTGGCCCCGTCGACTGTCTGGCCGGCGTCGACGTTGAGCGCCAGTCCGCTGAGCCTGTTGGTCAGGTAGTAGTAGCCGTCGCCGGTCGGGGTGACCGCCCAGTGCTGTTGTGGGACGCTGTCGTCCGCCCAGATGGAGACGTTGCCGCCGTCGGCCCGCGAGAGTCCGGCCACCTCCATCAGCTTGCCGCTGTTGACGTTCTTGATCTTGTAATAGCCGTCTCCGGTGGAGGTGAAGGTCCACTTCTGAGCGGTGTTGTTCAGCCAGGGCCACAGCTGGATGTTGGTTCCGTTGGCGGTGCCGAAGTTGTACACGTCGGCGACCTTGCCGCTCTTGCGGTTGACGATGCGGTAGACCGTGCCGTCGCCGGGCAGGACCGACGAGACCAGTGCGGGTGCGGCGGTACGGCCACCGATCCGTACGGCCCCGATGTTGGCGTAGCCACCGGTCGCGGAGTTGACCTGGATCCGGACGTACCCGGCGTTCCTGGCCGGCCATTCGGTCACCTTGGTGGCTCGGTCGCCGGTCCAGGTACCGGTGGCGACCTGCGTGAAGTTCGTGCCGTCGGTGCTCGTGGAGATGGCGTACGAGGTGATGTCGCCGTCGGTGGTGCCGGTGCGGTTCCACTGCTTGGGGAGGTACTCGAGGGTGGAGACGTTGCTCCAGACACCGCCCAGGTCGATGGTGATGGAGTGCGGCAGCGTCAGGCTCCAAGTGGACCAGCAGGTCTCGAAGCCCTTGTCACTGAGCCCGTCGATGGCCCTCATGGGGCCCTCACCGGTATGGAAGCCCGTTGCGTACGCGCTGACCGGGGTCACCGGGTGTTCCGCCCGCGGCATCTGGGCGGGCAGGGGCGGGCGCGAGTTGTTCGGGCTCCACGCGGCGCCGACCTCGGCGAGCCGAGCGACGATGTTGTCGTCCAGCCTGCCGTCGCGGTTGGGTGGGCAGTTGAGGATGAACGAGGTGTACTTCGGTTCGAGATCCGCCAGATGCGACAGGATCGCCGCCTTGCTCATGGGATCGGTGGTCGGCGTGTCGGGGTGCCAGAACCAGCCGTTGCTCACGGTCTGCCCCTGCAGAGCCGCATAGGTGTTGCCCGCCGGAGCCGTGACGCCCAACGGCTCCTCGAAATAGATCGCGTCGCCGAGGAAGGGCACCGACAACCCGCCGTGGTCGACCATGACGATGTCCGGCTG
This sequence comes from Streptomyces griseorubiginosus, assembly GCF_036345115.1. Lineage (GTDB taxonomy): Bacteria > Actinomycetota > Actinomycetes > Streptomycetales > Streptomycetaceae > Streptomyces > Streptomyces griseorubiginosus_C. The sequence continues at coordinate 9,593,496 of NZ_CP107766.1, forward strand.
GAGCGACTTCACATGCTCCCGAACGCGCTGGTACGAGATCGCCTGCTGACCCATCTGCCAGGCGTAGCCGTCGGTGACGAACATGTCGATGGTGCCGTAGTTGGTCAGCAGTTCGGTGATCTGGTTCAGGATGAAGGTCAGGTCGGCCGGCTGGATCACCTGGTCGGCGGGCACGCCGTGACGGCTGTCATAGGCCTGCACACTGTAGGTGCGGTCCCAGATCGAGTAGTACAGACCCACTCTCAGTCCCCGGGCCCGGAACGCGTCGACGTACTGTCGCACGACGTCGTGCTTGTACGAGCTGTTCGCCACGTTCTGCGTGCCGTACGCGCTGGGCCACAGGGCGAAGCCGTCGTGGTGCTTGGTGGTCAGTACGCCGTAGCTCATCTTCGCCGCGGCGGCCGCGGCAGCCCACTGTGCGCAGTCCACCGCCGTGGGAGCGAAGAGTGTCGGGCTCTGATTCGGGGCCGCCCACTCCTCGTTCGTGAACGTCCCCAGATTGAAGTGGTTGAACATTGCCGAACCGCATGTTCGCCAAGTTGCTGAGATTGGTCTGGGCGTCGGCGGCGGCAGCCTCCGTCAACAGAGGTGACAGCGCAGGGGCGACGGGCAGAGCGGTCGCGGTCACAGCGGCGCCGGCGGCACTCAGCAGCGTGCGACGCGACAGTTTTCCTGAGGACATGGACTCGCTCCTACTCCAGGGGAATTCGGCGCCCCGGGCTGTGGGCTGCTGCTTCGTACACGTGCCCGGCACACGAGCGGCGCGGGGAACTCCTGGGGCTCGGGTGCCGGGTGGTTACGCATGAAGTTCCGCCATGTGACCCGTACTTGTCAACGGGCGTGCAGGGATGAATGCCGCCTTCAATACGTCAACTATCGCCGTAAAAGTGAGGTGTAGGTAGATTTATCTGCCGAGAGACATCACATGTCTCCGGTGCCCGTGCGATCGTCGCGGACCCGGCGTGAACGGCCCGACGCCCACTGCTACGGCGAAGCCCTCACCCAGAGGATTCAAATGCAAGTAAAGCCATCCTTGCGGGCTTGATAAAACCCCTGCTCTCAGGCCTGCTCAGCTTCGTCCGGCACGCGAACAGGAATTCCCCGACGCCTTCTCACCTGACAGCGCCGGCACTCCAATTTACCTACCAGGGACGAACTTTACCTTTCGCCTATGACCGGTTGGAACGGCATCTCATTTGGTCGAATACGCTTCGGCCGTGGTCTCGATCGTAGAGCGGCTCGTACCGGACGAGTTGTGGGAGCCGTTCCAGCGCGTCGTGCCGGAGCCCCCGTCGCGCCCCCAAGGCGGCGGTCGACGTCGGCACGGTGACCGGGAGGTGCTGGCCGCCATCGTCTTCGTGGCGACCTCGGACTGCCCGTGGCAGCAGTTGCCGTCCACATCGTTCGGCCCCTCGGCAGCAACCGTCCACCGTCGCTTCACCGAGTGGACGAACGCAGGCGTGTGGGCTGAGCTGCACCGTCTTTTCCTGGACGGACTCGACGGCCGTGGCGAGTTCGACTGGTCACGCCATGCGATCGACTCGGTCAACAGGCGAGCCGCGAGAGGACAGGTGTCGGCCGAACCGAAGTGAGTCGAGCCGACGATAAGACACTGCCAATTACCCCATTCCTGTGCCCTCGTCCGCCCGTGCAAAATCACCAAATGAGACGCGGTGTCGTGGCGCACGCCGGATTTACGACACCTACGGAACGCGATGTTCAACCCCTTGACGACTTCTGCGTGTTCGTCGATAGTCATGCCTTGATCCGGCCGACCGATTGACGGCTGGATCGCCCCTCGAATTGTTAGCGCTCACAATTCAGAGGGCTCCAAAACCAGACCGCTCGTCAGCCGCATCCAATCCTCCACGCCAACGACCATGCCGCATCACACTTCTGATTGTTAGCGCTAACAATTCCAGCCGGTACGGCAGTCGTCGCCCGTCGTCCGGGCGCCTCTGCTCGCCCGCAGTCCCCCCTCAGCCCGCCCCCAGAGCCCACCGTGACCACGGTCGGGGCGCGGTCTGCGGCTCCGTCCCGACACGCAAGGGAGTTCCAGGTGCCTGCCCTGCTCATCTTCCGCCGGCTGCGCCAGGGGCTGGTCGTCTTCCTGGCCGCGACGGCGCTCGCCCTCGTCGGCCTGGTCGCCTCCGGCGGCGCCTCGTACGCCACCGCCCAAGGCCCCTGTGACATCTACGCGGCGGGCGGCACGCCGTGCGTCGCGGCGCACAGCACCACACGCGCCCTCTTCGCCTCCTACGACGGCCCCCTCTACCAGGTGCAACGAGCGTCGGACAGCTCGGCGCGGAACATCGGCGTCCTGGCCGCCGGAGGAGTCGCCGACGCCGCGGCCCAGGACTCCTTCTGCGCCGGGACGACCTGCACCGTCACCCGCGTCTACGACCAGACCGGCGGCGGCAACACCCTGGTCTAGCAGGGGCCCGGTGGAACCGGCGGTGCCGACACCGCGGCCGGCGCGACCACCGAGGCCGTGAGCGTGGGCGGCCAGAAGGCGTACGCGCTGTACATCAACCCCGGCAACAGCTACTTCGCCTACAACTCCACCGGGGGCGTACCGACCGGCAGTTCACCCGAAGGCGAGTACATGATCACCAGCGGCACCCACGCCAACAACGGCTGCTGCTTCGACTACGGCAACACCGAGACCGACCACCACGCCGACGGCAACGGCGCCATGGACGCGATCAACTTCAGTACGGAGTGCTGGTTCGGCGGCTGCAGCGGAACCGGCCCGTGGGTGCAGGCGGACATCGAGAACGGCCTGTTCAGCGGTGGCAGCAAGGCGTGGAACCCCAACCAGGTGTCCGAGACCAGCCGTTTCGTCACCGCGATGTTCAAGAACAACGGCACCACCCAGATGGCGCTCAAGGGAGCCAACGCCCAGTCCGGGGGTCTCACGCAGCTCTACAGCGGCGCACTGCCCAGCGGATGGAGCCCCATGCACAAGCAGGGCGCGATCATCCTCGGCAGCGGCGGCGACTGCTGCCAGACCAACCACAACGCCAGCGCGGGCACGTTCTACGAGGGCGCCATGGTGAGCGGCTATCCCTCCGACGCCACCGACGCCGCGGTCCAGGCCGACATCGCCGCGGCCGGCTACAGCGCCACCTCACCCTTCGTCCCCGGCGCCAAGCTGTCCCTGCGAGCCACCACTTCCTGCTGCACCGCCGACTATCTGCAGCACGACACCAGCGACGACAAGGTCGTCATCGCGCCCGTGACGGCCGGCAGCTCGGCGACCGACAAGGGGGACGCCACCTGGATCGTCCACGCCGGCCTGGCCGACGGCAACTGCGTCTCCTTCGAGTCGGCCGACGGGCCCGGCCAGTACCTCAGGCACTACGCCTTCCAGCTGCACCTCCAACCCGACGACGGCACCGGTCAGTTCGCCGCCGACGCCACCTTCTGCCCCAAGATCGGCAACAGCGGCACCGGTTACTCCCTTCAGTCCTTCAACTACCCGGCCAAGTACATCCGCCATTACAGCTTCACCGGATACATCGCAAGCAACGGCGGTGGCAACGCCTGGGACACCACCTCGATGTGGTCCCAGGACACCAGCTGGCTCGCCGCATCTCCCTGGAGCTGACGAGCCGCCGGCCCGGGTCCGGTGCCGAGAGGCCTGAACCGGACCGGACCCGGAGACGTCCGCGTGCCCCGCACCGTCCGCCCAGCGGAACACCGGGAACGTCGACGTGCACCACATCCCCCCTGTGAAGGAGTTCCCGCATGACCAAAGCACCGTGGATACGCAGCATCAGACGCGCGCTTCTCGCGGTCGGTGCCACCGCCGCCCTCGCCGCCGGTCTCCTCACGGCCACGGCGACCACCACTCAGGCCGCCACCCAGGCGCCGTGCGACATCTACGCCGCGGGCGGCACCCCCTGCGTCGCCGCGCACAGCACCACCCGCGCCCTGTACTCGACGTACAACGGCCCGCTCTACCAGGTCAGGCGCGCCTCGGACAACACCACGCTGAACATCGGGCTGCTGAGCACCGGCGGATACGCCAACGCCGCCGCTCAGGACACCTTCTGCGCCAACACCAGCTGCGTCATCACCGTCATCTACGACCAGTCCGGCAAGGGCAACAACCTCACCCAGGCGCCCGCGGGCGGAGCGGCCGGCGGGCCGGACAACCTCGCCAACGCCTTCGAGGCACCGGTCACCGTCGGCGGTCATAAGGCGTACGGCGTCTACGTGGCACCGGGCACCGGCTACCGCGACAACACCACCAACGGCATCGCCACCGGCGACCAACCCGAGGGCATGTACGCGATCTTCGACGGCACACACTTCAACGGCGGCTGCTGCTTCGACTACGGCAATGCCGAAACCAGCAGCACCGACACCGGCAACGGCCATATGGAGGCCATCTACTTCGGCAACAGCAAGTCCTGGGGCTACGGCGCGGGCAACGGCCCCTGGGTCATGGCCGACCTCGAGAACGGTCTGTTCTCCGGCGTGAACCGCACTCTCAACTCCGGCGACCCGACCGTCAACAACCGCTTCCTGACCGCCATGGTCAAGGGCGGCCCGAACCAGTGGGCCATCCGCGGCGGCGACGCCCAGGCGGGCAGCCTGTCCCCCTACTACAGCGGCGTACGCCCCAACGTCTCCGGCTACAACCCGATGCACAAGGAGGGCGCGATCATCCTCGGCATCGGCGGCGACAACAGCAAGGGCGCCCAAGGCACCTTCTACGAAGGCGTCATGACCTCCGGCTACCCCTCGGACGCCACTGAGAACGCCGTACAGGCCAACATCACCGCCGCCGGCTACAACAGCGGCTCCACCAGCACCGGTTCGCTGACGCCCGGCTCCCGGATCTCCCTCCAGGCCACCACGTCACCCTGCTGCACCACGGACTACCTCCGCCACGACGACGCCGACACCAAGGTCGTCATCTCCAGCATCAGCTCCGCCAGCTCAGCCACCGACAAGGCGGACGCCACGTGGATCGTCCGCGCGGGCCTGGCCAACAGCTCCTGCCTGTCGTTCGAGTCCGCCAACAACCCCGGCCAGTACCTGCGCCACTACAACTACGAGCTCTACCTCGACACGGACAACGGCGGCAGCACGTTCGCGCAGGACGCCACCTTCTGCCCCACCACGGGCAACAGCGGGACAGGCCACTCGTTCCAGTCCGTCAACTACCCGACGAAGTACATCCGCCACTACAACTACACGGCCTACATCGCCAGCAACGGCGGCTCCAACGCCTGGGACGCCACGTCCTCGTGGGCCCAGGACACCAGCTGGCTCACCGCCTCTCCCTGGAACTGACCAGCCATCCGACTCCTCTGAGCGCACCACCCGTGAGCACGGCGTCCCGGCAACGTCCCGGGACGCCGTGCTCGTCCTCGCTCGGCCCCCATGGACCGTCGATCCGTCAGTGACGACGCCGGGCGGCCATCCACTGCCAAATGTGGGTTCCGTTGATGCTGGGGTCGTTGCGGGCGACGTAGATCCACGACCAGTGGCCGTTGAACTGGTAGCCGTTCCGGACGACTTGGTCGTAGAGCGTCATCAGCGAGCCAGGGATCACGTCATGCGCGTGCACGGTGTTGGCCTGGGGGTCCACGGTGGGATCGTCGCGCGAGGTGACGAGCCAGGTCGGGGTGCTGATCCGGGCCAGCTCGCTGTCGGGGATCAGGGGTGGACCACCGGCCGGGAACGACCCGACGACACCGCAGACCGGCACCGATGCGGCGAACAGAGCGGGATAGACGGTAGTCATCTTCATGCTCATGTAGCCACCGTTGCTGCACCCGGCGACGTGGATCCGGTCGCGGTCGACGGGGTTGCGGCGCGTGACGTCGCTGATGATCTCGTGGATGAGCGGGGCGAAGCGGGGGCCGTCCTCCATCCAGAACGAGGTGCTCTGCGGGGCGACGACGTAGGCGCCGTCGAAGATGCGCTGAGCCTGCGGGGTGGCGAAACCCAGGGCACCGCGGTTGGCTCGCAGCGTGGTCTCGTTGTCGTAGTAGTCGTTGGGCAGTGAGGCGCCCTCGCCTCCGCCGTGCAGCCATAGGATCAGCGGGCGCTTCTTGTGCCGGGAAGCGTGGGAGCCGGTGGGCGAGTACAGCCGGTACTTCATTCCCGAGCCGGAGATGTGCGAACTGAAGGCGTCCACCTCGGGGTCCGACAGCCGCGGGTGCTGCACGAAGTCGTCGATGGTGATCGTCCGGTGGTCGCGCAAGGGGATCGGGGCGTGCTGGGTGAGGGTGTAGACGAGGTCGAGCATCACGTTGCGGCCCGCGCGCGCGAGGTAGCCGAGCGTGCCGCCCCCGGTCTGTCCCTCGCCGTGGCTCAGTTCGAGCACGATGTCGCCGTGGTGGTCGAGGCGAACGGCGGTCACCGTCCGGTCGAGGTCGTACTCGCCGAAGATGATGTCGTCCGGGGGGACGGGAAACGGGCTGGCGGCCTTGGCGTGCACGCCGAAGGTGCCGGTGGTGAGACCGGCCGGGTCGATCGGGCCGAGCCGGGAGGTCCTGAGGGTGATCGACGTGACCTGTTCACCGCCGTCGAGCACCTGGGCGTTCAGGGTGAATCTCACGCTGGTGGTCGCACCGTCGTCTGCGTGGGCGGCAACTCCCGGCAGGGACAGGCCGGCGGCGCTCGCTCCGGCGGCCAGAACGGTGCGACGGCTGATACGTGGTGCCATGCGGACTCCTTGTGGGGGTCGGAGGCTTCACCGCGACCTGTTCACGCCGACTCGGCGGCGAAGCCGCCCAAGGGCGCGAACGGTCGGCCCCGTCTGCCGAGGCTCACCCCACCGGACGCCAACCGGTGACAGGAGTCAAGAGTGCGTACACGAGTGACGGGGCCTTACTGGGTCCCCGAGTTCCAACTCGTCGGCGTCCAGCGGAGGGAAGCCGGTCGGGCCGCCGTCGTGTCGACGGCGGCCCGACACCCCATCAGGTGCGGGTCCAGCGCTGGTTGCTGCCGTTCGAGCAGGAGTAGAGCTGGATCAGGGTGCCGTTGGCGGTGGCGGCTCCGGCCGCGTCGAGGCAGAGGCCGGACTGGACGCCGACGATGGTTCCGTCGGAGTTGAGGCGCCACTTCTGGTTGTCGCCGCCCCAGCAGCTGTAGATCTGGACCTTGGTGCCGTTGCCGGTGCCGGCGGCGTCCAGGCACTTGTTGCCGTACACCCTGAGCTCACTGGCGCTGGTGTACGTCCACTGCTGGTTGGTGGCACTGTGGCAGTCCCACAGCTGGAGCTGGGTGCCGTCGGTGGTGGTGGCGTTAGGGACGTCCAGGCAGCGGCCCGAGCCGACGCCCTTGATCTGTCCGGAGCCCGAAGGGGGCGTGGAGGTACCGCCGTTGAGGGCGTTGAGGACCGCGGTGTAGGCGGCCTTCTTGCTGCCGTCGCCGTTGAAGAGCAGCGGTGTCTGGTCGGCTCGCCAGGAGTCGGTGTCGCGCACACCCCAGACGGTGATGCCGAGGCAGCGGGTAACGGCCAGGCAGTCGTTGGTCACGTTGGCGTAGGTCGAGGCCGGCGCGCCCTGGATGTCGAGTTCGGTGATGGCCACGTCGACGCCGAGGGCGGCGAAACTCTGCAGGGTGGTACGGAAGTTGCTGTTGTAGGGGCTGCCGCTGTTGAAGTGCGACTGGAAGCCGACGCAGTCGATCGGTACACCGCGCTGCTTGAAGTCCCGGACCATGGAGTACACGGCCTGGGTCTTGGCCCAGGTCCAGTCCTCGATGTTGTAGTCGTTGTAGCAGAGCTTGGCGGCGGGGTCGGCCGCGCGGGCGGTGCGGAAGGCGACCTCGATCCAGTCGTTGCCGGTGCGTTGCAGGTTGGAGTCGCGTCGGGCTCCCGAACTGCCGTCGGCGAAGGCCTCGTTCACGACGTCCCACTGGGCGATCTTGCCCTTGTAGTGGTTCATCACGCCGTTGATGTGGTCGATCATCGCCTGGCGGAGGTTGCTGCCGCTGAGGCTCTGCATCCAGCCGGGCTGCTGGGAGTGCCAGGCCAGGGTGTGTCCGCGGACCTGCTTGCCGTTCTGGACGGCCCAGTTGTAGACGCGGTCACCGGCGGTGAAGTTGAACTGTCCCCGCTGCGGTTCGGTGGCGTCGATCTTCATCTCGTTCTCGGCCGTGACCGAGTTGAACTCACGCGCCGCGATCGTCGTGTAGGCCGAATCGCCGAGCCTGCCCGAGGCGATGGCCGTACCGAAGTAGCGGCCGCTCTGTGCCGCGGCGGCGCCGAGCGTGCTCTCGGCGGCGCGTGCGGTCTGCGGCGTGACCAGTGCGGTGGCCGCGCTGAGGACGCCGATGACCAGCGCGAGCAGGAGACTGCGGCTCCTCCGGCGGACAGCGGGTCCGGGAAGGACATGCAAACCCATGGCTTTTGCCTCCAGTGTGGGCGTCGGTGGGTGACTCGGGCGCAGCAGGAAGGAGTCGTCCACTCCCCCGCTGCTCGATGACGTACAGCCACAGCGGTTCGAAATCTCGGAGCCCGTGCGCCCCTGGAGACGGATGATTGAGGCGTTGACGGTGGCCCGTCAATATGTTGAGCGGAGAAAGTTTCACTGTAAATCTCGAAACATTCGAAACAGTTGAGCAAGACACCCCACCCTCACTGGGCTCATTTTTCTCGTGTTTGCGGACCTCACGCCTCAGAAGCTGTTGTCTTTTCGATCTTGGGAGACGCGCGTCGAACGGGGGTCCCGATCGGGTGGTCGCGGGGCGCGAGGCGCATACGAACAGGACCTCCTGAACAGCTCGTTGGTGTCGAATCACCGAGCAGCAGCAGGAGGCCCTGGTGCAGCAGTCTTGCGTGCCGATGGCCGGGCAGTCCAGCGCGGTCACCTGGGAGTGTGACTGTCTGGCTCACCGGTTCGGAAACGCCGCCGACAACGGGACGCGGCAGCCGCGCTACCCGACGGACATGACGGACGCGGAGTGGGCCCGGGTCCTGCCGCTGCTGCCGGTGCCGGGCTGGATGCGTGGCCGGGGCGGCCGGCCGGAGGCGTACTGTCACCGCACCATGCTCGATGCGATCCGGTATCTCGTGGACAACGGGATCAAATGGCGTGCGATGCCCGCCGACTTCCCACCGTGGGACCGCATCTACGCATTCTTCCGCCGCTGGCGCGACAACGCCCTGGTCAAGGAGTTCCACGACCGGTTGCGCGCGAGGGTCCGCGAGGAGCTGGGACGGGACACGCAGCCGACAGCCGGAGTGATCGACTCGCAGTCCGTCAAGGCGGACGCCGTCGTCGGCACGGACAGCCGCGGCTTCGACGGCGGCAAGCTCGTCAACGGCCGCAAGCGGCACGTCGTGGTCGACACCCTCGGCCTGCTGCTGGGCGTGATGGTCACCGCCGCGGATGTCGGCGACCGCACCGCCGCGAAGGTCCTGCTTGAGCAGGTGGCCGAGGCACACCATCGCCTGGCCCTCGTCTGGGCCGACGGCGGCTACACCGGCAGCCTCGTCGAGTACTGCCTGGCCACGTTCGCCCTGGTCCTGACGATCGTCAAACGCAGCGACGACCAGAAGGGGTTCGTGGTCCTGCCCAAGCGGTGGATCGTCGAGCGCCTCTTCGCCCACCTGATGCGAAGTCGCCGCCTGGTGCGCGACTTCGAGCGGCGCACCACCAGCGCGGAGGCGATGGTCTACTGGTCGATGACCGGGCTCATGACCCGTCGCCTGGCCCGGTCACACCCGCAGCGAGGGTGAACCGACCCGGCTGCTGCTCGGCCAGCCAGCCGCGCGCGACCAGGCGTTTCGCTTTCGACCGCAGTGCCTCCACCCGCGCCGGCACCACGTCCATGCCGAACATGGCGGCCATCTCCTGGCAGGTCAGCGGCCCTTGATGAAGCCGGGCCCGGTCCGCGAGTGTCTTGAGGATGCGCTGGTAGTCGACCGACAGCGCCGACCAGGCCAGCCCTTGTCGCCACACCGGCACCTGCGACTTCGGCTTCGCCGCGTCCCGGAGCGCCGACTGCCCCTCCCCATCCCGCGGATCCGGGACAACCTCCGCCTCGACGGTGGCGCCGTCGTCCGGAGCCAGCACCGTGTCGACCCGCCTGCGGGCGATCGCCCACTCCTGGCATTCCAGCTCGGCCGCAGCCAGCTCGGCCTGGATGCGGTCGGCCTCCTCCCGCAGCCCGTCAACTCGACGCCGAGCGGCGAGCTCGTGCTGTTCCAGCAGTCCGACAACCGACGGCATTCGCAACCTCCCGGGGAACGACGACCTGACAGGCCACCACTCCCACGGAACCACCACTCCTATCCCCGACCAGCGGAAACGCATCGATCACGTCCGGAAAGACAACAGCTTCTCAGAACGGCGTATACGCGGCTTCGATGCATTGCAGCTCTTCCTGATCAGCTGGGATCTCGTATCTTGATCATCAACCGTCACGGCCAGGAACGCCAGCCTCCCCGTCTCAGAACAGGCGAACTCCGCCTCGAAAGACCCCCGGTGGCTGAGCACGGCCCGCTCTGTGGGGAAAAGCGGAGGAGTCCCCGGTCGATGAGTGGGAGGGGCGGAGTGCTCCCGGTGCGGGGCCGGTGGCCAGCTGAAGGCCGTGGGTCGGTATGGCCCAGGACGGTCACGCCCGTGCAGTGCTTGCTCAGTCCGGAGGCCCGTCAGGGTGTGTGTCCGTGCTGGTGCTGGGCACCGGGTGGGCGGCGGCGATCACCAGTCGGGTGTCGGCATCGGCGATGACCTGCACGTTCGCCGGGAATCGGTAGTTGCGTGATGAGGAGCTGACGTTCCGGTCGCGGACCGGGACCAGGGTGCCGTTCACGGTCCGCAACCGGTCCGCGCGGTCGGTTGTGCTCGAGAGGGGTTCGAGTGCCGGTAGTGGAGCAAGCCGCTGGATGACGCGGCAGACCGTGGGGGACGAGACGCCAGACAGCGGAGCCAACTGTCGCATCGTCAGGTTCGTGCGGCAGTACACGGCAACGATCAGTATCCGCTCAGCCAGGGGCAGCGGCCACGGTTGGCTTCGCAGCCTGCCGTTGCCACCGCTCCCACACCGCCTTCGACCGACCGCGGAACTTCGTCAACCCCGGCCGCATGAAGGTCTTACCCCCCACGCCAACGGCTCCGTGATCGTCCCCGCCGCCGGCCGGAGGATCACCACTCGATGGGGCCGAGCCGGTCTGTGAAGGTCCCGCTCGGGCCGTCGGCGTCCAGCAGCGCCAGGCGAACGATCGAGTCGGTGCCTTCGGTGACGGTCAACTGGCCCGTGTTGTTGTTCATGTCGGTGGCCGCGAAGGTGCGGTTCACTACTTCTCCGGGGGTGGCGGCGTTGAACTTGATGGCGGGGAACGCCTGCGCGTAGCGGACGGTCAGCATGTTCAGCGCCGCCTTGGAGGAGCTGTAGGCGAGTTCGTGCATCTTCGACACCGGCTGCTCTGGGTCGGTCACCACCGAGAACGCGCCGACGGCGCTGGACACCATCACCACCCGGGGGTGGTCGGCGGCCTGCAACAGTGGCAGGAACGCATGGGTGACGCGGATCGGGCCGTAGACGTTGGTGTCGTAAACGGCGTGGACCTCCGCGACCGTCGCCTGGCCGGGGTGGATCGCGTGGCCCGGCGCCCCGGCATTGTTGATCAGGACATCCAGCCGGTCGGTGTGCGCGCGCACGAGTTCCTCGGCGGCCGTCACGGACTCCTCCGAGGTGACGTCCAGCGGGACCAGGACGACATCGATGCCGTCGGCGGCCAGCTTCTCGGCGGCCGCGCGGCCGCGAACCTCATCCCGGGAGCCGAGGAACACCTTCCATCCCAGCTCCCCGAGGCGACGGGCGGCCTCGTGGCCCAGACCCTTGTTGGCGCCGGTGATCAGGACTGTGGACTGCTTCGTGTCGGTCATGCCCACAAGACACCGCTCCCGTCGCGCCCGTGACGCGATGTGAGCGGCATCACACTGCGGTACAGCGCCGACGGATGATCAGGCAATCATCACGTCGCTCGGGCCCCACGCCGATGGACGACGTCAGGCGTCGCCGTTGAGCATGGCAGCGGTCAGGACGTTGCCGGCGACGCCCCAGCCGCCGTCGACGACCTCGTCGACGAGCACGACGGTGGTGGGCCGGGCGCGCTCACCGTAGATCTCCACGTACAGCTCGGTGGCTGACACCTTCAACCTGAGTGGCACACCTCCATGCCCATCCGTGCGTTCACCCAGCAGGACCTCGCACCACTCACCGCCCACTACTGGGCGAGGCCGTCCTCGCCGTTCAGCACGACACCTGGCGCAACGACTACCGCGAACCGGTCGCCGAGCTTCACGCCCCCGAAGCCTCACCGCGCAGTTTGAAGATCAAGTCAAAGGGTGTCCAGTGACAGCGGGCAGGCGGGGCTGTCGCCTCCTGACCGCCGGTGAGTAACGACTACTCGTCCTCGCTTCGAGGTATTGAGCCGGCCGCGGCCGACGTGTTCCGTGACCGTATGGTTCCCACGGATCGTCTCCTCGCCTTCACGGCCATGTCCTTCCTCCTCATCGTGATCCCCGGCCCCAGCGTGCTCTTCGTGATCGGGCGCGCTCTCGCTCAGGGCCGGCGCGCCGCGCTGACCACCGTCGTGGGCAACACCCTCGGGGCGTACGTCCTGGTCGGGGCCGTGGCCTGCGGGATCGGATCGATCGTGGAGCGGTCGGCCGTGCTGTTCATGTCGCTGAAACTGGCCGGTGCCGCCTATATCGTGTACCTGGGAGTGAAAGCGCTGCGCACACGACGGTCGATGCGCGCTGCTTTCGACAGTCCCCAGGCCGGCCGCGGCGGGCTGGTCACCCTCTGGGAGGGGTTCGTCGTCGGGGTGTCGAACCCCAAGACGATCGTCTTCTTCGCCGCCGTTCTCCCGCAGTTCGTCGACCGTGACCGGGGGAACGCCGTGACGCAGATACTGCTGCTCGGCCTCGTCTTCAACGTCATGGCGCTCGTCTTCGACAGCCTGTGGGGGCTGACGGCGGCGACGGCCCGGGAGTGGTTCGCCCGCTCGCCGCGGCGCCTCGCGGCCATCGGCGGCGTCGGCGGGCTCACGATGATCGGACTGGGCGTCACCGTGGCCGCGACCGGACACACGGACTGACCGGCACCCGCACGCGGACGAGCCGATCTCAGGAGGTGTCCGCCAGGGCGGTCGCGAGTTGGCTGCGATGGCTGATGTCCAGCTTCCGGTACACCGCGGAGAGATGTACCTCGACCGTCTTCGTCGTCACGAACAACTGCTGGGCGATCTGCCGGTTGGTCAGCCCTGTCGCCGCCATGCGCGCAGCCCTGGTCTCGCTGGGCGTGAGCGCCTCGGGGCCGGTCTGGCGGGGCGTGCGAGGACGTGCGCCGGCGGCGCGCAGCTCGGTACGGGCATGGTCGACCAGGAGCCGGGCGCCGCAACGGTGTGCCAGTTCCATCCCCTCGCCGAGGAGGGTGCGGGCCTGTGAACGCTGGTTGGACCGGCGGACGGCGGCCCCGAGTCCCACCAGTGTCTTGGCGTGTTCGAGTCGGGCCGAGGACGGGCGCAGGAGGCGCTCCGCCTCTGTGAGCACGCCGATGCCGTCGGAGCCCGGGGTGAGCAGGCCGACCGTCCGCAGGGCTCTGCCCTCGGCCCGTGGGGAGGCCCACCGGCGGGCCGCGTCGAGTTCTCGGCGGGCGTGGTCGAGGCCTTCGTCGGTACGGCCGAGGGCGTGCAGGCACAGCGCGGCGAGGGTTTGCCACGGGAGGATGGCCGGGTTGTGTCCGCCGCTCCCGGTGAAGTCCGCGCCGGCGTCGAGGGCCGCCTTGAGCGCCGCCTCGTGGCTGCCGGCCCCGTGCAGGACGCAGGCGTGGGCGTACAGCAGGAAGCCGTAGGCCCGGTTCTCCCTGTTCTGGGAAGGCTGGAGTGCCTGTTCCACGACGGCTTCCGCCCGTGCGGCCAGGCCCTGTTCGAGCAGGGTCTCGGCGAGCCACGCGGTGAGGGCGTACTGCTGGACCGGGGTGTGGGCCGTCGTCGCCAGGCCCAGTGCCTCCTCCAGGTCGCCGGCGGCCTCGGCGAGGTCGCCGCGCTGAAGCCAGGCGAAACCCCTGAACCCCTGCAGGGCTGACAGGGACAGCAGCGAACCGGTGGCGCGGGCGCCCGCGACCAGGGTCTCGCACGCGGCCACCCCCTTGTCCGGGTCGTGCACCACCAGCGGGAAGGCCGCGTTCATGAAGAGGAAACCGCCGTCGGCGGCCGCCTGGCGCACGCGCGGGTCCGCGACGACACGGCGGGAGGTCTCCACGCAGCGGGGGTCGCCCGCGTAGGCGTCGCAGATGGCGATCATGCCGTCGAGGGCCAGTGCTCCCATGGTCCCGCTGGGGGCCAGCGCCCTGAGCCGGGGCAGCTGCCGCAGCAGGTCCGTCCAGCCGGGGGTGACCAGGGGTACGGCAAGGAGGAGGGCCTCCAGCGTCCGGCGCAGGTCGTCCTCCTCGGCCGGGAGGCTCTCCAGGACGTCGCGCACACCGGTGACGGTGTGGTCGGGGTCCTGCATCCCCAGCAGGTAGACGAGTTCGCGGATCGTGGCCAGCCCTCCGCGGGTGCGCGGATCCACGGCGAGGTCCGCCGCCTCGTCCAGGTAGCGCTTGGCGGCGGGCAGGTCGGTGAGGAAGGCGGCGGTGCCCGCTTCGGTGAGCACGGTGATGCGTTCCTGCCGGGGCGGGGGCTCCTCCAGGGCCCTGCGCAGATACGTCAGTGCCGCTTCGGCGGCTCCGCTGCCGAGGGCATGGCGGGCGGCGTCGCGCAGGGCGGTGACGGTGTCGGCGTCGTGCGCGGGAGGCACGTGGAGGAGGTGTTCGGCGGCCAGTTCGGGCCGGGCGCCCGACGCGGTCAGCAGAGCGGCGGCCCGAGCATGGAGGTCGGCGCGCCGGCTGAGCGGGGTGCCGCGGTGCACGGTGGCGCGGACCAGGGGGTGGACGAAGTCGAGGTGGTCGCCGGGTTCGCCGTGTTGCGGGGCCGTCAGCAGGTGTGCGCTGTGCAGGTCGGCCAGGTGGTGGCCGAGGAGTGCCGGGTCGAGACCGGCGAGCGAGGCGGCGTGGGCCGGGTGTGCGCGGGGGCCGAGTACGGCCACGGCCTGGGCGAGGCGTACCGCGTCCGGCTGGAGGCGGCCGATCTCGCGGGCGACCCGGCGTTGCAGGGCCCGGGAGCCCAGGTGCTCGACCTGGGGCACGCTGCCCCGCGCCGGTGAGAGTCCCTCGGCTACCAGGGCCCGGGAGAGCTCCCTCAGCAGCAGCGGGTTGCCTCCGGTGGCCTCGTGGCAGGCGGCGGCGAAGGCCGCGTCCGGTGTTTCTCCGAACCAGGAGGTGAGGGCGAGACCGGATGCTTCGGGGCCCAGGGGCGTGGGGTGCAGGAGAGTGCATTCCTGGTCGGCCAGCAGCAGGTCGATCAAGTGCTCGGCGGCGCCCGGCTCACCGGGACGCAGGGCCACGACGAGCAGGAGCCGCAGGTCCGGCAGGCGCGGCAACAGATAGGCGAGGAACCGGAGCGATGCCTCGTCGCCCCAGTGCAGGTCGTCGACGACCAGGGCGAGCGGGCCGTCCTGGCACAGGTTCGAGGTGAGCCAGAACAGTCCGTGCAGCACGGCGAATTCACCCCGCACGGTCTCCGCATCGGTGCCGGACACGCCGAGCACGGATCCGGCGGGCCGGGCCGCGTCGGCCAGCCACCGGTCCCGGTCGGCCGGGTCGCAGGAGTGCAGCAGCGGCTCGTAGAGCTGTTGGACGAGTCCCAGTGAGTACTCGCGTTCCAGTTCCGATCCCCGGGCCGACAGCACGCGCAGGCCGGCCTCGCGCGCCAGGGTCCCGGCCTCCTTCAGGAGCCTGCTCTTGCCCAGCCCTGCCGGTGCCGAGATCGCGAGAAACCCGTGCGAGCCGCTGAGCGCGTCGCTCACGCCCTGCCGCAGCAGCGCCACGTCCTCGTCGCGGTCCAGCAGGTCGGCGGTCATGCTCTCATTATGGGCGGGGGAGTCCTGCCGGACAGGGCCCGGGGTGATCATTCCCGGACGTCGAGGGCGATCCCGCGGGCTCGGAACGACCCCGTCAGGTCGTCGGTCAGGAATCGCCGGGCGTCGGCGTCGCCCTTGAGGTGCCCGTCCATGTGGCTGGTGCACAGCGCGCGCAGGGTGTCGCCGCCGTGCTCGGCCGGGCACAGTTCCGCGAAGGGCCGGGACGCCTCGGCCAGGGCCACCACGTCCATGCCCGCGATCTTCATCTGCCCACTGAGCCACATCTCCCGTGCCGCGTCGTGCGCCGTCTCGGCGCCGTCGTTGAAGTGGGAGTGTCCGGCGCCCCGGAGCGCGGCGAACCGTTTGGGGGCGGCGAGGTGTCCGTACAGGTCATGTAGATCGTCGACGGCGATGACGGCGTCCTGCGCGCCCGCCAGGAGGAGGACGGGCACCGGTCTGCGCCAGGCCGCCGGGCTGAGCAGGGAGCCGAGCAGCGGTGACTGGGGAAGGCGGCCGCGGCTGCCGGTAGGGACAGCCACCGCGAGGACGGCGCCGATGCGGTCCTCCTCCTCGATGACCTTCAGGGCGGTCCACCCGCCCAGGGAGATCCCGCAGATGCCGATCCGCTCCGGGTCGACGAGGGCCGCCACCTGCGCCGGCCCTGCCCCTTTCAGCAGGCTGTCGAGGAGGAAGCGCACGTCGGCGCGGCGGTCGTACAGGGTCTTCGGCAGGCCCGCGCCGAAGTCCAGTTCCGCGTCGCCGGCGTCGGCCACGGCGTTTTGGAGGTCCTCGGCCGTGTCCCCCGCGAAGTCGGGGGCCGCCACGACGTAACCGTGTGCGGCCAGGTGGGTGCACAGGTGGGAGGCGTTGCGGCGGTGCCCCCAGGCACCGTGGCAGTACACCACGAGCGGGAAGCGGCCACGGGCAGCGGCGGCGTCCCGTACGGCGTGCTGGGTGGCCGGCGGCAGCCCCGGGGCGGCGACGTAGCGGTCCGCTGTCCGCTCGTCGATGTCCTGTCCGCGGTGGCCGGCCGCCGCGGGGTACCAGAGCTCGATGGACAGCGGGCGTTCGCGTGACGCGTCGACGAGGTGGGCGGTGGTCACGCCGGTGGGGGCCGGGCCGCGGGCGAAGGGGTCGTAGGGATTGGCGGGCATGTCGCTCCTCGAAGCCGTGCCTGATTGCGTACGGCCGTCAGCCGGCCGGAAGTCCGGACGCCGCCAGTTGGCTGCGCCGGTTGATGCCGAGCTTGCGGTACGCCGCCGACAGATGAACCTCCACCGTCTTGGGCGTGACGAACAGCTCCTGTGCGATCTGACGGTTGGTCAGCCCTCGAGTGGCCAGCTCGGCGACCCTGGCCTCGCTCGGGGTGAGGGACTCCGGCCCGGTGACCGCGGAGGTGCGCGGGCGGGCCCCGGCAGCCCGCAGCTCGTGCCGGGCGCGTTCGGCGAGCGGGGCGGCACCGCAGCGGTGTGCGAGGTCGAGCCCCTGCGCGAGGTGTTCGCGTGCCTCGGCACGGGAGTTGCCGCGGCGTGCCTCGGCCCCGAGATCGATCAGGGCCCGGGCGTACTCCAGGCGGGCAGGGGTGTCACGCAGCAGGTCCACGGCCTCGCGCAGCAGCGTGGCGCTCTCGGCGCGGGGCGCGACCACACCGGCGACGCGCAGGGCCCCGCGGCATCAGGTACAGCAGGAAGCGCAGGGAAGATTCGTCCGCCCAGTGCAGATCGTCCACGAGCAGAGCCAGCGGCTGGTCCTGGGCGATGTTCGACGCCAGCCAGAACAGTGAGTTCAGGAGGGCGAACTCGCCCGGCGGGGTCGTAAGGGAACCTCCGTATCCCAAAGCCGCCCCCGCTGTCGCGGCCGGCCCGGACAGCCAGCGCTCACGTTCGGCGTCCGGGGCCGTCAGCAGCAGCCGGTCGAACAACTGGCGGACGAGACCGAAGGCGTATTCGCGCTCCAGTTCGGAACCCCGTGCCGACAGCACGCGTAGCCCGGCCTCCTGGGCCAGCGCGCCCGCCGCCGTCAGCAGCCGTGTCTTTCCGAGCCCCGCGGATCCCAGCACCTGCACCGGTCCGCCGTCACCCGAGCCCACCCCTGCCACGGCGGCCCGCAGCCGCTCCAGCTCCGCGTCACGCTCAAGGAGAACACCTGGCATTCCCTCATTCTGCGCCTGATCCGGTTCTGGCGGGGGTGGATGGGACGGCGATGTGCGCCGACCTGCCGGGCCGAAGCCGCGGAGCGGGGCGAAGGGGCGGACCAGCCGACGGTTGCTCGATACAGCAGTCGGCGACGCGGACCGAACTGCGAATCCAGGGGGCGACAGGGTCGGTCGGTCCGTGCCCGGGCGTCCATGACACCGTCCGATCGGTCGACGATCGAGGCGGGCGCAGTTCGCGCACCCCCGGTCGACGCCCCCTGCCGCCTCGCACAGCCGGCCGGCAGGTTGAGTAAGAGTTGCTGAACCGCCTCCGCGCCCACGCCCCTACGTTGGAGGCGACGACGGACGGCAGCCGCCCCGGTCCGGATACTCCCAGGCCCCCACGCCCGCGGCCGTCTGCACCTCCGCGCCCCTCAGGAGCACCCCGATGGCCACACACCCCTCAGCATGGCAGAGCGTTCCCCTGCCCCAGCGGCTTGCCTGGAGCCGACGGCAGATGTGGCTCACCGCCGCCACCGCCGCACAGCTTCCCGACCTGACCGGCATGCGGCTCGCCGCGGCGGTCCACCTCGACATCAAGGCCGCCGTCTTCCTGGAGGCCTTCGCGGAGGCCGGCGCCGAGGTCGCCGTCACGCCGGTGAACCCGGTCACCACCAGGGCCGATGTGGCCGCGTACGTGAACAGCCGGATGCGGGTGTTCGACGCGGCCGACGCCGGCGTCCCGCCCGTCGAGGCGTGTCTGGACTGGAGCCCGACCCACACCCTCGAAATGGGCGCCGACCTCACCGCGGCGGCGGTGGCGCGCGGTTACGGCCGGCTCGCGGCGGCCATCGAGGTGACCCGCTCCGGCATCGCCCGACTGCGGGGACTGGACCTGCCGCATCCCGTGTTCGACCTGGATCGCGTGCCGCTGAAGAACAACGTCCACAACCGGTACGCGGTGGGCATCAGCACCTGGCAGGCGTTCATGAGCCGCACCAACCTCACCCTGCACGGCAGCGTCGTGGTCGTCGTCGGCTACGGCGAGGTCGGTTCCGGACTCGCGCGTGCCGCCGCTTCCCTGGGCGCGCGCGTGCTCGTCGCCGAGGAGTCCGCCGAGCGGCGTCTGATCGCCGAGTACGAGGGATACGAGACCGGCACCCTCGCCGTCCTGGCGGCACGGGCGGACGTCCTGGTGACCGCCACCGGCCGGGAACGCGTCATCTCCGAGAGCGTGCTCGCCCTGCTGACGAGCGAGTGCTTCGTCCTCAACGCCGGACACTGCGCCAACGAGATCGCGCTCGACGTGCTGGGCCCGGGCACCGAGGTGCTGCCCCACGTCACCAGCCACCGGCCCTTCGCCGGCGAGATCCTGCTCCTGTCCGGCGGCCACCTCGTCAACCTCGCAGCCGGGGACGGCGACAGCCTCAACTCCTTCGACCTGACCTCCGCGTTGATGCTCTGCGCCGTCGGCTGGGCGAGTTCCGGGGCAGCAGGCCACGCGCCCGGTGTCCACCCCTTGCCGCCGGAAGCCTGGGCTCCCTCCATCGAGAACTACTGACTCCCGGCGCACCTGATCGGACGGGGGTGCATCGGCCGGTCTCCGTGGCACGCCCGGTCTCCGTGGCCACGCCCGGTCTCCATGGCTCGCCCGGTCTCCGTGGCGCGCTGAATCTCCGTGGCGCGCCCGGTCCCGGTGGCTCAACCGCTCCGGGTGGCCCAACCGGCCCCCACGCCCCGCCCCGCCCCGCCCCGAGGCCTAGGGGGCGCCGCCCAAAGCTTGGGGTTCCGCCCCGACGCAGCGTGCGCCCCCAGACGGTGTGCTGGTTCCAGCGGGTGCCGCGTGGGTCGGAGCAGCGTCCCGCGGCACCCGCCCCCTCATCTGCCACTCCCCGATCCACACAGCCTCTCCGCACCGCGGAGCAAGCCCACCTCTGGAGGAACCATGTCTTCCTACGCTCGCCTTTCGACGGACGGCGGCGCCCCCGGGCCGGAGCCCGGCCCCGCCGACGACGCCGCGGAGGCCCCAGGAGCCGCGGGCGGGCGCGCCGGGCACGGGCCCTCCGGCCTGAGGCTCGCCGTCGTACTGGCCTGCGCACTCGCCGTCGTCCAGCTCGTGGTCGTCATCGCCTTCGCCTGGCCCAACGCCCGGTCGGGCCCCCATGACGTGCCGGTGGTGCTGGCGGGACCGGGGCAGGCGGTGGCGGCCGTGGAGGGCCACATGGCCCAGGCCGAGCCCGGCGCGTTCGACACGTCGACGGTGGACGACGAGAAGGCTGCCCGTCAGGCCATCGAGGACCGCGACGCGTATGCGGCGATCGTCGCCGACCCGGCCGGCCCCAAGGTGCTGGTCTCCTCCGCCGCTAGCGCGGCGGTGGCCGCCGCCTTCACCCAACTCGCCGGCGAGATCGAGGAGCAGAGCGGCAAGCCGGTGGCTGTCGAGGATGTGCGTGCCGCCCCTGAGAAGGACCCGCGCGGTGCCGGCTTCGCCTCCTCGCTGCTGCCACTGGTGCTCACCGGCTTGATCGGCGGTGTCCTCATCACCCTGAAGGTCTCGGGGCTGCGCAACCGGCTGGTGGCGGCCGCGACGTTCGCCGTGGCGGCGGGTCTGTGCACCACCGCGGTCGTGCATGGCTGGATCGGCGCGCTCGACGGGAACTACCTGGCCGAAGCGTCGGCGGTGGGACTGGTCGTGTTCACCATCACCGTCACCGTGGCGGGACTGGGCACGGCGCTGGGGCACCGGGGCATCGGACTCGCCCTGGTCACCATCCTGCTGCTGGGCAATCCGCTGTCCGGAGTCTCCACGGCGCCCGAGATGCTGCCCGAACCCTGGGGCGCCCTGGGCCAGTTGCTGCCGCCCGGCGCCGGAGCCTCGCTGCTGCGGTCGTCGAGCTTCTTCGACGGCGCCGGAGCCGGCGGCCCCCTCGCCGTACTCCTGGCCTGGACCGCTCTCGGACTCACCCTGCTGGTGGTGGCCGGCGCCCGGGCCGGACGGGCCCAGCGCCTCACCGCCGCGGCCTGAGTGTTCCGTACCGTCCTGTGTGCCCGCGTCCCGACCGGACGCGGGCACATCGCTGTCCGGCTCGGCAGGCACGCGGGCGCCGCCGGTCCGCGCCCCCAGGCGCCGTCAGTCCCTGCCCCCAAGCAGCGGGTCCCCCCGGCACCCAAATGCTGGGGTGCCCCTAGGGGGCGCTCCCTCATGCTGGGGTCCCTCGGCGTGGCGTTCGCTGGACAGGTCAGTTGCCCCCGACTCCCGAGGTCAAGACCATGTCATCGCTGCTCCATCGACTCGGACGCTCCAGCGCACGGCACCCATGGCGCGTGCTGTCAGGCTGGCTGCTGGTGATCTGCGCCGTCTTCGGCATCGCCGGCGCGAGCGGAGGGTCCGACTACATCGACCAGTTCAAGGTTCCCGGCAGCGACTCCACGCGCGCCCAGGAAGTCCTGGAAAAGGAGTTCCCCGAGGCGTCCGGGACCTCCGTGATCGTGGTCTACCACTCGCAGGAGGGCCGCCTCGACCAGCCCGAGCGGCGCGCCGCCGTCGCCGAGGCCAGCCACAGGGCACAGTCGCTCGACCACGTCGTGGCCGCACCCGACCCGCTGGCTCCCGCAAGCGGCGCGCTCTCCGACGACGGCAGGACCGCCCACACGACGGTCACCTACGGAGTCCCCATCGACGAGCTCGGGGAGAAGGACTTCGCGGCTCTCGAGAAGGCGAACGCAGCCGCCGAGCACGCGGGGGTCGAACTCTCCTACGAGGGCGCCCTGGTGGACAACTCCACCAAGGAGGAGTCGATGTCCGAGCTGATCGGACTGGTGGCCGCGATGGTCATCCTGCTGGTCTCGTTCGGCACCTTCGTCGCCATGGGGCTGCCCATCCTCACCGCTCTGCTGGGCCTGGCCCTGGGCACCGGCGGCAACATCATCCTGTCGCAGCTGACCACCATCGGCTCGGCCGCCCCCACCGTCGCCACCATGATCGGGCTGGGCGTCGGGATCGACTACGCCCTGTTCCTCGTCACCCGGCATCGCACCAACCTCGACAACGGCATGGACCCCGAGGAGTCCGCGGGGCAGTCCCTGGCCACCGCGGGACAAGCGCTGATCTTCGCCGGCTTCACGGTCGTGATCGCGCTGATGGGCCTCCAGATCGTCGGCATCCCCTATGTGGGGTCCTTCGGCTACGCCTCGGCCATGGTGGTGACCGTGATGGTGCTCGCCGCCATCACCCTGCTGCCCGCCCTGCTGGGACTGGTCGGCCACCGCATCAACAAACTGCGGGTGCTCACCGTCCGCCCGGCACCCCACGGCAGCGCCTTCTGGCGCCGCTGGGCCACCGCGGTCACCCGGCGCCCCAAGACGGCGGTCGCGGCCTGCCTGGTCCTGATGGGCCTGCTCGCCGTCCCGGCCCTGGACATGCGCCTGGGCCAGCCGGACAACGGCACGAAGAACGAGAACACCACCCAGCGGATCGCCTACGACCACCTGGCCGAGGCTTTCGGACCCGGGTTCAACGGACCGCTGACCATCTCGCTCAGCACACCCGACCAGGGCTCGCTCAAGAGCACGGGAACGGACGTCGTCGAGGCACTCCGGCAGGACGCGGGCATCGCCACGGTCGGTACGCCCGTTCCCAACCAGAAGGGCACGACCGCCATCGTCACGGCGGTGCCCAAGACCTCACCTCAGGACGAGGCCACCTCCGAACTGGTCGACCGCATCCGCGACGACGTCCTGCCGGGCCTTCTCGACGGCGCCCACGGCCAGGCCCACGTCACCGGGCCGACCGCGGCCAACATCGACATGGCCGAGCGCATCAGCGAACGCCTCGTGCTGTTCATCGGCGCGGTGGTCGGCATCTCCCTGCTGCTCCTGGTCTTCGCTTTCCGCTCGGTCTGGGTGCCCGTGAAGGCGGCCGTCCTGAACGTGCTGTCGGTCTTCGCGTCCTACGGAGCGGTGGTGACCGTCTTCCAGAACGGGCACGGCAGCAAGCTCATCGGGCTGGACGGAACCGTACCGATCATCAGCTTCGTGCCGATGATGCTCTTCGCCATCCTCTTCGGTCTGTCGATGGACTACGAGGTCTTCGTCGTCAGCCGGATCCGCGAGGAGTACGCGCGGACCAAGGACGCGGCGGCCTCCGTCGTCGAGGGCGTCGCGCACACGGGACGGGTCGTCAGCGCCGCGGCGATCATCATGGTCACCGTCTTCGGCTGCTTCGTGATCGGCGACGACCCGATCATCAAGATGTTCGGTCTGGGCCTGTCCCTGGCCGTGGCCCTGGACGCCTTCGTCATCCGCCTGGTCCTGGTGCCCGCGCTGATGAAGCTCATGGGCGACGCGTCGTGGCGACTGCCCCGCTGGCTGGACCGCGTCCTGCCGCACATCGACCTGGAAGGCGGCGGGCACGGTCCGAAGGCCGAGCCACGTCAGGGCCGGCCGCCCGTCGGCCCCGACCGGGCAGGCGAGCCCACCGACGAGGACTTCGCACCCGTCGGGTGACCTCCTCGCCGACCTCAGCCGGCGGCCCGGCCCCCGCACAGGGCGCCGGGCCGCCGGCCCCCCAAAAAAAGATCGTGCTCGGAGCACGGAGAAGGAGACGACCATGACCGAACGCAAGGCAACCGTCGTGGGCGCGGGAATCGGTGGACTCGCCACCGCCCTCGCCCTGCTGGACCGGGGCTGGCGCGTCGAAGTCCTCGAACGCGCCCCTCGGCTCACCGAAGTCGGCGCCGGACTGTCCCTGTGGCCCAACGCGCTGCGCGCCCTGACCGCGCTCGGACTGGACGAGCGGATCCGGGCCCAGGCCCTGCCCGAGTCCCGCACGGGACTACGCACGCGCGACGGCCGCTGGCTGTCCCGGATGGACGGCGCGGCGCGGAGGAACCCGCACGGCACCGCTGTCATGATCCACCGGGCGGCGCTGCTGGACACCCTCGCCGCCGCCCTCCCCGCCGGCGTCCTGCGCACCGGCGTCGAGGTCTGCCGGGCCGGTCCGGACGGCCGGGTCCTGCACTCCGAGGGAACCTCCACCGCGGACCTGGTCGTCGGCGCGGACGGCATCGGCAGCGTCGTACGGCGCACCCTGTGGCCCGAGGCACCGGGCCCGAGGTACGCGGGCTACACCACCTGCCGCATGCTGACGCGACCGGTGGACGTCGACGAGGGCGGCGAGTCCTGGGGCCGCGGCGAACGGTTCGGCTACGCCTCCCTGCACGACGGGCGGGTGTACTGCTTCGCCACGGTCACCGCACCCCGCAACGGCCCCCGCATCGGACTCGACGAGCTGCGACGGCGGTTCGGGCACTGGCACGACCCGATCCCGGCGCTGCTGGAGGCCACCGACGAGGACGCCGTACTGCACCACGACATCCACGAACTGCCGCCCCTGCGCTCGTACGTCCGTGGCCGTGTCGCGCTCGTCGGTGACGCGGCGCACGCCATGACTCCCAACCTCGGTCAGGGCGCCTGTCAGGCGCTGGAGGACGCCGTGGTGCTCGCGGACTGCGCCGCGGCCCGCGACGGCCTGCTCGTCTACGACATGCAGCGCCGCTCCCGCACCCAGCTGGTGGCACGCCGCTCCCGGCGCGTCGGCAGGATGGCCCAGTGGTCCTCACGCACCGCCGTGGCCCTGCGTGACCGGGTACTGCGCGCGGCACCCGACGACGCCTTCCAGAATTCCCTGGAGCCGATCATGGCCTGGTATCCGCCACCGCACCGGGGCCGCCGGGCGCTTTGACGCCCCACAGACGAGTGTCCCGGAGCCCTGGAAAGGGCTCCGGGACACTCGTCTGTGCAGGTCCGGTCTCCTCCGGCACCCACGGCCTCAGACGCCGCACGCCTGGAGCGTGGCGGGGCCGTCAGCCGTGGCGGGCTCGGCCGCGCCGGGAGCCGGCGCAAGTGCCGTTTCCCGGATGTGGACCACCACGGCCGTGCCGTCCCCGTCGGGGACGGGGGCGAGGAAGAGGTCCTCCACCAGCGCGTCCGCCAGCGTCAGCCCGTTCTCCGCCACGTACGCGGACAGGTCCGCCGGCGGGGCGGCAGGAGAGGCACTACGGACGGCCAGCGCGATCAGACCGCGGCCGCGGGCGAGCTCCAGGGCCAGGGGCGGCGCACTGTGCTCGACCGCGCTGGAGACGAGTTCGGCGGCCGCGATCGATGCCGTGGCGGCCACGGCGTCCTCGACCTGCCACAGCCCGAGCAGGCGTTCCACGACCCGTGCGGCG
Source organism: Streptomyces griseorubiginosus (assembly GCF_036345115.1). Taxonomy (GTDB): domain Bacteria; phylum Actinomycetota; class Actinomycetes; order Streptomycetales; family Streptomycetaceae; genus Streptomyces; species Streptomyces griseorubiginosus_C. The sequence goes on from NZ_CP107766.1 coordinate 9,618,800, forward strand.
GCCGCCGCCGAGCGGGGGTCGGGACGGACGTACCAGGTGTACGCGGCGCCGAGGACCCCGCACATCGGGGGCAGGGCCCACACCAGGTCCTCGTCCCTGACGGTGTACTGGCTGGTGGACTGGGCGGTGGTCATGTCCCACACCCCCTGGCTCGGGAACCGGACGTTGCACCACCCACTCCACCGCCCGGGCCCCCGCCGAACATCGAGGAAAACCCCAAGCCCACCCCCCAGGGTTGCGACACCACCCCTAACCCGCCCTCACGGGCGCGGCCCCCTGAGTGGATTCGGCGGTCCCGGGGCACGTCACGGGACGAGTGGTCCGGCGCCTGGATGCCGCTGCGCGCATGGCCCTGCGCGCCAGTTCCGACAGCATCAGCAGTCCGGCAGCCGTCGCCTTCGACACCACCACCGCGAGCCACAGGCGGTCGCCGAACACCTGTCCTCCCACGTAGCCGAGCGTCGCCGCCCAGGCCGCCCACAGCGTGGAGGCCAGCAGGGTGAGCCGCAGAAACCGTCCCGGCGGGAACCGCATCGCACCGGCGGCGAAGCTGACCACGGTCCGTCCTCCGGGGACGAACCGCGCCACCACGAGAACGTGCCCCTGCCGGGCGGTCAGAGCGCGGCGCAGCCGGCGCAGCACGGCGGACTCGCCGCGGGCGCCCGGACGGCGGTGGCGCCGCCCCCAAAGTCGTCCGGTGCGGTAGGCGAGCGCGTCGCCCGTCCACGCCCCGGCGACGGCCACGGCGACGACGAGGGAGACCTCGACATGGCCCGCCGACGCGAGGACGCCGCCGGTGATGACGGACGTCTCGGCGGGCAGGACGGGCAAGAACACGTCCAGCAGGGTCACCAGGGCGAGTCCGGCGTAGACCCAGGACACGGTGGCGGTCATCGCCTCGGGACCGAACATGGTGTTTCTCCTCCCCGCGGGCCCCGCAAGGCCCTGCGGTCGGCGACAGGCCGGAACGGCAGCGGAGGTCCCTCGCCTCCGTGCCACTCCCACCAGACCGTCCGCTCCCACCTCCCGGCGTCGGGGGCACCCCCCAAGGTTTCGGTCACGCTGCGACCCGCCCGGCCAGGTACCGCGCGCACACCACGATCGCCACCTCGCGCAGGCGTGGCCTCGCGCGAGACGGCGATCGACGTGACGGGAACGGCCGCGCCTCAGGCATCGGCCAGGACCGGTCGCTCCTCGGGATCGGCGACCGCTACGGGTAGAGTCCGCCGGCCCCCCGCCAGCCGGCACCCCAGGCAGTCGCCGTGCCGCCGCATCGGGTCCCTGACCCTCCAGTCCCACTCGGCCCGGGGACGCGGCCCGCCGGGTTTGCCCCAGCCGGTCAGGTGCAGGACCCAGGTGACGAGCGCGGCGAGCACGACCACGGCCAGACCGCCGACCAGGCACAGGGCCGAGCCCAGGCACAGACCCGTGCCCGCGACGGCGCTGCCCAGAACGGCGATGGCTGTACCGGTCCATCCCGCCACCGTGTGGCCCATGTCGACGTCGCCGTGCGCGCTCATGCTCTCCCGCTCTCTGCTCGCTGCCCGAAGTTGTTCCTCGACGGTTCCAGCGGCCCGCGCCCGGCACATGAGTAATCCGTGCTCCCTCGACGCCCGCACATCGCCGCCCTTACGTCACGCTGCCCCCCGACGGCTTAAGTTCGGGTGGTGCGCCGGGGTCGTCACCGAGGCGCCCGGGGTCACCGCCGTCTAGAACGGAGGTGGGAGAAAGGACATGACCCGATGAACCACGTGAAGGTCCGCGATCTGATGAGCGAGGCGGTCGTCCGCGTCCAGGGCGGCACACCGTTCAAGGAGATCGCCCACCTGCTCCAGGAGTACGACATCACCGCGGTGCCCGTGGTGGACGACCAGGACCGTCCCAGAGGCGTCGTGTCCGAGGCGGACCTCCTGCACAAGATGCGGGACGGCCACGGCGACGACCCGGTCGCCACCGGCAGCCCCTCCGGGCCGGCGAAGGCCGGTGCCACCGACGCGGCCGGACTGATGACGTCACCGCCGCTGTGCGCGCGGGAGGACTGGAGCGTCGTCGACGCCGCCCGCGAGATGACCCGGCACGGCGTCAAGCGGCTCCTCGTCGTCGACGACGACGGCCGCCTGATCGGTGTGGTGAGCAGGAGCGACCTGCTCCGCGTCTTCCTGCGCACCGACCGGACCATCCGCACGGAGATCGTTGAGGAGATCCTGGTCAAGACGCTGGGCGAGGCGCCTTCGGCGGTGCAGGTGGACGTCACGCACGGCCACGTCGTGCTGAGCGGACGTCTGTCCTCCCCGGCCGTGGTGACCGAGCTGGTGGAGCTGTGCCGCGAGGTCGACGGCGTGGTGGCCGTGGAGTTCCGGCCGGCACGGACGGCCGACGCCGAAGCGTCGCTGGAAGCGCCGGCCCACTCCGCCTGAGCTCACATCCCGGGATCGAACTCCGTGGTCCTCTCACGGGCTCCCGCCCGGACCTCCCGGTCCAGCGCCACGGCCCGCCGGGCCTCCAGGTCGAAGTGCACGCCGGTCACCACGGTCACCGCGCACACCTCGCCGCTGACGGCGTCCTCCATCACATGGCAGAACCGCAGCGACGTCGTGCCCGCGGACAGCACGCCCGAGCGGATCAGGACCACGTCTCCCGCGCGCAGCTCGCGCCGGTAGGAGATCCGCTGGTCCACCGCGACCATCCCGCGCCGCTCCTCCCGCAGACGAGCCGGCGTCAGGCCGATCCCGGCGAACAGCTGCCAGGTGGCCTCGTCGAACTTACCCACGTACCACATGACGTTCATGTGCCCGATGTGGTCGCAGTGCCAGGGGTAGACGGTTCCCCGGTAGGTGATCTCCAGGTCGGACATGGTGACGGGCTCCTCGGGATCGTTCACGGGGACAGCAGCCGGCGCAGGTGCCGCCGGTCCGTGGCGCCGACCTTCTGGTAGACGCGGTACAGGGTGTTGCTCACGGTGCGCGGCGACACCACCAGCCGCTGGGCGATCTCCTTGTCGGTGAGTCCCTGCGCCGCCAGCCGGGCCACCGTCCGCTCCCGTTCCGACAACTGCGCCGGATCGCCCAGGAAGTGCAGGGCCGGCGTGCTCACTTCCCCGCAGTCGCGCAGCAGGGCGCGCGCCCGCACGGTCGAGGCGGTGGCCGCGCGGCCCCGTCCCGAGCGCCGCTGGAGCCGGGCCAGCTCGGCGTGTCCCTCGGCCGCGTACAGGTGCGCGCCCGCGTCCGCGAGGGTTCGGCAGACTCGGGCCAGCAGCTCGGCGTCGCCGGTGTGGACGGCCCGCGCGAAGTGCAGACGACTGGTCAAGTAGTCGCCCTGCACGGGCAGTTCTTCTCCGACGGCCGGATGGGCCGGAAGCCCGAGTCGCGCGGTCTCGTGGAGGAGCACGACGGCGTCGCCGTAGGTACCCGACTCCAGGGCCGCGTCGACGGCGGTGTGCAGCACCGCCCGGGCTTGCTCCTGTTCGCCCGTCCGGTGGGCCTGCCAGGCGCGTGCGACGGCGAGTTCGGCGGCGTACGGGCCCCGCGCCAGGCCGTCCGGGATCCCGGACGCCATGTCGAGTTGGCCACCGGCAGGAACCGACGCCGTGTCGCTCCGGCCGCCCGGCGGCCCGGTGACCGAAGGTGACCCGTCGCGCGGCAGGCAGTGGGCCGCGATAATGGCGTGGACGGCCGCCCGGATGGTCCAGGGCCGCCAGGCCGCCTGGCAGACCGGGGTCGAGGAGAAGTACGGCAAGGCTTCGCGGATTCTGCCGCGTTCGAGCAGAACGAGCCCGAGGCCGATGCCTCGCCGGGCATCGACGCCGACGAGGTTGCTCTCCAGTGCCACCCGGTACTCGCGCGCCAGGATGCCCTCGGCCTCGTCCAGGCGTCCGGCGTAGAGCAGGGCGAGCGCGTGCGCCTCCTCCACGGCGTCCGCCTCGAAGAAGCAGACCTCGTCATCGGAGGTCCGTCCGCGCAGGTCCTCGTACAGTCGCAGGGCGTCGTGGGGACGGCCCGACCGGGTCAGGGCGCCGGTCGCGATCAGGGCGGACTCCGCGTGGCAGGGGGACGCCGGATCGCGCAGCACCGCGCGGGCGTGGTCCAGGGCGGCGCTGAAGCGTCCCCGGAAAGCGGCGGCGAGGGCGAGGTAGGCGGAGCGCTCCGTGCCTGTCAGTTGCTGCGCGGTCTCCTCGGCCTGGTCCTGTCGGCCTTCGAAGAGGAAGGCCCGCGCCTGTACCGGGGCGAGGGCACGGGCGTGTTCGGGATGGCCGGCGGCCACTTTCTCGGCGAAGGTGTGCAGGTCGTCGAAGGTGCCGTCGGCGAACAGGGCACGTGCGTGCAGTTCGGCCGCCCACGCAGCGCTGTGGCCGTACCAGGCGGCTGCCGACAGCCGGATCGCGGCGGGCACGTCGTGGACGCGCAGAGCGCAGCGGACCGCCTCCCGCAGCGGCTCCTGTTCCGGGAGTTCCCCGGCGTCGAGGTGCCACTGGGCCAGACGGACACGCTCGGCCGGTGACAGGAGCGACTCGGGCACCTTCCGTGTCCAGATCCGCAGGCAGTGCCGCCGGCGCAGCGGGCCGACGTCCTGCCGCAGCACCTGTGCGACGTAGGGGTGGGCGAGGGTGACCGAGCGCTCGGACCCCGGCACGGCGTCGGCACGGGGCTGCGCGACACGTACCGCTCCGGCGTCCTCCAGGGCCAGCAGGGTGTCCGCCGGGACGATCCTCTCGAGGACGTCGAGCCGGACGGGTTCGGCGAGCGCGATCAGCTCCAGGATCCGGCGGTCCTGGCGGGTGAGGTCGGCGAGCGGGCGGGCGACCAGGTCCCGCAGTGCGTTCGAGACGGGCACGGCGTCACCGAGCCGCCACGTGCCCCCCTGCGAGGTGACCAGGTTCCGGGCGAGGGCCGCCCGTGCCAGTTCCCGCAGCAGTGTCGGGTTGCCCTGCGACATCGCGGCCAGGCGCACCACACCGGGCCAGGCGAGCCGGTCCTCGAACAGGGCGCTCGTCAGGCGCCGTGTGGACAGCACGTCGAGGGGGCCGACCTCCAGGCGTACGACGCACTGGTCCTTCCACAGGGCCTGGAGCCGGGGGTGCGCCTCGGTACCGTCCATGGCGAGGAGAACCTTGTGCGTACTCCGTCGGGTCAGCTCGCGCAGGCACTCGGCGTCCGGGCCCGCCAGCAGGTGCGCGTCGTCGATCCACAGCAACCGGGGCCGGGCCGAGCCCGACCGCAGCAGACGCGGGACGGTGTCCGCCACCTGCGCCGGGATGAGCCGCTGGACGCTGCGGACCGCACCGGGCCGCCCGCCCCCACTGGCCCCGGCATCCCTGTCGGCGCTCGACGCGGAACAGGACATCCTCGCCGCGGTCTCCTCGCCCAGGCGCGTCTTGCCGACGCCCGGTGCACCGACGATCATCACACCGGAGGGTCCCGCGGCGGCGCGCAGCACCTGGAGCGCCGTCCTCAGCTCACGTTCGCGCCCCACGAGTGTTGGTGGGTGCAGGGGCAGGAGCCCGTCGAGTCCCGGCGAGCCGCCCGGGGCGGCATGCGGGGTGGGATGTTCGGGAGAGGCCATGGTGATTCCCCCAGTGGCGGACGGTGCGGTGCGGGTGGACGGCGCGTCGGGCGCCTGCCACTGATGCTCCGGTTTTGGCCGCCTCCTTCGCGTTGGGGGAGGGCCCCTAGGTTTTCGCGGCGTCACTGCTGGAAGCCGAGAGCGCCGGAGGAAGCACACCGGCCATCGTGCTGATCGGGTCCTGATCGATGGCTCCGTCCCCCGGAGTGGAGGCGTCTGCGCTTGCGGCGCCGGGGCCGGGTGGGCGGAGGGGCCGCGGCCGGTGTCCCGTGAGCCGCGGAGGACTGGCCGAGTCGGAGGACCGTCCGAGTCGCCCCCATGTCTCAGCCACGAACCGCGTCCGGCTACGGCCACCTCGCGCGACGTCCGCCCGCACTCGCCCCTTCCGCGCTCCCCGCCCCGCTTCGGTCACACGCGTTCGTCGTGCCGGTGGACGGGGCGTGCACCGAGGACGACGCACCACGCAGAACGCGCCGGCGACCAGCACACAGGCCACCACGCCGTCCAGCCAGTAATGGTTGGCGGTGGCCACGACGACCAGCACGGTCACGATCGGGTGCGCCAGCCACAGCCAGCGCCATCCGCCGCGTGAGACGACGATCAGCGCGACAGCCACCACCACCGCCCATCCGACATGCAGGGACGGCATGGCCGCGTACTGGTTTGCCATCGCGTCCGCGTGCGGATCCCCGTAGACGGCGGGCCCCCACACGTGCGCCGTGTCGGTCATCCCGGCCCGCGCGAGCATGCGCGGCGGCGCCAGCGGAGCGACCAGGTGCAGCAGCAGGGCGGAACCGGTCAGCAGGACCATCACGTTGCGGATCCACCGGTAGTGCGCGGGTCTGCGGCAGTACAGCCACAACAGGAACAGGGCCGTGGCGGGAAAGTGGACCCACGCGTAGTAGCCGTTCGCCGCGCGGATCGCTGCCTCGTGGTCCAGCAGGAGGCCCTGCACGTGTCTCTCCGACGGCAGCCTGAGCATCCGCTCCCAGTGCCACACGCTCTCCGCGTTCTGGAACGCGTCGCCGACGTTCCCGTCCACGGCCAGTCGCCCGAACTTGTAGACGAGGAACAGCGCCGCAACCAGCGCGACCTCGCGCAGCGCGCGCCTCATCGCGGAGCGGCGTGCGGAGCCGCGGGTGTCTCCGCCGAAGGAAGAGACCTGGGGGCGGGAACGCGTCGTGGACGGCATGAGAATCCTCGGTGAGCTCGGGGGTTCTGGCGGCGGCTCTGTCGCCGCCGCACCACTGCTCCCGGTCTGAGGCCGTCGGGGCCGCGTCCACATCGGGGAGGCACCCCAGGGATTCCACCCCCCCGCGGATGCACAGGCCTTGCGGCACACCTTAGGCAGCCGCGCCGCGCCATGCGTTGGCGGCCGCCGACACCGCATTTCGGCTGTGGTCGGGGCGGCGGTCTCGAGGTCGGTCAGGTCCTGGGAGTGTCGGGGGAGAGGTGTGGGGGGCAGTTTCTCGGCGCGCCCGGCGCGCAGCGCGATCCAGGGGTCCTGGAGCGGACCACTGAGCGGGTCTGTTCCCGGATGGGGGCTGAAGTGATGCACCGATGGTACTCGGCGTCACTTGATGCATATATTTGCACTCAGTGCAAAGCGGTGCGTAGAGTGAATTCCGTGAGCGAGGTCGACTCCGCCCCCGCCGCCCTCGTCAACCGTTAAGGAACACGACCATGACCAGCACCGATGTCACCGCCGGGCCCACCGACGCGGAGCGCTTCAACCACATCCTTCAGACCCAGCGCGCCGCCTACCTCCGCGACGGAGCGCCCTCCCTGGAGGCGCGGCGCAGTGATCTGGCCCGGTTCAGGAAGGCGCTGATAGCCCGGCGCGGCGACATCGAGAAGGCGATCGACGCCGACTTCGGACACCGCTCGCGGCACGAGAGCGCGCTGATGGAAATCGTGGGCGTCGTGCAGGGCATCGACTACCTGCACCGCAACCTGCGCCGGTTCATGCGCCCGACCCGCCGCCACATCGAGCTGCTGCTGCGCTTCGGCAGCAACCGCATCGAGTACCAGCCGATGGGCGTGATCGGCGTGATCTCGCCATGGAACTATCCAGTCAACCTGTCGCTGATGCCCGTCGTCACCGCGATCGCGGCCGGCAACCGCGTGATGCTCAAGCCGTCGAAGCTGACCCCGGCGACGAACGCTGTGCTCGCGTCCATGCTCAGCGAACTCTTCCCGCCGGAGCAGGTCACGATGGTCAACGGCGACGGCTCCGCGTTCTCCTCGCTGCCGTTCGACCATCTCGTCTTCACCGGCAGCACCGAGGTCGGCCGGGCGGTGATGAAGGCGGCCGGCGACCACCTCGTCCCCGTCACCCTGGAACTCGGCGGCAAGTCCCCGACCATCGTGGCCAACGGACACATCCGCGACCAAGTGGTGTCCGACATCGTCTTCGGCAAGCTCCTCAGCGGCGGCCAGACCTGCATCGCCCCCGACTACGCCCTGGTGCACGAATCCGACATCGACGCCTTCATCACCTCCTACGACAGACTCGTCAAGGCCGCCTACCCCGACGGCCCCACCAGCGACGACTACACCTCGATCATCGACGACAAGCAGTACAGGATCCTCACCGGCCTGATAGAGGACGCCCGCGCCCACGGGGCGCGGATCATCGAAGTCGGACACCGGCCGCACGACGCGGCACACCGTGCGCACACCCTCGCGCCGACCGTCGTCCTCGGCGTCACCGACGACATGCGCATCGCCCACGAGGAGATCTTCGGCCCGATCCTGCCGGTCTTCGGCTACCGCGACATCGACGAGGCCATCGATTACGTCAACGCCCGCCCGCGGCCGCTCGCCCTGTACTACTTCGGCGGCAACGGCTCCGAGCGGCGCCGGGTCCTTGACCGCACGACGTCCGGCAACGTCACCGTCAACGGCACGATCATGCACGTCGCGCAGGACGACCTGCCCTTCGGCGGCGTCGGCGCCAGCGGGATGGGCAAGTACCACGGCATCGAAGGCTTCCGCACTCTCAGCCACCCCAAGGGCGTCTACGTCCAGGGACGCTGGAACGCCACCCGCCTGCTGCATGCCCCCTTCAGCAAGCGCACCGACACCCTCCTCAACTTCTTCCTGCGCTGAAACAGCCACCACCCGCCGCGACGGCCGGCCCTCAGCCCCGCACGCACCAGCGCGGCCCGGCCGTAAGCCGAAACGGATCGGCGGACCGGGACAGCGGGGTTCACCCCGGGCGGCCCCGCCGAGCCCCGCGACGCCCGACAGCTCGCGCAGCGGCCAGGCCTGGCCAAGGCGCACACCAGCGCAACGAGACCGCCGACGGCAGAGCACGTCCCGTTCTCGTCACCGGGGAGCACCCCGAACGACACACCACATCACCCCGGCATGCACCGAGCCCGCCTCGGCAGCCGACGACCACCAGATGACCACCGGATGACGGTCACAGACCGTCGCAAGGACTGAAAGGAGGAGGGGAAGAGGTGCCCGCGACGGCACCGCGTCCCCGACCGCCATGAACAAGATCGACTACCGTACCCAGACCACACTGATCACCGGCGCGAGTGCCGGGCTCGGCGCGGAGTTCGCCCGCCAGTTCGCCGAGCGCGGCTCGAACCTCGTCCTGGTCGCCCGCCGCGCGGACCGACTGGAGGCCTTGGCCGGCGAACTGTCCGCCAAGTACAAGGTCACGGCCACGGTGGTGCCGTTCGACCTCACCGCGCCGAACGCGGGCGAGGCCCTGGTCAAGGAGGTGGCCCGGCGCGGGATCACCGTCACCAGCCTCGTCAACAACGCCGGCTTCGGCACCCACAGCCCGTTCCGCCAGGAGGATGCGGCACGCGTCCAGCAGGAGATCGGCCTGAACGTGGCCGCCCTGGTCGACATCACCAGGGCGTTCATCGACCAGCTGACCGGTGTCCTGGTCAACGTGGCCAGCTCCCTGGGCTATCAGCCGTGGCCGAACGCAGCCGTCTACGGGGCGACCAAGGCGTTCGTGCTGAGCTTCACCGAGGCGCTGTGGCAGGAGTCGCGGGGGACCGGCCTGCGCGTGCTCGCCCTGTCCCCGGGCCCGACCCGAACCGAGTTCTTCGACACGGCCGGCTCCGACGACATGGCCCGCGGGGTGCGGCTGCAGACCCCGCGCCAGGTGGTCACCACCGCACTGCGCACACTGGACCGGCGCAACCCGCCCCCCAGCGTCGTCTCCGGCACCTTCAACTGGGCGATGACCCTGACCTCCCGCTTCACCACCCGCCGCGCCAACGTCCTGGCCTTCGGCGCGATGACCCAGTGGCAGATGCGCTCCAGCGGACGCGGCCACTGATCTGCTCCGCGCCACCGTCAAGGGGAGGGTCCCGACCTCCGTCTCCGGCTGGAGGCAGGCCGGCCCGGGTGGTTTCACCCTTGCTGACGGCGGTCTCTCCTCCTACGGCGGTCTGGGCATGCTCTGGTACACCGTGAAGGAGTTCACCGGGGTCTACTCCCTGAAGCTGGACTGGAGGATGGCCGGCGACGACAACTCTGGTGTCTTTCTCGGCTTTCCTGCTTCCGAGGACCCGTGGTCGGCTGTGGACAGCGGTTACGAGATCCAGATCGATGCCACTGACGCGGCGGACCGCACCACGGGTGCTGTGTACGGCTTCAGGTCCGCCGATCTTGCGGCACGGGACGCCGCGCTGAACCCGCCGGGGGAGTGGAACACGTTCGAACTCAAGGTCACCGGTGAACGGTTGGAGATCTTCCTCAACGGCGTCAAGGTCAACGACTTCACCAGCACCGACCCGGTCCGCAGTCTCCAGCAGGGCTACATCGGCATCCAGAACCACGGCGACGGCGACGACGTCACGTTCCGCAACATCCGGATCAAGCCGTCGGGCGACACGCCGCCCGGCCCCCGCTCGGGTGCGGTCAAGGGTGTGAACGGCAAGTGCCTGGACGTCGACAGCGCCGGCACCGCTGATGGGACGAAGGTCCAGTTGTGGACCTGTAACAGTACGAGCGCGCAGGACTGGACCGTCGCTGCGGACGGCAGTGTTAGGGCGTTGGGCAAGTGTCTGGACGTCTCGGGCGGTGGCTCGGCCGACGGGACGAAGATCCAGTTGTGGACGTGCAACGGCAGCGGCGCGCAGAAGTGGGCCCCGCAGGGCGACGGCACTGTGCGCAACCCGCAGTCCGCCAAGTGCCTCGACGCGTCCGGCAGCACCTGGAACGACGGCACACCGGTCCACCTGTGGAGCTGCCACACCGGCCCCAACCAGAAATGGACCCTTCCCTGACTCTGGCAGCCGTCACCTACGGGTGAGATGAGCGTGGGGGCGCGGCGCATGCTCCGCGACCCCCACCCTCGGTCGACGGCCCGGCGAGAAGCGAGGCCGTCGAGGCCGTCGCGCGCACGGCCCCGGTCAATACGCGGCAGCCGCACCGGCGCCCGCACAACGTGATCCGCCGGCACCGGGGCGTGTTCGGAATGCTCCGCCCGTTGACATGTACGCAATCTCGATGTCACGTTGAGAGCGCTCTCAATTCAGGTACGGACCAGTCTCCCCAGTGCCCCCCACACGGAGGTGGAGCGTGCTCAGGAAGCCAACTCGCCGGATCATGGCGCCCATGGTGGCGGCCGCGCTGCTCGGCGCCGTCCTCACGGTCCTCACACCGACTTCCGCCACCGCGGCGGTGCCCGCGACGATCCCCCTGAAGCTCACCAACAACTCCGGCCGCGGCGACGCGGTCTACGTCTACACCTTGGGCACTTTGCTGAGTACGGGGCAGCAGGGCTGGGCGGACGCGAGCGGCACGTTCCACGCCTGGCCGGCCGGCGGCAATCCGCCGGCGCCGGCGCCCGACGCGTCCATCGCGGGGCCGGCGAGCGGCCAGACCAAGACCATCCGGATACCGAAGTTCTCCGGCCGGATCTACTTCTCCTACGGCCACAAGCTCGTCTTCAAGCTGACCACGGGCGGCCTGGTGCAGCCCGCGGTCCAGAACCCGTCCGACCCGAACCGCAACATCTTCTTCAACTGGTCCGAGTACACCCTCAACGACTCCGGCCTGTGGATCAACAGCACCCAGGTGGACATGTTCTCCGCGCCCTACGCGGTCGGCGTGCAGCGCGCGGACGGGAGCACGCTCTCCACCGGCCACCTCAAGCCGGGCGGCTACAACGGGTTCTACAACTCGCTGCGCAGCCAGGCGGGTGGCTGGGCGAACCTGATCCAGACCCGCTCCGACGGCACCGTCCTGCGTGCGCTCTCGCCCACCTACGGGCTGGAGACGGGAGCGCTGCCCGCGTCCGTGATGGACGACTACATCAACCGCGTATGGCAGAAGTACACGACGACCAACCTGACGGTCACCCCCTTCACCGACCAGCCGAACACCAAGTACTTCGGCCGGGTGTCGGGCAACGTCATGAACTTCACGAACAGTTCAGGGGCCGTCGTGACCAGCTTCCACAAGCCGGACGCGGCCAGCGTCTTCGGCTGCTACCGAAACCTCGACGCGCCCAACGACCAGGTGCGCGGCCCCATTTCACGCACTCTGTGCGCGGGCTTCAACCGCTCCACCCTCCTGGTCAACCCCAACCAGCCGGACACCGCAACCGCGAACTTCTATCTTGACTCGGTGACCAACCAGTATGCGAAGAAGATCCATGCGCAGATGGCGGACGGCAAGGCCTACGCCTTCGCCTTCGACGACGTCGGCAATCAGGAGTCCCTCGTCCACGACGGCAACCCGCAACAGGCTTACCTGACACTGGACCCCCTCAACTGACGGATCCGGTCGACGACGTGGTGTCTTGCCTCGCACTGCGGGGTGAGGCACCGTGGCGTTTGCCGCAACTAAGCACAGCGGAGCGGGGATCGGCTTTTGGTGTCAGTGGGTCCTGGCACGATCGCGGTCATGAATTTTTCGCTTCAGCAGGAGCTCGTTCTTCGAACGGCTCAAAGGCATGGCGTCCCAGGGCCGGTAGCCCTGGAGATGCTCCGCGGTTCTCGGCCGTGTCTGCACCTGGTCTCCTTCCGGAGTCTGACGCCTGCCCAGCAGGAAGGGGCCCGTCCGGCCGCGCGCACAGGAGGTCTTCCCGCCCTGCCTCACGGCGTGGACTGGCCCGACGGACGCGAACCGCTGGTCCTGACTGTCGACTGCGCGGCTCTTTCTCGTGAGGCCCTGGACATCGAACTGCCGCGCGGGGGAAGCCTGCTGTTCTTCACCGAGATCGAGTACGCGCCGCAGTCACCGGTGGTGCTCCACATTCCCACCGGTGCGCGGACCACGGAACGCTCGGCGGCGTATGAACTCGAGGGCGAGCCGGTACAGGCCAGGGTCTATCAGCCGGACGTCCTGTACCCGGTGCCGGGACTGACGCCGGCGCCCGATTGGCGCGACGCCCCCGCGGCCGGCGCGTTCCTGGACGGCGGCGCGGACCGGGATGACATCCTGGACGCTTTCGAGGACGCCGCGCGGACAGCGGCAGCGGGCGGCGCCTCGCACGGAGTCGCCGTCCAGCTGGGCGGTTTCTCCAGCCCTTGGCAGTCGGCGCCGGACGAGGGCGATCTGGTTCTCCTGGCACAGATACACGGTCAGTCGATCGACCTCGACGTCTACACCCAGACACTGATCGTCGGCTCCCGGGAGGACATCGCCAAGTGCCGGTACGAAGCCCTGGAGTTCGAGCAACAGGTCTGAGCAGCCACCAGCCTGCCGCCGCGCGCCGAGGGCGCCATGGCCTGCCTGATGCCTGCACTACCGCACCCGCACCCGCACCGAGCACGCACGCAACCCTGCCTGAGCCGCCGGCTGGGTGTGCAGTGGGACGGTGGTGGAGTCGATGAGGCGGGTGCGGGCGGGCCGGCTGAGAGTCATGAGGAGCTGGTGGACCCGTAGGTCGCCGGTGGGGTGGACGAGCGGGCCGTCGGGGCGGCGTGCGCCGAGGCGGAGGGCCTCGCAGGCGTCCTGGCAGGAGTGGTGGTGCAGGGCGCCGATGGTGGTGGGCGGCTCGCCGGTGCCGGCGCGGGCGGCGAGCCCGTCCCGGGGCGGCGATCGCGTCGATGACCTCGGCAGCACCCCGGGCCGGCTGAGGAAGAGCGCCCCGGACAGCGGCTGTCCGCCTCCCGCGAGGGCCGTCTGCTCACCGCCTTGGCGGTCCCGTGAGATGCGGGGCATGACCTCGAAGATCGGCTCCACGGGCGGCGAGGGGGCCGGGGTCATCGACATCTCGGCTCTCGCCACCGCCACCGCCACCGCCACCGCCACCGCCTCCGACACGACGTCGGCAGCCGGCCCGGGAAGGTCCGCTACGCCGATCTGACCTGGGCGCTGAGGCTTCGTGAGCATTCTCAGAGACGGCGCTCCAGAGCGTGTTGTGACGCAAGCCCCTGACCGCCCTCTTGGCCGTGTGAAGATCGACGACGGGATCGGAGGGTACCTGGTGGATGGGACGGCCGCCGCTGCTGAGCGACTTTGAGCTCGTGGGCCCTGCCGTGGCGCAAGCCCCCCTGCTCCGCGGGTACAGGTCCGTGTACGCGTCTACGCCCTCCCGCCCGCCGGGCTGCTCGGATCGCCGCGGCGGCCACCCTGGCTGGGGGTTCTGTCCGGCAGGCTCAGGGGTAGAGGCCGGCCCGGAAGGTGTACGAGACGAGTTGTGCTCGATCACGTGCGCCGACCTTTGTCATGGCCCGCACCGCATGCGTCTTCACGGTGAACGGCGACACGGACATCAGGGCGGCGATCTCGTCGTTGCCGAGTCCGCTTGCCACGAGAACGACCACATCCCGCTCCCTGGGGGTCAGGGCGTCGAAGCGTCGCAGCAGTTCCCGGTCGATCACCGGGGGCGGACTGTCGCTCATGTGACCGATGAGTGCGGCCGTCGCGGCGGCGGACAGCGCACCGCCACCACCGACGACCTCGGTGATTCCGGCGACGAGTTCAGCGGGGCTCACGGTCTTGCTCAGGAATCCGTTGGCGCCCGCGCGCAGGGCGGCGAGAACGATGTCGTCCTGGTCGAATGTGGTCAGCACGATCACTCGGGTCTTCTCGGGCGGGTGCTCCTCGCGGATCCGGCGGGTGGCTTCGACGCCGTCGATGCCGGGCATCCGGATGTCCATCAGGACCAGGTCGACGGGGTGGTCCCGGAGGAAGGGGACGACCTGAAGCCCGTCGGAGAGATCACCCGCGACAACGAGACCCGGGTCGAGCCGAAGCATCGCCCGGATCCCGGCCCTGATGTCGTCCTGGTCGTCGACGATCAGAATCCGCGTCATCGGACGACGGCTCCCAGGGGGCTGAACTGCGCATGGACCCGGAATCGCCCGTCGTGACTGTCGATCATCAGCCGCCCGCTGGAGGACTCGACGCGTTCGCGCATCCCCACGAGTCCGAGTCCGCTGCCCGAGTCGGAGCCGCGGGGTGAATGACCGACGCGGTTCTCCACGGTGACGCAGATCCTGCCGTCGCGCTCGCGCACCTCCACCGTTGCCGTCCCCTCTCCGTGCCGGTAGGCATTCGTGAGTGCTTCCTGCACGACCCGGTAGACCGTCACACCGACGCTGGGCTCGACGAAACCGGCGGGGAGATCGATGGAGGCCCGGATGTCCAGGCCGACGCTTTCGAAGGAGGCGACAAGTCCTTCCAGACCGCTGAGCGCCGGGGTCGGCCGGAGCGCCTCGTCGCCACCGGCGTCGTCCCCGAGGCGGAGGAGCGCGAGGATGCGTTGCGTCTCGACGACGACGGTGCGGGCGCTGGACCGGGCCGATACGAGGGCCTGCCGGCAGGACTCGGCGTCGTCGGGCAGTCCGATTTCCGCGGCACCGAGATGCAGGCTCAGCATCGCGACCTGGTGGCCGATGACGTCGTGGAGGTCCCGGGCGATGCGCAGCCGTTCTTCGGTCACTCGTCGGGTGGCTTCCATCTCGCGGGTGGCGATGGCGCTTTCGGCCCGTTCCTCCAGAGTCCACCAGTGGTCTCGGTGGATGCGGAGCGCGGCCCCTGTCGCCCCTCCAGCCATGGCTGAGAAGAGGGCGGCGGCTCCCACGACCGCGCCGCCACGGAAACCGCCCACCGTCATGAACGCTCCCAGGAAGAACGCCGCCACGATGCCGGTCGCGGCCAGCGGCTGCTTCCCCCTGAGGGTGGCCGAGAACAGGACGAGCACCGCCATCATCCACACCGACAGGGGGTCGTGGCCCACCGCTGTGACGGCGAAGGACGCCGCGCTCGTCACGACCAGTCCTGCCCACGGCTTCCACCATGAGAGGGCGACACCGCTGCCGGCGAGGAGCACGGAGAGGGCTGTCGGCCAGTCCGAGCCTCTCAGTATCACGGCCACGATCTGACCGGTGAACACCAGCGCGGCCACTGAATAGGCGACTCGGTGCAGCACCTCGGGACGGCGGACCCACAGCGGTGCCGCGGGCCCGTCCTGACTGTTGTGAGCCTTGGCCATGAGCTGATTCTCGTTCACGTGTGCCGCGGCCGTGTACTTCGAACGATGTAGACGGCGAGGCTGCTTCGGTCGATGAAGACGGCAGAACTCAGTCCATCGAAGTGGATGGCAGAACTACTTCGTTCGAAGTACACGGCCCCTGCCGAGGCCGCTGAGACTCCTCCTCGAGGCGACCGTCTCACACCGTTCACGATCACAACGGGACACCCTATGACCCAGACCACCGTCACTTCGGCAGCTTCGACGACGGCCGCGACGACGCCCTCCGGGCTCCGATCGCTCCACCTGATCCGAGTCGTCTTCTCCCTGATCTGGGTGGCACTGGTCTTCACGACCTCCGCCTCGCTCGTCTCGACGGACAGGCCCACAGTGATCGCGGCCGTGCTGCTCATCGTCTACCCCCTGTGGGACGCCATCGCCACGCTCATCGAGCGTCGCCTGGCCGGCACCGGCTCCACGAACCGCGTCAGCACCATCAACATGGCTCTCGGTCTCGCCACCACCCTCGCAATGATCATCGCTGTCTTCTCCACCATCGGTACGGCCCTTCTCGTGTTCGGCGTCTGGGCCCTGTTTGCTGGAGCGATCCAGCTTGTCGTAGCGATCCGACGCCGGCGCACCGTCGGCGCCCAGTGGCCCATGGTCATCAGCGGCGGACAGTCCGTCCTCGCCGGTGCCACCGTCGCTGCCATGTCCGCCTCGGCGACGAGCAGCCTGTCCACCCTCGCCGGATACTCGGCCTTCGGTGCCTTCTGGTTCCTTGTCTCTGTCATCGCCCTGAGCATGCGCAGCCGACGCGAAAAGCGTTGACCACCGCCACGTCGCAGCCACCGCCTGTCCCGCAGGCGCGGCGCCTTCAACAGAAGTACGACCTCCTGGGGAGAGACATGACCATCGACCTTCAGCTGAATAACGGAAGCACGAGACCCAGAGCCCACCCGACAAAACCACCGCCGCAGTCGCGACCGCGCTCTCAGAGGGTGTCTCGCCGTCAGCGGGTCGGTCGGGATGTGGCGGGAGCACAAACTCAACAGGGACCAGGAGAAGCCGTAAAGACCGTTGCCTGAACCACACGACAAGGCAGAGGGCCTTCACCGTCCCGCGTGAGGGCCTTGTCTCCGGTGAACTCCCGCACCTCGCTGCCGCGGTACGGCGTGCCCTGCCGGCTTCTTTTTCTGTCCCGGAGCGCAGCAGGCGGTCGCCGCCCGGTGTCCGCTCCGCAGCCCGTGCTTCACCCCACGTCCCGCCGGATGGGCGCGTGCGTGACCGGTTCGCCGCTGCGTTGCGCGAAATCATCCCGTTCGCGTACCTCACGCAGAGTCCGGGGGCGGTATCCAGGCCCGCCGCAGCAGCTCTTGTGAAACCCCACGCCGGCGCCCCGCACTCGACGCATCGGGAACTTGCGTGGGCGAGGTCGTGTGCGTGGCGGTGGCTCCGGGGCGGCGCGCAGGCATGAATCGGTTGGCTGGCTTCCAGTGGCCGTCTCTGGGCTGACCTCATGGCCCATGCGAAGACCTCGTACGTCTGCCTGTCCTGCCGGGTCTCCTGCAAGCAGCCGTACGACAGAACGAGGCAGCGCCTCTGCCCGCGCTGCGCGGAGCCGATGATCCATGCCGGTTCGGCGTTCGCCGCGCCCCGGCAGCGAGACGTCGCCGCGTGGCGAGCCCTCACGGTCCTGTTCAACGCAGGTGTGGGCTTCCACAAGAGTTGCTGCGGTGGACCCGGGTACCGCCCTCGAACCCTGCGCGAGGTGCGTGAACGGTTGACGCATGCACGGCGTAGTGGCGAGCCGGTTGCGAAGGCACTCACTCGACGGGATGTTCCCTGACAGCGCGCTGACCGTGAAAACCCCAGCCGGTCAACTCGGCTGCTCACTGGTCAACTGAAGGCGCTCAGCGACCTGCCGGTGCTGTGCACCCGTCCGGCGTGAAGTTCAGTAGTCGAGGTCGAGGTAGTCGATGTCGTTGAGGGTGACGTCGGAGAGGCCTTGGGCGCGGCTGCCGCTGTCCTGGAAGTAGATCTCTTTGAGTCCTTCGGCGATGATCTGGCGCATCTGCTGGTCGCCGGCCCCGGTGTGGCGGGCGTCGAACAGGCGCTGCGCGTACGCCGGGGGGAGGTGGACGGTCAGGCGGCGGAAGCGTCCGTCGTCGGTGGTCCCGACGGGTGCGGTGTACCCGAAGCGGGCCCGTGTCTCGACGGTGATCCCGGTCGTGGTGGCGGCCTGTTTCTGCCGGCGTCTGCGGACCTGGGGCTGCCACCGCTTGCGTACGGCGTCCTCGATCCTGGCGGCGATGTCGGGGCGGGCGTGTTTGCGGGCGCCGCGCCGGTAGCGGTTGACGGAGTCGGCGGTGACGCCGATCTCGCGGGCGACGGCCTTGGCGCTGCCCAGCTGCCGGATCAGGTAGCCGATCTGCCCTTTGAGGGTTTTCGGCGGCTGGCGGGTGAACGCTTCCCGGTCGGCGCGTTCGATGGCGTCGTCGATCTCTCCGGCCACAGCGCCTACTCTCCTTCGTCCAGGACGGCGTCGCCGCCCTTGATGTGGCGGGCGGGGTTGTAGCCCTGCTCCATGAGGTCGACCGCCCACAGCATCGACTGCACGCCCTCCAGCTTCGCCAGGCCCGGGGTGGGCCCGAGGCGGAAGCCGCCGGGCTGGGGCTTGCCGGAGGCGGCATACGGCAGGAAGGCGAGCGGGCTGTCGCCGGGGGAGGGGTAGACGACGCAGTCGGAGAGTACGGCCAGCGGATACAGGCCGGTCATGGTGGCCATGTTGCGCAGTTTGCGGTGCATGTTGATGCGGGCCTTGGAGATGACGGCGGCGCGGATGTCGGGTCGCCAGGTCGGCCGCTCAAGGGCCGGCCACCGTTCGCCCTCCTTGTACTTCCTGCCCTGGGGGCGTTCGCGGAGCTTGCCGATGCCGCCCTTCACTGTGGCCTTGATCGCAGCCAGGACGGCCGCCATGGCCGGGTCGGCGTCCTTGTGCCGCTCCATCGCCGCCAGAAACTCCACGTCCGTGAGCTCCTTGGTGACGCCGAGGTCGGCGAGGGTGTCGACGTAGGCGGCCTTGAGGCGGTCGTGCCAGGGGTCCAGGTAGGCGCCGGTCTCGCGCCGCAGGTACCCCTCCAACGGGGTGACGTTGTAGCCGAGTTCCTGGGCGTAGGCGACGGTGTGGGTCTGGTACCAGGCAGGCCCGGTCGGCCGGGTGCCGTCCGGGGTGAACGGGGAGGGCAGCCGCGGGTCGACCTCGACGTGGGACAGGTCGACCAGCCAGGAGCCGGGGATCTTCGGGTTGAACACCGGGCCAACGAAGTGGTCGGGCGCGGACAGGCCGACCACCAGACGGGCCGCGGCGGCGAGGAACGCGGTATTCAGGTCCAGGCCCACCGCGTACGGCAAAGTGCACTCCTCATCGCTCAGCAGGCTGACGTCGCGCACCCACTGATACGCCTCCTCGTTCAGGAACCCGCCGCTCCAGCCGCTGTCGACGACCACGGGGTGCTCGGGGGTGGCCTCCGGCGGCGCCGGATCCAGCGGCTCCGTGCCCAGCGAGCCGGGGTTGTGGCCGGGCACCCAGTTCCCCGTCTGCGGGTCCTGCACCGCCCGGGTGGGCGGGCGCAGCGCGGTCATCAGCTCCAGCCCGGACACGGCCGTCGAGCCGCGCGGGGTGATGACCCGCTGCGCGTACACACCCAGGACGCGCGCGACGTCGGCCGGCTCCATCTCCGCCACCCCGGGCCAGGACCGCTCATCGAGGGCGCCCCACGACAGGACCGCGAGCTGCACACACTGCCGCTCACGCCCCTGAATTTTGCGGTAGATCCTTGCCCACGGGCCGAACCCGCGCTGGGTGAGCCGCCACTTCGCCTTCACCACCTGCTGGACCACCGGATGATCCTCCGGCAGCCGAAGGGAGCGCCGCTGCTCATGCCCCTCCAGACGCTCCGGAAGCCCGAGCTTCACGGCAGCCGCCGCGGTGAGCACGATCAGCGGGTCGCTGTCCTTGCCGTTGCGGTGCAGACGCGGCGCACCGAGCCCGGAGGCGCGCAGCGTCCACTCCACCAGCTCCACCACGCTTGCCGCGGGGCAGTCGAGCACGATGCCGTCCAGGCCGTACGCGCAGCCGTCACCGTCCAGTACGGCGAGCGGCCCGTGCGGGAACCGCGGATCGGCTGCAGGCCTCGCAGAGGCCGGGCGCCGCGACGTCGCGGCGGACCGGGTGGCGGGACGCGCCGGCCCCGCACCTGAAACGTCGACAGGCTGCGGGGCGTCTGCCCTCGCCGCCTCGGACGCGGCCGGTTCAGCAGACGCCGCCGGTGCTGTCGCGACAGCCGAGACCGCCGGGGCTGCACCGGGGGCGGGGTACTTCGCCGCCCACCCGTTCAGCAGCCGCTGGTAGGCGTCCAGGCGCGGTGACTTCGGCTCGCTGCGGCCGTTCTCCCAGTTCTTCACCGACTGGGTCGTGGTCTTCAGCGCGGTGGCGAGACGGGCCTGGGTGATTCCGGCGGCCTCCCGCAGCCGGGCACGCTCCGCCGGTGGCGGCAGGTGCGGCTCCTCGTTCAGCAGAGCGTCGACGGACGCGAACAGCTCTTCCTCAGATGCCATGCCCTGCCACCTTCACCTCAGGACCGGTATTGCTTAACCACAAACTTATCCCATTCCTTATCCCCAAGGGCCCATTTCAGCCCCAGCGCGTCCAGTGCGGTCGAGTGGGTCCACGGTGCGCTTCGCGCGGTGTGCTTACGGTCGTCGGGGGAGGGGAAGCGTGATCTCCATGACGAG
Source organism: Streptomyces griseorubiginosus (assembly GCF_036345115.1). Classification (GTDB taxonomy): domain Bacteria; phylum Actinomycetota; class Actinomycetes; order Streptomycetales; family Streptomycetaceae; genus Streptomyces; species Streptomyces griseorubiginosus_C. The sequence continues at coordinate 9,639,561 of NZ_CP107766.1, forward strand.
CGTGATGCAGCACTACGGCCTGCTGTGGACCGACCCGGACGGCGCCCCGCAGGCGTCGGCCGGCGGGTACGACAAACGCTCCGCGAAGCGTCGCCGTACCGAACTCAAGGCCGTGGGCTGTACCCGTGTCGAGATCGTGCCGGTCAGGCCGGGTGAGGTTCCCGAGCCGGTTTCCTGAGCAAAGCGGGACGAGGTGCACCAGCCGTATCCCGTTCAGCAGCGCCTGAAGGCCCGTGCAGCGCGTCGACCGGCCACTGACCCGACCCTTCAGTCGAACAGGCCGAGGTCCGTGAGCAGCTGGCGGCGTGTATCGGGCAGCGAGTCTCGCCTGCTGCGCATGTTGCTGCGCCATACCCCGAGTCGGACTGCGGTGCCGTCCTCGAGCCGCTCTACGTGCCCCCGTGGGACGGTCACGGAGCCCGTGCGGGTCTTGTACTGCGTAAGGGCCGCAACGCCGCGCTCGAAGGCGCTCAGAGGCGCCGTGGACGGTTTCGCGGGCGCTTCCGGCTCGGGGGCGATTGGCGTGATGCCGAGCCGCTGCAAGCGTTCGCGCTGCCCGTCGTGAAGGGCCTGCCAGACCTGGGGCTTGCGCTGCTTGGCCAGCCATTTCCCGATGTCCATGCCGTGGACCGTGAACCCGGGCAGCACCTCGGTCTCACCAGCCTGTCCGTCTTCGTCGGCCACGAGCTCGCGCAGGGCGGCGTAGTGGCGTTGCCAGTCCGCCGGCCATTGCGGGTTCCAGTCGGGGTCGATCTCCTTGAGCGCGGTCTCCCACTCTGGGTGCCCGTCCAGCGCGCCCGCGCGGCGCAGGTTGCTCAGCCACTGCCCTACCGGCCGGTCCAGCATCCCTGCGGACCTGGGAGCGCAGAGGGTCCAGTGGTCTTCGTAGTACGCCTTTGCAGCCTCCAGATTCTCCTGGAAGCGCTCGTCAGCAACGCTCCAGACCATGCCGAGCTGCTCGAGCCGGCGGGCACGCAGCCCGCTCATCTCCCCAGCCGAGAAGGCCCGCCGCTGCTCTGCCACCCATTGCCCAAGCGGTGTCGCGCCTTCGCGGTGTCCGTAAGGCACGCGGGCGTTCCCGACCCGCTCGACGTATGTCTTCAGTTTTGCCCATCCGCGGGCCCAGTCCTGGCGCTCGGTGTCGATGACGTTGAAGGAGACCCAGTCCGCGACCATCACTGGATCGCGTGGGGCGGCAAAACGGAGCAGGAGACGGGATTCGGCTTCGCCTTCCTCAGGCGCGACACCGATGTTCACGGATGGTTGGGCGACGTCCTTCTGAGGCTCCTGGGGAATGGCGAGCAACTCGACGGCTTCTTCATCGTGAGCCCGCAGTCCTTCCAGGACTTTCACCAGGGGCCGGTAGGAGCCGGAGGTGAACATGTCCTCAGGCTGCTCTCCCGGCTGGAGGAAGACCGGCACGATCAGGGAGGCGAGCTTGCCTTCCCCGGGCTTCTGTCGGAGTGCCCGGCCGATGGCTTGAACGATGTCGTGCGGCGCTCCCTTGGGGTCCAGGAGGGCCACTGAATCCACCACGCGGATGTCGACACCCTCGCCCAGGACCCGGCAGTTCGAGAGCACAGCCCGCTGCGCCGTCGACCCGAACGAGCCGAGGACCTCCCGCCGGTACTCGGGGACGTGCTCGCCGCACAGCCAGTCGGCCCAGATCCGCTTCGGGTAGGTCTCGGGCTGATCCGCGTGCAGCTTCGCAGCCACCCGATCCAGGCCCTCCGCGTACGCCTGCGCCTCGATGGTCCGATGGTGGAAGGTGATGCATGTCGACAAACCGTGCTCAGCCATCGTGTGCAGCAAAGCGGCCTGGAGCGCCCCAAGGCGCTGCCCGCGCACCTCTTCCGTGTGCCGCTCCTCGCCCATCAGCCGCTCGGGCGTGACGACCGGGTCCTTCAGCTCCAGGACAATGATCTGGTACCGCGCCAACAGGCCCCGGGAGACGGCCGACGCCAAGCTGAGCTTGTACAAGACGGGCCCGAAGACCTTCTCGTCGTCCATGGATGCCGCCATCTCCCGCGGCAGCGGATCCCGCACCCCCTCAGCAACCTCCCGGCTGAGCCGCTCCTCCCAGATCCGCGGCGTCGCCGTCAGATACAGCCGCCGACAGGCCGGGATGACACTCTGGTCGTGGATGCCCGCCCACGCCTTACCCATCGAGCCACTTGTCCGGTGCGCCTCATCAACCACCGCCAGGTCTAGCGGATCAAGCTTCTGCCCGTAGACACCCTCGAACGCCTCCGCCAGAACACCCAAGCTGGCGTACGTCGCATAGATGGTCACCGGCCCGGAGCCGTGCCACAGCGCCAACTGGACCGGATTCGTCGTAGAGCGCACCCTCAACGACCACAGCTCCGGATCGTCCTGGAGCGAACACACCGCCACCGCCGGCCCCTTGTGCCCGACCTCATGCCACGCCCGCACCGTCTGCGCCA